>DATKHV010000041.1:0-40881 GCA_035510055.1 Candidatus Cybelea sp. | reverse complement strand
GAACGACCGTTTTCGCAATACTCGACATAACTGCCTCCCAAATCAATTCACAGGGCGGCCGCGGCGGCCGCCGCTAATTTCCGCGCGGCTTTGCGCCGGCCGTACACGAAGAAGAAAAACGCCGCGAGCCCGATAAAAAACAAAGTGCCTCCGAACATCCAGATCTCGTAGGACCGGAGCGACTTAATCTGCTGAGCCGGAAAGAAAGCCAGGGAGATTCCGAGACACGTGGTGACCGATCCGCTGAACCCCGCGAGGATTAGGGTCGTTTTGCCGTAGCGCCCTCTTTGAAAAGAATTAGTGAGGGCGATCTTCAATAGCCCACCAAACATATAGAGAAAGGGAATCAGTTGAAGTACTACGGCCAGGGACAACAATTTTTGAAACGTCTCCTGCACGCCCGCGCCCGTAAATGAGAAATTGATCACCACCAGAATGAGCGACACTGTCGCGTGGACGATGAGCGCCGCGTACGGCGTCGAATACTTCGGGTGAATCTTGCCAAGCCAGGAGGGCATATACGAATCCAGGCCGGCGACAAACGGGATTCGCGCCGAACCGCCGAGCCATGCGGAGCCAATTCCCGCGATGGAAATGCTCAAAAGGAATGCGAAAGGCGCGACGATCCAGCCGACTCCAACGCGGTTGGCCATGTGGCCGACGGCCTGCACGATGCCTTGGAGAACGCTGATGTCGCTCTTGCTTACAGCGATGAGCAAAGTTAGAGTCGCACCGATGTAAAGCAGTCCCGACAGCAAGCCGCCCCAAGCCACCGCCCCAGGAAGAGTTTTTCGGGGATTTTCGATTTCGTCGCCCATGACCGAGGCGAGTTCCAGGCCGACCAAGCCGAAACAAATCACCCCAAACGAGTTCAAGACAAAACCGGGGTTGGCGGGAATCCGGAAATCCGCCGTCGTTACCGTGGTGCCAAACCGCAGGCAAATCACGACTCCCAGGCCAATCAGGACAGCCGCGGCAAAGAACGTTCCGATGGCACCGAGATTGTTGAGCCACTTGCCGACGCCTAGACCCAAGATGTTGAGAATCACCAGCAGAAAAAGCAAAACCACTGAAGCCGTTAAGGTAAAGGGCTTGCTGTCCGCGAGCGATTCGTGGCCGGCTCCCAGGACAAAGACGAACACGCCGACGAAATAAAGCATGATGGTCGGGACGTACATCATGTTATTGGTCCAGTAACACCAGCCGGAGAGAAAACCGTGGAAGTCACCAAAGACTTCCTTGGCCCAAAGGTAAACACCGCCTTCGCCCGGGTAGCGGTCGGCAAGTTCAATCACGGCAATGCCTTGCGGCCAGAAAAAAAGCAGGAGGGAGATAATCCAGAGCCACACGGTTACGCCGCCATTGGCGGCGATGGACGGAACGACGTTGAGATTGAAAACCGCGACAACGAACAGGAGCACGAGGTCCCAGCGTCCCAGCACGCGGCGCAGGCCCGGGGTTTGTGATGTTGCTGGCGCTGTCGTCCGAGTGGTGACCTGGCTAGCCAAAATTTGTTCTCCCGATGATTTCGCGGCGCCGGTAGCAGCTCAGTGAAACAGAGGACCGGTAAAAGCCCGGCTTCTAGATGCTGCGCTTAGTGACCGGCGGCACCGACAAAGGCCATGCCGCGATCTTGCTGAGCTTTGGCGAGAGCCGGCGCGACTTCCTCGAATACCGCGAGGTGCTTGTCGATATCAGCCTCCGTGTGCTGAACGGAGATGGTCCACTGCTCGTCCCACCAATAGGGCTGGGCGAGCACGCCGCGATTGACCATGGAGAACCAGTAGTGGCGCCAAAGATCGCTATCGATCTTGGTCCAGTCGCGATAGTTCTGAATTTCCTTTGGATAGAGCATCAACGCGCCGTTGACGCCGGCGCTGGCGACATAGGCTTCTAAGCCGGAGTTTTTGACGATGGCGCGATAGCCCTCGGTGAGAGTCTTGCTGAGCTTCGTAACATGCTGGTAATTTTCACGCGTGAGGACTTCGCGAAAAGTCGCAAGGCCCGCGGCCATGGCGACGCGATTGGTATTGTAGGTGCCGCCGTGAAAAACCTTGTGCTCGGAGATCAAATCCATGATCGCGCGGCTCGCTCCGAACGCTCCCAGTGGCAAGCCGCCACCGATGGACTTGGCCAGACAGATCATGTCCGGCTTTACACCGAAAAAGTCGCTCGCGCCGCCCCAGGCCAGCTTGGCGCCGGTTTTCACTTCGTCGAAGATCAGCAACGAACCGTTTTTGGTGCAAATGTCGCGCAGTCCCTGCAAAAAGCCAGGTTGCGGCAAGCACAGACCGACGTTCATGAGGATGGGTTCGAGAATGATGGCGGCGATTTGGCCCGGATACTGTTTAAAGCGATTTTCAACACTCTTCAAATTGTTGAAGCTGGCGACCACCACATTTTCAAGTGAGCCCTTCGGAATGCCAGCTCCTCCGGGCACGGACGTGGGCGCGTCGGGATCCCCGTACTCCTCCGCTTTGGGCTTGACGCTGACGAGCGCGGTGTCATGCAGCCCATGGTAAGAGCCTTCAAATTTCAGAATCTTATCGCGGCCGGCGGCGGCGCGCGCGATGCGGCAGGCGTGCATGGTCACTTCCGTGCCGCTCGAGCCGAAACGCACCATCTCAACCGGATAGCGCTTCGAGATTTCTTCGGCTAGTTCCCATTCCTCTTCGTGGGGCATTCCGAAAGTGGTTCCGGCATGCAGCTTTTCCTCAACCGCTTTCACCACCGCCGGGTGGCCGTGCCCCGCCATCAGCGCGCCAAAGCACAGGTTGTGGTCGATGTATTCGTTGCCATCAAGGTCATGAATCCTGCTGCCCTTTCCGTCCTTCACAAAAAGAGGATAGGGCTCGTAGTGACGGTAGTTACTGGCTACTCCGAGAGGGATACGCTCTAGAGCCCGCTGGTGCGCGGCCGCCGATTTGGCGGTGCGTTTCCGGTAGTTGGCGATTTCCTTTTGCAGTGCGTCGTGCATTTCTTGCTCCGTAGTGGGTGGCCGTCTTGCGGTTGCCCGTGGCAGGTCTGTTCCCTGCGGTCAGTGTGTGCCGATTTTATCAGACGAAGGAAGGCGCCCCGATCTGGCCAGGGCGCCTCGGAAAGCCTTGCGGTCCCCCCGCTCGCGCTAGAAGTGGAACTTCAACGCAAACTGCACCAGCCGCGGATCGTGGACATGCAGTGGCCGGCCGAACGTGGCGCCTTGATTGCCCACGTTGCCGTCCACGCTATAGAACTGCGCGTGGTTCCACACGTTGAAAATATCGCCTCGGAATTCCATGCGTAGTCTCTCGCCTATTTGCGTCGATTTGTTAAAGCTTACGTCCGTATTGTTGATGCCCGGCCCGCAACAAATCGAGCGGGGCGCATTCCCGATGGTGCCCAGAACGACTGGGTTGTTTCCTGGGGCACAAGCTGGCACCAGGGTCGTCGGCGTGCATGAGTTATCAAACAGGTTGGGATCGAACACATAGCCCGAAACTGGCACGCACGGTGGAGCTCCCGGGGCGAGTGGACCGGTTCCAAATTGGCAGACCGTGCTGCGCGGATTTACCGTTTTGAAGGGGCCAGTCAAATTCGGTTCACCCGCCGCCTCGAAGTTAAACGTGCTGTCCAACAGCTCGTTGTCGGCTTGCGAGGTAATGCGGATCGGGAAGCCGCTCTGCAGACTCTCAATGCCGGACATTTCCCATCCATCAAGCACCTTGCCCTTGAACCCGGAATACTTTGGCACCGGCAGGTCCCAAACGAAATTAAGAACAAAGCGGTGGCGCGCGTCATATTTAGACAAGCCGTAGGTCGCATTGAAGTTGAACGGATTCAGCGCATCTTCGAAGCTGGACGCGTTGTCCATCGTTTTGCTCCACGTATAGGAAGCCTGAAACTGCAAGCCATGAGAAAACCGCTTCTCAAATAGCGCCTGCAACGAATTGTAGTTGGACTTCGCTACGGTATCCTCGGCAAAGATGCCGACGATCGGCGGCGTGGCCGGGCAACCCGCCCCGGACAACGGATTGCAAAACGGCGAAGAATAGAACCGGAGTCCAGAAAGGGTGATGGGTACGGCGCCCCCAGTGGTATTGGTGTAGTGGCACCCTGCGGGAGTGTTCACCGGCAGGCATGGAACGTTCGGCCCTGTTGCGCCTGGCCCGCCGGGATTGTAATAGGGGAGATCAATACTTTGGCCCGCCTGTAGCATGAAGGAATAAACAGTGTCCTCGCCAAACGGCCCGCAAGTTCCGGCTCCCATAATGGAATTCAACTCCAAGCAAGTATTGGCCCCGTCTTTCCGATTGACGGTCTCGTTGAGCTCGTAAATGGCCAGCAAGCGGTGCCCCTCGGAACCGACATATCCCACCTGCAAAAGTATGTCGCCGGGCAGCTCCCGCTTAATTGTAAAATTGTACTGATCCGAATACTGCGGCCGCATATGTGGCTGGAAGTCTCCAAAATATGTGCTGCCGAGGAATCTGGTCCAATCGATCGGTGTGCCACGCGGCGGATTCAAGACTCCCGTAAACGGATTCGGATGGACACCGCCGGTCTGATCCACGAAGGGCGTCTGCAGGAAATTCCCAATAATGCTCTCACTGCCCCCGAAGGGCGGCTCGGCGCTGAATTGCTCCAGCACGAGTTGCTCGATGGGGTTGTAGAAAATTCCATATCCCATGCCCACGCTGGTCTTTCCCGGTCCCCCGGTCAGCTTAGCCAGCCAACCATCATGCGCGCCCGGGCTCCAGTTAAGGCCAAGGCGCGGGGCAAAGGCCTTGTAGTAAGTCTGGGTCAAACCGTTGGGGACGCCCTTATCTCCCGGAAAAACGATTCCTAGCGGAGTAACTCCGGCGGCGTCGTTGCCCGGTATTCCAGGATAGATGGTGGATGGCTCTCCGGGCCGGAACGCTTGCACTTTCTGGCCGGCATCCGCCAGCGGCGTATTCAGTTCCCAGCGCACGCCGTAATTCAGCGTCACATTCGGCTTTATCTTCCAGCTGTCTTGTGCAAAGAGGTAAACGGATTTGCTGCGCACCAGTTCATGTTGTGGCGACCCTTGTAAATAAGAGTTCGACAAGCCCAGGAAATAGTTCGGATAGGCATTATCAAATCCTACGTCACCAGTTCCGCCGGGCAGGAATGTATAACTACCATTGATGTCGAAAATGAGAAACTGGTCGAATCTCTGGTAACGCCCGTCGCCGCCGAATTTGAAGCTGTGGTTGCCGACGACCCGGCTGTAGTTGTCAGAGAACTGGTAGGTATTGCCAACTTGAGGCAACTGGCCTCCCGCGTTGTTGCCAATGGCGAGGCCCGTCCCGCCAATCGAGATGAACGGCACGCCTTCGTACTTGGACCCCAGGCCGGAGTGAATGCCACAGTCCGCCGTGTTTGTGGCCCCCGCGGCGCAAGCGGCGTTTATCGTGGCGGAATCGCTTAGACCGGTAAAGCAGAATGCGGAGGCTGCCCCCGTCCCGCACGAAGCCGTAACGGCGTTGGTTAACACCGGAGTATTGAACTTGAGCTGGCCTTCCCGGAAATAGCTGACGCGCGCTTCGTTTACCGCCTTAGAGCCAATGGTCGATGTGTGGCTGAAGTTGACTTGTTGCGTGCGCGTCGCGTAAGTGCTCGGGAAAGTACCCAGTGGAGCTCCAAAGCTCTGAAATTTTGCAAACGGATCAAGCGTTAGGTCGTCATCAAAGTAGTAGTACGCCGACAATTTCTGGTTATTGGTGAAGGAATGATCCAAGCGAATCTGGAACTGATCGCCCCGGTCTCGGTTGTTGGGAACCGTGATGACCGAACTGGCGGTTCCGCCGGCTCCGGGAACGTACTTCTGATTCATTAAGCTAACCGCCGCCGGATCAAAACACGCCGTCGGTATCTGGTTATCCACCTTGGTGTTGAAGTTGGTAAAAATACCTGGGGAGAGCAAGGCACCAGTCGTCGGATCATAGGTTCCCCCGAAGTTATTACCGACCGCTATCGGTAAACCACCCTGAGCCGCGACGGCAGCCGCGCAGCCGGGGCGGTCATTCAGCATCCCCGCCACCGTCGGGCTGCTGAGGGCACCCGTAAATGGAGACCCGGACGAAAAATCCCCGTTGTTCAGCTCCGCCCCGGTCGGCACAAAAACGGATTGCGAATCGATGCCCTTGACGATCCGGCGTCCTTCGTACGAACCAAAGATAAACGTCCGGTCCTTCTTGATCGGCCCCCCCAAGGTCCCGCCGAACTGGTTCTGCTTGAATCCCGGCTTGGGCGCCGGAGTAAACGTGAAGGCCTTGGCATTCAGCACATCGTTGCGGAAGAACTCGTAAAAGCTGCCATGAAGGTCATTGGTGCCCGATTTGGTCACCACGTTGACGACCGCCCCGGAATTGCGGCCGTATTCAGCGTCGAAGTTGTTGGTGATGACGCGAAACTCTTCGATGCTGTCGGGGGAAGGCTCAATCGCAGGTCCGTTTACAAAAAGGTCGTTGCCGTCGCCGCCGTTCACGGAATAGTTGTTGGACCGCCCGCGGCCACCATTTACAGTAACCACGCCAGCCTTATCCGAACCGTAAAAGAGATCGTTGCCCAGCTGCGACTGCACGCCGGGCTGCAACTGCAGCAACTGATAGACGTCGCGCTGATTTAGAGGCAGTTGCGTCGAGGAGCGGTCGTTCACGACTGCGCCCAGCTGCGTGGAAGTCGTATCCACGACGGGAGGCGCGCCCGTGACTTCGACGATATCGGTCGAACCTCCAAGCTGCAGGGCGATGTCGACAGTAAGAACCTCGTTGAGGTCCAGCACAATTCCCTTGCGGACATACTTCTTGAAACCCTGGAGCGTGAGATCGATTTCGTAATTGCCGACGGGCACTTCAATAAAAATGTATTCGCCATTCGCGCCGGTTTGCACCTCGCGCGTGGCGTGCGTGCCCTCGTTGAGCAGTTCGAGGGTCGCCGCCGTGACGGCCCCGCCGCTCGGATCCGTCACCGTGCCGCGGATGCGCCCGCCCGTGCTCTGCGCGCCGGCAAATGGCGCCGTGAAGCAAAATGCCATCGCCAAGGCCGTGGCTAGTAAGATGCTCCGGCAACACCACGAACGCAGTTGCCCGAATCGTGCGTCAACCTTCATAACCTCACCCCTAATGCCAGGAAGAATCTTTCGAGGATTAATTCTTCGTGGTTGCTCCTGCCCCTCAAACCTTACTATAATCATGTAAACTTAGAGAAAGCCGGGACCGGTGTCAAGCAGAAAGAATTTATCCAACGCATCAGCCGCGCCGAAACCATCGCGCTTGCTGCGCATCAGTGAAGTGGCCCGCCGCGTGGGCATTTCCTCCTCGGCCCTGCGCGCTTGGGAGGCCCTGGGTCTGGTCTCGCCGCAGCGCACGCGGAGCCGCTACCGTTTGTTCTCGGAATCGGACGTGCGCTCGTTGCAGCGCGCGATTTTCCTGCGCCGTGCCCGTGGCCTCAATCCGGCTGCGATCGTCCACGTGCTCAAGCGCCAAGGAGTGGTTTCTCCTCCGACGCAGAGCTCGCTTCTCCCCGGGCAGCGTTTCCGTCGCTTGCGAATCCGCCGTGGACTTTCCCTGGCTCAAGTCGCCCGCGCCACCGGCGTCTCCATCGGTTTTCTCAGCGCCCTCGAGCGCGGCCAGATGCGTTCCTCGATTGCCACGCTGCGCCGCATCGCCCGCTTCTACCGCACCAACATTCTATCCCTGTTCGAAACGGCTGGCGACCACCCGCGCTTGGTGCGCCCCCATCAACGAAAAGTCCTGGAGACCACCCCGGACGTGCGCATGGAGTTGTTGGCCTGGGGAAATACCGTGATGGAACCGCATCTTTTCCGCATCAAACCCGGGGGCGGGAGCGGTGAATCCTATTCGCACGAAGGCGAGGAATTCCTGCATGTACTGCGCGGAAATTTTGAGATCTGGCTCGACGCCCAGGAGCATTATCATTTGAAGCGCGGCGATAGCCTCTATTTCGAGAGTTCGACTCCGCACCGCTGGAAGAATCCCGGACGGACGGAAACCTGGCTGCTGTGGATCAACACGCCGCCGACATTTTGATGCTGAGGGCCGCATGCCGATGAAGACTTTCCAACTTCGCGTCGTTCTTAGACCGCTGACGCTCTTCTTGTTCGCTTTTTCGCTCGCACAAGCGCAAAGCCGCGTTGTCGAACCGGCGGACATCATTATCGTGCATGGCCGTGTTTACACGGAAAACCCCAAGCAGCCTTGGGCTCAAGCAGTGGCTATCTATCGCGGAAAAATCGTCGCCGTCGGCGAAGATCCTGAAATTGAAAGCCGGCGCGGCATGGGCACAAAAGTAATCAACGCCGGCGGAAAACTCGTGCTTCCCGGCTTCGCCGATTGCCATATTCACTTTATCGACGGTTCGCTCAGCCTCGGCCGCGTGAATCTCGAAGGCGCTCTAGACCCCGCCGACATTCAAAAACGCTTGCGCGAATATGCCGCCGGGCATCCCGGAGACGACTGGATCCTTGGCCGCGGCTGGAATTACGCCATGTTCGGAGCCGAAACGCTGCCGCACAAGAAATATCTCGATGAAATCTTCCCGAACCGCCCGGTTTTTCTCGAAGGCTATGACGGGCATACCTATTGGGCGAATTCGAAAGCTCTTCTGATGGCCGGGATCAAGGGAGACACTGCCGATCCACCGAATGGCGTAATCGTCCGCGATTCCCAAACAGGTGAGGCCACCGGCGCGCTAAAAGAAGCCGCTCAGGATTTGGTCGCCAAGATTGTTCCGAAGCCAACCCGCGACGATAAGCTTCTGGCTCTGCGCGCGGGCATGAAATGGGCAAATAAGAATGGCCTCACTCGCGTGCACAGCGCTGGCGGCGATTTTGAATTGCTCGATCTTTTTAACGAAATGCGCCATCGCGGCGACCTTACTCTGCGCATGTACATCGCTTACTTCCTCAATCCTCCCGAGCTGCGGCCTCAGGACCGCGACGCCATTGAGCACGCCCACGGGAAATTCCACGATGAATGGATCGACGCTAGCGCCGTCAAATTTATGCTGGATGGCGTCGTCGAATCACACACCGCCGCGATGCTCGAGCCTTACGGCGACGACCCTTCTTTGAAAGGCAAACTCTTCTGGGATCCTGCAAAGTACAAGTCGGCGGTCGCGGAGTTGGACAAGCGCGGTTCGCAGCTTTTTACCCACGCCATCGGCGACTTGGGCGTGCGGACGGCACTGGATGCCTACGAAGAAGCCGAAACGCGCAACCGCAAGCACGACCGCCGGCCGAGAATCGAACACATCGAAACCATTGCGGCATCCGACATTCCGCGCTTCGGCAAGCTCGCGGTCATCGCCAGCATGCAGCCGCTTCATTCTTATCCCGATGCCGATACGCTGGAGGTCTGGGCACGCAATGCCGGAGCTGATCGCGCTTCGCGAGCCTGGGCTTGGAAAAGCATCGCCGATGCAGGAGGCCACCTCTGCTTTGGCAGCGATTGGCCCGTCGTCACCCTCAATCCGTGGGAAGGGATACAGACCGCGGTGACGCGCCAGACCCTCGAAAGCAAACCCGAAGGGGGTTTTGTGCCCGAACAACGTTTGACGGTCGCCGCAGCCATCGATGCTTATACGCTGGGAGCGGCCTTTGCCGGCCGCCGCGAAAAATCGGAAGGTTCACTCGAGATCGGCAAGCTCGCCGACCTGATCATCGTTTCGCAAAACGTATTCGATATTCCTCCGCGGAGGATTGCGGCCACCAAGGTGATCACCACCATCGTGGGCGGGCGGCTGGTCTACCAAGCAGATGCAAAATAACCGGGAGGTGCAATGAGATCTCGTGCCATTCTTCTGGGAATTCTGACGCTCGCTTGGGCATGCGGCGCTTGCAAGAAAAAAGAAGAATCTCTGAGCCTGCTGGTTTGGGAAGGCTATGCTGATCCGTCGTTCGTAAAAGCCTTCGAAGAAAGCCATCATTCGAAGATCAGGGCTTCCTATATGGGCTCCAGCGACGAGCTGGTCGCCAAGTTGCGTGGCGGAAGCGCCGCGAACTACGACGTCATTTCACCTTCGAGCGACGTAGCCGCGTCCATCGCCCGCAGCGGGCTGGCTGCGCCTCTCGATTTGGCCAAGCTGCCTTCTTACTCGCAGCTCTCCTTAAAGCTCCGGGATCTGCCGCTGGTCAAAGCCCACGGGCAAGTCTACGGCGTCCCTTTCATGTGGGGACCGGACCCGCTGCTGTATGACACTACGGCATTCGCCGAACCGCCGGACTCTTGGACGGTGTTCTGGGATCCCAAGTACAAAGGAAAGCTCTCGGTGTGGGACGATCTTTCCACTGTCTACATGGCCGCGCAAGTGCTGGGTTACGACCAACCCGATCCCTCGCAACTCTACAATCTCACCGATGACCAGCTCGCGGCCGTCAGGAAAAAACTGATCGAGTTGAAGCCCAACATTCGCAAAATGTGGGCCACCGGAGGAGAACTCACCAATCTCTTCGAGAACCATGAAGTCATCGCCGCCATGGGCTGGCCGCTGATGACCAATCAGCTCCGCCAACTTCATTTTCCCATCGGCGAAACCATTCCGAAAGAAAATACTACCGGCTGGATGGATCACCTGATGATTACGGCCGCGAGCTCCCGGAAAGAACTCGCCACGGAGTTCTTGGAATACATGATCGAAGCGCAAACGCAAAAAAAGATTACCGACGTGACGCACTATACTCCGGCGAATCCGGGGGCAGCCCAGTTTTTGACCCCCGAAGAAATCAAGAGCTTGCATCTCGATAATCCGGATGCTTACATGCAACGAATCTATTTCTGGCAGGACGTTCCTCGCCGCGCGAAGTACAACGAAATCTGGAATGAGGTCAAAGCCGCTCAGTGAATCCTTCTGCTGCGAGTTCGGCCGAGACCGCGGCTAGCGCCGGTCGAGTGTTGCTGGAAGTGCGGGGCCTCGCCAAGCGCTTCGCTGCCCGCGAGGTGCTGAAGGATATTTCGTTGCATATCGCTTCCGGAGAATTTCTCACTCTTCTTGGCGAAAGCGGCTCCGGCAAGACGACTCTGCTTCGCCTGGTCGCTGGATTCGACCAGCCTAGTGCCGGAGAAATCTGGATGGGCGGCTGCCGTTTGGACACCCTTCCGCCCTATCGCCGCCGCGTGAACACCGTGTTCCAGCACTACGCGCTGTTTCCGCATCTGAGCGTGCGGGAGAACGTGGCCTACGGATTGCGCGTCAAGAAGGTTTCCGGATCGGAAATCGGCGGCCGCGTCGATGAAGCGCTGCGCATGGTGAAGATGCCGGAGTTCGCGGACTCCCGCCCGTCCAAGCTGAGCGGCGGCCAGCAGCAACGCGTGGCCCTCGCGCGCGCGCTCGTCAATCGTCCGCTTCTTCTTCTGCTCGACGAGCCGCTGTCCGCTCTCGACGCCAATTTGCGAAAGCAGATGCAAAGCGAATTGAAAGCCTTGCAGCGCGAACTGGGCATCACTTTTCTTTTTGTCACTCACGACCAGGAGGAAGCCATGGCGCTCTCCGATCGCATTGCGCTGTTGCGGGATGGCGCTCTGGAGCAAGTGGCTTCGGCGCGCGAGATTTACGCGCACCCGGCCACGGCGTACACCGCGCAGTTCATCGGCCAGACCAATTTATTGCGCGGCGAAATTATCGGCGGCACCGCCAAATGCGGAGCGTTACAGTGGCCGGTGAACGAGCCGAGCGGCGCCGCGATCTTCTCGTTGCGACCGGAGGCCATCCGTCTTGCCGACCAAGCTGCCGATCCTGCGGGAGCGGTGCGCTTCCGCGCCGTGCTCCGACAGCAATTCTTCAATGGCGCGACTGAATTGCTCGAAGTGCAATGCGGCGGCGGCCAGCTCCTGCGTGTGCGCATTTCCACTCACGGTCCGCTCACCGGTGAACACGATTTTGTTTTCTCAGCCGCGGATGCCATACGTGTCCAGGAGTAGTTGTTAGCAATCGACTTTAACTCTGCTCATGTACTCGCGCGCGTACAAAACGCTAGTCTCCGTCCCCCCGCTGCTGTGGGTCGGCTTATTCCTGGTGCTCCCTTACGCGCTGATGTTCGCGCACAGCTTCTGGACTGTCCAGAACGAGGTTTTAGTCCACCACTGGAACCTCGACAATTATTCGACGCTTTTTTCCAGGCCCGTCTACCGCGAAGTCCTCCTGCGCACTGTGCGCATCGCGGCATCGGTGACGCTATGTTCTGTTCTGCTTGGCTATCCGCTGGCCTACTACCTGTCGTTTCATGCCGGGGCTCGGAAAGACTTGCTCTACCAACTCGTCATAGTGCCCCTGTGGGTGAGCTACTTGGTGCGCGGCTACGCCTGGAAAACCATTCTCGGCAGCGAAGGCGTGCTCAACGGCTTCTTCGAATACCTGCATCTCACTCATGAGCCCGTCGCGTTCCTCCTTTATAGCCCTTTCGCCGTCGTGCTCGTGCTCACCCACATCTACACGCCTTTTGTTTTCCTGCCCATCTACGCCGCTCTCGAACACATTCCGCGCCCGCTCGTCGAAGCTTCGCACGACCTGGGGGCCGGTTCGGCACAAACGTTTCGGCGCGTCATCTTGCCGCTTTCGCTTCCCGGCTTGCTGGCTGGCGCGACCTTCGCTTTCGTTCTCTCACTTGGCGATTTCCTCGCGCCGCTTCTTGTTGGCGGTGCTTCCGGCACGATGATCGCCAACGTGGTCCAAAGTCTTTTCGGCGCGGCGCTGGATTGGCCGCTCGGTGCGGCGATTTCCGTTGGCATCATGATCATTATCATTTCCCTGCTCTTCCTTACCGAGCGCTTGGAAAAACGGTGGTCTTTTAAATGAGTCATGTCACTCCAACCAGGCGTCCCCCGCTGCTCACCATTTATGCCGCGATCGTTTTCATCTTTGTCTACCTGCCAGTCGTCGTTCTCATTCTGTATTCCTTCAATCGCGACGGCGTCGGCGGATTCCCTCCTCGCCATCTCACGCTGGGTTGGTACCGCCAGCTTTTTGCCGATGCCTCCATCTGGGATGCGGTCGTGAACAGCCTAATGGTCGCAGCCGGTAGCGTGGCCCTTTCTTTGACGCTGGGGCTGCTAGCGGCGCTGGCTCTCGACCGCGCTAGCTTCCCCGGAAAAGCTCTCTTTCGCCGCCTGGTTCTTCTGCCGTTGATTCTGCCCGGCATCATCACGGGTCTTTCCTTGTTAATGCTGGCGGTTCTTGCGCAAACGCCACTCAGTTTGTTCACCGTTTTCCTGGGCCACGGCAGCGCGCTCATCTCCGTCGCCACTACCGAGCTTTTCGCCGGCCTGCAAAAAATGGACCGCGCTCAAGAAGAAGCTTCCCTCGATCTCGGCGCTACGCCCTGGCAAACGTTTTGGCGCATCACTCTTCCAAATCTCAAGCTCTCCCTGATCGCCGCGGGCTTGCTCATCTTCACGCTCTCGATGGACGAAATCGCCGTCACTTTCTTCCTTATCGGCCGGGACAATACTTTGCCTCTTGAAATCTGGAGCCGCCTGCGTCGCGGCATCACTCCCGAAATCAACGCTGTCTCCACTTTGATCTTTGCCGTTTCCGTGGGCTTCATCGTCATCTGGTATCGCGTGCGCACCCGCGGCCTCGGCACGCAAGCCCAGGAACTTCTCGAAAGAACCTAGGAAGTGAGTTACATGCGGAAGTTACTTGGCCTTGGCGGGCCATCCTAACAGGAAAGCCAAACTTGGTTCATAATAGCGGCACGGTTGGTGCGTTGGAGTTCGAGCCGGTCCCCACGGAGGCGTCATGGCCGATCGCCTGGAAGAGTTTCAAAATTTTCGCGCTGACCTGAACGAGGAAATCCTCGCTTGCGGACACCTCGGCATCAAGCGCTTCTTCGCTCTCGACCATCAGGCTTATGAACCCGGCCCCCTCGGCACGAAGCAAAAAGAATTGCTCGGCTTGGTCGCTTCCGCGGTGCTGCGCTGCGACGACTGCATCACCTATCACCTGGTCCGTTGCGGCGAAGAAGGCTGGAAGCGCGAGGAAGTGATTGACGCGCTCAACGTCGCGCTGATCGTGGGCGGCTCGATCACCATTCCGCACGTGCGCCGCGCTTTTGCCCGCATGCGTGAAATCAGCGGCTTCGAACCTTAATGGGGCATGAAAAGACCAAGATGAGCAACTCAGAATAGATGAGCACCACGTCCGATCCCGCGCTTACCCAGGAAGAAACTTTCGGCCAGCGGCTTCGTCATATCGCCGTTGGAGCGCTTTTCGCGTTGGTGTTGCTCATCCCAAAAATCCTGCACGCGCGTCGCAATCCCCGCTCTTGGATGCTCTTCCGCATTTTCCTGGCCGTAGCCGGCGCCGGCTTGGTCATCGTTCCGCTCGGCGCCGGGAGCAGTTACGCTCCGGCCATCGCCGGCTTGACCATGTTTATCGGCGCCATCCTTCTGCCTCCAGCCCAGCCCGCGTCCAACGCCGATGGCAAAGCTCGCGAACTGGGCGCTCTTGTGGTTGTCAATGGCGGAGGATGCAAACTGGGCGACGCTCCGTCATTTGCCGCGCAACTTTTCGTCGGCGCCGAGCGTATCTCCGTGCGCGACTCGCTTCTGGAATCTTTCCTGGAAATTCCCGTCAGCGAAATCACTTCGGCGCAGGCTGAAGAGTCCCACGGCCGCTGGTTTCTGCGCGTCAACTGGGCCAACAAAACGGCCGCCTTCGCCTACAGCGGTGTTTTCGCCGAGCATCTCGCCCGCGTCGCTGAAACCACCATCCGCGGCGTCATCGGGCGCGCTCTTCCCGTTCTCCCCCAGCGCCGCGCCGCTGGCGCTTGATACCCTTCTCGCCACTTTTTGTACGGAATCGCCAGCGATGAGCACAATTTTGTGTCACACTATGTGTATGGCACGTGGCTGGGAAAGCAAGAACGTCGAATCGCAGATCGCAGAGACGGAAGCGCCACAACAGAAGCGGAGTTCGGGACCTCAAGGGCCGGAACAACTTATGCGCGAACAATCGCGCAAGGATCTTCAACTATCGCGCATCCGCATCGCCAACGATCTCGCCACCGCCACTCATCCCAACCACCGCAAGTCCCTCGAAGCTGCCCTCGCCCACCTCGACAAAAAAATCGCCGACCTCAGCTAGCGATAGCTACTTTCTGGCGCGAAATTCAAATGCTGGCATCAACCGGGCACCCGGCTGGAGTCACGGCTACAGAGCTTCTCCGATTTTCTGGACGATCCTGTCATCCTGAGCGCGGCGCAGAATCTCCAACGCTCCATAACCGGATGGCACGCCATGGCCGAGATCGCACGGTGCCGAACTATCTCCCCTAACGAATGAAATCCTCTGCCAGCCCCCAAAAGTCATTCACGTAATAATGCGACAGCACGTTTCCAAACAAGTAGCAAATCCCCTGGCACGGGGGAATATCTCCATAAATTTTCTTCCCGCGCGCGAAGATGTTCTTCAGCGACCCATCCCTCAACAAATTGCCGGCAACCTTGCGCAGCGGCTCGCACGGATAGAAAACATCACCGTTCGGATACACCCGGGGAAACATCGTCGGATAGCACTCGAAATCACCGAAGCGCAGCAATGTTTCAATCGTCCGCGGCGTGCCGTTGATCGGCTGCGTGCCTTGGCGTCGCCGCTCGATAATCTTGTCCACCAGCGCTTGATACTTCGGGTTTTGCAGCAGCGCTAGATTCGGCATTTTCTCCAACTGCGCGGACTGTGCCGCAAACACAAATCCCTGCTCCGCGCACCAGTCCAGCAACCGTTCGACCTCACCGATATTCCACTGCTCGATTACCGTGCTGATGGTGATGCGCCTCGGGCTGCCCAGTTGTTCCTTCGCGAGTTCCAGGTTTTCCAGCACTTTCCCTAGCGCCGCCGGTTTCGATAGCGGATTCGTCGGATCCACCGCCAGCGCATCCAAGCTCACCACCAGCCCGGTCACAGCCCGCAGAATCCGCGGCTTGCGGTCCAGCAACGTGCCGTTGGTAATCAGCAGCAGCGAGCGGTATTTGCAAGCAAACCGGGCCGCCTCGACCAACTCTTCGATGTCCGCCCGCAAAGTTGGCTCCCCGCCCGTAATCACGAGGGAGTCCGTTTCTTTTCGTATGCGCTTCAACAGTTGGATAGTCTCGCGGGTCGGCAGCTCGTCGCTGAAAACGTCCGGTTCTTTTTGCGTGCAGTAACTGCAGTCCAGGTTGCACTTGTGGGTGACGTAAAACGTAACCGCGTAGGGCGCCACGACTTTTGTCCGTAAAACGTGCCGCCGCCAGGCATTGCGAAAATAGAGCCCAAAATTCTTCGCCACAAACGGCGCTTGCCGCACCAACCCGCGCAACAAATCCCGCTTCGCAGGCGCTCGTTTATCCAGCGCGCTAACGGGAACGAAATTTGCTTTCTTCGCACGCATAGGCAGCTACCTCAGCCTACAAGAGCCGCGCTGCGGTGCCAAGGAACCTATTCCCATCCACTCAATCCGTAAACACTACTCCCACCGCCACAAATCCCTTTTCCGCCGCCGCATCGATCCTCACCACATGGCCGCGCAAGTTCATCGTTTGCACCCCATCCCCGCCCGGCGCTTCCATCGTCACTTGCAGCTCCGATTGCAGCCGCGGCAAATGCTTTAGTGAGATCAACGCGCCCTGCAGGGAAATATCCCGCACGATAGTTTCTTCCGCAAAATCCTTCCCGCCCTCGGTTACACCGCACACTTTGGCCTGGAATTGCGCTTCGCGCCGCAACGCCGTCCGCGTTCCCGGCATGTGCGCTTGCACCTTATCGCCCGGCGCACCGAGGGTGATGACCATGCCTTCGCTGGCCGCAAACACCGAATCGAATTCTTCCCGCGCCTGCCTCAAGATCGAATCCACCATGCGATCGGTTGAATCTGGGTCATGATGGAAAAGCACCAGGGTCTTGGCCTCGGCTTGCTGCGCCACTTTCGCTCCCTCCAGCCACGAGGAATGTCCCCAGCCCTTTCTCGTCGTCTCCAGCTGTTCTGGAGTAAATTGCGCGTCGTTAATAAGGATGTCCGCGCCAGCCGCCAGTTCTTGCAGGTTCTTGTCCAGTTTCGCATCGCCCGGCTCGTTGTCCGTGGCATAAGCAACCGTGCCCGCGGGCGTCTCGATGCGAAAGCCCAGGCAGCCCTGTGGATGATTCAGCCACCGCGCGGTGACTTTGTTTTCTCCAACGGTAAACGAATCGCCGCCGTCCACTTCCCGGAACTTTCTCTTCGCGTTCATCGCCGACATATCCACGGGAAAATACGGCAAGGCCATCTGCGCTTCGAAGACTTGCTTCAAACTGTCGCGCCCCAAATATTTCGAGCGGAAACTGTAAAAGTGAAATTCATTGTTTTGCACGTACAAAGGCGAAAAAAACGGTATCCCCTGGATGTGGTCCCAATGATAATGCGTGACCAGGATGTGCGTTTCCGGGGTTTTCCCTCCGTTTGGCGCGGCCCAGCGGCTACCTAGCATGCGCAGCCCGGTGCCGCAATCCAGGATGAATTGCGTTCCGTCCGGCGCGATCAGCTCGAGGCATGGCGTGTTTCCGCCGTAGCGCCAAGTCGCCGGGTCTACCGTCGGCGTTGATCCGCGTACGCCCCAGAAACTCAATTTAGAGATGGGAACCGTCATTGCTCTGAGCGCAAAACCCCTGAATGCAGGCTTGTTGGCGCGCCAATACGCGCGCAACGGGAAGCTCGTTTCATGGTCGCAGTCGAGGCAGGGAGCGTCAATCTATTCGCGTAGGCAAAGTGTCATAGTGCCTAATAAGCAATCCAAAGGGCTGCGTCCCCGCCTCCTTAGCGCGTAGAATGGAGCCAATGGCCGCCCATTCCCACGAACGTGACCATAGCCATTCCGGTCATTCGCATGACCCCCAACATAATATCTTGGGCCACGGTCACGCGTGTGACGGTCATCCGACGCTAAGTCCCTCGGTTCTTGGCTGGGCCATGGTTGCCACACTCGCTTTGGTGCTGGCGGAGATTTTTGGCGGCATCCTGGGCCGCAGCGTCGCACTCCTGAACGATGCCATTCACAACCTTTCCGATATCCCGGCCCTGGGCATCTCTTTTCTGGCCATGCGCTGGGCCCAGCGCCCCGCCGACAGCGAAAAGACTTACGGCTACCACCGCGCCGGCACTCTCGCTGCCTACACCAACGCTTTCGTCCTCGTCCTGCTTTCCCTCTGGCTTGGCTACGAAGCGTTCGGACGCTTCCGGTCCCCGGTCGAAGTGGTCGAGAGCTGGATGATCTGGACCTCCGTTGGCGCGCTTGCCGTGAATGGCGGCATCACCCTGGCTCTCGTCCGCGGCCGGGGCGACCTCAACTTGCGCAGTATTCTCGTTCACAATTTTGGTGACGCGCTCTCCAATATCGCCATCATCGCCGGCGCGCTATTGATCCATGCCACCGGCGCGTACTGGATTGATCCGCTTCTCGGCCTGGCTATCGGCTTGCTCGTTCTCTGGTCGAGCGTCGGCATTCTGCGCGAGTCCTCGCACATTCTCCTCGAAGGCCGACCGCCCGATTTGCGCGTGGAAGACGTTGCCCGCGCCATCTTAAAGGTCGAAGGCGTGCAAGAAGTCCACGATGTTCATCTCTGGTCCCTGGGTGGCAGCTACAAGGCGCTCAGCCTCCACGCGCGCATCCCCGATATGCACCTCGACGAATGCGAGCGCTTGCTGGCCTCAATTAAACAAGTGGCCGCAAAAGAATTTGGAGTGGAACACACTACCGTGCAGTTGGAGCGCGCTGGGTTGCCGGCGCAATCCGGTTACGTCATGCCGGAACCCGCGAAATGATATCCCCTATTCCGGCAGTCAAAAACTCAATCCGCGTTGTTCGTTGAATTGTTTCGTGGCGTCCAGGTCCAGCGCATCCTCGGTGACCGAGTGACGCAATCCCTGGTCGGTAACGTAGTGCAGCGCCCCTTTTTCCCACGAGTACGCCACTGCAAAAAATACCGAGCCATCCCGTCGCACAAAAACAAATTCGTCGTTTTCGGTCTGCTCGGGGCTGGCCGTCAGAGCCGCTGGCGCAGGCCCGGTTTCAGCGCTTCGGTACCGCCGGCCGGAGTAGGGATCGTCTGCCCCCTCCGTGGAGTCCGGCTGCTCGGCATACGCCACTCGACTGTCGTCTACCCCGGCTGGCGCATCCGGCACGTAAAACCCACCGTCATAAAATGGAAAGTAAAAGGGATAGGCGAAAGCGCTCCCCTGAAAGCCGCGTTGCCCCGGTCCGCACGTCGCTACCTGGTGCGCTTCATCGAATCCCAATCCCGGCGCCGAAGTGCAGTTTCGGCGATGTCCAAATTCGTTATTACCAAAGTTGTCGAAGCGGCGCGGTGTGCTGACCCCTCGCGTGCTGCGCCCTACCGCCATCCCTACCCGCGATCGGGGTGTCCCACCCCTAACGGGCCTGACGGGCATGCGCGTCCCCGGCATCACCCGCCCCGCTTGCGGAGCCGGTGCCATGGCCCTCGGTGCCAAGGTCGCCCCGCGGGAGGCGGACATCGTCATTCCGCGTCTTTGCGCTTGTACACCCATCGGAAGCAAAACCACAATGCCTGCGAGGATCATCTGGCGGACCATGGTTCCCACCTGAAGGCCCGGCTTGCCGGGCCTTACTCCAACAACCTTACCCATTAAGAAGGATGCGCCCACACCACCATAGGTTTCAATCCAATTCCTTGTTTGCGGATCTTCCGAAGTCCGCATCCGCCTTCGCTCACATGCACTGAAACGTGTGTTCTTTGCCTAACACGTGCTCCTACGCCCTATCCCCTTACTTCCGATTCCGTTCCGATTCCCTATCCCCTATTCCCCCCTACTGTGCTATAACCGTCCCGCCGTGGAACTCACCGCGAAGTGGCAGCAAGCCCAGGACCAAGCCGAACCGGCGCAGGCCGCAGTACCATCCCCTGCGCCTTTAGAGGATTGCCAAAGTCCCCTGGCCCGTGCCGAAGACCCTTCGCGGTATTGTCCCGTCTGCTCGCAGCGGTTGGAATCCCGGCGGTGCAAGTTGATTTGTTCCGTGTGCGGCTATTACATGTCCTGCGCGGACTATTATTAGCCGCCCAAACATTTGACCCCTGCCCGGTCTTCGATTACGATTCATCGCTCAGGGATCAGCCATACATTTGATTAGCTCTGCGGCTCCGGCCCGGGTTGCCGCCGGAACCGCTTTTCGACGAGGAGGAAAATAACGTGGCTTTGAAGATGACGAACCGTGAAGTGGATGGCGTTTCCGTGGTGGCGCTGGATGGCCGCATTGTGCTCGGCGAGGAAAGCAACGCCTTGCGCGAAAAAGTTAAAAGCTTGATTGCCGATGGAAAAAAGAAAATTGTCCTCAACATGGACAACGTCACTTTTATCGACAGCGCGGGGCTGGGCACGCTCGTCGCCGCCCATCACAGCGTGAAGTCCCAGGGCGCTTCCCTGCGCCTCTGCCATCTCGGCAGCAAGTTTCAAGAAGTGCTGCAAATCACCAAGTTGCTGACCGTCTTCGACGTCTACAACTCCGAAGCCGAAGCCGTCTCTAGCTTCTCGAAAACCGCCGGAGCATAAGCGTCCGAGCGAGGTTCCGAGTGCCGCACACGCTGGTTTTGCGCTTGGGCCATTTGCCGACAGGCATGCCCTTCTGTGCCCGCTTCTTTATTTCTCAGCAACCTCGCCCGCCGCAGCTCTGCCACATGCGCTCGCTACCTGACTGTTCTTTCCATCGGCGATTTTCCGATTTCTAATTTCTGCTTTCTGGTTCCAATTTCCGATTCCCCGCAAGTTTCTCTCTCGACCCTCTTCCCAGTTTCCAGTTTCCAGTTTCCATTTTCCAATTTCCCTCTTAGATCGCCGCAGTGTTATCTTTTCCCGCGATACCCCATGAAGCCGAAACCCAAACTTGTTGCCAAATCCTTCAAAGCCACCCTCGAGCGCATCCCTTCGAGCCTCGGCTCGGTCATTATCCGCATCCCGTTCGACGTTTCCAAAGTCTGGGGAACCCGCGCCAAAGTCCGCGTCAAAGGCGAAATCAACGGCTTTGCCTTTCGCGCTCCCGTTTTCCCCACCAGCAAGGGCTACCACTGCATGCTCGTCAACAAACGCTTGCGGACCGGCGCCAACGCCGCTCTGGGCGAAACCGCGTACTTCCGCCTCGAACCCGACACCGCCAAGCTCGTCGCCACCGTCCCTCCCGAACTCCAGCGCATCCTCAATGAAGACCGCTCCTTCCGCCGCTGGTTCGACCAACTCTCCTTTTCCATACGCAGTTGGCTCTGCTATTGGATCGTCAACGTAAAAAACCCCGAAACCCGCCTACGCCGCGCCGAACAAGTCGCCGAACAGTTGCTCGCCACCATGGAAGCCGAAGTCGATCTTCCCCCCATTTTGAAGCTGGCCTTCGCACGCGATCCCCGCGCTTACCAAGGCTGGCAGTCCATGACTCCCCTGCAGCGCCGCTACCAACTCTTCGGCATCTTCTATTGCCGTACCCCGGAAACCCGCGACCGCCGCATCTCCAAAATGCTAGAAGACGCCCTAGCCCGCGCTGAAGGGAAACCTAGAAGCAAAGCCTCGCCCGAAGAAGATGCCCACGAAGAACTTGAGTAGTGGCCGGACGGAATGGATAGATTGGGGCTTACTGTGCACGGTCCTGGCTCAGCCTGCGACGCGGTACATGGTGATGCCGCTGAGGAGCTTGGGATAAAAGTCGGTGGACTTCTGGGGCATCACTTCGCCGGCCGTCGCGATTTTCATCACTTGGTTGACGTCGCAGGCGTTCAGCAGGAATGCAATTTGCGCGCGGCCGCTGTCCACGGCCTCGAGCGCGGCCTCGGCTTCCCGTTCATACGTCAAGTTCGCTTGCGCGGTCACCGATTGTGGAGTGATTCCCAGCGCCGGCTCTAGGATTCCTTCGTGCAGCAGGACCACGTCCAGTTCGCGTTCGAGCGGCGAAACGTTCGGCAGCAGTTGCGCCAGGTTGACGCCTTCGCGCAAGGTCAGAACGTAAAACGCGCGCTTCCCGGTTCCCGGTGCGGGATAAACGCCGATCGCCCGCTTCGCGCGCGCGCTCGTGAGCTTAGCAAGAAATTTCTTTTTCGCTTCGGCCCTCTCTCCGCTGCCCGAGAACGGGAATTCCTCCGCCGCGAACCACGGCTCCAGATGGCGCCGCACGCCGCTCCAGGAAAAATCGAGGACGTTCGCCGCCACGCGGTGCCCCGGCAGAATCATGAGCCCTTCGCTTTTCGTGTTGACGAAAGTCATCATCACGCGCTCGTAGGGCGCCTCTGAATCGATCTTTTCCGCGTGTACCCGGCTGGCGCAGAGCTCAGCTGGGAGCCCCGCACGGGTGCGCCTTTCGTTCCGGTAGTTCAGCGCCGTTTCGTAGCGGTGATGACCGTCGGCAATCACAAGCTTCTGGTCCGCCATCGTTTTCTGGATCGCGGCCACGCGCTGCGGGTCGGCAATCACCCACAGCCGGTGCGTCACGCCGTACTCGTCGTGCATTTCCGTGGCCGGCGCCGCGGCTGCTTCCGCCTCCGCCAGAATCGCGTCGATGCGCTTCTGGGGGTCGGCATACAACATAAAAAGCTGGCCGGTGTGCATTTTCGTGTGCCGCAGAAGTTCCAGCCGGTCCGCTTTGGGCCCGGAAAGGGTGTGCTCGTGCCGGAAAACAACTCCCGCCGAATACTTCTCGAGTTTCCCGGCGCCGATAAATCCGCGCCGCATGCGCCGGCCTTCGCCTTGGGCGGCTTCTGTGCCGGGCACGGTGTATTCCTGCGTGTAGGAATAAAAAGCCGGCACGGGATCCTGCACGACCACTTGGGCGCGAATCCAATCTTCGATCGCCGCCGCCGCGCGCGTGTAAACATTGTTTTGCGGCGTATCGCTCGGATACGTGCGTCCTTTCTCCACGGTGATCAGGTTGTGCGGGTCCGCCGCATAATATTTTTCCTGCATCGCCGGAGAAATCTTGTCGTACGGCTGCGTCAGCACGCGCTCGAACGGCGCGCGCGACGGGTTATAACGAAAAGCGCGAAAGGGATAAACCTGGGCCATGAACTCTCCGGTTTGTGCCGCCTGCTGCAAACCATTATTTTACGCGAACAGGGCGGAATTCAGAAAAAGCGCTGAAGTTAATTTTCGGTTGGAATTTGTCGCGAGATGCATGACTGCCCTAAAAAGTTCGGCCATATTACAATTGTTCGTTCATGACCGCCCCGAACTTTTCCGCCGTGCGCGTGCTGATTTTCGATTTGGACGGCACGCTCATCGATTCCAAGCTCGACTTGATTCGCTCCGTCAACGCCATGCTTCTTGAAATGGGCCGCGAGCAACTCCACGAAGATACGATCTCCGGCTACATCGGCCACGGGGCGCCGCAACTGGTCGCCCAGGCTTTAGGCAACGGCACAACCGAAGCGGCACGCGACCGCGCGCTCAAATTCTTCCTCGCCTACTACGAAGACCACAAGATGGATCGAACCTGCGCGTATCCCGGAGTTAAGGAAGCGCTCGAAGAACTCGCCGCATTCCCTATGGCGATTCTTACCAACAAGCCGGTGCGCATCAGCAAGCGCATCCTGGAAGCCCTCGGCCTGGCAAAATATTTTCGGGCCGTGTACGGCGGCAACAGTTTTCAAACAAAAAAGCCCGACCCCCTCGGCGCGCAAACGATACTTCGCGAATTGGCCGCCGCCCCCGCCGAAGCCATCCTCATCGGCGATTCCCAAGTGGACGTCGAAACTGCGCGCAACGCCGGCACCCTCGCCGCCAGTGTAAATTACGGCTTCGGCACGCACAACCGCTCCGCCTATCCCGCCGATATTTATCTCGACTGCCTCACCGACCTCGTCCCTCTGCTAGCCGGCCAAAAGTCCTGAGCGCCTCGAGCGGTGCCAGAAAAGAAGAGAATCGACACGCATCCGCCGGGAACACGGGACTACCCGGGCGGCCGTCTACCGTACCTCTTTATGCAAGTGCGGCGGTTTCGTTGCTTGTCAGCACCGGCCGTCTTGCGCTGAGATGGTAGCGTAAGCATTTCTACCTTTTCGGACCAGCAGGTGCAGCATGGGATCGCACGCCAACTACATCGCCGCATTTCTTTTCCTGGTGTTGCCGGGAATCGCCCGGGCGCAGAGCGCCGGTGAGGTGGAATGCGCGCGCGGGGATGGCTACGTCTATCTGTACAGTTCGATGACGACCCTGGACGTGCGCACAACGCTGCAATGCGGTGAGCAGGTACAAATCACGGGACGCTACGACCGCTACTTCGGGGTGCGCACGGCCAAGGGCGCTATCGGTTACATACCGGTGGAAAGCTTGCTGTTGTTGAAAGACAAAGCGGGCGCCAAAGCCCCGGAGCCAAAAACCGTGCCGCCGGCAAGAGAACGCATATCCTACGACGCACCCGTGAAACCCGCCGAGGTTGCTCCGCTTGCTCCTCCCTCTCCCTCGGAAATGACTTTGCGCAACGGCACTCCAATTCACCTGAAACTTGGCAAGACGATTTCTTCGGCGACGGCTCACGTTGGCGACATCGTGGAATTGCAGGTGGCCGAAGAGGTAATCGTAGACGGGCTTTCGGTGATTCCCGCGGGCTCCACGGCTATCGGATTAGTGTCCGAGGCCGAGCCAAAAAAACGCATGGGCCACGGCGGAAAACTGGCTTTCAGCGTCAACTTCGTGCGTCTTAAAGACGACGAAAAAGCGGCGGTGCGCTCCTTCCAAGAAACTACCGGAGCAAATAATTCGGCAGGAGCGATCTTGCCATTGGCTTCTGGAAAAGAAGTGGTATTCACGCAAGGGATGGAATTCACCGCTTACGTTGATGGCGACATGCAACTGAAGAAAGAAGCCTTCCAAGCCGAAAAAAACGGTTCCCGCGCCGCGCCAGCGACTCCAGATCCGAAGCCCTCCGGAGCCACGCGGAATTTAGAACTTTAGACTGCCCGCCCGCGACAGTTTTCACGAACTGCAAGTCGGCCTTCGAGTCCGAAAGTTGTAGCACTGCGATCGATCCGCGCTTGCCATTGTGCGTTGCGCTTGTCAGACTTTGCCCGTGCTCATTGGCCTATTCCCGGAACTAGACGCGCCCGGCGGTGTGCAACGCGCCGGCCGCCACATAGCGGCGGTGCTGACGGAGTTCGCCTCCAGCCGGGGCCTGGATTGCCGGCTGCTCAGCCTGAATGACTCTCCGGAACTGCACCGCATGACGCTGGGAGGGCGCGAATTTGTGTTTACGGGGTCCGACCGCGCCAAGGGGCAATTCACGATGACGGCACTGCGAGCGGCGAGGCGCAAAGCGAAATTGGTCGTCGCCGGCCACCCCAATCTGGGACCAGTGGTAGAAGCTATGCGGTTCGCGGCACCGCGGATGAAGAGGATTATCTGCACGCACGGGATTGATGTGTGGGAGCCGCTGGGGTACTTGCGCCGGCACGCGCTGCGCCACGCCAGCCTGGTATTGGCTCCGAGCAAAGATACCGCCGACCATGTGGCCTCGGCTCAGGGGGTCGCGCGCGAACGGATTCGCGTCCTCCCCTGGGCACTTGATCCGCAATTCGAAGCACGGCTCGCAGCCGGTTCAGAAAACACCCCTCCGCGCGAGTTCCCCGCCGGGCGCGTGATTCTGACGGTGGGCCGGTGGCTGGCGACGGAACGGTACAAGGGCATGGATACTTTGATTACCGCGCTGCCGCGACTTCTGACAGAGAGGCCGGAGGTTCAACTGGTGCTGGCGGGCGCGGGCGACGACCGCGCTTGGCTTGAGGATCTCGCGGAGCAATACGGAGTAAACCGGCACGTGCATTTTTTGGCGGGACTGAGCTACTCGGAGCTGGCAGCGTGCTACGCCGCTTGCGAAATTTTTGCTTTGCCCAGCAACGGAGAAGGATTCGGGCTGGTGTATCTTGAAGCGATGGCCTGCGGCAAGCCGGTCATCGGCGGAGCGCATGGCGGGGCGCCGGAGATCATTGAAGACGGCGTGTCCGGCTACTTGGTGCCGCACGGCGACCCGCTACAGCTGGCCACCTCCATCGAAGCGTTGCTGGCCGACCCGGCGCACGCGAAGGAGATGGGCTTGCGCGGGCGACAACGCGCGGAGAACGAGTTCCGCTTCAATGTCTTCGCAAAATCGTTCAAAAAAATTCTACGCGAACAATGCGAATCCTGAACGTCACCGAAACGTACGCTCCCTTCCTGGAGTTCGGCGGCCCCCCGGTGAAGGTGCGCGCGCTTTCCGAAGGACTGGCGCGGCGAGGGCACCAAGTTACGGTTCTCACTGCGGACTGGGGACTGGAAAAGCGCTTCGCGGGGCCGGAAAAGAAAATCACGGCGGAGAGGTCGCCCTTTGGGTGGCGGCGGGAAGAGAATGGTGTGCAGGCCATTTATGTGCCCACGTGGCTGAGGTATCGCGCGGTGAGCTGGAATCCCGCAGTCAAGAGATACTGCCGGGCGCGGCTGCAGAATTTTGATGTCGTACACATTTTCGGACTTTACGATCTGCTGGGTCCGGCGGTGGCGACGGCGAGCCGCAAACGGGGCCTGCCCTACGTGCTTGAGCCCATCGGGATGTTTCGGCCCATTGTGCGAAATCTTTGGCTGAAACGGATGTATCATGCGGTCTGGGGAAAGCGCTTGCTGCTAGAAGCGAGCGCTGTGATGGCAACCTCGGAGCAGGAAATCGCGGAACTGATCTCTGGAGGTGTGCCGGGCACGCTCGTGGCCTTGCGAAGGAACGGAGTGGAAGTTCCGGCAAGCTGGCCTGCGCCGGGCCAGTTTCGAAAATCACAAGGTATCTTGCCGGAAGAGAAGCTGGTCTTGTTCTTAGGGCGCCTATCCACCAAGAAGAGCCCGGATTTACTCTTGCAGGCGATGGCGGAACTCTTCAGGCACTCTCCCGGAATACCCATAAGAGTGGTCTTCGCGGGTCCCGACCAAGGCGGGGTAAGAGCGGAATTGGAACGAATGGCCACGGCGCTGGGGGTCCAAACGAAGGTGCAAATTCTGGGACCGATTTTTGACGAAATGAAGTGGGCTGCTTACAGAGATGCGGATGTTTTCGTGCTTCCATCGCAAAATGAAAACTTCGGGAACACCGCGGCGGAAGCGGTGGCCGCGGGGACTCCGGTGATCGTAACGGAACAATGCGGGATAGCGCCACTGCTTGCGGATGAAGCTGGACTGGTGATACGGCACGACAAAGAAGCACTGGCAAAAGCGCTGGAGCGTATCTTGGGCCAAGAAGAGTTGCGCGAGCGGCTCTCGGCCGGATGCGCGGCGGTGACGTCGCGTCTCGGTTGGGAGGAACCTGTCCGGCAGATGGAAACCCTGTACGCCGAGCTTGCCTCCAAGCGGGCTGTCAGCGCAGAATCTAGGCGAGCGGAGTAATCTTTGCCAACGCGCCGACATCGGGTATTTCGCGGCTTGTGGTGGGGCAGCAACGTCCTGTTGGCCGTTGCGTTTGCGGCCATGATCTATTCCTCCGTCCGGGAATACTCGGTACGCAGGTATCTCGACGGTTTTTCGGACGCCATTGTGCCCAATTCCCTGCCCCAAGAACAAAGGGTCCAAGCTATCCTCGATTGGATGCGAGCGGAGCCATCGCGAGCCAACGCGGCGGATCCGGACGAACTCCGGACGCGCGACCCGGAGATAACCCTTACCTACAAACAATTGTTAAACGTCTGCGGTACAGCCACGAACGCCTTCCTGAATCTTGCGCGAAGCTCCGATTTGCGAGTGCGCCGGCTTCTGCTCTTATCTCCCGATCGCCAGACCAAGCACGTGGTTGCCGAGGTATGGATGGGCGACCGCTGGGTGATCGTCGATCCCACTTACCGGGTCATTATGAAAGATGCCCAGGGACATTTTTTGACGCGCAAGGATTTGCAGAATCCGGCAGTCTTTTCCCAAGCTGTCAGCGCCATCCCGAATTATCGTCCGGAGTACACCTACGAGCGGTTCGCGCATGTGCGACTAGCGCGGCTGCCACTCGAGGAGCTGCATTTGCGACGCTTGTTGGACAGAATCTATCCGGGCTGGGATGAAGCCGTTGATTGGAGCTTGCTTCTCGAACGTGAGTCTTTCTTCTATTTGGTGATCAGCGTAATGGCCACGCTGTTCTTCCTATTGGTGCGGGTCGTGCTTGCCTGGTTTGCCGACAAGCGCCTGAGAATCCCGCGCTTCCATTTGCGACAGCATGCCCTCCGTGCCGGCGCCGCTTTGTTCTCCGCGCCGGAGATCAAGCAGTAGCGTGTGCGGTATCTGCGGCGTCGCGTTTGCTTCGCCGAGAGGCGATGCCGAGTCTCGCGTGCGGGCCATGACGGCGGCCATGCGCCATCGCGGGCCGGATGAAAAAGGATTCCTGACAGGCGATCGACGAGCACCGGGACTGGCGCTGGGGATGCGTCGGCTGAGCATCATCGACCTGGCAGGCGGCCATCAGCCCGCCTGGAACGAAACGAAGGACGTCGCGGTCATTTTCAATGGGGAACTGTACAATTATCGCGACCTTCGCGGGCGCTTAGCGCTCTGCGGTCACCGCTTCAGCACACAATCAGACACGGAAATTCTCGTTCATGCCTGGGAGGAGTGGGGCGAAGACTCCCTCTCCGAGCTGCGGGGCATGTTCGCTTTCGCGCTGCTAGATCTGCGTGAGCGCTATGCCACGGCGCCGATTCTCTTCCTGGCTCGTGATCCGCTGGGCATTAAACCGCTCTATTACACGCAGACACCGGAAGGATTTGCGTTTGCTTCAGAGGTTCGGGCGCTGCTTGCCGCCGGCGTGACACGCAAACAATTGTCACAGGATGCGGTTACCTCCTATCTGCTATTTGGCAGCGTTTCCGAGCCCGTGACCCTTCTCGAAGGAGTGTTTTCGCTGCCTCCCGGACATCGCATGTTGTTGCACGTTCCCGAGCGGCGGCGCGCGCCTCGCGCGAGGCCCTGGTGGGATCCCGCGGCGTCGCCCGCGGCGCGCGACAGTCGAAAACCACGCGATCTAGCCTCGGCAGCCAAGCAACTGCGGCCGCTTCTGGAAGACGCGGTGCGCGCGCATCTGATTGCCGACGTGCCGGTGGGCCTGTTTCTATCGAGCGGGCTGGACTCCGGGGCCATCGCAGCGATCGCCAGCCGGGCGCGCGGCGGGATCCAGAGTTTTACGCTGACGTTTCCAGGCACGGCATTCGACGAAGCGAAGCTGGCGCGGGTGACGGCCAATCGATTCAAGACAAAACACACGGAAGTGCCTCTCAGCGGGGAGTCCGTTCCCGGGCGACTGAGCGAGGCTCTGGCCGCTCTGGACCAGCCCACCATGGACGGCGTCAACACCTACTTTGTTTCCTGGGCCGCAAGACAGGTAGGGCTGAAAGTCGCGCTATCTGGGGTGGGCGGGGATGAACTTTTCGCGGGTTATCAAACGTTTGCCGATACGCAGCGCTTGTCGATGCTGGTCAAATGTTCTTGGTTTGTGCCAGCGGCGATGAGGCGGATCTCGTCTCCACTCGTTGCCGGGCTCGCGGCGCGGCCGGGTTCGCCGGACGCGGGGCGGAAGGTTCGAGCGGCGTGGGCTCATCCGGACGCTTTGCCGCATCCCTATTTCTTTGCGCGGACGCTGTTCCCGCCGGGGCAACTAGAGAAAATCATTGAACCGAGGTTTCGTCCGAGCACCGTGAGCGCGGACGGAGTCACGCTCGAGCCAACCTGGCTGGGCTGGCTGGGACAAACAGCCGACGAAGCGCGCAAACTAGAACCGCTTGCGGGAGTTTCCTGGTTAGAGATGCGCACCTACATGAGCAGCACGCTGTTGCGCGACACGGATTCGGTGAGCATGGCGCAATCGCTCGAAGTTCGCCTGCCGCTGCTGGACACCCCGCTGGTGGAGTTTGTGGGGGCGCTGCCGGATGCGGCGCGGCGCCGGACCGGCGCACCAAAGGCGCTGCTGGTGGAAGCGCTTGGCGATTTGCTGCCGCGGGAAATTCTGGGGCAGCGGAAACGCACGTTCACCCTGCCGTGGGCGGAGTGGCTGCGCGGACCTTTGCGGGCGCGCATGGCAGCGAGCTTCGACGATCCCGCGCCGGCGCTGGCCGCTTATCTGCGGCCGGGGGGCTTGCCCTTGGTGTGGGCAGATTTTCTGGCGGGAAAAACGACCTGGTCACGCCCGTGGTCCTTGTATGTGCTGAACGAGTGGTGCCGCCAGCACCTCGCTCGGTAGTCTTCCGCCTGAGGTACACTGACAAATCAAGCGAATGAATATTCTGGGGATCAATGCGTACCACGGGAACGCGGCGGCGGCGATTGTCTCTGACGGAAGGCTGATCGCGGCGGTGGAGGAAGAACGATTTAATCGCGTGAAGTACGCTGCCGGATTTCCCGCGCAAGCGATCCGCTATTGTTTGAAGGAAGCCGGGCTCACACTCCAGGATATCGAGCATGTGGCCGTGCCGCGGAATCCCTATGCGCGGCTGGGCACGAAACTCGTTTACGCGCTGCGCATGCCGTCATTCGCGCGGGAACGCTTCAAAGTGCTCGCGAAATTCACCGGGATTCCCGAAGCGCTGGCAGCGGCGCTGGGGGCCGACCCCCAAAAGACGGGTGCGAAGTTTCACCGCGTCGAGCATCACCAAGCGCATCTGGCGAGCAGTTTTTTTGTTTCGCCGTTTGAAAGAGCTGCGCTGCTTTCCGCCGACGGCCTCGGCGATTTCGCCAGCACCATGTGGGGCACCGGCAGCGGAAGCCGCATGCGGGTCGACGGCGCAGTGGCTTTTCCGCATTCGCTCGGGTTGTTCTACAGCGCGGTGACCCAGTACCTGGGCTTCCTGAAATTCGGCGACGAGTACAAGGTGATGGGGCTCGCGGCTTACGGCCATCCGGAACAAATGGAAGTTTTCCGGGATATCGTGCGCTTTGAGAATAACTCGCACGGGAACGGCTTCCGCCTGGGATTAGATTACTTCTCGCATCACCGCGCCGGTCCAGAAATGTCCTGGGCCGAAGCCGATAAAACGCCGACACTGGGAAGAATGTTTTCCGACGAAATGGCCAAGCGTTTGGGACCAGTGCGCGCTCCCGAGGAACCGCTGGAGGAGCGCCACCGCAATCTCGCTAGTTCGTTGCAGGCGCGGCTCGAAGAAGTTTATCTCGGTATGCTGAAGAAACTTGCAGAGCGCACCGGGCTAAAGAAGGTGTGCCTTGCCGGCGGCGTGGCTTTCAATTGCGTGGCGAACGGAAAGATTTTTGACGCGACGCCGTTTGAACAAGTCTATGTACATCCCGCAGCCGGAGACGCGGGCCTGGCCGTGGGTGCGGCCTACTACGTCTGGCATCAGAAACTAGGGAAGCCGCGAACGTTCGTGATGGACCACGCGTATTGGGGGCCGGGGTTTACGCGGGAAGAGATTCGCCGTGCGATTGATTCCCTTGGCTTGGCGAGCGGCTATTCTATTGCCGAGTGGGGCGAAGAAGAATTGTCACGCCGCGCCGCCGCGATCATCGCCGATGGAAAAATTCTCGGGTGGTTTCAGGGGCGTGCCGAATGGGGACCGCGCGCCTTGGGCAATCGAAGCATCGTCGCCGATCCGCGAAGTCCGCAAATGAAGGAAATTCTCAACCGCCGCATCAAGCATCGGGAGGTTTTTCGTCCGTTTGCGCCTTCCATCCTGGCGGAAAACACCGCGGAATATTTTGCGAAGTCGCACCCCTCGTCATTCATGACGCTGGCTTACCCAGTGCGACCGGAGAAACGCGACAAGATCCCGGCGCCCACGCATGTCGACGGCACCGGCCGGCTGCAAACCGTCACGCGCGAAGCGAACCCGCGCTTTCACGCGCTTATCTCCGCTTTTCGCGACCTCACCGGCGTGCCCGTCGTGCTGAACACTTCTTTCAACGACAACGAGCCCATCGTCTGCCGGCCCGAAGAAGCCATCGATTGCTTTCTGCGCACGCAGATGGATGCCCTGGTCCTCGGCGATTTCCTGATCGCTCGTCCTTGACTCCTATCCGCTGGTTTCGAATTCACGGCCACTAGCCAGAGATGGCGGATTGTGGCAAGCTATCGGGCATGGGAAACAAAGACAGAGGAAAACGCGAAGTTAAGAAACCGCCAAAGAAGAAACCGACGGCCCATGAACTGGCTCGGGCGGCAGCGCCGGTCTTCAAGAAACCTGCCTAATCCCTTTAGGCGGCAGCGCCCCGTACGGCGAGGGAACTCGGTACAATCCTTCCGTGCGCATCCTGCTGCTAAATCTTTATTACCCGCCGGACACTTCCGCGACCGCCAAGATGGCGCGCAGCGTCGTGGAAGCCCTCTCCATTTCTCACGATGTTAGTGTGCTTTGCGGGCGGCCTTCCTACGACCCCGCCGAAAGGCGTGCTTGGGGGCTTTACCAAACCGAAAGCGCAGGCCGTGTGCGCATTATTCGCGCCGGTTCGACGGACTTCCCCCGCTTGGAAATGAAAAAGCGGTTGGTAAATTATCTCAGTTATGTGGCGCTGGCGATTCCGCGGGCGCTCTTCCTACCATGTGATGTTGTCGTGGCCATGACCGATCCGCCGTTTCAGGGAATCGTGGGGGCCTTCGTAGCCATGCTGAAAGGCCGGCCGTACGTCTACAACATACGAGACCTGTATCCGGACATGGCTGTAGGCGGCTCGATTGTCGAGCCCGGCAGGCTCACAAGAATCTGGGAAAAACTCCATCGCTGGGCGTTGCGACGCGCTACGCGCGTTATCGTTCTTGGAGCGGACATGCGAGCGCGCATGGTAGCAAAAGGCGTGGACCCGGCGCGGGTGTCGATCGTTCGCGATGGAACGGAGATCCTTCCGAGGAATTCCCCGGCGGCCCCCGATCCTGAAGTTGTGCGGGCGATCCGAGGAAGTTTTTCGTTTGTTCTGGTGCACGCGGGAAATCTTGGATTTTACGGCGCCTGGAACACGCTGGTCACGGCGGCGCGCCGCCTGGCCAACGAGGGTGTGGGACTGGTGTTCGTAGGCGATGGCGCGCGGCGGGCGCAAATCGAAAGGGCGGCCATGGGTTCGAGCAATATCCGCTTTCTGGAGTTTTTCCCGGCGAGCAAGATTTCGTCGGTGCTCGCGGCGGCGGATGCTCACGTTATCACCGTGAAACACGGCTTAGAAGGCGTCGTCGTGCCCAGCAAGATGTATGGGATACTGGCGATGGGAAAACCCATTGTCGCGGTGGCGCCCAGGGAGACGGATGCGGTATCACTGGGGATCGCACGAGGTTTCGCGGTAGCCGCTGATCCGGACCGCCCCGCAGAAGTCGTCAGCGCGGTGCGCGCACTGGCTTCCGATCCAATTCGATTGCAGGCCATGGGCGCGGCGGCGCTGGCCGCTGCTCCCGACTATGATAGAGCCAAGGAATTGCAAAAACTTGTGGGCATTATCGAACACCTGACGAAGCACTAGAAAATGAAGGAGGCCATACAAACGTGGCGACGGATGGATTTTGGGCGGGAAAAACTGTCTTAGTGACGGGCGGAACGTCGTTCATCGGTTCGACGCTTACCGATCAACTGCTGGCGCGCGGCGCGAAAAAAGTGCGGATTGTCGATGACCTGAGCAGCGGGCACCTGGGCAACATTCGCCAGCATCTGGGTACGGGCAAAGTGGATTTTCTCGAAGCCGATTTGCGGGAACCGGGCGTGACCCGCGCCGCGATGCAAGGCGTCGATACGGTTTTTCACCTCGCCGCGGACCACGGCGGGCGCGGCTATGTAGATCTTCACCAAGCGGGCCCGGCGTCGAACTTTTTCCTGGACGGTCTCGTCTTCGCCGAAGCGCTCAAAGGCAAAGTAAAAAAAGTCGTGTTCGCTTCCTCCGGCTGCGTGTATCCAAATTTTCTGCAATCGGATACGCAGAAAGAGCTGTACCTCACCGAAGATCTCACCAAAGGCCCGAATGACGCCGACAATACCTACGGCTGGGCCAAGTTGATGGCCGAATTCACGCTGCAAGCTTACGCCAAGGAACATGGCATGGGCGCCGCTTCCTGCCGCTACTTTACGGTTTATGGCCCACGAGGAGTGGAGAATCACGCGGTCATCGCCATGATTGCGCGGGCTTTTCTTGGACAGAACCCCTTCGAAGTGTGGGGCGACGGCATGCAAATCCGCAACTGGACCTACATTGACGACATCGTCGAAGGCACAATTCTTGCCGGGGAAAAAATTAACGACGGCACGCCCGTCAACCTCGGAACGATGGAGCGCATCCGGGTCATCGATTGCGCGAAAATGGTTTGCGAATTCACGGGTCACAAAGCCGACATCAAGCTTCTGACCAATATGCCTACCGGGCCGCTCAACCGCGTCGCGGACAATTCTCTCGCCAAGAAACTTCTCGGATGGCAACCTAAGGTTCTTTTCCGCGAAGGCCTCAAGCGCACCATCGACTGGTACTACGCCACTCGTGATAAAGAAGAAGTGAAACGCATCTTCGCGCGAATGTTGACGGAGCGGTGAGCCACAGTCCCCGAAATCATCTGCACACCTAGGAATCATCCCGATTGAAGCGAAACTAAAATCGCAGTATTGTGTTGGGGCTGCTGGGGGCAGCCGGGGTTAGCTCGACTGGGGAGCCGGACCCCCCAACCGGCGAAAATCACGTGAAGCGCCGGCCGCACCAGCCCGGCCGGATCAAACTCACCTGATAGACGAGGTTCGATGGCCGCAGGCCTGCTGGCTTTTTTCATTGCGTTATTTGCTTCTCTGATGCTCGTCGTTCCCGTTCGCGCGCTAGCATTGCGCGTGGGAATGGTCGATTTACCGGGCCCGCGAAAAGTTCATCTCACGCCCATCCCGCTTCTCGGCGGCCTGGCGATGTACGCCGCCGTCGTAATTGCCGTGCTGTTCGCCTTCCACGGGCCCGCCGGTGCCCAGATTGTGGGCATTCTGGTTGGCGGAACGCTGGTCGCCAGTGTGGGGATCCTGGACGACCGCGGGCTGCTCCATCACCAGATCAAGCTATTTGTAGGCATGCCGCTGGCGGCGGCGATCCTGCTGGTCAGCGGAATTCGCGCGCAGGTTTTTAGCGTCTTCGTTGGGGGGCGCAGCGGCGATTTTCTGGACGCGCTTCTCACCGTTGTTTGGGTGGTGGGGATCACCGCTTCGTTCAGCATCCTCGATCACCTGGACGGCCTCTGCGCAGGCATCGCGGCCATGGCCTCCGTTTTTTTCGCCATGCTCGCTTATTTGAACGGCCAGACTCTCGTTACCATTCTAGCTGCGGCCGTTCTAGGCGCCGCTAGCGGGTTTCTCCGCTGGAATTTCAAGCCGGCAAAAATTTTCATGGGCGATGGCGGTGCCATGTTTCTCGGCTACTGGATGGCCACGCTGGGCTTGAAGCTACGGCTCGAAAACTCCAACCATCTCTCCCAATGGCTTGCGCCGATTCTGATCCTGGGTGTGACGATTTTCGACACCACGCTGGTCACCATCTCGCGCTCCCGCCGCGGGCTATTGCCATTTGCCACGCCGGGGAAGGACCATGCGGCCCATCGCCTCGCGAATCTGGGTCTCGGGCATCGCGGCGCCGTTCTCACAATGTATCTGCTGGGCGCCATCGGCGGTGGCGCGGCTGTGCTGGTTAGCTATGTTTCGACGCCGATGGCTATCCTGGTCGGGGCCGTAGCTCTCGCGGTCATTTTGGCCGGAGTCGCGTATCTGGAGCGCGCGCCCTATGAACGCCAAGTGCGCAATTCTTCCGCAACTCCCTCGGACTACCGACGGGCTTAAAAGTTTACGTCTATCACTGATTGGAAACCTCCCGGTGTTTGGCCCTCGGTAGTGGATTCGCTATACTTACCGTGCGCCCGCTCACTCACACGTACTACCACCCCACACGAGTCGAGCGGGAAGAAGTTAAATTTATTGGCGTGGATCCCTGACGGGCAGAATCCTCGGGGAATGCGCGTCTTTGGGAAGCACGAAGATCGTGGCAAAGACAAAAGCACATCCTCGGCCCGAACCGAGCGACCGTGAAGTGATCGTTGTCGGCGGTTCCGCAGCCGGGCTTTTTACTGCCGCCAGCGTGGCTCGCGGCGGCCGGCGCGTGCGGGTACTCGAATCAAAACCGCAATTTGAACCTGTGGCTAGGACCTTGATTGTGACCGATCACTTCCGCCAGCAGATGGGCGGCGCGGCCCGTGAAAGCATCATCAACGAAATTCGCCGCTTCGAGTTATTTACGGATGGACGTTCGGCGCAAGTGGCCTTGACCAAGCCCGACCTCATCGTTGAGCGCTCGCGCTTGATTCCAGCGCTGGCCCGCGAAGCCCAGCAAGCCGGCGCCGCGCTGTCGTTTGACACGCGCTTCTTGGGAATCGGTCCGAATGCGCGAGGGTTGCGGTTGGAGGTCGCGGCCGGCGGAAAACGCGAAGAGTTGCACGCCGACAGCGTCGTCGGAGCCGATGGCGCGGCGAGCCGTGTGGCGCGCGCTTCCGGCTGGCCCCCCATCGAGACCGTGCCGCTCGTGCAAGCCATCGTGCGCCTTCCGAAAGACTGTCCACCCGATACCACCCGGGTCTGGTTCCTACCGGATGATACCCCCTACTTTTACTGGTTGATCCCGGAATCGGCGGAACGCGGTGCGCTGGGCGTGATCGGCGAGCATGGTGGCGATATCAAACGCTGCTTCGAACGATTTCTTGAAAAGAAGCATCTGGAACCGCTCGAATGGCAAGGCGCACGCATCCCCGTCTATCGCGGCTGGGTGCCGGTACGCCGGCAAATTGGGAACGGCGAAGTTTATCTGGTGGGTGACGCGGCCGCGCAAGTCAAAGTCTCGACCGTCGGAGGAATCGTCACTGGTTTTCGTGGCGCCCTGGGTGTCTCCCAAGCACTCTTGCAGAATGGCAAGAGCCGGGAGCTGGGCGCGTTGCGGCGCGAGTTGGGAACACACTGGCTCATCCGCCGCGCCCTGCACCGTTTTGCGCAAAAGGATTACTCGCAGTTGGTGGATTTACTAGACGCTTCCACGCGGCAATCGCTGGGCGAAATCAACCGCGATGAGTCCAGCCGTTTGCTGTGGAACGTGGTACGCCGCCAGCCGCGGCTAGTGCTTCTCGGGCTGCGTGGCTTGCTGATGGGAAAAGGCCGAAGCTAGAGCCTTTTCCTTTTTGGATCACTTCCGTGGTCCGTGGTTCCGGCTTAAAATAGGTCGAAAGAATAAATGCGTCCGCTGGTATCCCCGACATAAAACTTCTCTAGGACAGTGTCGAAGCTCGGATCGCCAATCGTGGCGCCGGCATTCACTACACGATTCAGGACGATCGCGCCGGTGGAGGGATTGATCTTGTACAGGTGACCGTCGCTAGACCCCACGTACATAAATTCGGGGAGCGGCACGGGAGTAAAGATCAGCGAAGAAGGGTTGCTAATCACCGGGCTGACCCAGGGAGCCGGTGAAACGGCAAACACCGGCGCCGCGCAAGTAGCAGCGTTATAAGACACATGCACTTTCGATACGCCCCCCGTGGTTGCGAAAAAAACGTCGTCGTTCACGGCCGCGGTTTCGATGGGAATGGGAAAACCCACTGGAGTGACGCCGAGAGTGGCACTACTGTTCGAACAATTGTTGATGTCGGTGCGGACCACCCACAAGCGGCCGTTGTTAGCGGTGACGTAAATGACTTTGCCGTCTTGGTTTTGCGTGGGCGGCTGATCGACATCATTCAAGGCAAAAGTTGCGGCGGCGACTGCGGCTCCGCTGCTATTGGTGTTGATTTTCCAAAGACTAGGCTGCGTCGTGCCCCCATTCGAGCGGCTAGCGACCCACACGAAGTTGTTAAGGTAGTCGATGTACGGGGTGCCGCTCACAATGTCCATGTTGCCGGGGTTAAAGGTCCAAACCGTTGCGCCGGTGTTCCCGTTTAATCCAAAAATCTCGTTGTTGGTCGTGCTGCCGGCATTGCGGGTGGCCACGATGACGAGATCGAACGCATTGCTGTAGGTCACCTGCGAGTAGGATTTCACCTGCACGGCCGCGGCCGCCTGAAAGCCGCTTCCTGCCCCGGTCGTCAAAACGCCGGTCTTCCATAGCAAAGCACCGGTATCTGTTCGGAACGCATACACGATGCCATCACCCGCGGCCAGGTAAACGACATCGCAGACATTCAGGCATGTGGGATGGGAAGTATCGGTAGAAGGAATGAGGGAAGCCCGTCCCTGGATCGTTCCTCCAGTGACACCCAATGTTCCGCCCGGTTGATAATTTCGTTGGCCGTTGCTCGCGGACATGGCATGCACAGCGTCATCATTTCCACCGGTGACCACAACACTGCCAGGATCCAACGCTGGTGCTGCCAAAGTTGTTGCACTGGTCTTATAGCTCCAGTCCTTGCTCGCGCCGCCACCGACGACTGTGGAATTTGTTTGCGTGGAGGTGTTGCCAAAGGAATAGTGAGGCGCCGCAGGGGAAGCCGCTCCGGGGATAACCGTGGCATCGTGGTTGTAGGCTTTGTAAGTGTACTGGGTAGCGGGAAGGACAATGCTGTTGTCCCCGTTTTCATCGAGGGCACTGACAGTCGTGAAAATGCCGGTGTTTGCCGCAATGAATTGTCCCGCGACAGGCTGAGCACCGGCCAGGTACGCCGTTCCGTCCGCGGGAGCAAAGGTCGGCGCCACGCTACCAGCCTGCTTGGCAAACAACACACCATTGTAATTGGCGTTTGTCGAGCCGCTCGGGAAGGTCCAGTTCAGAGTAATTTCCGAGATTCCCAGCACCGGGGCGTTCATGGTTACATCGCGCAGATAGCGCAAATTGAGCGTGGGCTGGTTGGCGGCAATGTTTTCCCGCGTGCCATAAAGCGGCGACAAAGCGTTAGCGGACTCTGCGGCGACGGCGACCACAGGTTCCGGCTCGGTATAGCGACGAGCCATGAAATTGTCGAAATCGTAGTGCGCGGGATCCCCGTCATAGACGAAAACTCCAACGGAACCAGCGGTTGCCACGTTGGCATTGCCGACGATAGAAGGCGCTTGCTGTACACCGTTTACGAAAGTTCGCAGCGTGGCCGGGCTTCCGAAGAATGCTCCGGCAACGGTATAAAACGTGCCAGCGTTCCACGCGTAGGCCGGCTGCTGCAAACTGGCGAAAGTGCCTGCGTTCCAATAGGCGAGTTGCGACACCCGTTGGTTCGCATTCGCCCCGATAGTGACGTACTGCAGACACGAACGGTAGGCGGTCATGGCGGCAGTAGTAGCACCACTGAGGCGTCCGAGCACACAGCCGGTGCTTTCAGCGCCTGCTAGAGTGGACATGCGCACATCGGATTGCACCCAAACGTCGCGCTCGTTTGTGACGGAGGTAAAGTAGATAGCGTTGCGAATGCCGGCGGTGGCATTGGATTCTCGAAGGACCTGATTGGTCCCGACATCGGCTACCACGTTCCAGGGACCGCCACCCAGCACGGTCCAGCCAGTAGGCGGTTGGTTGACGGTATGGGAGTCAAAATTGTCGTAAGCCAGATAAACGTTGAGCAGGTTTGCGGGCGGAGCCGTAGCGTTGGCGTTGCCGTAAAACAACGAATAACTGCTGTCTGTTCCATTGGCGGCGATATTCGCCTGCAACTTGAACCAAATTGTGGTGCTGACAGTGTTGCAACCGAGCACCTGCCGGTCGAGTTCTGTCCAGGTGTTGGCGGCGAATCGCGCGATGCGCAAGTCGTTGCAATCGGACCGCAACTTCCCCGCTGTGACCAGCGCCGCGGTGTTAAAGCCCGTGATCTCGGCGCTGTACCCGTTGTACCCGTTGAACGGCACGTTGGCGCCAACGGTAACGGTGATCGCCCGAGCGAACGACCACGTGGCGCCGTCTTCCAACTGGTCTTTCACCAGCAATCCGTAATTCGGAATCGTTCCCCCAATCCAACCTTCTGGAATGTTTGCCGACGTCGAATCGCTCAATACGTTGAAGGAAACTGCGGTGCCCGCGACCGTTCCGGAAGGTTGTGTGTCGGTCGCGGTGGGGTCATAGTCGCCGCCGGGCGTAGCCCAGGCAATCGTTCCATTCCGGGTATTCCAGGTAACTCCCGTTTCGGTCCAGTCGGTGGCCCCGGTAATGCGATGGACTTCCTGGCTGCGGCTGGTAAAGGGCGGCGTGGTTCGAACCAGATTCAGAGTCGAGGTTTTCAGCGCGGTGTTGGAATTCAAGCCCGTGGTGCTCAAATCGAATCTCACGAGCGAACGCTGATTGGCGTTCTGGGCCGTATGCGTGGACATCGTTGTCGCCGTGCCATTGTTGACGGTTGGCGCCGCTTGGCTGATGGAGGCATCCCGTGTGGACGTAACTGCTTGTTGTTCGTCCGAGAGCAGCGGTCGAGCCGGGCACACCAGCAGCAAAGCGAGACACCAGCGAAGCACGATCCCGGAATAGTTACGCAAATGTTTCGAAGCCGCGGTCATCGTTCCGCCTGTTCTTCCCTCTTAGCCGCACCAGGGGGCTGGGGAGGAACGAGGGTGAACTCCGATTCGAGGGCCAGGCGGTCATCCAAAAGAACGCGCACGCGCCACACCCCGCTGAGATTTCTTTGCGTAATGAAAGTTCCAGCAACGGGCAGCACGGTCAAGACGGTGGCATCGCCCCGGCTCTTCATCAGCAACGAGGGGATTCCTTCGGAATGCATCTTATTGGCGTCCGTGATCAGGTGGGGCGCGGGCGGAACGGGCGCAACTACGTTTTGCCCAGAGGGCACCGCGTTCGCGGTATAAACAGGTCCGCCGATATTGAATCGTGTTTTTTGAGATGAATAAACGCCTCGGTCTGGCAACAAAAACTGGACCGTTTGAATGTGCTGGCCGGTCACTCCTGGCCACACCACAAAAACGAATAGATCGCGAAGGTCGGCAAGCGGAAATGTATCCTGGGTTGTGCGGCAGGAA
>DATKHV010000040.1:0-126436 GCA_035510055.1 Candidatus Cybelea sp. | reverse complement strand
TCATCCTACCGCACCGAGCGGCTTTCGAGTTTTCTGCAGTCGAGCGCAATCCAGCCGTCCGCACTAAGGGCTAGCAGAGAGCAGCCGCACGCCGCCAGCGTTCAGCAGCGCAAGGAGCGTCAGCAACGCCACCAGGGAACCAGCGATTCCCACTTTCCGGTCGGGAGTACGCACCAAGCGAACCGTGATGCGCTCCGTTCCTGGAGCAAGCGGCAGGATCATCTCCCCGTTTGTCTCCGCGCGTTGCGGAGTCACCAACTTGCCGTTCACCTCCACGCGCCATGCCGGATAGTTGAGCAGCCGCAGCCCGACTCTCACCGGCTCGTTCGAGGTGACTCGCAAATCTCTTTCTTCCGCCGTCCAGCGCTCCACACGGATTTCCGCTTTCGGGGCGCTTCCTGCGGATTCCTCGGCCGGCAGAACCTGCACCCGCGGCGCTTTTTCCGGCAAGTTGGAATGGTCGTCGCCCAACGGATCGTATTCGTCGGTGCCCTCGAAACCCTGATCGTTCGCAATCGCTTCCCGCAACGAGGGGATGTCGTCGGAATCCCACCAAGTGTTTTGCACGAGAAACGTCGCCGTGCCCGCCGCAACGAAGACCAACACGACGCCTCCAATCCATCGACCGCGCCGCCGCGTCATCCCCGCCGCAAAAAAATAACTGTACGGCACCGCTAGGATGGCCATCCACCTCCACGGGAATTGCATAAAACGCAGCTCCGGCAAGTGCGCCCAAAAGAATGCGCTGGGGCGAATCATTAGGATTGCCGCGGCCGCTGCAAGCGCCAGCAGCACGCGCCACAATTTCTTGTTCTCCTCTTTTTCTGATTTCCCGGCTTCCCGGTGCGCTGCGATCCCCGCGATTGCCGTCAAAACGAGTAGCAGAACCGCCACGCTCGAAGCGATCCAATTAAACAAGTTGTGCTCCGGATCGTTGATCATCGTGTAGAGAAAATTGTCCGAGGGTTGCAAACCCCGCGAAAGCGCCTGTCCGATATTCACCCAGCGCTGCTCATAAGCCGCGGGCAAAAGATAAAATCCCGCCAATCCAAATCCCAACGCTAATCCGCCCGCGCCGCGCCAAAGCGGCCGCAACGATTTTTCTTCCACTGCCGCGCAAGAAAAAATCAGCGCCACACTATAGCTTGCCATCACTCCTGCGGGCGCATTCGATAGCCACACCGCCGCAAACGCCGCCGCAAAGAATCCCATCGACCGCGGCCACGACCGCCGGCGAATCTCCGCCAGACCGCCAAGTTGTAGCGCCGTCAGCACCACCAAAGGCATCACCGCCGAAGCCAGCTGCTCCGCAAAATCGCTGCGCATGTACACGATGACCAGCGCATAAGGGTTCGCCGCATAACCAGCCGCGCCAAGGAGCGCCGCCTTGTCCGGCAGGAATCGCCGCGCCAGCGCAAACGCCGAAACTCCCCCGAGCGTTTGCACCACGACGATGAAAACTCCCGGCACCGCGTTCCACGGAGCCACGAAGCCCAGCGCCGCTCCCAGCATCCACGACAGCGGCGGATAAAAAATAAATCGCGGCTCACCAAATCCATGGTTGGCCCACTCCGTCCACCGCGGAAAAAAGATCCCCTCCTTCCACTGCGCCGCAACGTCCAGCCAGCAAGCCGCGTGAAATTCGAAGTCGTGCCCCGAAGCGCTCCCCAGCCAAAAAAACGGCGCAATCACCAGCAGCGCCGTGCCCAGCGAAACGCCCAGCGCGAGCCACCAAGCGCGTTTTCCTGCGAACCAGTTCATTCTGTTTGAGTGCTCGGCGGAAGATGTCATGCGAGGTTCATGGTATTGTAACCGCGCTCGCAATGTCTCGCCGGTTTTCATCCACGAGTGTGCGGCCACGCGGCAGTTGAGCGATAATACACGCGCCCATGGCCACCGCAAACCCTGTGCTCGCTCCCATCATCGAAGCGCGCAAGCTGGAGAAATCCTACCCCCAGCCCGACGGCAGCCGTATCCAGGTCATCTCCGCCACCGACCTGGCGGTGTACCCCGGCCAGATTATCGCGCTGCTGGGCGCTTCCGGCTGCGGTAAATCCACTTTGCTGCGCATGCTGACTGGTCTTTCTCCGGCCACGGCCGGCGAAGTTTACTGGCACGGCCATCCCGTCCGCGACGAATCGCCAAATGTTTCCATCGTGTTTCAAGGTTTCGCGCTATTTCCCTGGCTCACGGTTCTGGAAAATGTGGAAGCGCCTCTCGAGGCACGCGGCACTCCTCCCATCGAGCGCCGCAAGCGTTCCTTGCGAATCATTGACGCCGTCGGCCTCGACGGTTTCGAGACGGCTTATCCCAAAGAACTCTCCGGCGGCATGAAGCAGCGCGTCGGCGTCGCTCGCGCCCTGGTCGTTGAGCCAGAAGTGCTTTTCATGGACGAACCGTTTTCCGCGCTCGATGTTCTCACCGCGGAAACACTCCGCGGCGAACTTCTCGAGCTTTGGCTGGGCCATAAAATTCCAACGCGCGCCATCTTCATCGTCACTCACAATATCGAAGAAGCTGTCGTCTTGGCTGACCGCATCATCGTTCTTGGCCGCAATCCCGCGCACATTCATGCGGACTTCACCGTGGACATTCCGCATCCGCGCGACCGCCGGAGCCGGCACTTCCTCGAATTGGTCGATTCGATCTACCGCATCCTTACGCAGCCAGACCATAGGGACGCTGCGGCTCCGCCGCGCACCTTCGGTCCGGGAAAGGAAGTGCGCCCGAAGATTGTCATGCTTCCGCACACGCGCCCCGGCGGCTTGGCCGGCCTCTTGGAAATTCTCGCTGACCACGGCGGCCGCGTCGACCTTCGTCGTCTGGCGGATGAATTGAGTCTTGAAGTTGACGCTTTGCTGCCCAGCGTCGACACGGCTGCTTTGCTCGGTTTCCTCCGCGTCGCGGAGGGTGACGCGGTTATTACTCCAGAAGGCCAGGCGTTCGCGCAAGCCGACATTCAGGCCCGCAAGACAATTTTTCGAAAAGCTGCGCTCGCCAATGTTCCGCTTCTCCGCCAGATGGAACAAGCGCTCAAAGCCAAGGCGAATCGCACGCTCAACGACGAATTCTTCCAAGATTTGCTTGACGAACATTTTGGCGAGGAAGAATCCCGCCGCCAGCTCGAAACCGCCATCCAGTGGGGCCGTTACGCAGAAATTTTCGACTACGACGCCGCCACCGGCAAGCTGACGCTCACCGAGGCTTGAAGCCCAGTGCCGGAACTCATTCCTTCGGCCGGGCAAGACACCCCGCTCCCTCCCCTGGTGAAGCGGCCCGCGGGCTCGCGCTGGAGCTGGGCATTTCTGATTGACATCACGGTTTTCTTATTTGTGTTCGCGGCGATTTTTGGCTTGTACGCGATCGGCCGTTCTTGGCTTGGTCCGGCGCAGCCGCAAGCGCATATTTCGCAAAACCCTCGGGATCTTCCGATCTACGCACTTTACTCCCTGGTGCGAATTAGCGTTGCGTACGCGCTCAGCCTGGTTTTTGCACTCGCTTACGGCTACATCGCGGCGAGTTCGCGGCGCGCGGAAGTCATCATGGTTCCGCTGCTGGACATTCTCCAGTCGATACCGGTGCTGAGCTTTTTGCCGGGAGTTATGCTCGCGATGGTGGCGATTTTTCCGCACCGCCAGTTCGGCGTCGAACTCGGCTCCATCCTGCTCATCTTTACGGGGCAGGTCTGGAACATCGCCTTCAGTTTTTATTCTTCGCTCAAAACGGTTCCTCGCGAACTTCACGAAGCCGCAATCATCTATCGTTTCAGCCGCTGGCAGCGCTTCGCCCAGCTGGACCTTCCTTTTTCCACGATTGGACTCGTTTGGAACTCCATGATGTCGGTCGCGGGCGGCTGGTTTTTTCTAATGGCCTGCGAAATGTTCGTGCTCGGCAAGCGTGACTTTCGTCTCCCAGGACTTGGCTCTTTCCTCGAGACGGCCGCGAGCAACGGCAACACCGGCGCGATTTTGTGGGGCGTCGCCGCCATGATTGCGGTCATCGTTCTCCTCGACCAGCTGGTTTGGCGGCCCATCATCGTTTGGGCGGACAAGTTCAAGTTCGAACAGGTGGAGAGTTCCGGCGTGGAGCCGAACGCCTTGCTCAACCTGATTGGGCGCGCTTCCATGGTGCTGCGCTTGTACCGACTCCTGATCCAGCCCATCTTTGACTGGCTCAGCAGTACTTTTACTCTTGGCGCGCGCCGCGCGGCGGAAACGTTTGCGGCTCCGAGGCAAAATAAATTACCACGCTGGATCGGCTATGTGCTGGCCGCGAGCCTTCTGGGGGGTTTGGGATTTGCGGTTTTTCACGCCGCGCGCGAACTATCCAGCCTCGACCACGAAGACTACATCGCACTGCTAGAAAGCTGCGCGCTTACGTTTCTTCGCGTAAACACCGCCCTCATCCTCGGCGCACTATGGACCGTTCCCGTGGGCGTGGCCATCGCGTCGAATCCACGTCTGGCGCGCATCGCCCAGCCGCTGGTGCAGATGGCCGCTTCGATTCCCGCGACGGCGCTTTTTCCGATTATCCTTCTTTTCCTACTTCGCTTGCGGGGAGGCTTGGAGATTGCCGCCATGCTGCTGATGCTCCTCGGCACGCAGTGGTACATTCTTTTCAACGTTATTGCTGGAGCCATGGCTATTCCGAGCGATCTTAAGGAAGCGGCGCAAATCTACCGCTTCGCGTCCTGGGATCGCTGGCGCCACTTAATTCTGCCGGGGATTTTTCCGTATCTGATCACCGGCCTGGTGACGGCGTCAGGCGGCGCGTGGAACGCCAGCATCGTCGCGGAATATTTTCATTTCCAAGGCAGGATTGTTTCGACGGCGGGACTTGGGAGCACTATCAGCAGCGCTAGTGATTCCGGGCGCTTCGATGTTCTTCTCGCTTCCACACTCATCATGGCCATGGTGGTTGTGCTCATCAATCGGTTGCTGTGGCGGCGCCTCTATCGCCTGGCCTCCTCCCGCTTCAAGCTGGAGGCGTAGCGTTTTTCTTCCCCATTCGCTCTTCCCCGTATAGTACGATATCGTATAATCTGATATCGTATTGAAGCTCTGCGAAAACGGAGGAAAAATGCCGACGATGGACGGTCGCAAATCCGATCAACGGGAAAATACATCCACAGCCAAGCCTCCATCGCTTGTGCCGGAGGCCTGGAGCGATCAGGAGTTCCGGGCGGCTTTCGAGTCGCTCAGGATCCCCAATGAGATGTTCCACCATCGCGAACATATCCGTATGGCGTGGATTTATTCACGGCATTTGCCGGAAGAACAAGCCCTCGCGCGGATCGTAGAGGGAATTCGAGCTTTCGCGAAGCATCACGGCGCCCCGGCCAAGTATCACCACACCGTTACCGTGGCGTGGATGCGCCTCGTCCGTCATGCCACGCGCCTAGCGCCGCAAGCGCCAGATTTCAAGACGTTTGCCGCCGCTCATGTGCAGCTCTTCCATCCGCGGCTCCTCGAGTATTACTACTCGAAGGCCCGGCTGCAAAGTGAAGCAGCGCGATATGACTGGCTGGATCCGGACCTTCGCCCGCTGCCTTGAAGATTGTGCGCCAGTTCGCTTCCCTCTCTCGAATAACACGGAAACGTTTCCTAGTTCCAGCCGTCAGGAGGTCAAAGGGGGACCAATGAAATCCGAATCGGCGTATGTGTTGGCGTTGGCCGTGCTCTTGACTAGTAGCGGGGCACCGTCAGGGGCGCAAGAGCGGCAAAAACCCGGGAGGCTTATCCTGGACAAGCTCGAACTTCTCAATGTGAAAGCGGAGCCAGTCACGTATCTGGGCCGTCGGGCTATGCGCGTTAGCGATGCGGGTCCCGAGGGTCTGGATGATGCCGGCCGTCTCGCCGTCGTTCCGGGAAGCTCCTTTCAAGATGGCACAATTGAAGTGAACCTGAGTGGTGACACTGCCCCCGATGCGCCGCCGGGGGCGCGCGGCTTTGTCGGCATCGCGTTTCGCATAACCGCGGACCGGTCCCATTTCGAGTGCTTCTACCTGCGCCCGAAGAACGGGCGGGCCGAGGACCAATTGCAACGAAACCATTCTACGCAGTACATCTCCATACCCGGATTCGGGTGGCAAAAACTCCGGTCGGAGACTCCAGGAAAGTATGAGTCCTATGCCGATTTGATTTCCGGCCAGTGGACGCAAATGAAAATCCAAGTCGCTGGATCGCGCGCGCAACTCCATATCAACGGAGCGCAACAACCTGCGCTCATCGTGAACGACCTTAAGCAAACACCCGTGAACGGTGCAATCGCCCTTTGGGTGGGGCCGGGAACCATTGCCCATTTTGCGGACCTGCAGATTACACCCTGATCGTTTTTGATCCGAAAATCGACCCGAAACCGAGAGTTGATGCTCTTGCCGGAAACCTGTGGAGAAAGGATAATTTCATTCGACGCTCATGCCTGCTAAGCCGCTTCGTTTAATTCCGGAAGTTCACCGGGCCACGCACCGGATCGGCATGTACCTGGATAGCCTTGGGATTACTCAGGGGGAAGGCCATATTCTTTCGCATCTGGCGGCAGCAGGTGACTCGAGCATTGCGGAATTGCATCGAGCGCTCGCCCATCGGCGATCCACCCTAACCAGCATTCTTGACCGGTTGGCAGAGCGCCAATTCATTAGCCGCGAGTGCGATCCCAGGGACCGCCGAACTTTCGTTGTTCGGCTGTCGAAAAAGGGGCGGACGGTCGGCGCGCGCGTGCATCACGAATTGGCCCGCATCGAGGAAAGCGCGCTGCAAGGGGTGACCGGAAGAGAATTTCAATCCGTGGTTAAGATTCTCGAAGGCTTAGAGAAAACAGCGGAGCGAGCTACCCCGCGCAAGGCCAAATAACTCTTATTTCTTCTCTTCCGTCTTGGACTCCGGCACTTTCGGCTCGGGTGGCTTTGCCTCCGGCGGTTTTTCGCCCCAGATGTATTGCGCGAACCATTTTTCGTTTTCTTCCATGACGGCGCGCTGCTGTTTCGGTTTGGTGATGCTGTGGCCGAAACCTTTATACACAACCATTTTTACAGGGACACCGCGGTCTTCGAGCGCTTGGCGCAATTCGTAGGCGTTGGGGATGGGCACGCGGCGGTCATTTTCGCCATGCTGGATCAGCGTGGGCGTTTTAGCCTTGGCGATGTAGCTGATCGGCGAAGTCTTCTTGTAGACTTCGGGATCGTCCCACGGCGTGGCGTGCAAGTATTGCGGCGTGAACGGCGTGATGTCCGTATTCGCGTAGTAGGTCATCCAGTCGGAGATTCCCGCGCCGACCGAGACAGCTTTAAATCGATCGCTTGACGCCGTAATGAAAGCCGAGATATAGCCCCCTTGGCTCCAGCCCATCGCGCCCACGCGATTCTGGTCCACCCAGCCTTTGGCGATCAAGGAGTCCACTCCGGAAATGACGTCGGCATAATCGCCAACGCCGAGATTACGAACGTTCAGGGCGCGGAATTTTTCACCATAGCCCGCCGAGCCGCGGTAATTCGGCCGCAGGACCAGCGCGCCTTTGGCCACAAAACGCTCGATGGGGTAGTAGCGGTCCGCGTTCACGACCGGCTGATCGACGCCCGTGGGTCCGCCATGAATCACTACCAGTAAGGGATATTTCTTCTTCAGACTGAAGTCGCTTGGCGTGTACAGGACGCCTTCGATGGTGGTGCCGTCCGCCGACTTCCAGGAAATCACTTGGCGGCGCGCCAGCGAGAATCCCTTAAGCTGGTCCCCCATGGCCGTCAGCTTCTGGCCCTCCCAAGGCGTGAGAGGGGATGAATAGATTTCGGCAAATTGATTTTCGAGGGCCGCGCGGTAAGCCACTCGTTTGTAATCCTGTGAAAAGGAAAAAGAGAAGGAGGCCAAATGATCCGGCGCGCTCAGTTTTTCGACGGCTTTTGTAGCCGGATTCAGGCGGAACAGATGCGCGTAGGTCTTTTGCTCGGCGGCGAAATAAATTCCATCCGGTCCCCAGCCGATGAGCCCCGGATCTTCGTCGAAGGCTTCGGTCAGGATTTGCGGTGTGCCTCCATCCGCGGCGACCACGGCGATTCTTACGTTGGTGTAGTAATAATATTTCGAGCCGGCGACGGTTTCGAAGGCAATCTTTTTTCCGTCGGGCGACCACTGGGGATTGCCATCCGGTCCGGGCGTGCTCACGATTTTCTTCACCGCGCCGTCACTCACGTTGACAACATATAAATCGGCGGACTCCGAGGAGATCAGGTCGGGGTCCTTCTGGGCGCTGAAGGCGATGCGCGTCCCGTCCGGCGACCAGGAAAATTCTCCGACGCTGAATTTGCCGCCTTCGGTCAGGCGCTTCGGTTCCGCGGCCGGGGAGCTCCCGTCCGGGACCGCCATAGTCCAAAGATGCGTCATCTGGTAGTCGGCGTGAACGACGGAATATTCGCCGTATTTTTCCTTGCGGTCTTTCAATGATTTAGGGTCCGGGTCGCTGGTCGAAAAAGCAATGCGCTGGGAATCGGGCGCCCACTCGAAACGATTCACGTCGTTTTCCGTTTTCGTAAGTTGCTGGGCTTCGCCGCCGTATGCCGAAATCACGTAAAGCTGTTTTTTGCCTTCCGGCGTTTCCTTGATTTGTGCGGGCCGGTCGGAAAGAAAAGCGATCCATTTCCCGTCGGGGGACCACGCCGCATTGGTGCTGGATTTCTTCGCGGAGGTCAGAGCCTGGGAGTCGCTTGTCGCGGCATCCACGATCCACAGGTTGCGTTCGAAAGCGTTTTCTTCCCAGTTGGTCTTCTGCACTTCGTAGACGACACGCTTGCCATCCGGTGAGATTTTCGGATTGAAGACCACCTTCCATTCGAGGGACTGGTCGATGCTGGGCGTTGTCGAAGCGGCGGCTTGGGGGGCATTCCCGGTCTCCTGCGGCGCAGCCGAAAGCGCCAGCAACGCGCAAGCCGACAGCACGGCGGGAAGCAAAAATAACTTTCGCATCGAACGGTAACCCCCCCTAACCTAGCGGTTCCAGCGGATAAATCCGATGAACAAAACAATTCCCACGACGGCAAATCCCACGTAGATGTGCCAGCCATCGAACAGCGTCGCCGAAGCGATCGCGCCCAAAGCAGACAAGATCAACAACAGGGCAGCCTGGCCCTTCGTTAGCCGCTTTTGTTGGACCACTCGCGTTTCAGTTCTCGCCGCGACGAAGCCCACTCTGCTTCGTGGTGGCGGTTTGTTCCCGGCTTTAAGTTCTCGCCAACTCTCGGCTCAGGTACACAATCTGCCCTACATGATGATACGCATGACCGGCACAACGCACGAAAATCTGGAAGCGATCGGTGGCATCCGGTTCGCGTTCGGCAGTGTACGCCTTTCCCCAGTCCTCCGGGCCCTGCTTTTTAAGCGAATTTATAACCATGGCGATGGTGCGGTCAAATGCGGCCAAAGCTTGATCCTTCATCGGTGGCTGCTTTTCAGTGAACTCGCGATCGCGGTTGCGCACGTAACCGGTCTCCGCTATGCGTGCACCAATGTAATAGTTCAGATTGCCCGTCAAGTGCAGAACCAAGTGTCCCACACTGTTTCCATAGGGATAAGGCTTGCGCCAGAACTGCTCATTGGAGAGCGGGTCCGCCCAGTGGTGCAAATGCTGGGCGATATATTCGTAGTACGCTGCGAGCCCCACCGCCACGGTTTCGTTTACCGTTGTCATCGAAGAAGACCCCTTGGCACACATGTGGCCAGTTATCCCGGAGGGAACTCCCGCGCGGCAGAGTGTATTCCATATGCCGGAACGGCGACAATAGCCATCTCTACTTTGAGAGAAGTGGACGCCGCCAGCTGGCAAACCATTTCACAACTTTTTGACACGGACTGGGTTTGTAACCACCGCCCAGCAAACACCGTCGAAGTTGATACGCGCTATGTCCCTGCTGACCTATATAGGAAAGCTCTTACCCTCTCTTCCCCGGGATTATATCCGCCGGCGCCGCGTCACCCGCCGCATCAGCAACTTTATAACGATCGTTTCTCTGAGCCTTACAGCCGCGTATTTCATCACGCGTCAGACTGGCGGCTCGGGTTTCCCCGCGCCCAAACTGGCGGTGCATCCTTCTCCTCGGCCGGCTCCCTCTCCAGATTCCCTGGCCGCCGTTCCGTTTGCCACACCGATTTCTGGCATGAGCGACGCAAACGGGTACCAGTTAGAGCCCGGCCCTTACTTGGTCTCCGAAGCCGAAGACCTCGTCCTTCACGACGCCGGCCGCAGCAAAGACGTGCACGTCCGAATTTTTTATCCGCATGATCGAGGGAAATATCCGGTCATCGTGTTTTCGCATGGTGCAGGCGGCTCCGAGACCTGTTGCGACGGGCTCACGCGCCATTGGGCCAGCTATGGCTACGTCACGATCCAGCCCACTCACGAGGACTCCGCGGTCCAGCGGCGCAACCAAGGCGAAGAAAATATCCGTTTCCTCGAAGCGGTCCGCGACGCGCTTAGGAAGCCGGCGCTGTGGGAAAGCCGGCCGCTGGATATCTCGTATGTTATTGATGCGCTGCCCTCGCTCGAGAAGCGCGTTCCTGATCTCGCCGGAAAGATCCAAGCGGAGCGTATCGGAGTCGGCGGCCATTCGATGGGTTCTTACACCACCGAAGCGATTGCCGGCGCGCTGGTGGATCTGCCTGGCCATCCGGGAAGGAATTTTGCGGATTCGCGCGTGAAGGCCGTGCTTTGCCTTTCGCCAGAAGGGCCTGGGCAGTTCGGACTGAACGAGCATTCTTTCGAGCAAGTGGCTCTGCCCTACATGGGCGTGACGGGTTCGCTGGATAGCCTGGGCTTGCTGGCGAGTCCCGCGTGGCACAAAATTCCGTTTGAGCGCAGCCAGCCAGGAGACAAATATCATCTCTTCATACGAGGGGCCAAGCACATGTCCTTCATTACGCCGGGCGCGCTTCTGGCCAGCCGTGCCGAGAAAGGCGGAGCGATTTTTGCTTACACCAATTCCGCGTCTCTCGCTTTCTGGGACGCCTACCTGAAGGGCGACGCGGCTGCGAAAGCTTACCTGGAGTCCGACGCGCTGGAAAAATTCAGCCATGGCGCCGCGAAACTTTCCCGCCGCTGAGTCGTAACTTCAACTTTTCGTCGGCAATTTTTTTGGGCGGCAGACACGCCTCTTTTCCACAGATTGTTGGTAAGGGGGCCTTCCGTACTATTGACCCTAATACTATCCCTTGCAGACACTGAGTGCAGCATGGCTCGCTACTCCGCATTTCTCGGGCGTCGCGTGGAGGTGCAATACCGCGCCGGCGAGCTCCTTTTGCCCGCATCCGGGATTTTCGTAGCCGATTCGGGCCGGTCGATTTTCCTGGAGCAGAATTTCGAGCAACGCGGCCAGCACAAGCACTTCCGCTGGGAAATCCCTTATCAATATCTGGTGCGCATCGAGGAAAAACCGGATGCCGGCGTCCCGGCCAACAGCGCTTCCGTTAGCGCGGCTCCCAAGGGCGCGCCGGAGGCCCCGGCCGCTAGTGAGCTTGGCGCTGAGCCTAGAAGCGCGTCGGCAGCTGCGGCCGGTGGGGCACCCAGCCTCGTACCGATGTCCCGCCGCCCCAAGACTGCTTAAAAATCGCCCCGGAGACCCGAAATCGCCTTCCCGTAACGGATGCTGTCGTCTTCTGCCGTCGGACCGTCCTTTCTGCCTTCCCGCATCTCTTCTACCCCAGGTTTCGGCTACAATCGTCTCCTCATTTTGGGCGGATGAAACAGGCGTTCGACGTCGGCCACCGCCGAGGAGGCTCTTCTTGAAACCTGCCATTGCATTGATTGGTCTCGGACTGATGGGACGGCCCATGGGAATGAATTTGTTGAAGGCCGGTTACACGCTCGCGGTTTGGAATCGCACCGCTGGGCGGGCCGACGAGCTTGTGGCCGCCGGCGCGAAGCTGGCGAAGTCACCGCGGGAAGCAGCCTCCGCGGCTGACTTTCTGCTGACCATGGTCAGCGATCCACCCGCGCTGGAAGAAGTGCTGTGGGGTGCGAACGGGGCTATCGAAGCGCTGAAACGCGGTGGCATTTACATGGACTCCAGCACGATTTCGCCGGCCATGGCCCGCAAAATCTCCGTGGCTTGCAGCGAGCGTGGCGTGCGTTTTCTGGACGCGCCCGTCACGGGCGGTGACTGGGGCGCGAAAAAAGGCGAGTTGGTGTTCATGATCGGGGGCGACGCCGAAACGCTGAAAGAAGCCGAGCCCATTCTTGGCGTGATGGGCAAGAAATGGTTTCACCTTGGACCGAACGGCGCTGGCCAAACCATCAAGCTGGCCATGAACATGATCCTCGCGCTCGAAGTCGATGCGCTGGCCGAAGCCCTGGCGCTCACCACGCGCGCCGGAATTCAAGGCGAAAAACTCGTGGAAGTCCTGCAATCGAGCATGGGGCGCTCCGGGCTGCTGGACGTCAAGGCTCCTAATCTGCTGAAGGGTGAATACACTCCGAGTTTCCCTTTGCGGCTGATGCACAAGGATCTCGGTCTGGCGCTAGACCTTGCCAATCAGATTGGTGTGGCTCTGCCTGCTACCGCCGCCGCTCGCGAAACCTACAACTACGTCAAGGGCGCGTCCCAGGAAGACCTCGACTACTCCGCCGTCATGAAATTTTGGAAAAAGTGACGCTGCCTTTCGAAAAAGACTTCCCGAAAATTTGGCAACCCCAGAAAGAGGTGCAGCAGTGAAGATCGGTTTCCTCGGCCTTGGTGATATGGGTCGGGCCATTGTTCCGCGGTTGCTGGCCCGGGGGCACAGCGTCACCGGCTGGAATCGCACCAAGGAAAAAGCTGCGACCTTGTTCGGGCTCGGGATGCTCTGGGGCGAAACGCCGCGCGAAGTCGCCCGCGAATCGGAAATTGTTTTTTCCATCGTTACGGACTCCGCCGCAGTGCGCGCTCTGGCCCTCGGTGAAAACGGCGTCATCGCCGGCTTGCGCAAAGACGCCGTCTACCTGGACATGAGCACGATTGATCCAGACGGCAGCCGCGCCGTCGCTGTCGAATTCGCCAAAGCCGGCCTGACGATGATGGACGCTCCGATTTCAGGAACCACTCTCACCATCGGCCAAGGCCAGGCCGCGCTCATGGTGGCAGGCGACCAAACGGCGTTCGAACGCGTCCAGCCGGTGCTATTGGCCATCGGTCCGAAAGTCACCTACATCGGAGCGCAAGGTTTGGCCGTGCAACTCAAAGTGGCGCTCAACCTGACCCTGGTCATCGAAGTGATCGGTTTTTGCGAAGGCCTTGCGCTAGCGGAAAAAGGCGGCGTCCCACGCGAAGTCGCGGTCGACGCCTTTCTGAAAAGTGTCGTAGCCTCGCCGGTGCTCACTTACCGTGCCCCGCTTATTCTGGAAGGCCACATTTCCGACGCGACCTACGGCAACGTCAATCTCCAACAAAAAGACATGCTGCTGGCGCTAGATCTGGGGCGGAAGATGGGTGTCCCGGTCCCGCTAGGCGCTGCCGCCAACGAAATGTTGAACGCTTGCCGCGGACTTGGCCTGGCGCATCACGATTTCGTGGCCGTGTACGAGGTCTACCGCCGGTTGGGAGGAATGTCAGAATGAAGCCCTATCGCCGCAATCTTCGCGAGATCCCCAAAGTCGACGGGCTGTCGCGTGACGAAGGTTGGATCAACATGCAGGTCCAATTCTTGATCGACCAAAAAAGCGCGGGCTCGGACAAACTTCTCGTCGGCTGGACCGTGCTTCCTCCCGGCGCGCGCCACGACAAACACCGCCATCCCAACGTGGATGAATTCTTCGTAGTGATCAAGGGAAGCGGGTTCATTTACACGGACACGGGCCGCGAACCCAGCGGCCCGGGGGACGTGATTTTCACGCCGCGTAACCACTGGCACGGTTTCGATAACACTGGCAACGAGGACGTCGTCTTGGTGTGGGGTTGGAGCGGAGCCGGCTCGCTCGAAACCGCCGGCTACGAAATTCCGCCGGAAGGCTACTGAAATGGCTTTCTGTTTATGAGTTCTGCCTGGGACGACCAGCGCATCTACCGGGGGATGACGGAGCAACTGCGCCGCCGCCGGGAGCTTCTGAGCTCCGGGCACAAACCGCTCGGCTGGAAGCTGGCCTTCGGCGGACCCGCCGCCTTCAAACGACTGCACACGAACGCGCCGCTGGTGGGTTTCTTAATGCAAGACGCGCTAATTCCTTCCAACTCGACCGTCTCGATCGCTGCTTGGAAAAAACCCGCGGCCGAGCCGGAAATTACCGTTCATCTTGGCAAGGATTTGCCTGCGGGCGCCGACCGCGAAACTACAAAAGCCGCTATCGCTGGGTTAGGGCCGGCTATCGAACTCGCCGACGTCAATCATCCTTCCGACGACGTCGAAGCTACCCTGGCGTCGGACATCTATCAACGCCACCTCATCGTTGGCCACAGCGATCCCGCGTGCGCCGGAGGCGTACTCGACGGCCTAACGGCCCGCGTCCTACGCAACGGAAGCGAATTCGCCAGTATTACTGATCCCCAGTCGCTGCAAAACTTGACCGGGGAACTCATTCATATCGTACGTCACACGGCCAACTTGCTTGCTGTTTTCGGCGAAACGTTGCTAGCAGGACAAATCATCATCGCTGGCTCGATCATCGCGCCCATGTGGATAGCGCCCGGCGAAGAAATCGTCTTCCATCTCGCCCCGGTTGACCGTGTCTCGATTCGCTTCGGCATCCCATGAACCAGTTTGTTAACGTTTGCCGTCTTGGAGTTCCCTCATGAGCGTCCCTGACTCCGCAAAAATCCAAAAGTTTCGCGAACAACTCCACCAGGAATGGACCGGAGACAAGACCGTGGCCGCTTGGCGCAAATGGCATGCCCAGATCGCCGCGTTTACGGTGGGCGCCACCCAAGCTATCCTCGAATTCGGCCGTCTTCGCGATGGCCTGCGCGTCCTCGACCTCGCCAGCGGCGTAGGCGATCCCGCGCTCTCTATTGCCAGTAGCGTCGCTCCCAACGGCCGCGTGACGGCGACCGATCTCGGCCCCGGCATGCTCTCCCTCGCTGAAGAACTTGCCCGCAAAAGAGGCCTTGCCAACATGGAATTCCGCGAAGCCAGCGCCGAGTCGCTCCCCTTCCCGGACGGATCCTTCGATGTCCTCACGTGCCGCTTCGGCGTCATGTTTTTCCCCAATCTCCCCAAAGCCCTTCAGGAATGTTTTCGGGTCTTAAAGCCAGGCGGGCGCGTTGTGTTCGTTGCATGGGGTAAAAGAGAGCAGCCCTTCTTTACGACCACCGCGGGAATCGTCCTAAGACACGTTCCCGTGCCTCCACCACCGCCCGATCCCGACGGCCCGAGCCTTTTCATGTTCGGCGAGCGCGACCGTCTTCGCCGAGCGTTAGAAGCCGCCGGTTTTAGCAATGTTCATGAGGAAGACCGGATCATTGCTGGCCGCTGGGCGTCCTCTGCCGAAGAGTACTGGGAGCAGTTCACGGAAGTCGCCGCGCCCTTTCGTCCACTCCTCGAGCAACTTACGCCTGAAAAAATGACCGAAGCGAAAGCCGAAATCCTGGCCGCTTTAGGAAAATTCTGGACGGGCAAGGAACTAGACATGCCCTTGGAGATCGTGATCGGTAGCGGCACCCGCCAGTGAATTCGCGAGGATCTATTAAAAATGGAACTTCACGGTCACGCTCAGGTGACTTGAGACAGGTTGCCCACCCAAGCGAGCCGGCTCGTATTTCCATGACCTGAGCGCATCGAGCGCTGCTTGGCGCAATAGGTTCGGGCCGGCGACCACTTTCACTTCCGTCACTTTACCCGTCGTATCGATAAGGGCGTCGAGAGTGACGACACCTTCGACATGCTCGGACTTTGCCTGGGGCTTGCCCCAGGCAAAGGCGCGCGGCACCTTTTCTGATCGCCGACCCAATAGAATCGGTACGCTTCGCGCGGGATGGGCAGGGGGTCAAACTCTTTGATGGCCCTTCGTACAAAGATGGCTTCGAGAACTTCGCTCACGGCCCACCTGCAGGTTGTCGTTACAACATAAAGATGTTGCCACTGCAACATGATTCTTTTTTGCTTTTGCAGAATTGGCTGGCGCGCGGACTCTCCGCCGCTTGGTTCGCCGTCTTGAATCCGAGGAACGGCTCGCTGATAATGGCAGGCTCCAAAACGAGTTTGGCTTTCTGGAGTGGGCCCGGGGGACTATGACCACTAGCGTCGGACTGATCGGCGGGGGAAATATCACCGAGACGCACGCGCGGGCCGCGCGAGCTGTGCCTGGAATCGAGATTGCCGCCATCTATGGAACAAACCCAGAGAAGGTCGCACGGCTGTGCCGCGAGTATGGTGGGAAGGCTTACTCGGAGCTGGCCGAGTTTCTGGCTCACCGTTCGATGGACCTGGTGGCCATCGGCAGCCCTTCGGGATTGCACGCGGCGCAAGGCATTGCCGCGGCGCAGCGCGGGCTGCACGTGCTGACCGAAAAGCCCATCGACATTACTACCGAGCGCGCCGATGCCCTCATTGCGGCGGCGGACAAGGCTGGGGTCAAGTTGGGGGTTTTCTTCCAAGATCGCTGTAAACCGGACATCGTGCGCGTGAAGAAAGCGGTGGACTCCGGCGTATTGGGACGGCCCATTCTGGCGGACGCGCGGGTAAAATGGTACCGCCCACCGGAGTATTATCGAAGCTCGAAGTGGCGGGGGACGTGGGCGTTGGACGGCGGGGGAGCGCTGATCAATCAGGCCGTGCACACCGTGGACTTGATGCTGTGGCTTTTCGGCGACGTGGTCAGTGTTCAGGCGACCAGCAAGACCAGCCTGCATCCGATCGAAGCCGAGGACACTTTGCTGGCCCTCTTCCAGTTCGCCAACGGAGCGCTCGGCGTTCTCGAAGCGACCACCTCGGCATATCCGGGTTACCCGCGCCGCTTGGAACTTACCGGGTCGGAAGGCACTTTGATTATCGAGCAGGATCGCCTACTCGCGGTGGACCTGCGGAATCCACCCGCGGATCTGCAATCCGCCGGGAAGGCCGACGAGAACCCCAGTGCGTCCTCGCCGGTGGTCAGCGATGTGCGAGGGCATCAAGCTGTTTGGGAAGACTTTCTCAAGTCGATTCAGACCAATACTACCCCGCGCTGCGACGGACGAGAGGGCCGCCGTAGCTTGGCGCTGGTGGAAGCGATTTACGCCGCTTGCCGAACGGGAGAACGGGTGCGCTCTAAGAGCACCGGATAAAATCGCGCGCCGACGCAGGCCTGCTCTGGAGGAACAAAAGGTGTTTGTAAAGGTTTTCGAAGACCAGCTCGGGGTCGGGCGAGCGGCCGCGGACCACTTGCTTGACGGGAACGGTGATTCCCGCGAAGTTATCTTACCGGCTGGAGAGAACTTGAATTCGGCGCCCCTGGATAGCGCCTTTGCGGGCATCGGAGAAAATGGCCATCTGGCTTTTAACGATCCGCCGGCGGATTTTCAGACCGCGCCGCCGTATCTGATCGGCAATCTCGACGAAGCTGGCCGCCGCCAGCAGGTGGGCGAAGGATGGCTGAGGGACCTCCGAGAGGTTCCCGGCCTTGCCATTGCCATGTCCATGCGCCAGATCATGAAGGCGAGAGAAATCATTGTGGTGGTGCCCGACTCTCGGAAGGCCCAGGGGGCCTGGTTTTGTTTCGAGGGAGAAATTAGTCCGCTGGTGCCGGTTTCCCTATTGGGCACTCATGCCAACGCGACGGTTTACCTCGACAAAGCTTGTTCCTCTCTGCTCCGTCCAGCGACTCTCGCGGCATTCGCCGCTGCCGCTTAATCGCCAATCCCCATGGCTACCCTCAACACTCCTGGCACGCCGGCCCTCGCGAGAATTTCATGGCGCTAGCCGGGCAGATGGATTCGCCACGGCCGCGCATCATAAATTCGCTACGCTGGTGGATTGGCGGGATTCTGTTTGCTTCGACAGTGATCAACTACATCGACCGGCAAACGCTCTCCATTCTCGCGCCTTTTCTCAAACAGGAATACCACTGGACCAACACGGATTACGCGAATATCGCGATCGCGTTTCGGCTGGCGTACACCATCGGGCAAACGGTGTGCGGCCGGATGCTGGACCGCGTCGGGACGAGACGCGGCTTGACCATCAGCGTGACGTGGTATTCGGCGGTGTCATTGCTGACTTCCTTGGCGAGCAGTATTTCGAGCTTTGGCGTGTTTCGGTTTTTGCTGGGAGCGGGCGAATCGGCAAACTGGCCTGGGGCCAGTAAGGCGGTTTCCGAGTGGTTTCCGAAACGCGACCGCGCGCTGGCGGCAGCTTTCTACGATAGCGGCTCGTCGGTCGGGGGCGCCGTGGCGCCTTTCTTGATTTTGCCGCTGTACCTCCGGTGGGGTTGGCGCGTGGCGTTTGCCGTTCCCGGGCTGCTCGGATTTTTGTGGCTCATCGTCTGGCGCCGCGCGTATCAGCTGCCGCAGCAACACCCGAATATCAGCGAATCGGAGCGCGACATGATTCTTGCCGAGAAGGGAGAAGCCGAAGCCTCCCGGAAACCGCGGCTGCGCTTCATCGAACTTTTGAGGCTGCCGCAAACGTGGGGAACCATCATTTCGAAGGGCCTCACCGATCCGGTTTGGTTCTTCGTCACCGACTGGTTTCCCATCTATCTGGTGGCCAAGGGAATTTCACTCCAAAGCGGCCTGATGGCCGTGTGGATCCCGTTCCTGGCCGCGGACCTCGGCAATTTCTTTGGCGGGGCCGCTTCGGGTTATTTGATCCGTCGCGGATGGCGGTTGGGTGCAGCGCGAAAAGCGCTGGTGGTTTTTGGAGGAATCGGCGTACTGCTTCTCATTCCCACGGTGTACACGAGCAATCTGTATTTGATTACGCTGCTCTTCGGGCTAGCGACGTTTTCCTATGCTTCTTTTTCCACGATTGCCAACGTGTTGCCGACGGACCTTTTTGCCAGTGATTCAGTGGCTTCCGTGAGTGGCTTGAGCGGAACCGGCGCGGGGATCGGGACCATTATCGCGTTTAAATTGATCGGACACTTTTCCGATGTGCGCCAGGCGGCGGCGACGCACTCGTTTGATCCGATTGTGATTGTGGCGGGACTGATCCCCTTTATCGGAATGATCTTGGTCTTGCTGCTGGTACGCAACACACAGGCCACGGAGCAAGGGTTGGTAAAGGCAATTTGACGGGAAGTGATATGTTCTCTTTTCTTATCCCAGCCGTTACTGGTCATGGTTCAGGAGTGGTAGAATTCCCGGCTGTTTCCTCAAGGAGGCTAGAAGATGGGCAAGCCTTTGCGGACTTGGATGATTCTCTGTCTGGCCGGAGCGGCGCTGGTTTGCGGGCCAGCCGCTACTGCCGAGCAGCAACCGGACTGGTCCAAAATTCAAATCAAAGTGACCAAAGTTTCCGGCAACATCTACATGCTGGAAGGCCAAGGCGGAAACATTGCTGCTTCGGTGGGCGAAGACGGCATCGTCATTGTTGACGACCAGTTCGCGCCGCTCGCAGACAAGATTCAGGCCGCGCTGAAGGATCTAAAAATTACGGATAAACCCGTGCGCTTCGTCATCAACACGCATTATCACGGAGACCACACCGGAGGAAACGCGCCTTTCAGCAACGCGGGCTCGACAGTGATCGCCCAGGACAACGTCCGCAAGCGGCTGGAAAGCGGCGGCGCCGCCGGCAACGGCGGCTCGATCAAGATGGACGTGAAGCCCGCGGAAAAGGCGGCGCTCCCCATTATCACTTTCGAGCACGACGTGACCGTGCACTTGAACGGGGAAGACATCCGCGCGTTGCATTTTCCTGCGGGCCACACGGACGGCGATTCCATCATATTCTTCCCGAAAAATAATGTGGTGCACATGGGCGACGATTTCGTGCGCTACGGATTTCCCTTCATCGACGTGGCCAGCGGCGGCAGCGTCGAAGGCATGATCGAGGCCATGGAGAAAGCTACCGCGCAGTTGCCCGCGGACGTGAAAGTGATCCCCGGCCATGGGGCGCTCTCGAATCTCGACGACGTGCGGGCCTTCACCAAAATGCTGAAGGAAACCACCGTGGTTGTTCAAAAAGCCCTCGACGAACACAAAACGCTGGAGCAAATGAAGCAAGAGAAAATTCTGGCGCCGTGGAAGAAATTTTCCGGTGATTTTGTGAACGAAGACGCGTTCATCGAAACGCTTTACAACTCGCTGACGGGCCACAAGGGCGAGTTCATGAAACACAACTGAAGAGGTGCGGAGGCCAAGCTTGTCTCAGGCAGGCGTTTGCCTATTTTCGAGTTTAAGTCTTCGGAGTTCCGCTTCACGGCCGCGCGTTCGGCGAAAAGAATCCAATCGGCAAATCGCGCGCGGTCCGCAAGCCGGCGGGAGCATCCAGAATCACGGGAATTGAATTCACGACCACCGAAGCGGTGGCAATGTCGCCATGCGAGCCACCCGGAATCGTCAGGCCGATGTTGGGATGCCCCGTCAGCGTGATGGTATCGGCGGGATCTTTCGCGCCAACGTACATCTGCAGCTCAAGGTATACGAGCTCTTTGCCGTCTTTCGATAGGCCGCGGCCAATCTGGTGCACGCCGGCGGCTTGGCCGGGTTCGACAGTCAAATATTCCGTCTGCACGCGCTCGCTGGCCACTTGGGGCTCGATGGTCTCGGTAATTTGCTCGACCGGCAAATTCAAGCTGTCCGCCACCATGGCGACCGACTCCGGCAAACCCACGTGTTTGATCACGCCGGCTTTCACCTGCGCGCGAAATTCTTCCACCGTCATTCCCGCGCCGATTTTTTTCTGCAGCGGCAGCCGCCGCTTTGACGCGTCCACCACGCGAAGCGCTTTGGCGTGCTCGATGCGCTGCGAAACGGCCGCCAGCGTTACCACGAGTTTGTCCATGACGAAACCAGGATTCACTCCCGTGCCGACCAGCGCCACACCCCATTCTTTCGCCGCCGTGTCCAGCTTCGCCGCAAGTTCCGGATGCGTGCGAAACGGATACGACAATTCCTCGCAGGTCGAAACAATGCAAGACTCCGCTTCCAAACACATCAGTAACTGGTCCATCACTTTCGCCAACGACGACGATGTTGAATGGATGACCACGTCCGCGGCCTGCTCCAGCACTTCCTTGGCTTCCGCGGAAACAAGCACGCCCCAAGGGGCGTCCTTCGCGCCTACAACTTCGCCCAGGTCGCGGCCGACCTTTGCGGCATCGCTATCGATAGCGCCGACTATTTCAATGGCCTGTTTTTCCCGCATCAGCCGCGCGATGGATGCGCCGATAGGACCCACACCATACTGGATGGCGCGAATTTTCTTTTTCACGTCGCTCTCCGCTCCCCATTGGCATGCGCGCACAACGCGCATTTCAGGTTCAAAGGAACCACCTACGATAATGGAATTTGCTTGCGCATTCAACGAAGAACCGCTGCCAGTGCCGGTTAAGCCCGCATTCTTGCCCGCGCAGGAGCTTACGCCGCATAATGGCGGGAGAGAATTTCAGGCGATTCCGGAGGAGCTTAATTATGCCCGCAAAAAAACTGACCGACACCGAAATTTCGGCGCTGCTTCCCAAAGCCAAGGGATGGAGCGTGGCAAATGGCAAGCTACACCGGGAGTTCGCTTGCAAGGATTTCGTCGCCGCGTTTGGCAATATGACGCGCGTGGCCCTGGTGGCCGAGGCCATGAATCATCATCCGGAATGGTCGAACGTGTGGAACAAAGTGGTGATCGACCTGAATACGCACAGCGTAAAAGGCATCAGCGACTATGACTTCGTGCTGGCGGAGAAAATTAACGAAATCTTCGAGCCTTACCCGCCAACGGGTCTTCCCGGCAGCGGAACGGGCCAGTGATTTATTCCGCGCGTGCAGCTGCTATCCTCTGGGCGGAGACGACGGAACGGTATCAGCGGTCACGGTGCTGGCTAGCCCACCGGACGGAAGCCGGCCAGCTGGGTAAAACGGTTTATAGCTGGGGACTTGTCGAGAGAGAATACGGAGTCAGCTGGGGGCAGGATGGCCTTTTCTCTCGGACGGTCCCTTTTTTTACCGTTGACAAGGGCGTTTCCCGGTGCTAAAACGCGCAATAAGACAAGCTCTTTGGTGGTGAGTCTCCTATCGAATTGCAAAGTGCAGTGCGCGAGTGAGGCCGCAGACCTGCCTGGCAGGGCAGGCCTGCTGAGCCGCCGAGAGCATTTGTCATGCAACACCCCACCACCCCGGGAGGTGAGAACGAACCTGTTTTCACCTCCTTTTTATTTCTGGCGGGTTGGCCGGCTTAGGTTCGTTTCAAAATGAAACAACTCCAGCAATCCCCGCAGCCCTCCTGACGTCAACCTTTCCGGACTCCGCGCTCCCCAGACCGTTTGCGTCACGGTTGGGCTCAGCTAAGATGGCGTTGTCATTCCCGCTTGCAACCAGGGCGGGTTGCGCCCAGGTGCTCTAGAATGAACACCATTCCCGCGCCCTTGCTGTCCCTAGCGCATGTCACGGTAATGCGCGGCGACCGCGCGGCACTTCGCGACATCACCCTGGAGATCGCCCGCGGGGAGCATGTGTGCATCCTGGGCCCGAATGGCTGCGGAAAATCAACCTTGATCAAGACCATTACGAGGGAGTGTTATCCCTTGGCGCGGGAAGGCTCCCGCATGTCCATCCTCGGGCGGGAGCGATGGGATATTTTCGAACTGCGCTCGCTGCTGGGAATCATATCGCCGGACCTGCTGGCTTCCTGTACCACGGATGCTACTGGCCGCGACGTGGTACTCTCCGGCTTCTTCAGCAGTACGCGCATTTTTCCGCACCACCATCCCGATCCCAGCCAACTTGCCCTGGCCGGGGAGACTTTGAAGCGGCTAGGCATAGCGCATCTCGCCGATCGCGCGGTGGCGGAGATGTCCTCTGGGGAAGCCAAGCGCACTTTGATAGCGCGAGCGCTCGTGCATAAGCCGCAAACGCTGCTTTTTGATGAACCGAGCAATGCATTGGACATCGGCGCCCAGCTCCAGCTTCGGGACGCCGTGAGCGGGTTGGCGCGCTCCGGACTGGGAATCTTGCTCGTGACGCATCACGTATCTGAAATCATTCCAGAGATCGAGCGCGTGATTCTCTTGCGCGACGGGCACATTCTTGTCGACGGACCCAAGTCCTCGGTCCTCACCGAGGAGCATCTTTCCCAATTGTTCGGAGTTTCCATTCGCTTGGGGAAACACGACGGCTTCTACCATCTCCATTGAAAATGATGCACTCGGCGCCGGCTACCAAGCGGACGAGTGTACATTCTTCATGGTGTGACCGACGAAACGCGCGATCGTGCCTTGGGGGCCGACGGCCCAGCCATTCTTGGCGTCCAGAATCAGTGCGGCGTTGAGATTCAGCGAATCCGTGGGCTTCCAGTGAGCGCCGGAAACTTGGCTCATACTTACGTCCTCGCCATTCGGTCCGCTGGCCACACACACTGGACCGATGCCACAAGCCACGGCGGAGCGATATCCGCCGGGCTGCGGCTCGGAGAGTTGCCAGGTCTGTCCTTCGTCGAGGGAATATGCGGCATCGGCGGAAGCTTTTGTGGCGTCCTTATAGTCGCCGCCGACGACGATGACTTCGTTCTTAGGGCCGCGCGCGATAGAGAAAATGCCCGAAGAAGCGTTGCCGTGGGCCATGGGCGTTTCCGCAACGGTCCAGGTGCGTCCGGAATCAGGAGAATGGAAGACACGCGCGGCCGGACCGCCACTGCCGAAAAAGATTTGCTCGCCGGAGAGCAACAGACAAGTATTACTCGCGGCAAATGCACCTTCACCGGGCAGCGCCGCGGGCATCTTCTCGCTTGGCCGCGGGTTCCAGTGTTCGCCATCGGTTGTGCCTAGCAGAAGAAATTTGCCATCGAGGGGATCGCCAAGCGCATAGCAGCGCGTTTCGGATAGGCAGGCGAGCGTGTCGAGAAAGAACTCCTTGCGCTTGTCCGTGTATTGCAGTTTCCAGGTTTCGCCGCCATCGCTGGTCTTGTAAATGCGGGACTTCTCGCCTTCGCCGCTCGACATCACGTAGGCAGAGGTGGCGCCGAACGCTACGATGCCGCGAAAATCGAGCGCCTCGCCACCCTCCACGTGCGAGCGTTGCCAGGTCTTGCCTTTGTCGAAGGACCGGAGAATCACACCGTTGGAACCGCAAACCCACACCGCTACCTTGGCAACGCCTTTGGTGCTCCTAACACGCGCGACGCTCACGCCGCGCAGGTTGCTAGCAAAGCCGCTGGTCTGTACTTTCCACCACTGGGCCTGGACAGCAGCGCCAAGGAACAGGGAGAACAGCAACGACGGCAAGGCACGCATAGCGCGCATTCTAACAGACCCTAGCCGACAAGCGATGCTGCTTTTGCCTAGTGAAAACTGCAAACGAAATGTTTGTTTCTTGCGCTTCACTGGCTTAGACTTCCGCGGGCTTTCTGCCGGGGGAGGAAATCATGCAAACCACGAGAAGGACTTTTCTGGGTGCCGCTGGAGCGACCGCGGTGCTGGGAGTTGCCGGCGGCGCGGGGATTACGGAAGCGCTGGCCAGCGAGCCGCGCACTCTAAAAGCGCCTGCCGCTCCCGGAGAAAAGGTTTTGTTCTGGGTCGCTGCTTCCACGCCTTGCGACAAAGATTTGAAATTTGATGAGGAACTCTATAAAGATGTGCTCGCTTATTTGAAATCCAATGGCGCCGACGGCGTGGTGGTCCTTGGAACGACCGGCGAATTCCCGTCGTTCTCCGTGGCGGAACGAAAGAAAGTCGCCGAAACCGCTTTCAAGCACCGCAACGGCCTGAACATCATCGTGTCCCCCGGCACCGCGAATTTCCCGGAAACTCTCGAACTCTCGCAGCACGCGGAAGCCAACGGAGCGGACGGCTTGCTCGTGGTGCCCCCGTTTTATTACAAGCACCCGCGCCTGGATGGTTTGACGCGATATTTCTCCTTGCTTTTCGAGCAAGTGAAAATCCCGATCAATCTCTACCATATTCCCTTTGCCACCGGCGTGCCCATCAGCCTGGAATTGCTGCACGTCATGGAGAAATACCCCCATCTCGCCGGGATTAAGGACTCCGTCAGCGATCCCCAGGTCTATCAAGATTTCGTCGCGGAATTTCCCAAGCTCAACATGCGCACCGGAACGACCGAGAATCTGAAATACGCTTTGGACCACGATATGGGCGCCATCCTCGCCGAAGGCAATAACTTCACCAAACAGATCGCCGCGGTATTCGCGGCCAAGCGCGCCGGAAAAGATCTCAGCGAAACCGTCGCCCAGCTGGAAGAGGCGCTCAAGCTGTTGCGCGCCGGCGGCGTCGATGAGTACGGCCCCATGAAATACGCTCTCAGCTTGCAAATGGGGACGCGGCAATTTTATCAACGCCCGCCCAACTCGGACGTGACCGACGAGCAAAAAGCAAAGATCAAGCAAGCGCTCGATCAAATCAAGCAAATGGGATAAGCCATGGACGCGGGAATTCAGCGGAGGAACAAGATGCGCGTGAAAAAACAGAAGCACCTATACACTTGGCTGTTTTTGTTTCTTGCAGGACTTTTGTGCTGGCCCGCGGCCGCTTCCGCCCAGTTTCATCCAAAGGACACCGAGTGGCCGTCTTACGCCGCCGATCTGGCCGGAACGCGCTACCGCCCGCTCGACCAGATTAACGCCTCCAACTTCAACGACCTGGAAATCGCCTGGCGCATCAAGACCGACAACTTTGGCGACCGCCCGGAGTACAAACTGGAAGGCACGCCGCTCATGGTGAACGGCACTCTCTACGCCACGGCCGGTTCGCGCCGCGCCGTCATTGCCCTGGACCCGGCCACCGGCGAGTTGCTCTGGATTCACGGCGAGCATGAAGGTGCGCGTGGCGGCGCAGCTCCGCGCCAGCTTTCCGGCCGCGGGTTGGCGTATTGGTCCGACGGCCACGATGCACGAATCCTTTATGTGACGCCGGGCTTTCGTCTGATCTGTCTGGACGCCAAGACCGGCGTGCGTCTTCCTTCGTTCGGAAATAATGGCGAGGTGGATCTGAAGCGCAATGACGACCAGGATATTTTTCCAGATTTGATTACCGGCGAAATCGGCATTCAGTCCGCGCCGGTCGTGGCCAAAGACACCGTGATTATCGGTGCGGCTTTCCGCGAAGGCATGACTCCGCGCAGCATGCGCAATAACAAAGGCTACGTCCGTGGCTTCGACGTGCGCACCGGCAAGCGCCTCTGGATTTTTCATACCATTCCCAAAAAAGGCGAAGTCGGCTACGACACTTGGGAAAAAGGATCGGCGGAATACACCGGCAACACCGGCATGTGGACGCAAAGCACCGTCGACGAAGAACTGGGACTCGTCTACCTGCCTGTCGAGTCTCCGACTGGCGATTTCTACGGTGGCCACCGCCCGGGAAATAATTTGTTCGGCGAAACCCTGGTCTGCGTGGACTTGAAAACCGGCGAACGCAAATGGCATTTCCAGCTAGTGCATCATCCGCTGTGGGACATGGATATTTCCTCCGCTCCTATCCTCGCGGAAATCGTCGTCGAGGGGAAAAAGATCAAAGCCGTCGCGCAGCCTTCCAAGCAAGGCTTTCTTTATGTTCTTGATCGCGTGACCGGCAAGCCGGTCTGGCCGATTCCGGAGAAGCCCGTGGAAGTCGGCAGCGTGCCTGGCGAGTCGTATTCACCGACGCAGCCCATCCCCAGCAAGCCACCCGCCTACAGCCGCAACGGCGTTTCCATCGATGATTTGATCGACTTTGCGCCCGACCTCCGGCGGCGCGCCACGGAGGTCGTCTCACATTATCACCTGGGCCCGGTGTTCACGCCGCCGACCGTAAGCCAGCTGGAAGGCCCGCTTGGCACTTTGACGCTGGGTACTGCTTCTGGCGGGACCAACTGGCCGGGCGGATCTTACGATCCTGAAACGCATATTGCTTATTTGTTCGCTTGCAACGCTTGCGTGGAACCGATTGGGCTGGTGCCCGCTCCCAAGGAAGTTTCGGATATGAACTACGTGGCGGGAACGGCCGGAAGAGCCGTCGAAGTGCTCCATGGTCCCGGCGAAAACGCCGGCGCCGATTCTCCCAAGCCGTCGAAGAAACCGTCTGGCGGTGGTTTCGTGCGCTTGGACGTCGAAGGCTTGCCGTTGATCAAGCCGCCGTACGGAACAATCACGGCCATCAATCTCGATAAAGGGGAGTTTGTTTGGCAGATTGCGCACGGTGAAACGCCGGATTTTGTGCGCAATTCCCCGATTCTTAAGGACATGAATATTCCGCGCACCGGACAGATCACCTACAACGTCGGGACGCTGGTCACCAAGACGCTGGTCATCGCCGGCGAAGGAAATGTCACCACCACGGCCGATCATCCGCGCGGCGCGATGCTGCGCGCTTATGACAAAGCCACCGGAAAGGAAGTCGGCGCTGTCTACATGCCCGCACCCCAGACCGGCTCGCCCATGACCTACATGGTGAACGGCAAGCAGTACATCGTCGTAGCCGTCAGCGGCGGTCCTTATTCCGGCGAATACATCGCTTACACGCTGCCATCGTCAGGGGAATGAGTTCCCGGCAGATTCTTTCCGGCGAAAGGATGATGACCAGGTGACCAGGAGAGCGGCTATTCTTGTTTTGTCGGTGATCGCTTGGCCGCTCGGCTTGCTGCGAGCGCAAGCGCCGGCGCCAGCTGCGGAGTCCCGTTCCGTGTGGGATGGCGTGTACACCGACGACCAAGCCAAGCGCGGCGAACCCCTTTACCGCAAGGAGTGCGCCGCGTGTCACGGCGACATGCTCACCGGTGGCGAATCCGCGCCACCACTCACCGGCGGCGCATTCCTGGCGAATTGGAACGGCCTGACCATGGCCGATTTGTTCGACAGAATTCGCAAGACCATGCCGCAAAGCAATCCCGGCCGCCTCACCCGGCAGCAAGACGCGGACATCTTGTCTTTCCTGCTGAACGTCAATAAATTTCCCGCAGGGAAAACGGAACTCTACCGGCAGTCGGAGATGCTCAAGGAGATTCGCTTCGAATCCGCGAAGCCCGCTCCCAACAAATAAATGTCGGCTCATATCCCTAGGCCCGCATTCGCTAAGATACGGTGCGGGAAGCTGGATTCAGCAGCAAGAAAGACGGGGAGTTGCTCAAGGGCCACAGGGACGTATTCTTCACGAGCGATCGAAACATCCAATAGCAGCAAAACCTAATGGGCAGGAAAATCGGAATTGTAATTCTTCGCGTGCAGTCGAACCGCCTGCCGGATAGGCTTCCATACCTTTCCTCTTGTGTTGATGCGCACAAGAGCGTGCGGCCCGGCGAGATTGTCGAAGCTGGGCAGGCGCAAGTCCGCCAACGTGGGATTCACCGCAACTGGCTGGAGTCGACGCCTTTCTTGCGGGCTTCGTCGAGAAGCGCGTCGACTTTGCTCTCGAGATCTTTTTTCTTATCCTGCAAGGCGCGCATCTGTACCTCGATCGGTTCGCGTTGATAAGCTTTATTGAGTTGCACGCCGCTGGCGGACGCCGATGGTTCACCCGAGCTGAAGTTCTTCAGATCTACGAGCTGTTTTCCGATATCGGAGATTTCCCCCTGCAACTTGTCGAGTTGCTTGCGGACCGATGCGACGTATTGCGCATTTGCGGGCTTGGAACTGTCCGGCTTGGGTTTGTTCTTTGCATCGCCGACAACCGAGACCGCGCCCCTTGCTGGTATGTCTTCATTGGTCCAGACTTTTTTCGGTTTCTTCGTCTCGGCCGGCGGCGGAGAGGCAGTGCTGTCCTGAGATTCGGCGGCAGCGGAAACCGCCGCGAAAAATGTCAAAAGCAATGCGCTTGAGAGCGAACGAGGCATAACGACTCCAGTCTCGTAAGGTCGAGGAGGCTATCCTTCTAAACCCATCTTAAAAGGAAAAGTTTCACGGATCGGCGGAGCCGGCGTGGGGCTTGTCCAACTCGCTATTCTTTAGCTCTTGCCGAATGGCGGCAAGCGCTTCCTGGGGCGGCCCAATGTAGCGGTAGTTCGAGTAGAAAGTGCGTTCATGAACGGAGAAGCTGGAAAACAGTTTGCGCCCGTCGAAGTCATACTGCGAAAAACTGGTCAGCCACAGCCCGGGCTGAAATTCGTACCGCTCCTCCATGAACTGGCTGCCTTTGTAGATTTTTCCCAGAAACAGGCCGACGGAAATGTCCTCGGTCACTTCGCCTGCAATGCGCGCGAGTTCGCCGGAAGCTTCGTCGACCCACACGAAACCACGCACCTTGGGGAAGATGGAGGTGAAGCGCGTAGTGGGCTTGAAAGCCGGGTTCGGCTCCATTTTGTACTTGGAAAGCGTAAGGTCGCCGCGCGGCTCGCTGGCCAAAAAAGTAAATAGGAAAGCATTGTGCGTGGCGTCGATCAGGTCGCTGCGGTCTTTCCTTTTCTTCGCATATTTTTCCAACGCGTCGCGTTGAGAACCGCTGCCATTTACAAGCATCGCCAGGGCCCGCGCCAGATTCTCGAGCCCCGCGCGATACGCGGCGGCATCTCCGGGTTTGCCATCGGCGTCGACGGGAATCTTGACCATGCCGGTACCCGAAGGAATGACACGGGCGATTTTTATCGAGGGGGGAGCGGGATCGCTCGCGTTCTTGCGCGTCTCGACGCGCTCAATGCGCTCGTAGAGATCCACAGCGGCTTCGCTTCTTTTTTGGTTGGCGATGATGCGTTTGAAGATATCCGGCTTGCCCGGGCCGATCGCCGGGGTGGAATCCGGCACTACGGATTGTGCGGCGGAATTCGCAGCCAGCGCCAAAGACAGAGCCGCGATGGAAGTAAAAGCACGTTTCAGCATAATGCGAAGTGGCTAGAAGTCCGCCAGCGTCTACCTCGATTGGATTCGTCTGGGCCTAGAACTGTTGTACACCGCCAAGGTTCGGAAATCCTCCGACGGATGTCAAAAGGTCAATGGCAGCGAAATCCCACCCGCTAACTACGACTTCGGTTTGTCTGCTTGCTTCTGTTGTTGCTGAGACTCTTCGGTCCACGGCGGCACTATGCCATTTACACGGGCGTAAGCAATGGATTGCCCCAAGTGCTCGCCAAAGTGTCCAGTGATGGCCAGGAAAGAACCGCGCAGGGTAGTCGAGCGGTTGAACATTTTCTGAGGCTTGTCGGCGTCGGCCTCGTTCAGAGCGATAATGGCGCCCCGGAAATGCGCGAAGGAATCCTTCAAAGCTTGCTGGACCTTAGCTTTGTCACCCGCAAGAGCCGTGATAGCCTTCGCGTCGAAGCCCGCCGGGGGAGCCGTCCCAAAAGCCCGGGCAATCCCGTAGTTTGCGGCCACGATGTGCATGAACACCTCCCCTACGGAGCGGACGCCTTCGGCAGGACGCCAGGTGTATTTCTCAGCGGGCATGGCCTCGGCCAGCCGGCGGTAGCGCTGCTCATAGTAGGCTATCTCTTCCAGGAATTCGGCCCGGAAGCCGGCTGTCGGCCCGTCGGCGGTCATGACGGTAGCTCTACGGTCAGAAGCATCCTGAGTATTCTGAGCCCGGATGGATGACACAAAACTCAGGCAAAGCGCTGTAAATGCAAGAACATAAAGATACATACGACGCATTAGAACCCTCCTCTTGGCGTTGAATCTCACGCGACACTTACCACCATCTTCCCCGCCGATTGCCCCACAAGACGGTACAATGGGGTGTCCCGGCCGCTGAAGCCCTGAAAACTGGCCCGAGACAGAAGGCTACTCCTAGAAAGCCCGAAAGCAAATCTCTGCTCCTCCCGTCTATATACCTTAGGAACAGATCGGCTTGTTCAGTCGTCTTAGATAGAGAAGGTTGGAGGTCTGTTTTGGGTGTCACTCCCATAGGTCGGTTTACGGAAATTGCTCCTCTGGCAGGGGTTAAGGCAAAAGCTGCTGGCCTGCGGGCAGCCTGGGTCACGACTGTCGAAACCCTAAAGCTTGCTATGGACGCACTGCGGGCGCACAAGCTGCGCAGTTTCCTGACCCTCCTCGGGGTCATCCTCGCTGTAACCACCCTGGTCTTTGTGATGAGCGTCATCGCCGGGCTGAACATGTATGTCGCCGACCGCGTTGCCAATCTCGGCGCCAATGTCTACATCGTCCACCGCTTCGGGATCATTACCAGTGAAGACGCCTGGATTAAGGCTCAGAAGCGGCCCCTGGTTACCATCGAGGAATACGAACGGCTCCGTGACAACATGAAAATCGCCAGCGCCGTAGCCGCCGAAGAAGACCACAACGTGCAGGTTCGCAGCGGCAATCTCACCATGGAAAATACCAGAATGATGGGGGCCACGCCGAATTTCGCTCAAGTGCGAAACCTGGCCGTGGCGCAAGGACGCTTCATCACCCAAGCCGATGAGGATCATCGCTCCGAAGTCGTTTTCATCGGGCCAGACTTGGTCCAGAAATTTTTCCCCAATGTGGATCCGGTTGGAAAAGAAATCCGCGTCCAGACCCACACCTACGAAGTCATTGGCGTGGCGGAACCGCTGGGTAGCGCTTTCGGAGAATCCCAGGACAATTACATGGTCATGCCGATTTCCGCTTGGCGGAAAGGCTGGCATACCAACAGCGACTGGGTGGCGATTTTCGTGCAGTCGCCCAACGCCGAATTGATGCAGGCTAGCGAAGACGAAGCCCGCATGCTCTTCAGGGCCTGGCGGCATTTGCCCTACGACGCGCCCGACAATTTCGCCATTCTGGGCTCCGATTCGATCATGCAGTTGTGGCATGACCTTACAGGAAACCTGGCTTTTGTGGCCATGGCTCTGGTGAGCGTGTTTCTGGTCGTGGGCGGAATCGTGATTATGAATATCATGCTGGCCAGCGTAACGGAGCGCACCCGCGAGATTGGGCTGCGGCGCTCGCTGGGTGCCAGGAAAAAACATATCCTCCTGCAGTTTCTGACGGAGTCAGCCGTCCTCGCGGCAGCCGGAGGATTGATAGGCATTCTGGCGGCTTACTCGCTGGTATTTCTGGTGAAGGCGCTTTTCTCGTTCCCCATGGAAACTCCTCTGGGCGCAGTGATCCTTTCGATTTGCGTAGCCACCGGAGTGGGACTCTTTTTCGGAATTTTTCCGGCCATGCGGGCGGCCAAGCTGGATCCTATTGAAGCCCTGCGCGCGGACGGGTGAGGTCCAAGAATGGCGCAAGCGTATAACGAAAATCTCAGGCAAGCGCTGGACACCTTGCGAACGCACAAACTGCGCAGCGCGCTGACGGTGTTCGGCGTTGTGCTCGGTGTAAGCGTCATTATGTTAGTGGCGGCCCTCATCTCCGGCTTTGACCAGAAGGTTCAGGAAAACATTAAACAGTTCGGCGCGGATACCGCGTTCATCACCAAATGGGACCAGGGACGGCACGGCGGACCTCCCCCGCTCGAGGAACGCCAACGCAAACCGCTCACCATCGAGGACGCCAAGGCCATCCAGGAGCGATGCCCGGCCGTCAAGGCGGTAACCACTTTTCTGCAAACCAAGTGGGACCATACCCACACCGTGCGCACGAAAGCCGGCCAAGTGACCGCCATCGATTTTCGCGGGGTGCAGCCGAACTTCGGCGAAGTTTACGCCAATGCCGCAACCGTGGAGGGCCGCTTCATCAGCGAGGGCGACGATCTGCACAAGGAAAAAGTGGTCATGCTCGGGGAGAACGTGGCGCCCGTGCTGTTTCCCGAGGGGCATCCCATCGGCAAGGACGTGATGATCGACGGCTCGGACTTCCAGGTTATCGGCGTGGTGGAAAAACCCAAAGGTGGATTTGGCATGGGTGACGAGGACCGCCGCGTGCTGATCCCCATCAGTACGTTTCGCAAGGTCTATCTCAGCGCAGACGAAGTGAATATGCGCGCGCAAGCTTACCCCAAAATGCTGGACCAGGCGGTGGACCAGATTCGCGAAGTGCTGGAGCGGCGAAGAAACGTGCCGTTTGGAGGGAAAGACAATTTTTCGATCGGCACTGCCGAACAACAAGTGGAAGAATTTCATAACATTGTGGGAAAAGTGGCGCTGGCAACCGTGGTGCTGAGTTCCATCGGCTTGCTGGTGGGCGGAATCGGCGTGATGAATATCATGCTGGTAAGCGTAACGGAGCGAACGCGCGAGATTGGAATCCGCAAAGCGATTGGCGCGAAGAGCAAGGACATTACGTGGCAGTTCCTGCTGGAAGCGATGACACTGACGGGAACGGGAGGCGTGATCGCGCTCGTGTTAGTAAACGCCCTGGTGTTGCTGGTTCGCGTGACGCTCCAATGGCCCGGAGCCGTTCCGGTCTGGGCGGCAGGCACCGGGGTTGCCGTCAGCGTGAGTATCGGATTAATCTTCGGGGTGTGGCCGGCGATGAAAGCCGCGAAACTCGATCCCGTCGAAGCATTACGGTACGAATAAGGCCATCCAGTTTCTTTTTTTTCTAACTTACAACTAAATTGCTCGCCGGAGTTTTGCGGGGAAGCTTTTTTCGAGGGCTAAGGTGTATTCGATCGCGGCGACGATAGGGAGGCAGAAGACGCATCCGGACGAAGGTGCTGAGAAGCGGCGGGCTTATTCAGGTCGGCGAGCGCTATTTTTTGCAAATGAATTTCGCGCGGCGAAGGATGTTGGTCTTCGATTCGCGAGACGGTCTCGCTTGAAGGGTCCGACCCGGATGCGGGCGCGACGCTTTGCCGTGAGTAGTTCAGAGCCTCGTAGGGAACCCCGGGATGAAAATACTGGCGCGTGGGAGCGGCAGGAATTCCAAAGTGGGCGCTAAGCACGCGCGGAACTTGAATAAATAGAGCTAAAAGCAGGCAAGCCGATACCGTCAACCAAACTTCGCGAAGGCCCACTGGGGCAGACCACCAGGAGCGTTCTTGGACTGGCGCTGGAGTGCGTGGGCGCGAGCGGGTGAAGGGATAGAGAGACTTGGCGAGTTCCTCGCACGAAGCAAAACGGTCCTGCGGATTTTTTGCCAGGCAGCGGGCGACAACGCGATCCAGCGCGGGAGGCACCGCCGGATTGTGTCGCGATGGCGGCAGCGGCTGGCATTTTAGAATTTGCGCGCACACCGCGCCAACGGTGTTCCCGTCAAAAGGACGGACGCCGGTCAGCATCTGATAAAAAACAACGCCGAACGAGAACTGGTCCGAGCGGTGATCCTGAAGCTCACTCTCGATTTGTTCAGGCGCCAGATAAGCGGGCGTACCTATGACCCGGCCGGTAACCGAAAGCTGCGTGGTCAGGCGAGCGATGCCAAAGTCGCCAAGTCTTACCCGGTTTTCCCGAGTAATGAAAATGTTTCCGGGTTTGACGTCGCCGTGAATGATTCCCGCGCGATGAGCGGTGGCCAGCGCGCCAGCCAGCTCCACAGCCCAGGCACAAGCACGCGGAACAGCCAGGGTGGAGGACTCCAGGTGGCGCTCGAGAGTCTCGCCGGCGATGTATTCCATGACGAGGTAAGGGGCGGAACGCTCGTCAATGCCGACATCGTAGAGCTGCACGACGGCCGGATGCGAGAGCTGACCCACCATCCGCGCTTCACGCAGGAATTGCTGCTCCAGATCTTCGCCAAAGGTATGAATGAAAGTCTTAAGGGCCACGGTGCGGCCAATCACATTGTCGCGGGCTTTGTCGACGCGACTGGTGGCCCCGGACCCGATGGGTTCTAGGGCTTGGTAGCGGTCTTTTTGCGTTGTAATCATCAAGCAGAGCGCAGGAGACGCGCGGCGCGGTCACGCAAGCCGTTTCCATTTCCATTGGTTTGCGGCACGGGTTCGGGAATCGCTCTGCGGCGCGCCAGCGGAAAGAGTTCCTCCGCGAGGGCCTCGGCCGGCGCATAACGGCCCGCCGGATCCTTCGCCAGGCAGCGCGCCACGATGGCGTCAAATCCCGCCGGCACGGAAGGATTAGCGTGTGACGGCGGCAGCGGCGTGGAAGAAAGAACACGACCGCAAATGGCCTGGAGCGAATCAGCGTCGAAAGGACGCTTGCCCGTCACCATCTCGTAAAGCACCACGCCAAGTGAAAAAAGATCGGAGCGCGCATCCTGCGGCTTGCCCATGATTTGCTCGGGGCACCAGTAAGCGGGAGTGCCGAGAAGCGGGGTGGCGCCAGAATCGCGGCTGGCCAGCCGCGCCATGCCAAAGTCCATCAGCTTTACGCGGCCGTCATCGGTAATCAGCATATTGGCGGGTTTGACGTCGCCGTGAATCACGCCCCTCCGGTGGGCCACACCCAGCGCGCATGCTACCTCCGCGGTCCATGCGCAAGCCTTTGGGTAGGGAATGCTGCCTTTTTCCAGAATGCGATCGAGCGGCTGGCCTTCCAGATACTCCATCACGAGATAAGGCGTTTGCGTGGCTTCGTCGATGCCCATGTCGTGGAGCGCGATGATCGAAGGATGAGAAAGCTGGCCGACCACGCGGGCTTCCTGAATGAAACGCTGGCGCGCTTCACCGCTGGCCAATTCCTTGGAGAAAAGTTTGATGGCCACCAGGCGGCCGATCATGGGATCGTGCGCGCGCGCAACCCGGGCAGTAGCTCCGGTGCCGATGATTTCTAGAATTTCGTAGCGTCCGATTTGCACGGGGACCTCTCCCTCAGAGACAACTCATTCCCTTTCAATGAATAGTGAGGGACGGCGGTGTTCTACAAAATGAAGCAAGCGTCCTGTTGTGTACGGTACAGTGGTACTAGGACGGTTCCTGACCGTCTAGCAGCCAAATTTCATAGTGTCTGCTACACGGCGACAGCCGTCGGCCGCAGATCACTGGCCACGTAACAGTGATGGTCCAGACGATTCATAAAAATGGTGAATCGTTGCTTATTCCGGCGTTGTGATTTTTTCTCCGAAAGCAGGCTGCTTTAGAAGACGCGAGCGGACGTCGCGGCAACCGTTTAGGCAGGGTTGGCTTGGGCCTTTAGGGAAGAAGGGTGAGAGCAAGAAGAAAACAGGAGGCGACTACAGCGAGAGAGCGGTTCATGATGGATGGCATGCCAAAAGTGTAGCTTGAGGAGCGTAAGGCCGCGAAAAGCGTTGAAGAAGAAGCAGTTGGGTGGGAAATGGCACCACTACAAATAGACACAGTACGAAAACGTCAACCATACTTTGCGTTTTTCCCTTGACAGAATATATTCAGAAGTTGATACTGCGAATCCAGATTCGGGGGACGTGGAAGCGCCAGACGGACCGAATCGGGGATGCAGCAAGGTCCGTGTGAACCCACGAAACCAGCCCGGGTTTTAAGCGAAAAATCGAGCGCGAAGTACCTGCTCCGCGCCCGTACTTGAGACGGAGCACCTGCTGTTAGGCTGTGTGCCAAGCACCGGCCGACGGCAGAGCCTTGGCGTTTGGCGCTGCAATTTAACGAACGACCGCTTTGCGGTCGGCTTTTTTTCGCTGCCCGCTTTCACGCCCCGAACGAATCAAAGGCCTGAACTTCAGCCAGCCCTGGAGTGAAGCGCGGTACCTCTGCGGGAAGCAGGGGAGTAAAATAGAGGGTGCCCCGGGCGAGGGGACCCCCAAGCTCGGAGGCACGGAATGGCAACAGTGAAACATGCATTGAGTGGGATTTCTTCGGCAACGGATGCGGCTAGAGCGATGACCGCGGTCAACACGGGGAAAGGTCTGACCTTCCAACGGTTATTCACGGACGGCAAGAAATCTCCTTTCGACGCGGTTGAGTGGGAGAAGCGCACCGCGCTGATCGGAAACGAGAAGGGCGTGACGATCTTCCGGCAGGAAGACGTTGAGGTGCCCAAGAGCTGGTCGCAGACGGCGACCAACATCGTCACCAGCAAGTATTTCCACGGAAAGCCGGGGACCCCGCAACGCGAGGGCTCTGTCCGGCAACTGATCAGCCGAGTGGTGAATACGATTGTGCGCTGGGGTGAAGAGTGCGGGTATTTTCTAGACATGGGGTCGCGGGATGCCTTCGGCGATGAACTGACGCACCTGCTGGTCGAGCAAAAGATGGCTTTCAATTCGCCGGTGTGGTTCAACGTGGGCGTGCAGCCCAAGCCGCAGTGCTCGGCGTGCTTCATTAATTCCGTCAGCGATAGTATGGAATCGATCATGGGGCTGACGCGGACCGAAGGAATGCTTTTCAAGTGGGGCTCGGGGACGGGAACGAACTTTTCGACGCTTCGCGGAAGCCGTGAAACGTTGAGTGGCGGCGGAATCGCATCCGGGCCGGTGAGCTTCATGAAGGGCTTCGACGCTTTCGCTGGAGTCATCAAGAGCGGCGGAAAGACGCGGCGCGCAGCCAAGATGGTGATCCTGAACATCGATCACCCGGATATCGTGGAATTCATCGAATGCAAGATGAAAGAAGAGCGCAAGGCGCACGTGCTGATCGAGCAGGGCTACGACAGCTCCATTGACGGCGACGCGTATGCTTCGATTTTCTTCCAGAACGCGAACCATTCGGTGCGCGTCACGGACGAGTTCATGCGCGCGGTGGTCGAAGATAAAGATTGGTGGACGAAGAACGTGCTCGACGGGCAGCCGAATGAAAAACTGCGGGCCCGCGACCTGCTGATGAAGATTTCGGATTCCACTTGGCATTGTGGCGATCCGGGGATGCAGTACGACACGACCGTGAATCGCTGGCACACTTGCAAGAACACCGCGCGGATCAATGCGTCGAATCCGTGCTCGGAATACATGTTCCTGGATGACACGGCGTGCAACCTGGCTTCGCTGAATTTGATGAAGTACGTCAATGCCAGCGGACAGTTTGACGTGGCGGCGTTCAAACATGCGGTGGACGTGACCATCACGGCGCAGGAAATTCTGGTGGACAACGCGAGTTATCCGACGCCGAAGATTGCCGAGAATTCGCACAACTTCCGGCCGCTGGGGCTGGGCTACGCGAATCTTGGCGCGCTGCTGATGTCCATGGCGCTGCCGTATGACTCGGATGAAGGGCGCGACATGTCTGGAGCGATCACCGCGCTGATGTGCGGTGAAGCATACGCGCAGTCAGCGAGAATCGCGGAACGCCTGGGGCCCTTCCCGGGTTACGCCGTGAACCGCGAGCCGATGCTGGACGTGATTCGCATGCACCGCGACGCGATGCGCGGGATCAAGCCAGAACATGTGCAGACGGAATTGTTCATGGCCGCACAGGAATCATGGGACACCGCGCTTTCGCACGGCGATAAGTACGGCTACAAGAATTCGCAAGTGACGGTGCTGGCGCCGACGGGGACCATTGGCTTCATGATGGATTGCGACACCACGGGCATCGAACCGGACCTGGCGCTGGTGAAATACAAGAAACTCGTGGGTGGCGGGTTGATCAAGATCGTGAACAACACCGTACCGCAAGCGCTGATGAAGCTGGGCTACACGCCAGAGCAGACCAGCGAAATCGTTTCCTACATCGACAAGAACGGAAAGATCGAAGGCGCGCCACACCTGAAGATGGAAGATTATCCGGTGTTTGATTGCTCGCTGGCGCCGCAGGGCGGCGGGCGGTCGATCACCTGGACGGGACACGTAAAGATGATGGCGGCGGCCCAACCGTTCCTTTCCGGCGCGATTTCGAAGACCATCAACATGCCCGAGGAATCTAGGGTCGAAGACATCTCGAACGCGTATATTGAGTCTTGGAAGCTGGGGCTGAAGGCCGTGGCCATCTACCGCGACAATTCGAAGCGTTCGCAGCCGCTGAATGCCGGCGGCAGCAAGGCGGAAGAAAAGAAGAACCCGGCCGGGAGAGGGCCAGCGGAACCGGCCGCTTCGCCAGAGCCCATGCAGCGCGAACTGTTTGCGCGGATGCAACGCGAGAAGATGCCTTACGAACGCGCTTCCGTAACACACAAGTTCAGCGTGGGCGGGCACGAAGGCTACATCACCGTGGGGATGTATGACGATGGGCGGCCGGGCGAAGTGTTCATCAAGATGGCCAAGGAAGGCTCGACGCTTTCCGGAGTGATGGACGGGCTGGCGCTGACGATTTCGCTCGGCCTGCAGTACGGCGTGCCCATGAAAGTGTTCGTAGACAAACTGCTGAACACCCGGTTCGAACCGTCGGGCATCACTGCGAATCCGAACATTAGATTTGTTTCGTCGGTACTGGATTACATCGCGCGGTGGATGGGCGGACGGTTCATCTCCACGGACTACTTGAAGTTGAATGGTGAGCAGGCTGCCGCGGCGCACCCGCACGCTCCTCCTACGGTCGTCGCCGAAGCCGTGCATCCTTCCGCGTCGGGCCCGTCACGCGGAGTGCTGGCATCCCTGTCTGCGGAAGCCGGGAAAGGCTGGGCACTTGGGGACCTGAAACCGACCCATGCGCAAGAGGGGGCGCCCGCGTGCAGCGAGTGCGGCATGCTGATGGTGCCCAACGGGGCTTGCTACAAATGCGAAAATTGCGGCAGCACGAGCGGCTGCAGTTGAGGAACGGGAAACCGGTGAGAACACCCCAGCGATGAGCGCCCTCTCCTCCGGCTCAGGGGCGGCGGCCAAGCTCGCCCCGGGAAAGCCGAAGACCCGCGGGTTTCTCCATATCGTTCGACATGGCGGTGGACCCCAGGCCATCTACATCGCAACGTATCACCGGCTCGACCCCCCAGGACCGTCTCCGGCCGCGGGCACCGGCCCGCCTCCCAAGCTGGCGCTGGCCGAAGGCGCGCACGCACTCATCGAACTGCTGGAACGTATTGGCGTTGATTTTCGCGTGGCGGAAGTGCGCGGCGCGCTGGAAGATATTCTTCGGCTTGGCTCAGCCAATATCCCCGATCTGTGGCTCAGCGACGAGGAGATGATCGAGAAGGGCCTCGTCGAGGGCTAGGAATCAGTTGCACTTCAGCACCGAGGCCCGCAGCCGATGCTTCCGGCCTTAGTTTAACGAGGCCGCGGGCGGAGCGGCGGGCGCGCGGTAAGAGAGCGCGGGCGCATGCGGAAGCGCGGGGCCAGCGGCGGAGGAACATTGCGGAGGAAGTCCCCACAGCAGGGGCAGTGGCCCTCGCTGCCGAGGGGAGTGGTGAAATCGGCGCGGAGCCAGTGACCGCGTGCTTCGCACAGCGGATTGATGCACTGCACGGTGAAGCCGGGCAAATATTGCATTTATTCTCCCTCAGTGCCGCAAACCGCAAACCGCAAACCGCAAACCGCTTCAGAAGCCGAGCGTTGGCCGTCGGCCCGCCGAAACTTCTGAAATCTCCCCTGTCGACCAAAACGACTCACAAAAAAAGCCCTGGGTAAATTCCCAAAGAAAAAGTGCGATGGAATAAATGCGATGGCCGGGATTGTGCCGCGAGTAGCCTGTGGTGTCAAGAGAAAACGCTACAAGATATTGTGGTGAGGTTGCCGGTCCTGAAATTCGCCAAGGTTACCAACGAATACGAAGATTTTCGTTGACAATACGAAAGCCTTCGTATTAAGCTCCGTCCATGACCAAGGAACAACCGCAAAAGCCCACGGCTGGGGAACTGGAAATCCTGCGCGTTTTATGGGAGCGCGGGCCTTCGACGGTCCGGGAAGTCCACGAGGCGCTGAGCGAAAAGAAGGATCTCGGCTACACGACGGTGCTGAAACTGCTGCAAATTATGACCGCCAAAGGCACGGTCGCGAGAAACGAAGAGCAGCGCGCCCACGTTTATGAAGCATGCCAGCCCGCCACGGAAACCAAGCGGCAGCTTGTGGGCGACGTGCTCGAAAGGGTGTTCGAGGGCTCGGCAAGCGAATTGATGATCCACGCGCTCGAGGGGCGGCCAACGTCCAAGGAAGAGTTGGATGAGTTGCGCCGTTTGCTGGATGAATACGAGGGGAGAAGCCAATGAGCAATCTCGCGAGTTGGATTTCGCCGGAGATTTTGCGGACGCTCGGCTGGACGTTGCTGCACTTTCTGTGGCAAGGAGCGGGGCTGGCGGCTTTGTTCGCGGTGGCATGCGCGGTATGCCGCAGCGTCGAAGCACGCTATGCCTTGGCGGTGGGCGCCCTCGTATTGATGCTGGTATCGCCAGTTGCCACCTTCACCTGGCTGCGCACAGAAGGCCATCCGGCCGTCAGGACTGGGGAGCAAGGAGCCTCGACGCGGGCGCAAACATCCACGCAAAACGCCACCGCGCTGTCAGGCTCCCGCGCCCCGGTTGCCGCAACGCGCAGCGAGCCACCGCTCGGAATGTTGTGGCTGGTGGAAGCGTGGTTCCTGGGCGTTGTTTTGCTGAGTTTGAGAACCGCCGGCGGCCTGTTTTTGATGGAAAGGATGCGGCGCAAAGAGATCAAACCGGTGGTAGCGGAGCTTTATCGAAGGTGCCTGGCGTTGCAGAAAAGTATGGGCCTTGATCGCGTGATTCGCTATTGCGAGTGCCATCGCCTTGACGCTCCGGCGGTGCTGGGATGGTTCCGGCCCGTGGTGCTGTTGCCGGTGCGGGCGCTCACGGGCTTGAGCGAAATGCAAATCGAGACGGTCATCGCGCATGAGCTGGCGCATATCCGGCGACTCGATTGCTTCGTGAACCTTTTCCAGATTGCCACGGAAACGCTGCTCTTCTACCACCCGGCGGTATGGTGGGTGAGCCAGCGGATTCGCGCGGAGCGCGAGCACTGCTGCGACGATGAAGCGATTGCTCTTTGCGGCGATGCCGTGAATTACGCGCGGGCGCTGACGCTGATGGAAGAGTGGCGAACGGCTCCGGCGCTGATGATGGCGGCGAACCGAAGCCCGCTGGCGGAACGCGTATGGCGGTTGCTAGGGCTCAACGGAGCGACAGGCCGGACGCGCTTGGCGGGACTGGGAGTGAGTTTTATTTGCCTGGCAAGCGCTTTGCTAGCCGGAAACGCATTTCTTGGAGTAGCACAAGCATCACTGGACAGCAGCTCCGCAAGAGAGTTCCAAGACAACGGCAGCGTTATCATCGTGAAGCCGGAGCCGTCAGCAGCCCAGGATCGGCGAGCGTTGGCCCCGAAGGCAGCCCCAGCGGCACCGAGCCAGCTGGCGCCAGAGCCGGCACCCGCGCCCCCCAGCCAACCGGCGCTAACGCCGCCGCAGGCGGCCAACGACAGCAAGAAGCCATCCTACATGGATGCCATGGCGGCTGCGGGCGTCAAGATCACCGACGTGGATGAACTCATCGCCCTGAAGATGCAAGGTGTAACGCCGGAATACATCAAGGGCATGCACGATTCCGGCCTACAGCCTAATGTCGATGAACTGATCGCTATGAAGGTGCAGGGCATCACCCCGGACTATGTGCGGGAAATGCGAAAGTTCGATCCGAAGGTTGGCGCGGATGACCTGATTGGGATGAAAGTGCAGGGCGTGACGCCAGACTACATCCGGGAGTTGCGGACCGTTTATCCCGACCTCAACGTCGAAGAAGTGATTGGGATGAAAGTGCAGGGAGTTACGCCGGAATATGTGAAAGAGTTCCACGACTTGGGATTGCAGCCCAGCTCGGACGACCTGATCGGCCTGAAGGTGCAAGGCGTGACGCCGAGTTACGTAAAGGAAATGCGGGCCACGGGGCTCAAGCCCAGCACCGACGAACTGATTGGGATGAAAGTGCAGGGGATCACCCCGGAGTACGTGAAAGGCCTCGAAGCCGCCGGGTTCAAGGATTTGGATTGCGACGAGCTGATCGGCGCGAAAGTGCAGGGGATCACCCCGGAGTTCATCGAGAAGGCGCGGAAGCACGGCTTTCAGAATCTTACTTTGGACAAACTGATGGCGCTGAAGCACGCCGACATTTTGTAGCTCTTATGGGGAAATACGGAGAGGAGCACATGCCATGAACGTGAAGCGAATGCTTGGTCTGATCCTGGTCATCGCGGGAGTGATCCTGGGTGTGGCAAGAGCTATCGGCGGCGAGCCCCAGAGCGGCGACTGGACCGTGCGGCAATCCGATATTCCAGGAAAGGTAGAATTCTCGCTGATGGATTCCCGCGCCGGACATCACTTTCATTCGAGTTCAGACTGGCCGGCGAGCGATTTTTCTGGCGTGGATTTTTCGAAGCCGGGACGCCAGGAAGCCCATTTTACGATCGCGCGGGACGCAGGGAAGTTCGCATGCGAAGGGTTTCTGCGGGACGGAGAAGGCGCGGGGCTGTTTCATTTTCTAGCTGACGCGAAGTATGCGCAGGAGATGAAAGCGCTCGGCTTCGACGGGATCGACGGCGACAAACAATGGGCCATGGCCATCCATGACGTCAGCTTGAAGTTTGCCCGGGACATCAAGTCGAAGAATCTCGAGGGGTTGGATACGGACAAGCTGATGGCTTTCAAGATTCATGGCGTGACCCCGGATTTCATCGAGGCCATTCGCGCCGCGGGCTTGGACGAATCAGAAAGCGACAAGCTGATCGCTTTCCGCATTCATGGTGTGTCTCCGGAATTCGTCTCGGGGATTCGCTCGGCGGGGCTGAATGTCGTGGACAGCGACAAGCTGATCGCTTTCCGCATTCATGGCGTGACCCCGGAAATGATTCGCAGCCTCAAGCAGGCTGGTTACGACCCAGACGCGGACAAGCTCATCGCCATGAGAATTCATGGGGCCACACCGGAATGGGTGGCGGAGTTAGAAAAGCAGGGGTACGAGCACTTGGATCTCGACAAATTGATTGCCTTCCGGATTCACGGCGTTTCGCCGGATTTTATCGGGCAGCTCCACAAGCTGGGGTACGCGCATCCAGAACCGGATCAACTGATTGCCATGCGGATTCATGGGGTGACGCCGGACTTCATCACTGGACTGCAATCACGCGGGATGAAAAACCTGAGTATCGATCAGCTGGTCAGCCTGCGGATTCACGGAATTGAATAGCCTCTCTAGAGAGAAATGCGCGATTGCTCGCGCGCCCCAGCTGCGCACAAAAATCAATTAGGGTTTTGGGGGCGTGTTTGCGGGCGTTTCCTGCGGCGCCGGCAGCGCGGCAAGCTCTGCTTTCAAGCGCTCGAGCTCCTGCTGTTTATCGCCGATCTGCTGCTTCATCGCCTCCAGTCTGGCCTTTTCCGAAGTGTTGTTAGCGTAGTCCGGGCTGGAGTAGTAGGTCTCCTGATCCAATTGAAATTCACGCTGAACAAGATCGAGATCGCTTTGCGCGTCCTTAATCTTTTCCTTCAAAGCCACACGCTGTTTAAGAAGTCCGCGCGCTTTCTCGTCGGGCGACGCGTTCTGCGGAACTGACGCTTTCGCGGAGGCGTCGGCGGGAGCGGCGCCCTGGGCGGTGGCCGCGCCGGCGGCAGGCTGCGCCGGCGTTTCCACGGAACCCGGCACTTTAGGCTGCTCGGCGGTGGCGTTTTGCACATCTCCCTTTTTTACGTCCAAAGTATCGTCCGTGATGACTTTGACGGGTTTATCGGCGGTGGCCTTCTTCTGCTCGCGAACGCGGCGGGCAGCTTCGGCAACGGACTGGTTATCTTGCGGTTGAGCTAGAGCAGGGGCGGGAAGCAGCGGTGCCGCTAGTAGGACAGGCAGGACAAGGCGCAAAGTGACCGAGCGCATAGTAGTACTCCTTAAAGAAACTCTCCAGCTGGGTCTAATTGTAAGATACGCCGGCAAGCCTCGAATGACAATCCCGACGAGCAAGGAGTGCGAATGAGCTAACGGCGAAGGAGAGAGCCGAAGTTCTTCGGCGTGGTAAAGGCTTTTTGCGGGGTGCAATAGCCGCCGCGAAAGCAGTCAGCGGCCCGCTCGGGCGAGTTGGCCGGTCCCCCGGCGAGCGTTAGCGGCAAAGCGGGCAACAAGAGCGAGCAGGAGAATAGAGGAAAGCGCAAGACGAAAGCGAGTCATGGAGTATCTCCTATATGGAGAAGCTTGGCGCTTAGAAACGCGAAGACGATTATACTGAATTATTACCGGGAGCACGCCCAGGACGGAAAAATTGCTGAATGTTAGGATCATACTGTTGCTTCTATTGGCGACGCTGGTGGGAGCGGGCCAAGTGCGCGCTCAAGCGCCGGTGACCGAAACACAGATGCCCGCGCCCGTCGCAGCGCCGGCCGCTATCGAGAAGCCAACCAAGGAAAAAAACGGCGAGCATCGCTTTTGGGACAAAGAAAATGATTGGTGGTTTGCCGGTGTCGGGGCGGCGCGCACATTCGACTATTTTTCGACGTTGAACCTGAGGCGGCGGGGAGACCGGGAAGTCTTCCTCACCAACAACATGGTGGACAATCACGCGGCGTTTGCGGCCATTGAAGCGGCGGGAACGGGCGCTTCGATTGGCGCTTCTTATTTCTTTCATCGCCATGGCCATCACGAGCTGGAACGCTGGACTTCGATCGTGCATTTTGGATTGACGACGACGGGCGCGGTGCGCAACTATTGCCTGAAATCAGCGCATCCCCAGACGACCCGATAGCCAGCGGCACCTCCGACAACTAGAAACGCTGCCCCCTTCCGCCCGTCTAAACCGCTCAGATGAAACCTTGCGGTTCGAATAACGGTACGGCATACTCGCGGCCCCAGCCGGCCTTGGTCGGTAGCGCAAGGAAAATGTGGCTACGAAATAGGCAAGGTGGTCCGATGGGACGGCGGTTTTCCCGGCACTCGTTCGCGATGATTCTTTGTGCCAGCGCGTTTTTCGCGATGGCGCCGCGAACGGTTGCTCGCCCTTGGCCATCCAGGCATCCGGAAATAACCGTAACGCAAGCAGATTCCACCGAAAGTTCGGCTTCCAGTGCGAAATCCGTCGAGCAACGAAGGACGGAACAGTACACGCTTTCGCATGAGCGCCAGGCCAAGGCGGTGGCGTACTCGCGCGCGGGCTACACGCTTTACTTTGCTTCTTACTTTCTTGGCGGGTTGTTCCTTTTCTTGCTGCTGCGGCTGGGTTGGGCAGCCAAGTTTCGCGACATCGCTGAAAATGTGAGCGACAAAAAATGGGTTCAAGGCTTGGTCTTCGTCCCGCTGCTTTTTCTGATCCTCGATGTTCTGGATTTGCCCGTGCAACTGTATTGGCATTCGCTTTCTTTGCACTATGAGCAATCCGTCGAAGGCTGGGGCGCGTGGTTTTGGGATTGGACCAAAGGAGAGGTCCTCGATGTAGCGTTTGCAATCGTTTTGGTGTTGATCTTGTTTGCCGTGATGCGGCGCAGCCCGCGGCGCTGGTGGTTGTATTTCTGGTTTCCGGCCGTCCTCCTTCTCCTTGGACTGATCGTGATCACTCCGCTGGTGATCGATCCGCTGTTCAACAAATTCGAACCGCTCGGCCAAGAGCATCCGGCACTGGTCACCTCCATCGAGAAACTCACGAAACATGCGGGCGTTCCCATTCCACCGGAGCGTATTTTCCTGATGGCGGCGAGCAGCAAAACAAACACCATCAACGCTTACGTGACCGGATTGGGAGCGTCGAAACGCGTGGTCATCTGGGATACCACGATAGAAAAGACCTCGAACGAGGAATGCCTCTTCATCGTGGGACATGAACTCGGACACTATGTCCTGGGGCACGTTTGGAGGAGCTTCTTAGCCGGAGCCGTCGGTTTATTGCTCGCTCTTTACGTCTTGTTTCGCGGCTTGCACTGGGCGCTAGACCGGTGGGCCAAAGACTGGAATCTCTACGGGCAAGAAGATTGGGCCTCGCTCGCGGTGCTGCTTTTGCTTTTGCAGGCCCTGTTGTTTGTTTCCTCGCCGGTCATCAGCGGCTACAGCCGGATGCAGGAACACGCTGCTGACGTTTATGGATTGGAAGTCATCCACGGGCTGCTCCCGGATTCCGCGGAGGTCGCCGCGCACGCGTTTCAGGTTATCGGCGAACTGGATTTGTCGGACCCCAATCCCCCGCCGTTTATCACTTTCTGGTTGTATTCGCATCCGCCGCTGGCGGAACGGTTGGTGTTCGCGCACAGCTACGATCCGTGGTCCAAAGGGGAGCCGCCGAGGTATGTGAAATAGGAGTTCCCTAAGGCGCGGAACGCGCCGAAGCATGCTTTCGGGCGAAGGCGGCAACTTTGTTACGGTTGCCACAAACGGCCATGGAGCACCAGCGGCGGCGGCGGGTGCGCGAATCGTCGTAGAAGTAGAGGCCACACTGCGGATTGGCGCAGAGACGAAGGCGCGCAGTGGCACCCTCGGCGATAATCTCGGCCCCGGACCGGGCCACGGCAGCGAGCAACCAGTCCAGGCCACCTTCGCGGGCCACGAATTCGATTTTCCAGGCGCCGTCTCGGCTCACGAGTTCATCATGCCCTTCGGTGATGCGCAGGATTTCGTTTATGGGCTCGATCGATTCCCCGGCGATCCGTTGCTTGCGGAGCACGGCCGTGAATACTTTGCGCAAGGCGGCCCCAAGCCGGCCGGCCTTCAAGAGAAGAGGTTCGGCAGCTTGGAAGTCGATTTGCGGCAGACCGAGAAGTTGCGCGCCGCGCTCGGCGGAAACGATTTTGGTCGACTCGAGAAAGCGGACCAGGCGTTCCCAGGAGAGTTCTCGGTTGGACGGGCTGGCGTTGACAAAATCGACGGAGAGCCGCCCGCCCAGCAAAGGCAAATGTTGCGCGGAGAGGGACATGACGAAGGAAAACCCTCCAAAAAGCGGAACACGAAGACGCTTGTCGCCAATAACCAGTTAACGTTACCATAACGGTTAAAGGGGCGGAAGTGCTCAATGAGGGCGCCTCGCGGAAACCTTTTTAGGGAATTGCTATCAGATAGGTCGCGCGAGGAGGAACGGAAACTATGAAAAAGCTATTGGCGGGCTTAGGCCTCATTTCTCTCACTCTCGTTGCGGCGGCATCGTCGATACGGCCACAAGTCGCGAGGTCTCCGGAAACGGCTCGAACGCCGGTCGTAGTCGAATTGTTTACTTCCGAAGGCTGCTCCAGCTGCCCGCCAGCGGACGCTTTGTTGGCCCGGCTGTCGGATGCGCGGATTAGCGAAAACGCCCAGGTGATCGCGTTGGAAGAACACGTCGATTACTGGGACAATTTGGGTTGGGTGGATCCTTTTTCTTCCGCAGACTGGACATCGCGGCAATGGGTTTATGCCGGAACTCTCGGAAACCGTAATGCTTATACGCCGCAAATGGTTGTGGACGGAATGACGGAGTTCGTGGGCAACCAGCCGGAGAAAGCCCGTGACGCGATTTTGAAAGCCGCAAGCAAAACGAAGACTCCCGTGAGCCTAATGCCGGGCAGCTCAAACGGGACGGGCAAAGAAAATATATCCGTGAAGGTTGGGAAGCTCGAAGGATCAACGAAAAGCGATCCCGCCGAAGTGTGGCTGGCCATTACGGAAACAGGATTGCACTCCTCCGTGAAGCGGGGCGAAAACGCCGGCGAGGACTTGCATCATGCCGCCATTGTGCGCTCCTTGCGCAAGATCGGCGAAGCGAAAGGCGACGGTGAAACTTCCTTTAGGGGAGACGCCAGTGTTCCGCTGAAGAAAGAATGGAAGCGCGAGAACCTAAAGGCCGTGCTCTTTGTGCAAGAGAAAAAGAGCCGGAGGATTCTCGGTGCCGCGGAAATCCGCATCCCGGAATAGACCTGGCAACCGGCTACCACAGTCTTAACGTCAAGCCGCATTCTTCCTTGAGGTGAGCTTTGGAACCTGAGACGGCAAGCGGCTCTTCTCGAACTCCGCCTGTTCTCGCCCGGCGACCCCCAGGGTTCTTCGATAGAGTTTTTTTGCATGACGAAGAGCTGCGAACGATTTGGAGGGTGCTGCTCTACGGCTTGTTTTGGATCACGTTTTCCTTTGGGCTGGACCTCCTCACGATTGGATTGTTCGGGTTCCTCGCCAATCCGTTTTCCCCGCAAAGCGTTTTGCGGGAGGACCTCCTAAGCTTCCTGGCGGCCCTCGGCGCGGCGCTGGCGATGGCCCGACTGGAGCGCCGGCCTATGGGCGCTTATGGTTTGCCCGGGGAGCGGGCTTTTGGAAAATGGTTCTGGCTGGGTTGCCTCCTGGGGTTTGTTGAAGTATCGGTGCTCATGGGCTTGATTGCAGCGTTTGGCGGATACTCGTTTGGAACCGTTTCTTTGCATGGCGCGGAAGTGGCCCGATGGGGCGGGCTTTGGTTCGTGGCATTCGTCGCCGTCGGTCTTGCGGAAGAGTACTTGTTCCGCGGCTACTGGCAATACACGCTGGCCGGCGGGATTGGCTTCTGGTTGGCGGCGATACTCCTTTCCGTTCTGTTCGGGGCCGTACACCTCTGGAATCCCGGCGAGGGTTACGTGGGAGCGGCAGGCGTGGCCGTCACCGGCCTGCTTTTCGCTTTTACCCTGCGACGGACGGGCAACCTCTGGCTCGCCGTGGGTTGGCACGCAAGCTTTGATTTCGGAGAGACGTTTCTCTATTCCGTTCCAGATAGCGGCGCGGTTTTCGAGCATCACCTGTCGAGTGCGACGCTGCATGGCGCGAAGTGGCTAACCGGAGGAACCGTGGGGCCGGAAGGCAGCGTCTTCAGCTTCCTGACGATGGGGATGCTGGCGATCGCGATTCATTTTCTTTTCCCGGCAAAGAAGACCAGGGATGAGGCGGGGTAAGGGCGGCGGGGGGCCTTCGGCTGCGTTCGAGGTAAATAAACTCCCGCACTCCCGAACGCCATTAGCTAATCTTATAAGTATAGCAAATATTACAGAACTGTCAAGGGCCATTCTGGACCATTCTGGGTTTTTTTTTGCACCTTGGGCGAATCGTTAGTGAACCAGTTCGGAGGCCAGGACCAGGCGAACGCCTTGCGCTTGGACTTCGGGCAGTACCCCACGCAGGGCTTCGAGCGTCGCCGGGTGCGGATGGCCGATGGCCACGGCTTCCCCCTTTTCGCGGGCTCCGCGCAGAGCAAGTTTGAGCTGTTTTCGGACCGCGGCTACATCGCGAACGTCATCAAGGAAAGGGACGTTGCGGAAGGCCGCGCGAACGCCGAAATCCTGCGCCGTATCGTAAGCCACGGTGGCGGCGGTGGTGCGGCTATCCACATAAAAGAGCCGATGGTCGCGCAAAACGGGCATCAGCTCGTCCATCAGCGTGGCATCGGCCGTCGCTTGGGATCCTTGATGATTGTTGACGCCGGCAGCATCCGGAACATTTTGCAGGAATTGATCGACCAGCGAAACAACTTCCGGCGTGGACATGCCCGGACGGAGTTCCCGGGATTCCGGTGTTTCGTTGGCAACCGATTGCATGGGGAGATGAAGCATCACTTGGAGTCCGCGGCGATGCGCTTCCTCCGCGATTTCCGTCGAGTGCTCGTGGTTGGGTAAAACAGAAATCGTTAGGGGATAACCGAGCGCGAAGACGGCTTCGGCTGCCGCGCGGTCGCTGCCGAGATCGTCGATAATAATCGCTAGCCGTGCGCTTCCCTGTTTTACGCTGGAATTTCCCGCTGCTACATGGGGCGCTGAAGATGTCACGACTTCGATTTCGAGCGCCGGCACACCGGCTTGTCGAAGTTGGAATTGGAGGCCGTCCCCGGTCTGGACCGGAGGATCCTCGGTCAGATGATTTCGCGTCGCCACCGTATTGAGGCTCTCTAGGAGCTTGGCGACGGAGGCGCGGTTCGCGTCTGGCGACCAAGGGTTCTTTAATACAATCCGCAGGTAACCAGTGTTTCCGGTGGACTGGCTCGATGCGCTTTGCCGAATCTTAATGACCGTCCCCGGGGGCGTAGCCGCAGAAGCCGCAGCCGCCAAATCTCGGCTGATTTGGTGAATTTCGGCAGGGGAGAGCCGGTTCCCAGCGTTTTTCTTGCAGCCACTAGAAAAAACAGCGAGAAGGAAAAAAAGCCCCAACCAGGCGAACTTGCTTGAATCCTTTACTTTGTTCAAAAAGAAACGAACGTTAAGTGGAATCGCGTCGGGGTGCCATGGCACGGAATACTAAGCGGCCTTTTTCACAGGCGCAGGCGTTTTCAAAAGATCAAGCGCCCGGTGAAAGATGGGATCCTCGGGCGAGAGCGGGCGCGGGCCGAGCCCGGGCTCCTTCGTTTCCGGTGCAGGCGCGACATCGTCGTCGACCGCCGAATCATCTTCCGGGACAGCGCGCACGATTTCCGTGGGCGTTACGCCTTCTTCCATAATCGATTTGCCGCCCGGATTGTAGTAGTTCGCGACGGTGAGAATGAGCGCGGCGCCATCATCCAGCGTAATGAGTTTTTGCTCTGACGCCAGGCCAAATGTGCGCTCTCCCACGACATCCCCGCGATGGTTCGCGACGATGGCGGAAGCCAGAACTTCGGCGGCTCCGGAGGTGGTGGCGTCAATCAAAACGGAGACGGGGTTCTTCCAAATCACTTGCTTGGGCTCGGCGGAAAAAACCTGGGCCGAAACGGTCTGGCCGCGCAGCGTTGTCAGGATGCCCGAAGGAACGAAAAGACGAGCCGTGGCAATGGCTTCGGAGACCTGTCCGCGGCCGCATTCCCGCACGTCCAGGATGACCTTGTGAATGCCCTGTTTTTCGGCGTCGAGCAGACGATTGTGAATCTCGTCCGCGCGGCCGGCGTCGAGCGCGGGAATACGCAGAACCAGAATGTCAGGATCCACCTTTTGAGCGACGATCTTTGGCGTGGCTAACTTTTGGCGGACGACATCAACTTCTTCCGGCGTAGCCTTGCCGCGACGTATCACGGCAACCTTGATGCCCGTGCCCGGCTGGCCGTTGAGCAGATTCAAAGCTTGACCAACGGACATATCGCGAGTCGTGAACCCGCTTATGGATTCAAATATATCGCCGCTGCGGATTCCCGCCTTGGTGCCCGGACTATCCGGCAACACCGAAAGCACGATCACGTAGCCGTAACGCTTGCTCAAAGTCAGTCCGGTCTCCGCCGTGCCCGCATTGGCTAGCTTTTTCTTGTACTCATCGTACTCGCGGGGAGTGAGGTAACTGGATTGCGGATCGAGCGATTCCAGCAAGCCGTGAAGAGAACCGGCCGTCACTGTTTGCATGTTGGGATCGTCGACGTAATCCTGCTGGACTTTTTGCAGAACCTCGCCGTACACGGTGAGAGATTTATAGGCTTTTTCGTCCGGCGTGTGTCCCAGAACGTGGCCAATGCCTGCGTAACAAAAGATAGCTACCGATACACAAAGAATCCCGATGCGAGCCGTTCGACTCATGCCCCACCCTTCGTAGAAGAAACTACAATTCTCGATTATAGCACTATCCATGGTTGGGACGCGGCGGCAATCAGAAAGGTAGCCTGGGGAGCATTGTGATTTGGCGAAATCGGTGCGCATCGAAGATAAGACACGTCGAAGCGGCCAAATGTTGCACAACTGCCACACCTGGCTACTCTTTGGGCGCAATGTTGTCTATAAGTAACTGAAAATAAACCACAAACAAGCATGGCGATGGAAGACAACATGCTACAATGTAAGCGGGGCAATGTTCCAAACAACCATCGCTAGAGAGTCATGCGCCGAGGGTGTGGGCCTTCACACCGGCGTGTCCGGTCACGTCCGTTTGGTGCCGGCGCCCGCCGAAACAGGCATCGTATTTCGCCGCGTGGACCTGGACAATTTCCCGATCGAAGCACAGGGGCACAACGTCGCGCGCGTCAGCTATGCCACCAGCTTGATGAAACAGGGCGTTTTGCTCTCCACGACCGAACATCTCCTTGCGGCCATCTATTCTTGCGGCATCGACAACATTTATATCGATATTGACTCGATTGAGGTACCCATTCTCGATGGCTCGGCGGAGCCCTTCATGCAGATGCTCGAGCAGTCCGGCGTGCGCAAACTGCGCCGGAGGCGGCGCTTCCTGAAAATCCTGAAGCCACTCGAGGTTATCGAGGGCGACCGGCGGATCGGGATCTATCCGGCGGATGAATTTCGCGTGCGCTGCTATGTCGATTTCCCACACCCGCTGGTGGGTCAACAAGAAGTGGAGATGGTGGTCGGACCGGATACTTTCCGCCACCTTCTGGCGCGCGCGCGAACGTTCTGTTTCGGGCGCGACATCGAGCCGCTCAAGGCCATGGGCTTGATTCGCGGCGGATCGCTTGAAAACGCCATCGTCCTCACTAACGACGGTGTCATGAACGGGCCTTTGCGCTTCCCTGACGAGTTTGGGCGGCACAAGGCATTGGACCTGATTGGCGACCTCGCGTTGGCGGGTTTGCCGCTTCTTGCCCGCGTTGAAGCGCATAAAGCCGGCCATGCCCTGCACACGCAGCTGGTCAGCCGCCTTTTGGCGGATCCCTCGCTTTGGACCATTACTACCGGCGAAGCGGTCCGGGCCGAGAGTGAAGCCTACCTGACCGCCCTTTCCCCAGCTCCTGCCACTGATTAGCGATTCGCTGCGTCAGAGAGAACCCGCCATTGCGAAATAGACGTGGCTCCCGCAGAATGGCTCAAAACCATGTCCAACAATGATTTAGCGATTGTGATTCTTGCGGCCGGCAAAGGCACGCGGTTGAAATCCAGCTTGGCGAAAGTGTTGCACCGCGCCGGAGGACGCACACTCGTCGAACATATTGTGCGCGCCTGCCAACCGCTCAAGGCGCGCGAAACCGTGGTCGTTGTGGGCCATCAAGCCGAGCAGGTGGCTGCCGTTGTCGAACCCTTCGGCGCCGTCACCGTTCTGCAACAACCGCAAAAAGGCACTGGCCACGCCGTGCAAGTCGCGAAGCGTGCCTTGGGCCGGGCGAAGGTCGCCGTGGTGCTGCCCGGCGACGCTCCCTTGGTGCGCTTCGACACTTTGAAAGCGCTCATCGCCGCGCACCGGAGCGGAACCGCTGCCGCGACGATTCTGTCGGCTGTGCTTGCCGATCCTTCCGGCTATGGCCGCGTGGTGCGCAAGTCCGAGACGGCGGTCTCGGCGATTGTGGAAGAATCGCAACTCACCGACGAGCAGAAGGAGATCAACGAAATCAATTCGGCGATTTATTGTTTCACGCTGGAGAAGCTCTGGCTTGCGCTGGCACAAGTGAAGCCCAACAACAAACATCGGGAGTTATATTTGACGGATGCCATCGCGGCGCTGAACGCCAAGGGCGAAACGGTGCTGGCGCAGGTGGCGGGTGATTCCCGCGAAGTACTTGGTTGCAATACCCGAGCTGACCTTGCCGAAGTCGATCGTATCTTCCGGGAGCGCAAACGTGCTGCTTTGATGGATGACGGCGTCACCATCCAGTTGCCGGAAACCGTGCTGGTCGATCCGGAAGTGCTCGCGGGAGAAGACACCATCATCGAACCCGGCGTTCAGTTGCTGGGGAAAACGAAAATCGGGGCGCGTTGCACCATTCGAACGGGCAGCGTTTTGAGCGATGCTATTCTCGGCGATGAGGTCACCGTTGAGCCGCATTGCCTGGTGGCACAGAGCCGGCTCGACGATGGCGTCATTATCGGGCCATTTGCACGGTTGCGGCCGGACAACCATCTGAAGGCTGGTGCGCGCATCGGAAATTTCGTCGAACTCAAAAAAACCACGATCGGCGAAGGCACCAAGGCCATGCACCTTTCCTACCTGGGCGACGCGAGGATCGGATCGAAGAGCAATATCGGCGCGGGCACGATCACCTGCAATTACGATGGGTTTCACAAGCATCCGACTGCGATCGGGAATAAAGTTTTCATCGGCAGCGATACGGCCCTGGTGGCACCCGTGCGCGTGGGCGACGGCGCGTACATCGCCGCGGGTTCGACCATCACGGAAAACGTGCCGCCGGATGGATTGGGAATTGCACGCGGGCGGCAGGTCAACAAACCGGGCTGGTCCGCGAAGAAACGGCGTGAACTGGCGGCCGCGGAAAAACCAATGAAAGCAGCGAAGAAATCGAAGCGCCGCAAAAAAACCAAGAAACGAAGATAGGGATTTCCTGGGAAGGAGCAGAGCGATCCGAGCCAGTAGCCTCGGTCTTATCCCATTCTTCTCTGGTTATTCCGTTGTTCGGTGTCCCCACATCCACTCTCTTTCGTCTGTGCTAAAATAGAAGTTCTGCAATCCCACAGGGGGCTGGCGCCACATGAAATTTGCAGTTGTCGTTTTCCCCGGGTCCAATTGCGATCACGACGCGTTTTACGCCATCGGCAACGTACTCGACAAGCCGGTCGAATTCATCTGGCACCAATCCGAGGATCTGGCGAATTGCGATGCCGTCATCCTGCCCGGCGGATTTTCCTACGGCGATTACTTGCGCACGGGAGCCATTGCGCGTTTTTCGCCGGTGATGAAATCCGTCGAGAAATTCGCGAAGAGTGGCGGCCTGGTGCTGGGCATCTGCAACGGCTTCCAGATTCTTTGCGAAGCGGGCTTGCTGCCTGGAGCCATGATGCGCAACAGCGGCTTGCGGTTCATCTGCCGCCAAGTGCACATTCGCGTCGAGCAGACGGACACGCCGTTCACCAACGCCGCGCAAAAGGGACAGATCCTCACGATTCCCATCGCGCACTCGGATGGCAATTACCACTGCGACGAAGCCACCCTCGCGGACCTCGAAAAAAACCGCCAGGTGCTTTTCCGCTACAGCACTCCCGATGGCACTGACGACCACGCGGGCAATCCCAACGGCGCGGTTCAGAACATCGCGGGGGTCTCGAACCGCGAGCGCAACGTCGCCGGCTTGATGCCCCATCCGGAACGCGCCGTGGAGTCCGCTCTCGGCTCCGCCGATGGCTTGGTCATTTTCCGTTCCATGGCCGAAGCGCTGGTCGGCGCGGCCAAGGCCATCGCGTGAAGATTTCCCTGTCTTTGTCGCCGCATTGAAATCGAAATATGGCTACTGCAAGCACAGAAATTCGAGTCACGCCGGAGATAGCAGCCGAACACGGCCTAACGCGCGAGGAATACGCGCGCATTCAGCAAATCCTCGGCCGCGACCCGAACATCACCGAACTCGGCATCTTCAGCGTGATGTGGAGCGAGCACTGTTCCTACAAATCGAGCAAGGTCCACCTGAAGCGCTTGCCTACGCGCGGCCAGCTTGTCGTGCAAGGCCCGGGGGAAAACGCCGGCGTCGTGGACATCGGCGACGGCCTCGTCGCTGCCTTCAAGATTGAATCGCACAATCACCCGAGTTTCGTCGAACCTTTTCAGGGCGCGACCACCGGTGTTGGCGGCATTCTGCGCGATATTTTCACCATGGGCGCGCGGCCCATCGCGGTCTTGGATTCTTTGCGATTTGGCGAGATCACCGCGAGCAAACACACTAGTAAGGCGGACGCCGCGAAAAATCGCCGCATTCTGGACGGCGTTGTCCGCGGCATCGGAAGCTACGGAAATTGTTTTGGCGTTCCCACCGTCGGCGGCGAAGTCGGCTTCGCGCCCTGCTACTCGCAAAATCCGCTCGTCAATGCGCTGGCGCTCGGCATCGCTAAGAAGGAAGAGATTTTTCTCGCCAAGGCCAAAGGCATCGGCAATCCCGTCATCTACGTCGGCGCAAAAACCGGCCGCGATGGGATTCACGGCGCTTCTCTGTTGGCTTCCGCCGAATTCACCGAAGAGTCGAAGCAGAAACGCCCGAACGTTCAGGTTGGCGATCCCTTCATGGAAAAACTGCTGCTCGAAGCTTGCCTCGAAGCCATGCAGACCGGCGCGGTCGTGGCGATTCAAGACATGGGCGCCGCCGGCCTTACCTGCTCGACGATGGAGATGGCTTCGCGCGGCGGCACGGGCATCGAAATCGATCTCGCCAAAGTTCCTCAGCGCGAAACCGGCATGACGCCTTACGAAATCATGCTTAGCGAATCGCAAGAGCGCATGCTCTTGGTCGCCGAAAAAGGCCGCGAGCGCGAAGTCCTGGCGGTCTTTAAGAAGTGGGGCCTCGATGCCGTGGTCGTCGGCCAAGTCACGGAAGGCGGCATCGCCCGCATCAACAACAATGGACGTGTCGCCGCGGAAATTCCCGCCCATCCACTCGCCGAAGAAGGGCCGGTCTTGCGTCGGCCCATGGCCGCGCCCGCGCCGCGCATCGAGACGGAAAAGGATTGGTTTGCCTTCGCTCCCGAAGGCGCGAATCTCACCGCGAATTTCGTGAAGCTGCTGGCCGCGCCCGCGATCGCTTCCAAGCGCTGGATCACCGAGCAATACGACACCAGTGTGCGCACGAATACTCTAGCTGGCCCCGGCGCCAGCGATGCCGCCGTCTTGCGCATCAAAGATCCCAATACCGGCGCTGTGAAGCGCGCGCTTGCGCTTTCCACCGACGGCAACGGCCGCTGGTGCCAGTTGAATCCGCGCGTGGGCGCGATGCACGCGGTCGCCGAAGCGGCCCGCAACGTGGCCGCCAGCGGCGCGCGCCCCATCGCTGCCACGAATTGCCTCAATTTCGGCAGCCCCGAAAAGCCCGAAGTGATGTGGCAATTCAGCGAGGCCATCGACGGCCTCGCCGAAGCTTCGACCGCCTTGGGCACGCCCATCACTGGTGGCAACGTCAGCTTCTACAACGAAACCCTTGGCAAGTCGATCTATCCGACGCCGGTTATCGGCGTTCTCGGCCTTCTCGACGACCCTTCCAAAGTTATGAAAATGGCCTTCCGCAATGAAGGCGACGTCATCGTGCTCCTCAGCGGCTCGGCTTCGGCACCGCCGGCTGCGCTCCTACAAGGCCATCAGTTATCCGCGTTGGCCCGCGAATTCTCCTCTTCGGAATATTCCCAGACGATTGCCGCCATCGTTGCTGGCGAACCACCAGCCATCGACCTCGCCGCCGAGAGGTGCCTCCAGGATTGCCTCGTCGCACTAGCAGCCGAAAGCGCGTTAGAATCCGCCCACGACATCTCCGACGGCGGCCTCGCCGTGACCCTAGCGGAATCCTGCTTCGCTTCCGCCCCCCGCGGCACGTCGATGCTAGGGCCGCAGCAAGCTCGGACCCTACTCGGCGCGATCACAAATTTAGCCGACGAATCATGGCCCGGCGAATTCGCACTCTTTAGCGAACGCGGCGCCCGCGCCATCGTCTCCGTTGCTCCATCAAAGCTTGCCGCCGTTCTCGATACTGCGAGACAATACCAGGTGGCGGGGCGCGAACTCGGCCAGGTCACCCGCGATGGTTCGTTCCGCATCGCCTATAAGGGGCGCGCGGTGATCGACAGTTCGGTTGAGAAGCTGCGCGACGCCTGGGCCCATTCGCTCGAACGCACCCTGACTTCAAGATGAGTCAAAAACTCGCCTTCGCCGATGATCATTTTCACGACGAATGTGGTGTGTTCGGCGTCTTCGGCCATCCCGAAGCCGCCAACCTCGCTTATCTCGGTCTCTACGCCCTGCAGCATCGCGGCCAGGAATCCGCCGGCATCGTTTCAAGCGACGGCCAAGAGCTTTACGTCCATCGTGCGATGGGCGAAGTCGAAGAAATTTTCCAGCCCAGCGTGCTCGCCGAGCTTCCCGGCAGCCTAGCCATCGGCCACACACGCTACTCGACGGCCGGCGATAAAGCTCTGCTCAACGCCCAGCCCATCATGATCGATTGCAACAAGGGTAAAGTCGCGCTCGGCCACAATGGCAACCTCACCAACGCCGCCGAGTGGCGCCGCAAGCTCGAGCATCGCGGCTCCATTTTCCAAACCAACAGCGACACCGAAGTGATCGTGCATCTGATCGCCCGCTCGCAAGCGCGCAATCTTTCCGGTGCCATCGGCGATGCGCTCAATCAAGTCGAAGGCGCGTACTCGCTTCTCGTCCTCACCCAGGATGAACTCTACGCCGTGCGCGATCCCCGCGGCTTCCGGCCACTGGTGCTCGGCAAACTCACTACTCCCGGTGGCTTCGATTCCTGGCTCGTCGCTTCCGAGACCTGCGCTTTTGATCTGCTTAACGCGCAATACATCCGCGAGATCGCGCCCGGCGAAATGGTGCGCATCTCCAAATCCGGCATCGAGTCCATCCGCTTCGCGCCAGAAAAGCGGCTCCAGCAGTGCATTTTCGAGCACGTCTATTTTTCCCGTCCGGACAGCATTATCTTTGGACGTTCCGTAAACGAAAGCCGCGAGATGCTCGGCCGCCTCCTTGCGCAAGAGCATCCCGTCGAAGCCGACATCGTCGTACCCGTGCCTGATTCCGGCGTGCCAGCAGCCGTAGGCTACGCGCTCGAATCCAAAATTCCCTTCCGCATGGGCTTGATCCGCAATCACTACATCGGCCGCACCTTTATCGAACCCTCGCAAGCCATCCGCAATTTCGGCGTGAAGCTCAAGCTCAATCCCATCCGCGGCTTGCTCGAAGGCCAGCGTGTCGTCCTCGTCGACGATTCCATTGTTCGCGGCACTACCAGCCGCAAAATCGTTCGCATGGTTCGCGAAGTCGGCGCCCAGGAAGTCCACGTGCGCATCAGTTGCCCCCCCACGATTTCTCCGTGCTACTACGGCGTGGACACGCCGACGCGCGAGGAACTGATTGCTTCTTCAAATACCCCCGAGGAAATTTGCAAGTTCCTCGGCGCTGATTCGCTGGGCTATGTTTCCCTTCCAGCGCTGCGCCGCGCGGTCAGTGATACCGAGGGCCGCTTTTGTACGTCTTGTTATACGGGCGTCTATCCGACGGATCTGGTGCAACTGGAGGTGCAGAAGAGCGCTTCCTGCGGCAAATCGAGCGAAGCTACCCATGGCAACGAAAATGAACCCGCGCCCGCAGAGCGGCCGGTGGTGGTGGAACGTGAAAGCTGAAAAAAAGAAAAAGCAAGAAGAAGCCAATGTGCCCGTGAAAACCAAGATTCAGCGCGAGATCATCGCCTGGTTCTGGGTCGGTCTCGCGTTTCTGCTCATCAACGGCACGATCGGCCAGGCGCGCGTCATTCCTTCCGGCTCCATGGAGAACACCCTGCTCATCGGCGACCACCTGATCATGAGCCGCGTTGGCTATGACGCCGGCGTGCCTTTCACCAACTGGCACGTGCCGCTTTGGCGCAATCCCAAGCGCCAGCAAGTGATCATCTTCAAGCCGCCCTTTGCGCCGGACACTCCGGACTACGTGAAACGTGTGATCGGTTTGCCTGGAGACACCGTCGACATCCATGACGGCGCCGTGTGGGTCAACGGCCAAAAACTCATTGAAAAATATGCCATGGGCGCCAGCGAACCCTACGATCAACACATGCCCTTCAAGGTCCCCGCCGAATGTTATTTCGTGATGGGCGACAATCGCGGAAATTCCTATGACAGCCGCTTCTGGGGCTGCGTTCCGCGAAAGGACATCATCGGAACTCCCGTCCTGATTTATATGTCGCTGGATGTTTCGCCGGAGGCTTGGGAGCCAGGCAAGATTCCGGAACGGTTTTACGCTTACGCGAATGCCTTTCTGCATCCCCACATCGTGCGATGGAACCGGATATTCCGGACGTTTTAGTTTTTTTTCGAAAACTGGCTTAATAACGGCCGCCGCTACCCTCCGCGGCGCTCGAAGGAACTCCTAGCAGTGACCGGCGCTCGCCAGCGTGCGCCCCCATTCGATAAAGAACAGAAGGGAAGCGACGGGCTCTCATGAAATATGCCGATGCCGGAGTAAATATCGCCGTCGCGGATGACGCTAAGCAGAGAATCCGCCATCATGCCAGCCGTACTTTTATTCCGGGCGTGCTCGGCGGCATCGGCGGCTTCGGAGCGCTCTTCGCGCTCGACCGCAAAAAATGGAAGGAAGTGGTGCTGGTCTCCAGCGCCGATGGCGTGGGCACGAAGTTAAAAGTCGCCATGGCCATGGACGTTCATTCGACTGTCGGCGGCGACCTGGTCAATCATTGCATCAACGACATTCTCGTCCAAGGCGCGGAGCCGCTGTTTTTTCTCGACTACCTCGCCATGGGCAAGCTCGACCCCCATGTCGTCGAACAACTCGTCGAGGGTATGAGCCGCTCTTGTCGGAAAGCCGGTTGCGCGCTCATCGGCGGTGAAACTGCGGAGATGCCCGGCTTTTATCCTCCCGGTGAATACGATCTCGCCGGTTTTATCGTTGGCGCCGTAGAACGCAAAAAACTTCTGACCGGTAAGAACGTCCAGCCGGGAGACACTTTGCTGGCGCTGCCTTCTGCCGGCTTGCACACCAACGGCTATTCGCTCGCGCGCAAGCTGGTGTTCCAAGTCGCCAAACTGAAGCCGGATAATTATGTAGCCGAAGTCGGAAATAAGATCGGAGCGGAATTGTTGAAACCCCATCTGTGCTACGCGCCGGCGCTGAAAAATATCGTCGCCCGCGGCTGGGTTTCCGCCCTCGCTCATATCACCGGCGGGGGCATCCCTGGCAACCTCCCGCGCGTTCTTCCCAATGGGCTGAAAGCGGAAATTGACCTCGCCTCCTGGCCCGTGCCTTCCATTTTCAAGTATCTCGCCAAGCTTGGCGGCATCGATACCGACGAACTCCTGCAATCCTTCAACATGGGTGTCGGCATGATTCTGGTCGTCCCGCCGAAAAACGTGCGCGCCGTGGAATGCGACCTCAAGAAACGCCGCGAAAAATTCTTCCTCATCGGCCGCATCGAACGCAGCGAATCCGGCAAAGCCCGCGTCGCTTACACCGGCTCCCTCAATCTTTGACTCCGATCCATAACCTCGTTTGCGGCTTGAGGTCTCCCCTGTGATGGGTCTAGCATGGAACTAGTCCATGCCGTTTGCCGAGTGCCCCCGGCAGGTCCCCGGCTCACTCCGAAGAACGGCTGGACAGTCGAATATCCTAAGGATTCCCCCAGCGAACCTTTAGCAGGAGGTAGGCCATGAATTCCTCGCAAATAACCCTGGATGTTTTGGCTGCGCGTGTTGAAAAGCTGGAGGTTTCGATTCGCCGCTGGAGGTTCCTAAGCGCAGTGCTACTGCTCTCCGGCTTATCGGTTTTTTTGATGGGCGCGAAGCCCGCCGACCGCATTGAGCCCAACGTCATTCGCGCTAGCTCGTTCGAAGCGCAGGAGTTTATCCTGAAGGATGAGACTGGCCACGTTTATGCGCGCTTGAGCCTGAAGCCATCACTCCCGAAAATAAACCAGAAAGGACGCACCTACCTGTTTCCGGGTGACACGTTTCCGGGAGGCGAGGCGGCCCTTCAGTTCTACGACGAAAAAGGCGATGTACTCTGGACCGCACCTTCGACGGGCGGAGCACAATTCTTACCCGCAAGGTAAACCGTGGCCGGAGGTCGTGCTGAACGCAGGCGAACGATCTTAAGGGGCACCCAGGGGGCGCTCTGGCGCTTCCTTCGGCTGGCGCCCGAAACGGCTGTTTCGTCGCTTCGAACTCGATCGGCGCGTTTTTCACAAATGTTCTTAGGCACCTTCGGCGCTCTTCCATTCCGGCCTGCTCGGAATGGCAGGTTTGTAAACAGTTCTCTCCGCGCCCTTAGATCAACGTGTCATTCGCGGTTCCAGCGTCCAAAACGGCTGTTTCGTCGGCACAAATTCGATGGGCACGTTTTTCACGAACGTTGTCAGCCACCGCGCGCACTCTCCCATTCCCGCCTGCTCGGAAGGAATATGTCCGATCACCATTAGCGCCTTCCTTTTTCCTTCGGTGACCGCGTCCGCCGCGTACTCCACCGTTTCCCATTCGCGCGTTTCGCCCACCAGCAGCACCTCAACGTTGTCCATTTCCAGTGCTTGCGCCTCTCGTTGGAATCCTGCCGATCCTGGGCTCAACGCCAGCTTCGTCACTTTCATCTCCGGATTTCCCACCACTCGCAACACCGGCGTTTCCAGCCGTTTCGCCACCTCCACGGCCAGTTTCTCGAGGGTGATTTCCGGCATCGTGAATAGGTGTGCATTTTCCTTGCTTTGATATTTCTCCCACCCCAGCGCTTGCACTATGCCTAGGAGGATCCCGTCTGGATCCCGCAGGTGCCAGTGGTCGTGAAATCTCCAAACTACCAGACCGTTTTTCTCGATGAACTCCCTCTTCTCCTTCCACACCGCGTCGCTCTCATCCATTCCATCCGGCCGGTCCAGGTGATTGTAAAACGTCGGCTCGTGCGTGATGACCAGGTTTTCTCCTTTCGCCGCTGCCCGCTGTAGCACGTCCAGTGTTGCCATCATGGTCACGGCGATCCCCGTAACGCGCGTCTCCGGATTTCCCGCTTTGAACGTATCCACGGTTTGCGTCTTCCAGGGCACCCCAACGTGTTCTTGGATCGCGGCCACCACCTCCCGCGCCGTCGGCTTCTTTTCTTGCGCTGCCGCTCGCGCGGTCGACAATGCAACTGCAATAAACCCCACGCCCATCGCCACGCTCCGCAACGCCGCAGTATTCCAGCTCAAACTGCTCTTGCACTTCTTCGCCACGATGCTCTCCTCCCTGCGAATCCCGGCATAACCTGCGTCTCTGCGCTATTTTTTTCTATTCTTCTACAACATAGTCGCAATTCTTTTCCGGGGTGGGCAATTTCACTTGGGCAATCCTTCCGCGAATTGTGGATTCAGCGCTCGTGCCCTTCGCGCTAACTCGCGCTCCAATCGATGCGTCCAGCGCACTTCGACGCGCAACTGTTCGATCATCAAGCTCACCATCCATACCGCCTCGTGATACTTGTGGCCTACCTCGGCGTAAATCGACAACAGAGTTTTCTTTTCTCTCGCGATTTCTTTGAGCAAGAATTTCCGCCTCCGCTTCAACTGCTTCAGGAAGATCCCCGGCCGCGCCTGCCACGAGAGCGCCATCCATGTCAAAAATGGCGGATGGTCTCTTTGTGCGGCCCAGCTTTCGTGCTCTAAAGCATCCGCGAGCGCCTCGCGGCCTTTCTGCGTCGTCTCAAATGTGCTGCGCTCTGGCCCCTCGGCCGGTGCTTCTGTCTCCTGAGAGCGGAGGAGTCCCTGCTTCGCAAGCTTTTCCAGCGAATAGTAGACTTGTGGCCTCGACAGATTCGCCCAGTCCCGAATTTCCCGCCGCTCCAGCTCCAGATTTGCCTGATACCCGTGCATCGGCCGCTCCGCCAGCAAGCTGAGCAGCACCATGTCCGGCGTGGTCAGCGCCGTCAATTTCCTCGCCCGGCCTCTGCGCCTTCGCGGTCTCTCGGCGAATCTCTGGGCGCTTGGTGTCCCTGCGCCATTCATTCGCTTCATTTCTTTCCCGATTTCCTCTTCGTGCTCCAATACCACCATGCGCATTTTTCCGCCGGCAACCGCGGATTCTTCGCTTGCGCCACCGCCGCACAAAAAGTATCCAACACGCAGATGTCCTGATGCTGCCGCGCCACGCGCCCGAGTTTGTCGTACAGTCGCTGCGGATTCTGCCGCGCCAGTTGTGCCACGCTGCGAATCCCCAGCAGCTCGAAGTCTCGCAGCATTGCCGGTCCGATCGAAATCAGGTCCCCCAGCTGGCGCGCTCCGATTCCGGCGCGTTTCCCTTGCATCAAAGTTCCGGTACGCATTAGAAATCTCCTTGACTTCGCTTGCCTTCAACTAGTCTAATTTAGACTAGTTTAGCAGGCAAGGAGAAAATGTCCATGCGGCATCTTGCCCAAGCCCTCACCGCCCTCTTTGGGGGCTTCGCTCCGGCTTCCGGTAGCGCCAATTCCTCTCCTAGGAGATCAAGACCATGAACGTCAAACGTGTTACCCCAGTTCTGCTCGTCAAGGAAATCGAGCCCGTCGTTCCCTTCTGGGCCGGCCGCCTGGGCTTCGCGAAAACCATCGAAGTCCCCGACGGCAACAAACTCGCTTTCGTGTCATTTCAGAAAGGCCCCGCCGAAGTGATGTACCAGACCTACGCCAGCGTGGAAAAAGACGCCCCTAAGGAAGTTTCCGCCACCGCCGGCAAAGGCCCCACGTATCTGTATTTGGAGGTCGACAATCTCGACGCCGTCCTCGCGGTTATGAAAGACGTGAAAATCGTCATGCCCGTTCGAACCGCCTTCTATGGCATGAGGGAATTTAGCGTTCAGGACCCTGGCGGCCATTTCATCACCTTCGCGCAACCCGTCGCGCCGCCAGAGCATCAACACCCGTGAGTGTCAGCTTCCCCCATTGACAACCTGAAGTGTCTTTGGGATTTTCCGCGGCAGTCGCTAACACTCCGTTCAGGCGGTCGCGGCGAAACTATTTCCTGACAGCCAAGGCGGTGCCTATGCACGAACCACGGTCACCCTTTCCATCGGAATCGCGTCAGGAGTTCTTGACGATACGTATTAGCAAGATGACGGCAATGAACGGATTGCTTGCCGTGATGGTTGTCGTCGCCCTGGTCGGATTAGCTTTCCGCGAACGAGCCAACCGTCGAGTTGCCGGCAACGGCCCTGCGGTTACTTCCGAAGAGAAAGCTATTGCCTCGTCTTCCACTGCCCAAAAACAGCCCGAAGGTGTAGCGAGCGCTCCTCGCTTTGCAGCGCAGCCTTTGGAAACAAAGTCCGCTGATCCTCTGCCATCGCCTGAGAATCAGCCACCTGCCGAACCAGCGGTCGATTCTCCGGTTGCCTATCCATCCGAATCGCCGGTCGTGGAAATGCCGCAAGGGCAAGCCACTCGTTTCGAATCCCCATCAACGAACGTTGCTGACGTCCAGCCCGAGAGCAAGCCAGAAGATGCGCCGCCCGAACCGCCGAACCAGCCCGACCCCCCGGTGGCACCTTCGGCCCCCGCTTCGAATTCTCCGCTTCTGCCCCCCGCTCGTTCCAGCTCTCCCCTAGTTCTTTCCGGGGCAGGCGCCATATTTCCTCACCCTCTTTACTCCAAGTGGTTTGACGAGTATTGCAAAGTGAATCCGCGAATCCAGTTCCATTACCAGGCCATCGGGAGCGGGGCGGGCGTCTATGAACTTCTCGCCGGCATGGTCGATTTCGGCGCTATCGATATTCCCGCTTTTGACGAACAACTCGCAAAAGCAAAACCAGCGATCGTACGAATCCCCATGGTGGTCGATGCGATCGTCCCCATCTACAACATTCCGGGCTTGCACGGTGAGGTCAAGTTCACTCCGGAAGTGCTGGCTGGCATTTACCTGGGCAAAATCGTTTCCTGGGACGACCCCGCCATCGAGAAAGTGAATCCCACTTTAAACCTCCCCTACCTGCCTATCGTAGCGATACATCGTTGGGAAGGAAGCGACGCCACTTTCACATTTACTGATTATCTTTCCAAGGTGAATTTCAACTGGCAGAAGGAAGTCGGGAAAGGTACCACTGTAAATTGGCCCGTAGGTCTGGCAGCCAAGGGTAACGAAGGTGCGGCTGGCGTGGTGCGGCAAACTGGCGGCGCCATCGGGTACGTAGACCTGCTTTACGCGCAGTCGAACCACTTGCCATTCGGCAGTGTGGCCAACGCGGCCGGGCAATTCGTCAAAGCCAGCCTTCGCAGCGTGACCGAAGCCGCTGCTTCTGTTACCGAACTGCCACAAACTTCTGGAATCTCGATTACCGATGCTCCCGGCAAGGAGGCGTATCCGATCGCGAGCTTTACTTGGTTTCTCGTAAGTCAAAGATTGCGAGATCCCGTCAAAGCTCGGGATCTGGCAATGTTCCTGCACTGGACGACTGTTGGGGGTCAACGCCTGGCAGAAAATCTGGGCTATGCTCCGCTTCCGGAGAAACTTGTCCCGCAGGTATTGAAGATCATCGCGCAGCTCCGCTGACTAGCGCTCGAAATAAACCCTGTCCTAATTAGGACGGTGTTGTCGGGATCTGTCCTCGTACCATTTAGCGAACCAGTACAAGTAGCATGGACAAGCCCGGTGTCAGAATTTATTCTCGTCTCCGTCGCGCCAAGTCTCTCGTCCCGCGCATGGCTATTGAATCGATTTAAATCTAACGGCGAAATCGCTGACCGGAGTGCTGGCGATGTGCGCTTCCAGCAAGAAAAATCAAGAAGGGGAAAAAATGGCGGCAGATCGAGGCCTCCAGCGGCGATCGCTCCCAGGTCGAGTTCACCCACGCCGTGGGCCCCGAGTGCACCGGCCTCTGGTATCCGGAACACGGCCGAAATTAGGCGTTGGCGTCACTGTTTCGCGGGCGTCGGGAGTGGCGGTGGCCGCCGCTCCATCTCCGTAGGCAAGGCGATGGAGCGAGCGCCGTTCTTGCCCACGGCTTGTACGGCAAAGAAATGATTGTCCGTGGAGACGCCCTGCAAAACCGTCTCTCCAGGCGTGGCCGCAAAATCGTAGACCGTCCAGCGCGGCTCGCTGGTTTCGCGCCACAGAATCTCGAACCCGGCGCGGTCTGGATCGTCCTCGGCGGCCCAGGATACCTTAGCATCCGGCGTGACAGCCCCTTTTAGCCTGGCATTTGTGGGGGGCGCGGGAGCCAGCGCCAATTGCCGCAGCGCCTCCGCATTGTCCCGTGCCACGTCCCCCATGAATGTGAAGTTGAGATACTTTTCAAAATCTCCGTACTCGATTCCGTTCTCCGTGCGCGGCGTTTGATGCTGGTGATTGTAATCTTCCAGCGGCTCCGTGAAACGCACTGCGGGCAGTCCCGCTTTGTAAAACGGATAGTGATCCCCGCCGCGCCCATAGCGGTCCACGCGAAAAATCATTCGAATCGCCGCGCGCCCATCGATGTCCTCTACCGTCCTCGCCAATTCCCGCGCTGGCGAATCCGCATCGTCGATTTCTCCATTCCCGGAAAACAGCCGCACGCGATGCGGCCCGCCCGGAGCCGTATCCGCGCCCACAATATCGTCGTCCAGCATTCCACCGACCGTATAGCCCTGTTGTTTCAGCCAGTCCACAAGGTGGGTGCTCCCCAGCAGCCCTTGCTCCTCGCCGGAAACCGCCGCAAAAAGTATCGTCGCACGATACGTTCCGCCGCCCTTCGCTCCGGTCTGGCTGAGCAGCCGCGCGCATTCCACGCTTACCGCCACTCCCGAGGCGTCGTCGTCCGCCCCCGGAGCATCCGCCTCCGGGTCCATCACGTTCGAAGGCCGCGAATCGAAGTGCCCGGAAACGATGAAAATGGTTTTCGCCAGTTTCGCATCGCTTCCCGGCAGAATCGCGTAAACGTTTTCCAGCCGGATGGGCTTAGACGAAGTTCGCTCCGAAGTCGATGCGAATTTGTCCACAACGACTTGCAATTTCCCGCCGGAATCTTTGGCGATCTCCTGCAATCGCGCCACGAGGGCGTCGCGTGCGCAGCCCGCGCCTCGCTTTGGGTCTTCCCAAGACGAAAGCGTCAGCCGGGTTCCGCACGCCACCAGCTTCCCAATCAGCGCCCGCATGGATTTCTCATCCACAGACGCGCGTGCCACTGGTCCCGTCGGCCGCGCCAAAATCTTCGGTTGCGGCTTCCCTTGTGCCGGCTCGGCGGGGTCCCGCGGAGCCGCCTGCTGCGCCATCGTGCGAATCGGCCCACGAGCCGCCAGCGCCACCAGCATCAAAAGCGCAGGCATTACCAATGTTTCGCGAAGTCTCTTATCCGGGTTCGCCATCGTTTTCATCCCTAAGCAGAGTCTGCTATCGACGAGCTTCGCATTCTATCCCGAAAGTACGACTTTTTTGGAGTGTGGCAACTCGCTGCCGCTTTTCTTCCACATGATCTTACTCTCGAGAGCCGAAAGTGCATCTTCCGGCGAGAAATTGACATTCCCCCCGATACTCTGGAATCATCCCATGCGTACTGAGAACATCAGCAAAGCCAGCTCAAGATCCTCTGCGCGAGAAGCGTACGTGGGCAATTCTGAAAGGCACGTCCCTCATGGTCGCCGGCATTCGCACAGTTGACCTCCGCAAGGTCTACAGCTCCGCTCCCCCGGCCGCCGCCACGGGTGGCTTCTCCTCTGGTCCGTCGAAAGCCAAGGGCCAACAGCCCAAGCCGCAAATCGTCGCCCTCGACGGAATTTCCCTGAACATTTTGCCGGGCGAAATCTTCTGCTTGCTCGGCCCCAATGGCGCCGGCAAGTCCACCACGGTCGGCGTGCTCACCACCCGCGTCCGCCCCACCAGCGGCCAGGCATTCATCGGCGACCACGACGTCTGGAAGACGCAAGTCGCAGTCAAGCGCCTCATCGGCGTAGTCGCCCAGCGCCCCAATCTCGATTTCTCCTTGACCGCGCGAGAAATCCTCACCTTTCACGGCGCCTATTTCGGCCTTTCTTCCCAAGAACGCGCCAAGCGCGCCGAATCCCTCCTGGAGCGCTTCAAGCTCACCGACCGTGCCGATCAAATGGTCCGCGGTTTTTCAGGCGGCATGATGCAGCGCCTCTCCATCGCCCGCGCCATGATGCACGACCCGCAAGTCCTTTTCCTTGACGAGCCCAGCGCTGGCCTCGACCCGCAAACGCGGCTGCTCTTGTGGGAAATCGTCCGCGAATACAATCAAAGCGGCAAAACCATTCTGCTGACCACCCACAACATGGAAGAAGCCGACGCTCTCTGTAAACGCCTCGCGATCATCGATCATGGCCGCGTCATTGCTTTGGGCACTCCGCAGGAGCTGAAAGCTTCCGTTCCTGGCGGATACTTGCTTCGCCTCCGTTTCGGCGTGCACTCCCCGGATCTTCTGCACCGTCTGCAAGGCCTCTCGGGCGTGCGGGAAGTGCGCGCCACCGATGGCAGCAGCGCCGATCTGTATGCCGACCGCGGCGGCCCGCTCGTTGCCGAAGTCGCCAATCTCGCCGCCACTGCCGGCGTCGAGTTGTGCGACGTGCACATCTCCGAGCCCAGCCTCGAAAATCTTTTTCTGCACCATACCGGAAGGAGCTTGCGCGAATGAACTGGAAGGCTTTTTTCGCCATGCTCGCGCGCGACGCCCACGTCGCTCGCCGCAATTTTGTCGCACTGCTATTTCAAACGTTTTTGCAGCCGCTGATGTTCGTTTTCATCTTTGGCCGCGTCATGGTCGGCAGCGGCTACATGCCTCCGAGCTATAAGAGTCTGCTATTGCCGGGGATCATGGCCATTTGTATGGTGGGCACCGGCATCTGGGCTGTCGCCATGCCGCTGATTGCCGAGTTTCAGTTCACGCGCGAGATCGAAGACCGCCTGCTTGCGCCCATGGAAATCTCTTGGCTGGCGATTGAAAAAGTCGTCGCCGGCACTTTGCAGGCGCTGGCCGCCGGCTTCATGGTTATTCCCGCCGCCTGGTTGCTGCTTCGCCCGGGCGTGGATTTGAACGTGCCTCATCCACTGCTCTTTGCGATTGTCGCTGTGCTCGTCGCTGTTTTCTCCGCGACCGGCGGTCTCGCGCTCGGCTGCAGCATGCAGCAGACGCACATCGGATTGATGTTCAGCTTGATCGTGGCACCCATGATTTTCTTCGGCTGCACCTACTATCCCTGGAGCGCGCTCGAAAAATTCCCCATCATGCAAAAAGCCGTCCTCGTAAATCCTCTTGTCTACGCCAGCGAAGGCCTTCGTGCCACCATGATTCCTCAGTTCCCGCATCTTCCACTGATCGCGGTACTCCTAGGGCTCGTGTTTTTCAACGCGCTGCTGCTCACTATCGGCCTCCGCAATTTCCACGACAAATCCGTCAGCTGAGTTTTGCCCAAGCCGCCGCTTGTGCTAACGTTTTTCGTTTATGAAGAAGCGCATCGGCGTGCTCTTAAGCGGCCGCGGCTCGAATTTCGAAGCCTTAGCGGAAAGCGTGGCGTCGGGAAGGATCCCGAACGCGGAAATCGCCGTGGTCATCAGCAATCGCGAAGGCGCCCCCGGCATCGACCGTGCCAACGCGCGCGGCATCAAAACGCGCGTGATTCCCTCGAAGGGCCTGGAACGCGAAGTCTACGACCGACAAGTCGCTGCGGTTCTCGACGAGCACGAGGTCCATCTCATTTGCCTTGCCGGATACATGCGCCTGCTTTCTCCTTTCTTCGTCGCCAAATATCCGAATCGCATCTTGAATATCCATCCTTCGCTGTTGCCGTCCTTCCCCGGCCTCGAATCGCAGCGGCAGGCCCTCGAATACGGCGTGAAATTCGCCGGCTGCACCGTTCATTTCGTCGACGAAAATCTAGATGCCGGTCCTATCATTCTCCAGGCCACCGTCCCGGTGCTGGATGGAGACACCGACGCCTCCCTTTCCGAAAAAATTTTGCGCGAAGAGCACCGCATCTATTCCGAAGCCGTTAAGATTGTCCTGGAAGGAAAGTACAAAATCGTCGGCCGCCGCATCCTGCGTTCATCATGAACAAAGGGAGAGTGTCATCCTGAGGCTATCCGACAAGGATAGCCGAAGGATCTCAGCGTAAGATAAAGCGCCCAAACTTAGGCCATGGCTATAAAGCAAAAATCGCAATGACCCAAAGCAAATTTAAACCCGTCGCCGAACAGCTCGCCTACTTGAAAAAAGGCGTCGCCGAAATCATTCCCGAAAACGAGTTGGTTGCTAAACTGGAAAACTCGCTGAAGACCGGGAAGCCTCTGCGCGTGTATCTCGGCGTTGATCCGACGGCCCCGGACATTCATCTCGGCCACACGGTGGTCCTTCGCAAGCTAAAACATTTTCAGGACCTCGGCCACGCAGCGATTTTCTTGATTGGTGACTTCTCCGCCATGATTGGCGATCCCACGGGCGTATCGGAAACCCGCCCGCCGTTGACTCGCGAGCAAGTCGCCGCCAATGCTAAGACGTATCTCGCCCAGGTCTACAAGATCCTGGACCGCGAAAAAACCGAAGTTCGCTACAACAGCGAATGGCTCAGCGAAATGTCCGCCGAAGACATCGTGCGTCTTTGTTCTCACTACCGTCTGGCGCGCATGCTGGAGCGCGAGGATTTTCGTTCGCGCTTGGACAAAGGCCAGCCCATTTCCGTGCATGAGCTTTTGTATCCGCTGCTCACGGCGATGGACGCCGTCAAATTACAATCCGATGTTGAGCTGGGTGCCACGGAGCAAAAATTCAATCTGCTCGTGCACCGCGAAATCCAGCGCGAATATGGCTTGCACGGCCAAGCTATTCTGACCATGCCGATTCTCGTCGGCCTCGACGGTCAGCGCAAAATGTCCAAAAGCCTCGGCAACTACGTCGCCATCACCGAAGCTCCCGGCGAAATCTTCGGCAAAATCATGTCGATTCCTGACGAACTGATGTGGTCGTACTACGAACTGGTGACCGACCGCACACCCCAGGAAATCGCGGCGCTGAAGCAAGAAGTGGCTGGCGCTAGATTACATCCCATGGACGCCAAGATGCGCCTGGCGCAGGAAGTCATCGCCGGATTCCACGGCGAAGACGCCGCCCGCAAAGCCGCCGAAAATTTCCAGCGCGTCTTCCGCGACCGCCAAGCGCCGGAGGAATCGCCGACAAAACCATTGGCCCGCAGCGGACCGACACGGATCTCGACTCTTGTTTTCCTATGCGGCCTCGCCCCATCGCGCACCGAAGCAGAGCGCCTAATCAAGCAAAAAGCCGTCGAAATTGACGGCGTGACCATCGATGATCCGCGCAAGGAAATTGATCTGAGCAAACCCACAGAATTCCTACTCCGCGTAGGAAAAAAGAAATTCATACGTATTGTGGTGAACTGAAAGTTCTTGCCTAAATTTTCAATTAGAACCCACGCAATCTCTCTTTTTCCTAAGTTCTTCTGCTTTGGTGGCTTTTTTCGTCATATCTTGCCGCTCCGACGTATCGATTATGCCTTTCGGATGGATGATAAATATGAACACCAAAACGATCTTGCCGTACTCTAATGCAAGATTTCAGCGACGAGTCGCACGACCAGCCCGGCGACGGCGGGCGCCGCCGTCAGTCCCGGCGACTCCATGCCGACTAGGTGAATGGCCTGCGGCACCTGGGGATCTCGCGTAATCACGAAATCGACAATTCCTTTGTGATCCGGAGGAGCAAGTTTGGGCCGCAGGCCTGAATATCCCAGCTGCAGGTCCTGCTCTTCGATTTCCGGCAACAAATGTTTTGCGCTCTCCGCAAACGCCCTAATCGGCAGCCGGTTCTTCTCGTAATTGTCTTTTCCTTCGACGTATGTCGCCGTTGGCCCTAGCAGAAACGTGCCCCACAGCGTCTTCGTAAAATGTACGCCCAGGCTGAGCCCATCTGAATGTGGCAGCGGATACACAAGATTGTTGATCAGGGAAGAACGCGGTCCACGTACTTCGCAGTATTCCCCGCGCACGGGATAAATCTTCCACGAATGATTCCCCAGCGTCGCCGCCACTTCATCCGCGTAGAGTCCCGCCGCATTGATCACGCACCGCGCTTCAATCGTTTCGTTCTGCGCACCCTCGTCGTCGCCGATGCGCAAGCCTACTCGAATCGCATCCCCGGAAGGCTGCAGCGAAGTGACCTGCGCGTAGGTAACAATATTCGCTCCTTGATTTGTCGCCACTCGCGCGTACGCATGAACTAACCCTTCAGCGGACACGATTCCGGTCGAAGGCACGTCCAGCGCCGCGACGCCTATGATATGCGGCTCGCGCTTGTGAATTTCGTCTGCGCCGATCAACCGCAGGCCTGCCACGCCGTTATCTTCGCCGCGCTTCTTCAACGCGGCGAGTTCTGCTTCCTCGTGCGCATCCGCCGCGACTACCAGCTTCCCACAATGGCGAAACGGAACTTTGTGCTTCTCGCAAAACTCATAGGTGAGCCGGTTGCCCTCCACGCAAAGCCGCGCTTTCAGCGAATTTTTCGGATAGTAGATCCCGGAGTGATTCACGCCGCTGTTACGCGTGCTGGTCGCCATGCCCAGCTTCGGAAATTGCTCCACAAGAAATACGTCCTGCCACTTCTTGGAAACAGCTTCGGCGATCGCGCAACCGATCACTCCGCCGCCGATGATCAGAATATTGGCTTGGTCCATAGAACTATTTTAGCGGTGCGTCTTATCCGTGGACATTGATTTCATCGAAAAACGGTTTGCATTCTACGAGCCGCGCCTCGGCCCCCTCGTGAACCGCATACACCGAGTTCTGTTTTTCCTCGTAATGATTCCGCCACAGAGAAGCTGCGCCGTGGACGCCATCTTTGTTCAGCGCGTAGAAAAAAATGTGGAAGGTCGCAAGCTTCTTCTTGTCGTTGCTGTAATTGCGCGCGACGCGAGCAAGCGCTTCCATGCACGCATCCGTCGGTGATTTGCCCTGCCGCATCATTTCAATAATCGTATGCCCGCCGGAAACCTTTATGTTTTCCTCGCCCTTTCCCGTCGAGCCCGCCGCGCCCACTTCATTGTCCACGCAGCAGCCCGCCCCAATGATCGGCGAATCCCCCACGCGCCCAGGAATTTTCCACGACAGCCCGGAAGTGGTCGTCGTCGCGGAAATATTGCCTTTCGCATCCACGGCCATGCATGGAATCGTGCCTGTCGGCGGATGCGCAATCACGCGCTCCGCATAAGCCATCTGCTTTTCATCGCCATCAAATATCGCGGAAAGATGTTCTTTCCATTCCGGCGAATCGATTCCGGGCCGCCAATTCATCGAAGAAGCCGCTTTCCAAGCCAGCCAAATCCTCCGCGAATGCTCCGTGAGCAGATTCATCTCCTCGAATCCTTCCGCCACCGCAAATCGGCGCGCTCCGTCTCCCACGATCATGACGTGATTGGTTTTCTCCATCACCGTCTTCGCCAGCCGCGCAACATTTTTAATCCTCCGCACGCTTGCCACCGAGCCCGCCCGATGCGTCGGCCCGTGCATCACGCTGGCATCCAACTCCACCTCGCCTTCTTCGTTAGGTAGTCCGCCGTAGCCCACCGAGTCATCGTTTGGATCGTCCTCCACGATGGTGACGGCGGCAACGACTGCGTCGAGCGTGTCCCCACCTTTTTTGAGAATGTCCATCCCAGCGCCCAGGGCGTGCAATCCATTCGCGCTCGAAATAATCAGCGGCCGCTTTCCCTGCACGCCCGGCGCCAAGCTCAGAAAAGTGTCGGTTTCGCCGCCGCTCGGCGGCGTCCGCCCAAACAGTTTCCCGGCGCCGGCAACCGCGCTCCCTGCCAGCGAAGTCAGAAAAAATTTACGACGCGACCATAGTTCCATGGTAAACCCCTCCTCCGTGTGCGGTTGGCAATATACATCAGCTAGGGGAGTGCGGCGGCTGGGAAGCCCGGAGTTGCGAAGGGCCGGCGCTTTTCTTTCATCCGCACCTTCAACGTCATCCTCGGGTCGCCCTATTCAGGCAGGCGCTTCAGCTTTCGCGGGAAATTCGCCCTCCCAGCGCGCAATCACGACACAGGCCACGCAATTCCCGAGCACCGTGACCGCCGTTCGGCCCATGTCCATCAACTGATCGATCGCAAAGAGAAGAAACAGCGGCTCCATCGGCAAATGAAACGAAGTAGCCGCGGCAAAAACGATTAGGAACGAAGCGCGCGCTACGCCGGCCGTTCCTTTGCTGCTGATCAGCAGGGTCAGAATCATTAATACTTGCTGACCGAAGCTGGGGTGCAGTCCCGCGGCTTGCACCACAAAAAACAACGCCAGGGACTGATACAAACTCGCGCCATCCATATTGAAGCTATAGCCCGCCGGAAGTACGAACGCCACGATTTCGCGCGGCACGCCGAACGATTCCAATTGCTCGATCGCGCGCGGCAACGTGGCCTCCGAACTGGCGGTCGCAAATCCCAGCGTGACAGGCTCCGCCACTGTCTCGATGAAACGTTTTAGAGGAATGCGCGTCCACAGAATGATTGGCAACAAAACGCAAACGGTAAAAAACGCCAGCGCGATGTACATCGTCGCGAGCAATTTCAGCAACGGCAGCAGTACTCCCAATCCCAAGTGGCCAACGGTATAAGCTACGGCTCCAAACACGCCGAGGGGCGCCGCATACATCACAATGTTCGTGAACTTGAACATCGTTTCCGAAAGGCTTTCCGCAAACGTCAGCATGGGGCGGCGCTTTGCTTCAGGAACCAAAATGAGCCCCATCGCGAAGAGCACGCTGAACACGACGATTTGCAGCGTTTGGCCTTCCGCGACGGATTTCGCAATGTTCTCCGGAAAAATATCCGTGAGCAGTTGCGTTGCCGTGTGGGGAGAAACATTTAAGGTTTGCGCCGCCGCCGGGAGCCGCACGCCTTCTCCGGCGCGGCTGATGTGGATGGCAGCATAACCGATCAGCATCGCGAGCGTGGAAACGATTTCAAAATAAATAAGCGACTTGATGCCGAGGCGGCCAACTTTTTTCAAGTCCGAGTGGCCGGCAATGCCAACCACGAGGACGCCAAAGAGCAGCGGCGCGATGATTACCTTGATCAAGCGAAGGAAAATCGTGCCGACGACTTGCAAGTTGACCGCGACGGAAGGCCAGTCGTGGCCAAATTCCGCGCCGGCGAGAAGGCCGACAAGAATCCACGTTGTCAACGAGCGGCGCGACGTGGCGTACGCGGCGATAAAAAAAATGGCCAGCCAACGCAAAATCGCCGGGACGAACGCGGGCAGCGGTAGGATCCGAGCCCCGGCGAGCAACGATGCCGCGATGGCCATGGTCGCCGCGATGCCAGCCGCGGCGAGAAATTTGCTTTTCATCGGCGCTCGACGAGGAATTTCATCGGTGCCGAAAGGTATTCTGGTTAGCGCTGCATGTCAATGGAAACACGCGGCGGAAAAAGAATGCTGGCGAATGTCCTTGCAACATCGCGCGTCCAATTCTCTGGCAACGTCACGACCATGATTTTCCTGCGGTGCGACTAGCTAATCGACGCGCAAGGCCACGAGCGGGTCAATGCGGGTTGCGCGCCGCGCGGGAAGGTAGCAAGCCAGCATCGCGACGCCCATAAGCAATAAAGTGATGCCCGCGTACGTGAGCGGATCGGTGGTGCTTACACCGTAAAGCAGGCCCGAAGCGAGACGAGCCACAGGCAACGCCACCACGATCCCCACGGCAGCTCCAATCAGCGCCAACAGCATGCCCTGTCTGAGCACAAGTGCAAGCACCTGGCGCGGCTGCGCGCCGAGCGCCATGCGCAAGCCGATTTCGCTAGTTCGTTGCGCCACGGAATACGCCAGTACGCCGTAGATGCCAATCGACGCAAGAATCATTGCCAGAGCGCCGAACAGCCCTAGCAATGCCGCGCCCATGCGTGCGGGCCACAGCCCTTGCCCCAGAATCTGCTGCACTGTCTGGGCGTTGGTAAACGCCAAATTCTTGTCGAGCTGCTGCGCTTGCATACGCACTGCCCCCAGCAACGACTCCGGGTTGCCGGTGGTGCGCACCACGAGCGTCGCGAAAGGCGAATATTGCTGGCGCATCGGGAAGTACGCCACCGGCTGGGGATCCTCGCCGATTTGGTTGATTACGGTAGTCCCTACGACGCCCACAACCTGCACAAGGTTTGGTTCCTGCACGACCGCGAAACGTTTTCCGATTGCTTCTTGGCCCGGCCAGAGCAGATTGGCCATAGCCTGGTTGACAACGGCGACGCGCGTCGTGTTATCGCGGTCGAAGTCAGTGAAGTCGTGGCCACCCAAAAGCGGAATGCGCATCGTGTCGAAGTGGCCGGGCGTCACTTCATCAAGATTGACGAGCGTTCCGCGATTATTGGGGTCCGTCTGCTCTCCTTCCCGAAAGACGGTGGCCGAGATGCCGCCACCGAAAATGCCGTTAGCCGATACCGAGGCTCCCACGACACCAGGCACGGTTTTCGCGCGCTCGATGACGTCGCGGAAAAACTGCTGTCCATGATTCTCGTCGTAGCGAAGGGCGCCGAGATCAAAAACCATTTGAAACAGGTTCTGCGACTCGAAGCCGGGATTGTATTGCTGAGCGTTCTGCATGCTGCGCAGAAATAGTCCGGAGCCGACGAGCGCCACGAGCGCGAGCGCGATTTCCGAAATCACGAGCAAGCCGCGCAGGCGGTTATGCGTCCAGCCCAGCGCGCCGCCGCGTCCGCCAGTCTTTAGAACCTCGTTGATGTCCGTGCCGGAAGCCTTGATGGCCGGAATGATGCCGAACAGCAACCCGGTCAGCAGGGAAATTAGCACGGTGAATCCCAATACGCGGGAATCGAAGGAAAGATCGATCGAGCCATCGGGCAGAAACGGAGGCCGGAAGGACCACAGCACACTGCGACCCCAAAACGCCACCAGCAGACCAGCTAAGCCGCCGAGGAGCGAGAGCACGGTACTTTCGGTCAAGAGTTGCTGGACCAAGCGAAAGCGTCCAGCGCCCATCGCGGCGCGAATGCTCAATTCTTTTTCGCGTTTGGAGGCTTGCGCGAGCAGCAGATTGGCCAGGTTAACGCAGGCGATTAGCAGGACCAGGCCGACCACGCCCATCAGCACGCCGCCGGCAAGCGAGAACTGGCCGCGCTGATTGATGCCCAGGGCGGACTGGTTCAGCGGGTAGAGTTCGACCGTGCGGCCTTTGTTGTCGCGGGGATATTCCTTTTCGAGGCCGGCAGCGATGGTTTTCATTGCGGCTTGCGCTTCGACGACGGTGACTTGCGGCTTCAAGCGGCCAACGATGGAGGTCCAGCGGAAGCGCCGGTTGTTTTCGAGAGCCTTGAGCTGTCCGGTGAGGACGTAATCGCGCATGGTGATGGGAATCCAGAGCACGTCCGGCCGGCCGAGTGACACGATGCCCTTGAAACCCGGAGGCGCCACGCCCACGACGGTGTAGGGAGTGGCATTCAGTGTGATTGTCTGGCCAATGGCGTTGGGATTGGAGCCGAATTGCCGGGTCCACAGAGCGTAACTCAGGACAACTTCGGGGTTGCCGCCAATCTTTTTGTCTCCATCGGCGATCAAGGTTCGCCCGCGATAAGCCTTCACGCCGAGAACGTCAAAGAAGTTGCCGCTCACCAGCGAGGCGTTGAGCTGTTTCGGCTCGGCTTGGCCGCCCCAATTCTGCGGGATGGGAAAAGTGACCAGCGCCAAGCCGGAGAAAACAGTGTTCTGGTCGCGATAGTCCTCGTAGTTGGGGAGCGAAGTGGGCGTGATCTGGAAATTGACGTTGGTGTCGACCGTCAGAGTGTCGCGCGTGAACATCTCAGCCAGTCGCGCAGGCTCCTCCACCGGCAAAGGGTGCAGGAAGACCGCGTTGATGATGGTGAAGATCGCGGTATTCGCACCGATGCCCAACGCCAACGAAAGCACCGCCACGAACGCAAAGCCAGGGCTCTTCCTCAGTATCCGCAACCCACCCCGTAGGTCCTTCTGGAAGTTACCACCCATAGCGCCACCCCCACTCAACGTAGTAGGACGTCCAAGGACTGCGTTTGTTTCCCGGGTGCACGGGTGCCGACGGAGAAATCGCCACTGAGACAGGGAGCGGCGGAAAGGAAAAACGGGCAATCGAGAAAAGCCCCCGTCCCTCCTGTTTCTGTAACAATTTGATTCTATGGGAGTTAATGGGTGTTGGTCTGCAAACCTCAGTGGTCAGGGCGAAACCGGCCAATGGACAGTACCCGGAAGGTGACTGACGCCACTCTTGTATCTTAGCAACGGGACGGTGGCCAGCAGTTCCATGCGAGAAGCGGGCTTAGTTAGTCGTCGGCGCTGCGGTAGGGTGGCTTTTGTTGGGGCGTGGTTGGGGCGGCGTCGGTGCCGAGATCGGTTGCGGAGGCATTCGCGTTCTGTGCCGAGCCAGGAGCGGAGTCGTCCTGAGTAGGAGCGTGCTCGAGAACGCGGCGGGCGTATTCGGCGACGGTTTTCACTCCGGCGGCGTAAGCGGGATTGGGAGTCTTAACGCCGCCGTTATAGGCGCCCGTGGCTTTGTCAACATCGCCGCCGAAATGATCGAGGAGGCCGCGGAGGAGCAGGCCAGCATAGGTGGTGAGCACGGCGTCATCGACGGAATTGAGGTTGAGCACGCGAGGAGGACGTAGGCGAGCGGGCAGCAGGCTATAGTCGCGTTTGTCTTTGACGTAAAGGTGATGAGCGGCGCGGAGAGTCTCACGAGTGATTTGCCAGGTGCCGATGGCGTAGTCACTGACCATGACGCGCTTGCGACCCCGGCGAAGAACGATGTCGTCGCGCTGCGCGCGCTTCTTCCAGACGGCATGCTCCAGATCGCCGTTGACGTCCATGTAGTCGTTTTCCATGGCGCCGACGCCGAGAAAGTAATCCAGCGGTAGATCATAGAAGTGGGCGACATCGAGAATGTCGGAAGCAAGCTGAGTGGCTTGATCGCGGGTAAGAGGGCGGGGAGCGGACTCGCTGCCATAAAGCACGCGATTGTCAGTTTGCGATTTGAAAACGAGAAACCTCGCCAAAGCAGGGCGAAGCTGAAAGGAATTGAGGGATTCGAGCTTCTGGCCCGTGGGGGAACCATACGCAACGTCGAACGTGTGGCTTTGCTGCTCGTAATAGGAGAGGTCCTTGTAAGTCCAAGTCGTGAGCTCATAGCTGGAAATGAGGTTGCGGCCTTCGAGTTGCGAAAGGCGGGAGACGGCGGTGAGCAAATCGTTATCGCAAACGACGAAGATTTCATAGGACGGGCCGGAAGAAGTATCGACGGCGGTAAGCAGGATTTGGGAAGTGTCGGCGCCGTCGCGAGCTTCGCGGCCGCGAAGATATTCAAAATGGAGGAAGGCTTCGAGCTGATCGTGGAAAGTGGCGACTTTTGCGCTGGGTACGCCGGGAGAGAATGGCAGGATCAGGCGATGGTCCTGGATTTTTGGAGCAGCGAGAGCGGCGTATCGCGGAGCTGGGAGGTCTAGAGTCCAGAGGAGGCCCCCGAAATAGACAAAAGATACGACGAACAGGACGAAGGCCGTGACGCGAAGAAGGCCTCGAAGAAGCGCTCGGAAGAAGCGCTTGAGGAAAGACATTGCGGGAGCCTCCTTTCCTTTTAGATGGCGAGCGCTGGGCTTTGGGTCACGGAGCGCGCGCTTGGATTTCCGAGGCCTAGGGAGCAACCAGGCTGCCGGATGGGCTAGCCATTAACTAATACAAAATAATCAACTTACAGAAGCAGCGGCACGAAGCTGGATTGGAAACTGTGGGTGGGTGTGTCCAGCCTACCACGGTCGGCGTGAGACAGGAAGAGGCAAGGAGCGGAGAACCCGGCGGGTGGATGTTGAAGGAGGAGAATCTCGGACCGTGATTTGGCGGCGTAAAGCCGCTTCTACATGGGAAACGAGCAGAGCCAAGAGTGGCTATGCGGCTATAATGCGGGGCAGCGAAGCTTCCTGCGAACATGAAAAAACTCCGGATCAGTGAATGCACGCTTGGAATGGATGGCTCCATCACGAGGCGCGACTTTCTTGGCGCAACTTTGCTGGCGTCTGGCGCGATGCTCCTTGAGGGGCTTTCGCCAGCCGAACTGATGGCGTCGCGAATAACAGCGCGTTCTCGGGTTGCGGGCGGAGCTGACGATTGGACCGGCTATGCGGGAGTCGGAGAATACAGAACTTCGAACGGCAATACTTTTGAAGTCATGCAGGCAGGGCACAAAATGCGCGATGGCGCTTACGATCCACTGCCTGCGGACACCATCGAGACGGGCGAGACTTACGATTGTGCCGTGGTGGGGGGCGGAATCAGCGGTCTGGCAGCCGCGCTGTTTTTTCAACGCCAAGCAGGGTTTGGGAAGACCTGCCTGATCCTGGAGAATCACCCCATCTTCGGCGGGGAAGCCAAACAAAATGAATTCGAGGTTGATGGCCAACGGCTGATTGCCCATCAAGGTTCGGCAATCTACCTTGTTCCTTTCCCGCACAGTCTTATCGGACGGTTTTACGACTCGATCGGGCTGCGCACTCCGAAGCTGACTTACCAGAAATGGGCTGGCGGGCAGCCGGCAATGGCGGTGGGGAGCACGCCCTATGAGTCCGCGGGGTTGCGCCGCGGGCAGTATGGTTTTTGGTTCGGCGCGAAATTCGGACAGAAGAACGGATTGTGGCTGATCGATCCGCTGGGGAAAAAGATGGAAGGAGCGCCGGTCTCGGCAGCGCAGCGGCGTGAATTGTTGCGGTGGTTTTCGGGAGCGGCGGCAAGCGAATCCAAGTTCGAGGCACCGCAATATGAGGGCGATGAAGCCTCACGCAAACTGGATGCCGTTACACTCGAACAGCACTTCATGGAGAGATATGGCCTGTCTCGCGAGACGATCCGAACGTTTCTTTCGCCCGTCGAGGGCGGTGGCTCAGGGCTCGGCCCGGATGCGTTGTCGGCATTCTGCGAGTATGCCGCCGACTTGCTGCATCCCTGGGATGACGGTTCGGGCGATGCGGTGCAGATGTTTCCGGGTGGCAATACCACCATCGCCCGGCTGATGCTCAAGGCGCTGATACCGGCAGCGCTGGACGGAGGGGCATCGGTGGATGACGTCACGCGCAACACTGTGCGTTTCGCGGCGCTCGATGTGCCCGGCGCGCCGGCCCGGCTGAGGCTTTCTTCGACGGCGCTTTCGGTGAACCATGATGGCGAACCAGCAAAGGCTGGGACCGTTTCGATTGCCTATCTGAAAGATGGAAAAGTCTTTCGCGTGAAGGCGCGGTCAGTGGTGGTCGCTGGGGGAAGTTGGACCGCGAAACACATCCTCAAGGATTTGCCCGAGGCGCAACGGAAGGCGTACGCGCAGTTCTACCGATCGCCGTGCATGATGGCGAATGTAGCGGTGCGGAACTGGCGATTTCTGCAGAAAATGGGAATCACGGGATGCCGCTGGTTTGAGGGTATGGGGAATTACATGGACGTGCGGCGGATGGCGGTGTGCGGAGATGTCGAGCCTACCATCAGTCCGGACTCATCGATCGTGCTCACGCTTAAGATTCTCTATTCCTATCCAGGAGCTTCGACCGAAGAGCAGGGGCATCGAGGGCGCGAAGAAATGTTGACAACATCGTTCCGCGAGTACGAGCGGCGCATTCGCGAGCAGTTCACAGAAATGTTCGCGGGGGCGGGATTCGATGCGCAGAGGGACATTGCGGGAATCGTGCTGAACCGGTGGGGGCACGCTTATCTGAACCCTCAGCCGGGATTCTTCTTCGGGAAAAACGGACAACCTGCACCACGAGAAATATTGCGGAGCGCGCCGTTCGGCAGGATCGCATTCGCGAATACAGATTTGGCCGGGGCGATGGATCATCGCTACTCCATCCTCGAGGCGCAGCGGGCGGTCGGGCAACTACTCGACCAGGTGCTGACCAGTTAAATCGCCCGAAGAAAAAGAAAGAGAGGCGACACAGTTATGGAGTGACGCGGAGCATGGCGACGGCGTGCGAGGGCACCTTGGCGCTGAATGTGGCGGTGGATTTGCCGAGGTCTTTTTTTGCCCAGAGATCACGGATGTTGGCAGAGAGATGGGTGGGGTAGCCGAGATCTTCCCAGGAGACGGAAATGTCGGCGTCGGAGGCGCCGCGATTGAGCAGAACGACGGCGCGGCTGCCGTCTTTCATTTGTTTGGCCCAGACTTCGGCGTCGCCATTTTTGCGGACGCGGCGGCCCTCCATGCCGAGGGGATCCTGGTCGACGGCGATGACTTCCTTGTTGGTGAGAATTTCCTTGATTTCGGGAGTCATGTTCGCCAAATCGTTTCCGGCCATGAGGGGAGCGGCTAGCAAGCACCAGAGGCTGAAGTGGGAGCGGTATTCAGTGGTGGTCATGCCTTCGTTGCCAACTTCGAGCATGTCGGGATCGTTCCAGTGGCCGGGGCCGGCGTAGGATTCCAAGCCGACTTGCAAATCGAGTATCTGCGTCCAGCTCAGTCGGTTTTTTTTGCATTCCCAGCAATCGGCGATGTCGCCGGTGGTGCGCCAGAGGTTGCCGACTTCGGTGGCCCACAGCCAGGGCTTGTTGCTGCCCCACTCGCAGAGACTGAAGACGATGGGGCGGCCGGAGGCTTGAAGCGCGTCGCGCATGGTGGAGTAAGCGGCTTGCGCGTTTTCCGTGCCGGTGTTGCACCAATCGTATTTGAGATAGTCGACGCCCCAGGCGGCGTATTGGAGAGCGTCCTGATATTCGTGGCCACGGCTGCCGGGACGCTTGGCACAGGTCATCGTGCCGGCGTCGGAATAGATGCCGAACTTCAGGCCCTTGGAATGGACGTAATCGGCGAGGGCTTTAATGCCGGAGGGGAAGGTTTTCGGATCGGCGACGATGTTGCCGGCAGCGTCACGGCTGACTTGCCAGCAATCGTCGATGACCACGTATTGGTAGCCGGCGTCTTTCATGCCGCTGCTGACGAGGGCGTCGGCGGCGGATTTGACGAGATCCTCGGTGACCTTGCAGGCGAAGCGGTTCCAACTGTTCCAGCCCATGGGAGGAGTGAGAGCCAAGCCGTTATCCAGGGCTCCTGCGGGCGGGACGCAATAAAGAATTGCGAAGAAGAGGAACAGCGCGGGACAAAGCGTTTTCTTCATGACCGTCTCCATAAAATCTTTCTGTTCGTTTTCTTTGTGTTTATTTCTAACCCCACGAAACAAAATCCTGCACCTTCGCCGGGAACGAGCACTCCGCGCCTGACGAGCGGAAAAATCATGAAAGAAGAGAGACGCTCTTACGCGGTGGCAGTAGCAACCTTTGCAGCGGCTTCCGCGGTGTAGACGATAACGGCTTTTTTGCCGCCTTTCGCGGCGGTGGCGTGGATGGAAGAGAGATTGACGCCTTTGGCCGCGAGTTTATCGAGGCACTGCGCCAAAGTGCCGGGTTTGTTGGGCAACTCGAGCAATTCGGCGGGCGTTTCCTGATAGGAGATGCGCGCGGAGTCGAGCGCTTTTTTTGCACGACGCGCGTCATCAACGAGGAGTTGCACCGTGCCGCCGGTGCCCTGAACTGTTCCAAGCAGAGAAAGAATATTTACTTTGGCGCCCCCGAGAGTTTTGGCGATTTCGGCGACTGCACCAGGATGATTGTCAACGGAGATCATGAATTGTTTGGTTTTGGCCATGCCGGCACCTCCTGCCGCTTGGCGGAGATTATACGCCCAGAAGGGCCGAGGGGAAGGGACACGAGCAGATTGGGCAGATTGCAGGAGCGTGGTCGAATGAACAAGAAGAACCCCCATCCTCTGATCACCAAAGAATGGGGCGGTCTTCGGTAGAGCAAGCAGCTCGCTTGTGTTTCACTAGTGAAGGTTTGCAATTGAGCAGAGACGGTCACCCCTTGGCGGCAGAAGCTCGCCCGCTAGCTGCCGGCACGGTTTTCCCGGTGAGAAGCGAGGCCATCGCCGCGCCGATTGGGGAGCCCCAGCCGGTGCAGGCATCCCAGCCGGTGCGAGCGGAGTAGGCACCGTTGTTTCCGGTGGTGATGTCGTGGAAGGAGCCGGTGGCCGGCGCGATCTGCGAGTAAACGAGGGAGGTCAGCGAGCCCACTCGTTTGCCGAGCAATTGGTTGATGCAAGCACTGAGGCCAGCCCAAAGTGGAGCGACGGCGCTTGTGCCGCCGATGACCGAAGCCTGGCCATCGACGTAGACATCGTAGCCAGTGACCGGGTCAGCGTCACCTGAAACGTCAGGAACGCCACGGCCGACGAAATTGCCAGGGTTCGCGGAAGCCGGGACGTTGGCGTTGGATTGATAGGCGGGCTTGGGGAAAACGTCGCTGACGCCTCCGCCGGTGGCGCCTTCCTGATTGGTCAGTTCGTTCCAGACAACCTCGTTGCCGTACTTACCGGCGGCGGCGGTGAGATTGGTTCCGCCACAGGCTAGGGCGTAAGGACTGGATGCCGGGAAGTCCACGTGCTGCAAGCCGTCCGTGAGGCCATCGGTCGAACCGTTATCGCCAGAGGCAATGCAAACGGTCAGACCGAGAGTGGCCGCGTCTTCGAGCAACATATTGAATTGGGTAAGGGATTGCTCGCTCCAGGAGGACTCCGGGCCGCCCCAACTGATGGAGATGACCGAGGGGTTGTTGCGAGTGTCATGAACAGCGGCGGCGATGGCATCGTAGAAGCCCTGGTCGGTGTTGGGGGCGAAATAAACGGCGAGCGTCGACTTGGGTGCCACAGCGCCGGCCACTTCGATGTCCAACATGACTTCGCCATCGGGGCCATTGGGGTCACCAGTGGGCTTGTTGTTTCCCCCATCGATGGAGATGGCGAGGATTTTGGGGGGCGTCATTTTCAAGGTGGATTTGAAGTAGGTCTGGACGTCGCGCGCTTTATAGCCACCGCCCAGCTCGATAATGGCGATGCATTCGCCGTTGCCATCGGCATTCGCGGGGAACTCATAAAGTTGCGCCACTTCGACGGGTGTGAAGGTGCCGGCGGGCTGCGTGGTCCGGGCATGCGTGGCTATGGCCGGGTGGTGCGTGCGAAAATGTGGCCTCGCTTGCGGACGGTTGTCGAGTCCGAGAACGGCCGTGACGATGCCATCGAGTTCCGAGGGGATGTTAACGGGCCCGGTACGACCGCGATAGGACCCTTCCGGAAGGGCGTAATTCAAAAGCTCGACGTTAAAAGCTTTGCTGAAGTTGGCGACTGTGCCGGACAGGGTCACGGAACGCTTGGCTTGGTTGGTGTCCGAGATGCTGAGTCCGTACTCGTCAGCAAACTCTTCTACCAGTTGCATGTCCTCTAGTAAAGCTCCGCGCTGGGCGAGGAACTGTTCGCGCGTGCGATGCTGCCGTTCGGCAGCGCGCTTTTGCAGCAAGGATTCCACGGCGGCTTTCTCGGCGGCAGTGGCTTTTGAGGTTTTCGTCTTGGCGTCCTCGGCTTGCGGCCGTGAACGCAAGAGCACGGTGACTTGGAGAGTCTCGTCGGGATGGGCGGCGCCAATTGCCTTCGCTCCGGGAACAACTACTCTTTCACTTCCTTTGAGTGGGACGTGTTCTGTGTACTTGGCCATAAGCTCCTTTCGATTCCGGGCGCGGAATGGAAAGGGAGAGTTGGGCAGATGAGCAGGGGGAGGGGAGCGGCGAATCTCTTGAAGTCAAGAAAAACGGAGCCCGGGCCTTCCCACTGTCCCGTGGGGTGAACGCCGGAATTTCCGAGCAGGAAGGTAGCAAAACGGCAGAATGTTGTCAAAGTAAATTTACTATGGACTTAGGAGTTCATGGATTTCGCTTATGCAAGAATGAGGACATCTGGGGCCACCTAGAAACAAATTGGAATGGCGTTCGCGCGCTCTCAAAACAATTCGGAGCGTCAGATTTGCTGGACTTTCCAGCGGCCGCGCTTGAAGAGGACGACACTGACGGCAGCGATGGCGCCTTCGGCGATAACGATGGACCAAAAGACGCCACTGGAGTGCATGCGGGCGGTAATCGCCAGAAAGTAGGCCAGGGGAATTTCCAGGAGCCAAAAGCCGAAGAAATTCACGATGGTGGGAGTGACGGTGTCGCCCGCGCCGTTAAATGCCTGGAGCATGACCATGCCGTAGGCGTATCCGATGTTGCCATAGCTGAGAATGCGCAAGCAGGAAACGGCCAGCGGAACGACGAGGGGATCGCTGGTGAAGAGGCGAATGACGGGTTCGGCGAAGATGATGAAAAAGAGGCCGATGATGCCGAGAAAAACCATGTTGTAAAGTCCAGTGCGCCAGACGGAGGTTTCGGCGCGCTGGGGCTGTTTGGCGCCGAGGTTCTGGCCGACGAGAGTGGCGGCGGCGTTGCTGAGGCCCCAACTGGGCATGAGAACAAAGATGAGGATGCGGATGGCGATGGTGTAGCCAGCAAGGGCGGCGGAGCCGAAGATGCTGACGATGCGTACGAGACCGATCCAACTGGTGTGGGCGATGGCGAATTGCAGGATGCCGGTAAGAGAAACGCGCAAGAGGCGCAACAAAACGGTGAAGTTGAGATGAATCTGGTGGCGTAGGATCCGAATGCGCTCCGTACCTCGCAAGAGACGGTAAAACTGGTAGAGAACACCGATGCTGCGGCCGGTGAAAGTGGCGAGAGCTGCGCCGGTGACGCCCAGCTTGGGGAAAGGACCCCAGCCGAAGATAAGGCAAGGGTCGAGGACGAGATTGATGATGTTGGAGACCCACAGCAAGCGCATGGCGATGGCGGCGTCGCCTGCTCCGCGGAAGATGGCATTGTTGAGAAAGAGCAGCATGATCGCGGCACTGCCGCCGAGGGCGATACGAGCGTAGCCGGAGCCAACGGCAATGACTTGCGGCGAAGCACCCATCAGGCGAAGGAGATCCGGCCCGTAAAAGAAGCAGGGAATCCCGATGAGCGCGGAGATGGCCAGGCCGATGGCGATAGCTTGAACGCCGGCCACGGCGGCGCCAGCGGGATCCTTTTCGCCGATGCGGCGAGCGACCATGGCGGTGGTGGAAAGACTGAGGCCGAAGCCGATAGCCATGACCAGGCTGAGCAGTGATTCGGTGAGGCCGACCGTGGCGATGGCGTCCGCGCCAAGGCGGCCGACCCAGAAAACGTCGACAACCGCGAAAAGAGATTCCAGCACCATCTCAAGAACCATGGGAATAGCGAGCAGGAGAATCGCGCGATTAAGATTGCCGACGGTGAAGTCCTGATGCGAGCCACGGATAGCTTCGCGGACGGAACTCCAAAACGTGGGCGGGGCCGCGGCGGCAACAGTTTGTTCCGAAGACATATAGACCTTAACGATCTGCATGGGCGCCGGCCAGAAATCAGGCGCGTACACGCGGCTGCGAACATGGAATGGCAGAGACGAGGGAAAAATCAGGTCCGCGCTAGAGGCGGATTAAATTCGTACAGCGACTTGCGGGACGAACATGGGCGTTGTCCTTGGCGCTGTCTCTGAAGGACGACTGCGCCCGATGTCCGAATTGCTACGGACACTATTTCAACCAAGAAATTCTACCTTGAACAGGCGGAGCGTTGCTAGAGAAATCAGAGCGGACAAATCTGGTGAAAACAGCAGAGAGCGGCGAGGCCGTTTCCCAGCCGCTGACAACTCGCGTAGAATTTGCCGGACTAAGAGCCCACGGATGTTCGTTGGACACGCGTTCACCGAAGTTTCCTACAACGAAAAAGGGATTGGGGAGGCTCTTAGGCCGCGGCGATGCGGCGGATTAAGTCTTCCTGCTCGGACTGCGATTCGGCGCCGATGGTGAAGGCGTCCAAAAGATTGAGCCCGAGTGCGAAGTTAAGGGCTTCGTCCTGGCGGCGGCGAAGCTCGCCTTGCCCTAGAATCTTCATGCCGATGATGCCTTTGCCGGCGGCGCGCATCTCTTTGATGACCCCGACGACGGTATCGGGATCCGCGTCCATGTAAGCGCCGATGGGATTGATGCGAACGAGATGCACTTCGACCCAGGGAGACTTTGTGGCCGTGCGCAGTGCCTCGATGTTGTGGCAGGAACATCCATGAGCCCGAAGGAGGCCCTTTTCTTTGGCTTCGGAGAGCACATCCATCACACCTTTGTAGCGATCGGTCCAATCGCCTTCGGTCAAGCAATGCATCAGGCAAACGTCGATGTAGTCAGTGCCAAGCTCGCGGCGGAAGCGCTCGAGGTCGGCGCGGGCGGTGGCGGCGTCGCGCGCCCAAGTCTTGGTGAGCACGGTAACTTTGTCGCGGGGAATGTGCTTGAGGGCTTCGGCGACGTGGGGATGGCTGCCGTAAGAGTCGGCGGAATCGAAAAAGCGCAAGCCATGGTCGTAGCCGTTGAGGAGCAGATCCGAGAGCCCTTGGACGCCCAGAGCAGTCTGATGCGAATGATGGCCGGAGCCGGCCGTTCCCGTGCCCATGGCGAGGCGGCTGGTCTGGATGCCGGTCTTGCCGAGAGTGACGGTGTCTGAAGCGCTGAATTTTCGCGGGAGAGGCGTGAGCGCCAAGGCGCGGCGCGCGAACACGGAAGCCTGGAGAGAGAGGGCGCCCGCAGCGCAAGCGGTGCGATGGAGGAATTCGCGGCGTTTCATGGGGACCTCCTTGCCGAAGTTTTCCGGAGTACTCTACCTCTTATGGACTATGGACGCGCGAAACGGCCATCGGGTTATCACCCGCGGCTACAAAGCGGCGCGAGGAACTTCGTAATAGAGGAAATGCACGCCAATGCCCAGCTTGCCATTTGTGGGGCTCAGCGATTCGACATGCACGACACGACCGGTGAAGCACCACTCGGCTACGTCGTCGCCGATCACTTCGCGCGGCATTTTCAGATGGACTTGGATCATTTCCCCTTTAGGCAGTTTTTGGTCCGTCGCGAAATAAACTCCATGATTGCTGATGTTCATGGCTGCGGCGGATTGTTCAGTGTCAACGCCATGTTGCAGGGGACGAAACTTCAAAGGGACTTTCATGATCAAACGACGAGCATTACGGCGGTCGGATGCTGGCATGATTATCCTTTTGGACCTGGGAGGGACCAGGTCGGGTTTGCGGAGGGCGAACTCAGTTTTACGAATGTGGGCGGGGAGGGTCAAGCTATTTTTGCCGTCTGACGCCGAAAACGGCGCGGACGCCTGGTCGCGGCCCCTAGGACCGGGACTCGAGGACCTTCGTCTTCGCCTCTTTCCCATAGAGAGACTCAGTTTTCAACGAACGACTTTAGCCTGGCGAGCGCTTGATCCCACTGCGTGGCGACGAAATCGAGATACTCCTTGATTCCATCCATCGGCCGCGGATCGAATTGGAAGCGGCTCTCGCGACCAGCGCGGACGCCGCGCACGATTCCTACCTTTTCCAGCACGCGCAGATGCTTGGTGATGGCTTGGCGCGTCAGCTGGGAACCACGAGTGAGCTGAGAGATCGAATAGGGGCGCCCGGCACAAAGCTTCGCCACCAACAGTAGGCGAGTCTCGTCGCTCAGCGCGAAGAATACGAGGGCGCGAGTCTGCCGCCTGGTGCTGGACATGCTGTGACTACGTTTTTCTGACATGGCGCTCGATATTCTTCATCTGCTCTGTCCAACCGCCGTCATTGCGGCGGAAGGCTTCGCATCGGAGGTCGGCCGGGAGGTTTTCAAAGCCCGATTCGGTGAGAGTTAACCGGGTACCGGCTGCGGTCTTTTCCAGCCGAAATTCCACCAGGGTCGTCGGTTCTTTGGTGATGTCCGCTTTCGGATCAAAGGAATGGTGCCAAGTAAAAGAAAAGAGCCGCTGCGGCTCCATTTTCTGCACGATGGCCTGCCATTTGACGTGTTCGTAGCCCGGGTAGGTAATCTGGCCACGCGAGATCTGGCCGGGCACGAAGGGGCCGTCCAGCTTCACGCGAAACCACTCGCCGAACTCACGGTAATCCGTCAGGGCGCGCCAGACGCGGGCCACGGGGGCTTTCAGTTCGATGCGCTTCTCGATGCGCTCCTGCATGTTAAGCAACCTCTGGGTTGCATATTGGCACAGCGCCGGACAAAAAGCAACCTTAGGGTTGCACGTTTCAGTTGCGGCGGCCAAGGCCGAACGCGTCTCTCCTTGACAATCTACCTATGCGAGCGTATATATGTCGAGCGTCTAGGAGGCGGAATGCCGATCGAGAAATCGGAATTGCTGCAAGGCACGCTGGACATGCTGATCCTGAAAATCGTGGAGCTCGGCCCGGTGCACGGTTACGGGATTTCCCAGCGAATCCGGCAAATATCCAAGGAAGTATTGCAAGTGCAGCAAGGGTCGCTGTACCCCGCGTTGCATCGCCTGGAAAAACGAGGGTGGCTCGCCGCCGAGTGGGGCGAGTCCGACAATGGCAGGCAAGCCAAGTTCTACGAATTGTCGGCGAAGGGCCGCAAGCAACTGGCGAGCGAGGAATCCAACTGGCACCGCCTGGCCGGCGCCGTGGGCCACATCCTCGAGACCGCCGAATAGGAGTCCACCATGTTCGGATGGAAATCACTTTTCCATAAACGCGCTCTCGATGCGCAACTCGATTCGGAGCTTCGCTTTCATATCGAAAAGCTCGTGAATGACTACATGGCGCAGGGGCTGGCTCGGGAAGAGGCGCGCAGGCAGGCCGTGCTGGAATTCGGCGGGCGCGAACAGATCAAGGAAGAATTGCGCGACGTTCACCGCTTCAGTTTCGTTGAAACCATGATGGCGAACTTGAAATCGGCTTTCCGGTTTATTCGCAAGTCGCCGTCTTTTTCGCTCGCGGTGATCTTGACGCTGGCTTTGGGGATTGGCGCGAACAGCGCGGTGTTCTCGGCAATCGATGCGATTTTGCTGCGGCCGTTGCCCTTTCCCAACGGCGATCAGCTTATGGAACTTCGTCAGTACAATCCGAAGACGAAGAGTCCGCGAACGCGTTTGGCGCCCGTCCGTCTTGAAGACTGGAACCGGATGAATTCCACTTTCCAGGCGATTACCGGATATTACACAGAAGACAACTCAGAAACCTCGGGCCCTCTTCCAGAAAAAGTGACACAAGCTTTTGTGACGCCTCGTTTTTTGCAAGTATGGGGAATTTCACCTGCGCTCGGCCGCGATTTCACGGCCGAGGAAGAACACTTTGGCGGTCCGAATGCCATTTTGATCAGCGATCGCTTCTGGCGCCGCCGCTTTGCAGCTGACCCCAACGCTCTCGGAAAGAAGCTGCGCATCAACGGGTATTCTTCTTCAATCGTGGGTATTATGCCGGCGTCCTTTTTGTTTCCTGACCGTGACGTTGACCTCTGGTCTGCCGTCCCCCCCGATGCGCCCATCGCACAAAACAGGGAGTGGACGTGGTACCTCGCGATTGGGCGCCTAAAGCCTGGTGTGACAATCGAGCAAGCGCGCGCCAACCTGGCGACCGTGCAAAAACAGCTGGGCAGCGCATTCCCGAAAACGGATGCGGACTTGACCGTAGGAATCGAGCCACTCAAGGAAAAAACGATTGGCGGGGTGCGGAGGTCGTTGTGGATCCTGTTTGGCTCCGTGTCTGTGCTTCTGCTGATTGCTTGCACGAACATCATTGCACTGCTTTTGGCCCGTGCCGCTCAGCGCCAACACGAAATCTCCGTCCGTTTTTCTCTTGGCGGTACGCGCACCGCCATCGTGACGCAGCTGGTGACCGAAGTTTTTGTTTTGGCTCTGGCAGGCGCCGCGTTTGGACTGCTTGTAGCTAACGCAGCCTCGAAGGTGTTTCGATCCCTTGCTGCAAACTTGCCACGCGTCGAAGAGATTCACCTCGACGTTCGAATCGTGGCTTATTCGCTGGTGTGTTCCGTCGTTGTGACTCTCCTCTGCGGATTGTTCCCAGCCATTCGCGGCACGCGAAATAACATGTCCAGGTCGCTAGCGCAAGCCAGCCGGACGCAAGTGTCGGCACGCAATCCGCTGCCATGGCTGCTCGTGGGTGTGCAAGTGGCGCTTGCCGTCACCCTGCTGGCTGGCGCCGGATTGCTGCTGCGAAGCTTTCAGGCCCTAGGCCGCGTCTCGCCCGGGTTCGATCCCAGCCACGTCCTGACCTTTCATGTCAGTGCCTCCTACGGTGAAACCTCCGATTGGAAGGGACTCACGCAACGAATCGACCGCACGATCGATTCCTTGGGCAACATGCCTGGGGTGGAAACAGCAGCGACTGCCGCGGCACTTCCTGGGGTCCCGTCGCACTATCAATTGGAATTGAAGTTTGCCGAAGGCCAAGCAGATCCGGAACGCAAGATCATCGCGGAAAGCCGCTTCGTTTCCCCGGGATATTTTGCCACCATGCAAATTCCGCTTCTTTCCGGCGAACTCTGCCGTAAGACGCCGGATTCCCTCAAGTCCATCAACGTTCTCGTGAATCGTAGTTTTCTGAACACTTATCTCGCGGAATCAACAGCTGTGGGGCGCCATCTTCAGGAGGTGCCCAGCAGCACGTTTTTGCCGCCCGGTGAAATACAAGGAATCGTCGGAGACGCCCGGGAAGCAGGCCTCGATCACGAACCTGGCCCAACCGTGTACTGGTGCACCAGCGCCGCCGATCCCGATCCTTTTTACCTTGTTCGCACGGCCACGGAACCGATGGCAATGGTTAAGGCGCTTCGGCAAAGAATTCATGAAATCGAACCGGATCGCTCGGTCTTCGAGATCACGCCGCTGGAGGAACATCTCAGTGAAGCATTCGCGGAGAACCGCTTGCGCACTATTCTGCTGGCGTTCTTTGCCGCCACCGCTGTGTCTCTTGCTTGCCTGGGGCTTTACGGAACACTGAGCTATTCCGTAAACGTGCGGCGGCGTGAAGTCGGCCTGCGGCTGGCGCTGGGCGCTGTACGGGGACAAATCGTGAAGCAGTTTTTGTTGCAGGGCCTGGGAGTCTCCCTTCTGGGTTGCGGCGCGGGCTGCGTGCTGGCGGCCATGTTTGGACGCGTGCTGTCAGGGATGCTTTACGGCGTGACTTCCTCCGATGTCGCGACAATGTCCGGCGTGGTTCTGCTCGTGCTGGTGGTCGGAGCGATTGCTTCGCTGGCCCCTGCCATCCGCGCCGCGCGCGTGGAACCCATGAACGTATTGCGCGACGAGTAAGCTCGCGGCCGAACATCGCTCTGGCGCAACGTTGCGCCACGCCAATCCTTCCCTCGGATTCCCTCGGAGTGCTATCCTCGCGGCGAAAGAAATCGAAGGGAGACCTCATGCGACGGCGGGAGTCTATTTGATCTGCCGCAGAATTTCTGGAGCCATGGTGCCGAGGGCGGAAATGAAAAAAATGAAGCATGTTGATGAGCAAGTCCAGCGAGGTTGCAGTCGGCGGAAGTTTCTTGGGCACAGCGCGGCGGCGGCGATGGCGTTTTCGATCGTGCCACGCCATGTGCTGGGCGGGCCGGGATTTGTGCCGCCGAGCGACAAGGTAAACCTTGCGTTTATCGGCGTGGGTTCACAGGGATTGCGCGTCATGCTGCACTTTCTGAAGGAACCGGATGTGCAAGGAGTCGCAGTCTGCGACCCCAACAAGAGCAGCGCGGACCATCCGCAGTGGGATACTCACGAATTCTGCAACTCCGTGCGCAAGCTTCTGGGAGTGGACTCCGGATGGGACTGGTTGAGCCCGGATCAGCCGATTCAGTTGACGCATTCGTTGCGGGTGACGAGCGGCGTGGCGGGGCGCGAGCCGTGCCAGCAGATCGTGAACGCGTATTACGGCGGGCAGCAGACTTCCGGTAAATACAACGGATGCGCGGCGTACCGCGACTACCGCGAACTGCTAGAAAAAGAAAAAGGCATCGACGCCGTGGTGGTGTGCACCACCGACAACTTGCACGCGGCTGTTTCCGCGGCGGCCATGAAGAAGGGCAAACATGTCTTCTGCCAAAAGCCTTTGACGCACACGATTTACGAAGCACGGCGGCTGGCCGAAATCGCGCGCTCGACCGGTGTGGCAACGCAGATCGCGGTAGGAAACCAAGCTTCGGAAGCGACACGCCTCTTGTGCGAATGGATTTGGGACGGAGCCATCGGACCTGTGCGCGAGGTGCATAACTGGTCGAGCCGGCCTTATTGGCCGCAAGGAATGGAAAGGCCCAAGGAGTCGCAACCGGTGCCGGATGGGTTGGATTGGGATCTCTGGCTGGGCCCGGCCCCGGAACGCTCTTTCAACCACGCTTACGTGCCGTTCGTGTGGCGAGGATGGTGTGACTTTGGTTGTGGGGCCTTGGGCGACATGGGTTCCTACAGTTATGACACGATTTTCCGCGTGTTGAAGCTGGAAGCGCCGGTAAGCGTGGAAGCCTGCTCGAGCGAGCGCTACGAAGAGACTTATCCGCTCGCTTCGATCATCCGGTACAACTTCGCCGCGCGCGGAGACCTGCCGGCGGTGAAATTCACGTGGTATGACGGCGGATTAAAGCCTCCTCGCCCGCAGGAATTGGAAGAGGACCGCCCCCTGAAGGGAGATGGTGAAGAAATGGACGAAGGGCTGCTGTTTGTGGGGGACCGCGGCAAGATTCTGTGCGGGTTCAATGGCGCGCATCCGAAACTCATTCCGCAAGCAAAGATGGATGCCTACAAACAGCCGCCGCAGACTTTGCCGCGTTCGCCGGGCAACGAGCGGGAATGGCTCGATGCTTCGAAAGGAGGCAAAGTCAAGCCGGGAGGGAATTTTGAGTTTTCAGGAATGGTCACGGAAACCTTGCTTCTGGGCAACGTCGCCGCGCGTGCCGGACAAAAACTGAATTGGGATCGCACCAACCTGAAAGTGCTCAACTCGGAGGCCGCGCAGAAGTTCGTGGTTCCGGAACGACGCCCGGGATGGGAGTTGTAGCCGGCCAGCAATCAGGCGAAGAGAAGATTTTTTGGAACGCGATGAATTTTTTCGGGCTGGTCGTGATGGGCCCACCACTCGCGCCAAGCCTCGGGGTTTTTGCCGAGGGAAGCGCCGGTGATGACTTGCAAAGAAGCGTAGACCAGGTTTTGCGTCTCGGCGTCAAGCGAGTCGTCATCGAGTAGATTGAGGAGTTGGGGAACGGCCGCAAGACGCTGCTCACTAGTGAGCATGCCGGAACGCGCGATGTTGGTGGCCGCGCGCTCGCGAATTTGTTTCGCGGGATCATGAGCCAGAATCGAAAGAAGCGGGTCGATGGATTCCTCGGTACCCAGCATGGCCAATCCTTCGACAGCCCAGAAGCGCGTCAATTGGTTCGGATCGTGAGAATAACGAACAAGCAAGGCCAAGACCTTGGCGGGCGCAACTCCGCGATTGCCGAGGGCGCCGAGTCTCCAAAGCGCTAGTGAGCGGCTGCCGGGATCGTGTTGAATTTGATTGCGGAGTTTTTCGAGACTTTGCTGCGACTTTCTCAGGTTGTTGGCCACAAGATCGATTTCCACAGCCGCCACGCGAACGCGAGGATCGTTGGCGTCCAAAGCTGCAAGAACGATATGGAAGAGCTGATCGGTGTCTTCCAGGTGGCCGCGCCAGGAATCCAAATTTTTGTCAATTAAGCCAAGAGATTGGTCGGGACGCTGGATGGCAAGCTGCAGAAGACGTTCGGCTTGCTGTTGCGGAGCCAAGTGGCTGATGGCTTCCACCTCGGCATTGGCGACGCTTAGATCGGATGCCGGCACCAGGGCGGGTGATGCTTGTGCGGACCTTGTCGGTAACTGGGAACCGTGCAACCAGTTGGGCCGGGAAATTTCTAGGCGGGCGATCTGGTAACCGGCGAAAGTGGAAAGCCCCGCAAGCAAGAGAAAGAATGCGGCCGAACGTCTCAAGCGATTCGGAGTTCTCGAATGGCGGTTAGTGGCCTGCTCCGTAAGTGGAGCAGGCTGAAGGGCCCCGGTGATGTCGTCCATTGGATGGCTCATGGTTTCGCGAACGCTTTTGCTTCGGCGCCCGCTAAGGGCAAGTTAGGTTGTGCGGGCTGGGTCAACAATGGTACGGGCGGCCAGCAGGGCCTTTGTTTTCGAGGAAACCCTTGTGATTTCAATACGATTGGAGCCGTTACTGGTACGCGACGCACGACTGAATCCCGTCCGAAAGAACAGGCTCCGGCAGGGCCGTGCTGGAAGTCCATCGACGTTGTGAGTAATCCTGGGGCAACGATCCGGGACGCAAACCGCGCTATCAGCTGGCCTCGTAAAACTATTCGGCGCGAAAGGCGCGCTTTGCCGGAAGTAAAGGGTCTGCTAGAATAAAGAGCTTGGTTTGGCGACATTCGAACAGGAAATCCAAGCCCAAATAAAAACCGAAGCAGGAAGAAAAATGGCACTGAAGTGTGAGTTCTGCGGCAAAGTGCCGCACTATGGAAATGTAATCAGCCACGCGAATAACACGCGGCGGCGCCGGTGGAATCCGAACTTGAAGCGTGTTCGAGCGATCGTGGCAGGCGTGAGGAAACAAGTCCGTGTTTGCACCGCGTGCATCCGCGCCGGCAAAGTAAAGAAAGCCGCCTGAGCCTCCACCCTTGAACTTGACAGTGGCGAACCTGTGTTCCTTGGGGCATCCGATGAACCACTCCAGAGGAGTGAAGCGCGCCGCCTGGCTGCCGTTGGCAGCAATGGCTTTCAGCGCCGCCGCGGGCTGCAACAAGGAAGTGCAGCATGGGCCGGACGTGTGGGCGGTGGTAAACGGGAAAGAGATCAAGAGGGACGAAGTCGACAAATACTATCGCACGCGGGTTAACCCGGAAGGGCAAGAGCCTTCCTTGGAAGAATCGCTGTCACAAAAGCTGAACGTGCTCGACGAGCTGATCAACAACGAAATTCTTCTCGAGAAGGCCAAGAAGCTGAACCTGGAAGCGAGCGACGGCGAGGTGGAAGATAAGTTCACCGAGCTGAAGAGCCCCTATACCGAAGACGAATTTCAGCGGCGCTTGAAGGATCAATCCATGACCGTGGAGGATCTGAAGCTCGAGTTGCGGCGCCAGCTTTCCATACAGAAATTGCTGAATCGCGAAGTGGTGGCGAAGATTACTATCACCGACCAGGACGTCACCGACTTTTACAACGCGAATAAGGCGCAGTTCAACGTAGCCGAACCCCAATATCACATCGCGCAAATCGTGGTTACACCCCGCAAAGAGCAGCAACTTCGCAACCGCAAGAACGACGATGCCACCAATGAAGCCGAGGCGCAGCGCAAAGTGAAGATGCTGATGGACCGCCTGAACAGCGGCGCGGACTTTGCCCAGTTGGCGATGGATTATTCCGAAGACATCAACACCGCGGGAACGGGCGGCGACCTGGGTTATGTTCCGGAATCGTCGTTGAACCAATCGGACCCGGCGCTGAAAAAAGTGGTAATGGGGTTAAAGGCCGGGCAAGTCAGCCAGCCGATTCAAGTGCAACCGAAAGATGGAACGCGCATCCTGATTCTGAAATTAATTGCCCGTGAATCCCCCGGGCTGCGCGGCATTTCCGAACCGCAAGTGCAGCAAACCATCCGCGACACGCTGCGCAACCGCAAGGAGCAGTTGCTGCGACTTGCCTATCTAGCCATCGCTCGGGATGGGGCGCGGGTGACGAACTTCCTTGCCGAGCAGGTTGTCGAGGCGGCGGGCAAATTGCCGGATGCGGCGAAAACCACTATGCCGGAAAGACCCAGCGGGCATTAAAGAAACTTTTCCCTCTAGATTTTCGAACACTCCTGTTTAGGCATCCTCGAAATCAAGTAGAGCTTAAGCTACCACACACAGAACTTCGCCGGCGTTGACGGGCTGGCCTTCCTTGGCCAGGACGCGCTCGACGGTACCGCTCTTGGGCGAGCGGATTTCGTTTTGCATCTTCATGGCTTCGACCACGAGAAGACCCTGGCGGGCTGCAACCCAATCTCCAGCTTTGACTAGGACGCGCACGACTTTTCCGGACATGGGCGCCAGGATTTGCTGGCGGCCTTCGGCTTCGGCGCTAGCGTGGCGGCGGCCGCTCCAGGCACGCGGGTCGATGACTTCGGCGGTGAACTCATGCGAGCCGCTCTGGAGTTTTAGTTTGCCGCCGGGAGACGGAGTCACGCTGATCTCGAAGCTTTGACCGTCAAGCAAAACGGAAATCGTGTTGGGAGCGATTTCGACGGCGTCGACGGCTACTGCCTTGCCGTCCAATGTTATGCGCCAGCCGGAACCACCGCGTTCCAGCTCAATGGCGCGGGTTTTTCCTCCGGCGCTGGAGGAGGCGATTTGGACTTCGTATCTCAGGGCAGGCGGTCCAATTGTTCGCGGCGGCCCTCTTGTTTCCAGCGCGAGGGCTGGTCCGCAGCCGAAGAGTTCCGGCCGGATCGCTGGCTCCATTGATTGGCCTGCCAGATCGCGGCGGCGATGGTGGCGGCATCGGAAGCGGAGCTTTCGAGAGAATTCTCGTCCACGGAAGCCGAAGCGAAATGCGGCCGGCGCAGCAATTCATCCAGCCACTTGGTGTGAATCTCGCCGCGCAGAAAATCGGGTTCCACCAGGATGCGGCGGAAAAGTCCGACGTTGGTCTTGATGCCGGTGATGGTGTATTCGTCGAGAGCGCGGCGAAGGCGGGCAATGGTTTCTTCGCGGCTATTGCCCCAGGCGATGAGCTTGCTGAGAAGCGGATCGTAATCGTTGGGCACGGTCCAGCCGTCGTAGACGCCTTCGTCGAGGCGAATGCCCGGGCCGCTCGGAACATGGCGCGAAAGGATCTTCCCCGGTGAGGGAAAGAAGTTATTTTCGGGATCCTCAGCGTAGAGACGAACTTCCATGGCGTGGCCACGGGGGGTGATGGATTCCCAGGCGAAGGGCAGGCGGTGGCCGGCGGCAATGGCGATTTGGAGTTTCACCATGTCGAGGCCGGTAACCTGCTCGGTGACGGGATGTTCGACCTGCAAGCGCGTGTTCACTTCCAAAAAATAAAAATTGAGATTGGCATCCACTAGAAATTCGACGGTGCCGGCGTTGACGTAGCGGCCGGCACGCGCCAGACGCACGGCGGCGTCGCCCATCTTCTTCCGCAGCTCGGGCGTGACAATGGGCGAAGGCGCTTCCTCGATTACTTTTTGATGGCGGCGCTGCACCGAACATTCGCGCTCGCCAAGAGAAACCACGCGGCCGTGGACGTCGGCGAAAATCTGGATTTCCACGTGATGAGGCCGCTCGAGATATTTTTCAAGGTACAGGCGGTCGTTGCCGAAAGCGTTCATGGCTTCCGAAGAAGCATCGCGGAATGCGGAATCGAACTCTGCGTCGCTGGAGACCAGGCGCATGCCTTTGCCGCCGCCACCGGCAACGGCTTTCAGAAGAACGGGGTAGCCCATGCGTTGCGCCAAAGCCTGCGCTTCGAAGGGATTTTCTATGGCATCGTTTATCCCGGGTACGGTGGGAACTTCGGCGCGGCGGGCCAGCTGGCGGGCCGCTGTCTTGGAGCCGAGTGCTTCCATAGCTTCGGCTGGCGGGCCGATGAAAGTGAGCCCCCTGTCCGTGCAGGCACGCGGCAGCGCGGGGTTTTCTGCAAGGAACCCGTAGCCGGGATGGACGGCGTCGCAACCGGCGAGGCGCGCGACGTCCATAAGCTTGTTGATCGAAAGGTAGCTCTCGCGCGAAGGCGCCGGGCCGATGGGGTAGGCTTCATCGGCGAGACGGACATGAAGCGATTTGCGGTCGACATCACTGAAGACCGCGACGGAGCGGATGCCCAGTTCCCTCGAAGCGCGCAGGATGCGCACGGCAATTTCACCGCGATTGGCAATGAGAATTTTCTTGAACATAGAAAATACGGAGCGCGGTGTGAGTTTAGCATGACGGGAAACAGGCGCCACGAATCCGAGGAGCGCTGGTGCTTCCGGCGAAACTAATTCACTAGCTTCTTCAGATCCTTCCACTTGATCGGGATGACATGATTCTCTTCCAGGGCCTTCTTGAATTCGGCGCTGGTGACGGCATTGTAGTCGCGTTGGCGCCAGGCTGCGCCGTAGTCTGGATGGTCTTCCATCACGGCTTCGAGTTCGGTATCGTCATGACCGAGATGTACGATGATTTCGGTGACGCCCGGCTTCAAGTTCATTACGGCGTTGACGTAAAAGTCGCGCCATTCGTTCGCGTGAACCGTGGGATTGGCGATGACTACGGAATCCACAACGATGTCCTTTTCAGAGAGGACCGAGAGAAGCTGCGGCGGAACATTGGGAATCCGAACAGCCAGAAACGGCAATTTGTATTCATGAGCGAGTTTGACGTATACGGCAAAAAGCGGCGGACTCGAAAAAAGCACGCCCATGTGGCTGTCCAGGTGCGTGGGGTGAATTCCGAGGGCCATGGCCCGCTCCACTTGAGCGCGAATTTCACGCTCTACTTCCTCGGGCTTGATGTTCTGGAGCGCCGGAAGAGTTTCCGGCCATAGATAGCCGGAGGCATCGACGAGGCTGGGAACCTTGTCTTTGGATTCCACCGGCCCCCACCGGTACGTTTTCCACTCGCTGGTCAGGGCCAAGTGCACGCCCAGGTCGGCATCGGGATGCGCTTTCGCGTAGGCCGCGACTTCCGTCAGCCAGGGGCCCGGCACGATGATGCTCGCTGATGTAACGGCGTTCTTCTCCAGCGCCTCAAAGCTGGCGGCATCTTCCGAGTGCGCGATGGCCAGATCGTCGGCGTGAACAATCAGCAGCTTGGAATCCGCCGGGTAGCCCAGGCGTTCGGCTACGGTCTTGTTTTGCGCGCTTGCGGCCGCACCTATGAAAATAAAGAACATGCCAGCGGCAACAATTTTTCGAGACGGCATGGAAACTCCGTGGACAAGGTTTGGGGAATTGAGATTATCACGAACTAGGAGGCAGACGTAGAAGGCTACAGGGGAATGTTGCCGTGTTTCTTCTTGGGGTTGGTGTCGCGTTTGTTCTCGAGGGCGCGAAGGGAAGTGATTAACCGGGCGCGGGTATCGGCGGGCTCGATGACTGCGTCGATGTAGCCGCGTTCGGCCGCAACGAAAGGATTGGCGAAGCGGTCGCGGAACTCGGCGATCTTTTCCTGGCGCAGTTTTTCGCGCTCGGATTCGGGAACCTTGGCCAATTCCCGTTTGTAAACAATGTCCACAGCCCCTTGCGGGCCCATGACGGCAATTTCCGCCGTGGGCCAGGCGAAGTTGGCATCGGTGCGGATGTGTTTGCTAGCCATGACGCAGTACGCTCCGCCGTAAGCTTTGCGCGTGATCACAGTAATTTTTGGAACGGTAGCCTCGGCGAAGGCGAACAGCAGCTTTGCGCCGTGCTTGATGATGCCGCCAAACTCCTGTTGGGTGCCCGGAAGAAATCCGGGAACATCCTCGAAAGTGATGAGCGGAATGTTGAAAGCGTCGCAGAAACGCACGAAGCGCGCCCCTTTTACGGAAGCGTTGATGTCCAGGACGCCGGCAAGGAAAGCCGGCTGGTTGCCGACGATGCCGACGGGCCGGCCATCCAGCCGCGCAAAGCCTACTACAATGTTCTTCGCGAAGTGTTCGTGGACTTCGAAGAAATAACCATCGTCAAAGATCGAGTGAATGGCCTCCTTGATGTCGTAAGGCTTCTGAGGATCGGGCGGAACGAGTGTATTCAGCGATTCCTCGCGGCGTGCAGGGGAGTCTGAGGTAACGCGGCGGGGCGGATCCTCCAGATTGTTGGAGGGAAGAAAACTCAGCAATTCGCGGATCATGGCAAGACAATCGGCATCATCCCTCGAGACGAAGTGGGCGACGCCGCTCGTGGCGTTGTGGGTCATCGCGCCGCCGAGCTCCTGCTTGGTGACTTCCTCGTGAGTGACGGTCTTGATGACATCGGGCCCGGTGACGAACATATAGGAAGTTTCGCGCGTCATGAAGATGAAATCGGTGATGGCCGGCGAATAGACGGCGCCGCCCGCACAAGGACCCATGATCGCGCTGATCTGCGGAATAACGCCGCTGGCGAGCGTGTTGCGCAGGAAAATATCCGCGTAACCCGCGAGCGATGCGACGCCCTCCTGAATGCGCGCGCCGCCGGAATCGTTCAGTCCGACAACAGGTGCTCCGGCGCGCATGGCAAGGTCCATGATCTTGCAGATTTTCAGCGCGTTGGTTTCCGAGAGCGAACCCCCGAAAACCGTAAAGTCTTGCGCGAAAACATAAACCAGGCGGCCGTCGATGCGGCCAAAGCCGGTAACGAAGCCGTCGCCCGCGGGACGCTGCTCCTGCATGCCAAAATCGACGCAGCGGTGCCGGACAAATTTATCGAGTTCTTCGAAGGTGCCTTCGTCCAGCAAAAGATGAATGCGCTCGCGGGCCGTAAGCTTGCCGGCTTGGTGTTCGCGCTCGCGACGTTCGGGACCGCCACCCGCTTCCGCTTCCTCGGATACGCGGCGAAGCTCTTCCATGCTGTCGCGATGTTTGTCTTGAGGAATCAAGCTGGGCTTCGGCTCAGACAAGAGGCCCTCCCTCGGAAGGAGATTCCTCTGAGCTGAAGATGCGCACGGCGAGATGCGTGGCGATCCACGTGGTTCCCAGAAGCAGCACGACACCCAAGAGCAGCTCCGCACCCATGGCGACGGCACGTTCCAGAGAAGATTCGAGCGAAGTCACGTATTCCGTGGCTTGCACCAAAATGAACATGGCGCCGAGGGTCAAAGCCACGATTAGGATAGTCGTTAAAGCGGAAGCGATAATCATCTTCATCGGACTGGAATTGGGCCGCCCTCTATCGGCATGGAGAAGGATAGCGCAACCAAATGAAAAGCAGAACGCAGAAGAAGGCAGTTACCGGGCGGGCCATCAGCCTAAGCACTTCGCGGCCCAGCGCAAGCGCTTCGAAGCTCAGCGTAAACCCGACCAGTCGTCAGCAACAAGGATGGAGTCACTGGGATTGGCGGCATCGTACTTGATGCTGGCGGGTTGCCCGGCGACCAGCCGCTCCAACCGAACCTGGCTTTCGAGCCCGGTAATATCCTGCGCGGTCTGATACCTGACCCCGGAAATCAAATAACTGTAGGAAACGAGATGGCGCGGTCGCATATCCTTCAGCGGCACGGCGCTGGTCCCGAACAAACCCTTGCGTACCTCTGGCGATTCCGGTGGCCGCTCCACCAGCTCGACGATCTGCCCTTCAGCAATACGGCCGATCTGATTCAAATGCAGCCGCCGTTTGCGCTCTTCTTCCTCAGGATTCACCGCCGGACGAAAAAAGGCATAAGCGATCATGGCCACCGCAGCGATCGCCGCGCCACCCATGCCAAGAACAAATTTCCAATCCGCGAACAATTCCTTCAACGAGCAGACTCCTCATCTAAAATAGTGGGATGGCGCACCGCGCGCAGGTGACTCTGCGCGCACACACTCGCTCGCGGCCGGGCGTCTCGGCACCACTCGCCTACGCCCCACTCATGCGTATTCTACCGAAACCCTAGGGTCTAGGTGAAACTACCCTTGCGGCGCATGCACCGGATTGCGCAACACGCCAACACCGGTAACGCTAACCTCCACCGTATCGCCGGCAACCAAAGGTCCGACACCAGCGGGCGTCCCCGTCGCGATAACATCCCCCGGCATCAAGGTCATCATGCGCGAAATCCAACGAACCAGAAACGCCGGCGGATAGATCATCAGTGAGGTGAGCCCGGACTGCCGGCGCGCTCCGTTTACGCGCGTTTCCACCAGCACATTGGATGGATCAAGCGCGGTTTCGATGTGCGGGCCGGCGGCGCAGAAGGTATCGAATCCCTTGGCGCGAGTGAATTGCACGTCGGTTTTTTGCAAATCGCGCGCGGTCACGTCGTTGAGGCAGGTATAACCCAGCACAAAGGACAAGGGGTCTTCCGCATCGCTAAGTTGCGAGCAGCGGCGCCCCAGCACCAGCGCGAGTTCGCCTTCATGTTCCACGCGTTGCGAGAATTTTGTCAAAACGATGGCTTCTTCCGGACCAATCAGGGAAGAGGGCGGCTTGAGGAACATCAACGGTTCTTTGGGGACTTCATTGCCTAGCTCCGCGGCGTGAGCAGCGTAATTGCGGCCGATGCAAACGATCTTTGATGGTTCCACCGGCGCAAGCAGTCGCACTTCGGCAAGGCGCCCAGAATGCGAGCCGCGCGACCACTTCCCCCACGGCGCTCCCGAGATCTGGGTGACGTTTTCGCCTTCGATCAATCCATAGCGCGGCGAAGCAGCGTGCGCGGCGGAGGCGTCGCTCAACACATACCGGCAAATTTTCATTGGTACTCAGCTCGCGTGGTGGTTGGGATGAGACTCATGCGTTTCGCGCGCTCTCCAGATCACGCCAACAATCCAGCAAAGCGTCGCGAATATCATATACACGACCGCGCCCAGCATAAAAACTTGCAACGTGCTCAGCCGGTTGCCGAGCCCACGGAAGACCAAGCACATTCCTCCATAGCTCAAGCTGAAAATGGACCAGCCCACCAGACTTGATCCCAGGAGATGTGCGGGGAAACGCAAAAACCGGAAAACAGGAACGGCCGCGAGGAAACAGAGAATCGCGGTCGCGGCGATATTGCGCTCCATCGCAAAGTGCTCCAAGAATGTCGCGTGATTGGCAATCACCAGCCAGGCGCTGAAAACCAAAGTCATGCAAACGCCCACATAGACACCGGTGCGCATGGCCGCGTTGCGGAAGACATGGAACCAACGATAACCGGGCAGATGCTGACGTAGCAACATGCAGCGCTGGGCTCCCAGATACAAACAGTCGTGCGACCCGATTTTACGGCGTTGCTTGCGGGACCTCGACGGCGACGGGCGCGCTTGGCGCGCTTTCATTCCCCGCGCGGTCCACGGCGGTCACGGTATACCAGTAGCGGTGGCCGGGCTCTATAGACGTATCACGAACCGCAGGCGTCGGCAATAAATCGGGGGTAACGAGTTGCCCCGGGGTGCCCTCCTGCTCGCTCTTATAGACGTGATACCCTGCCAGATCGGTTTCAAGATTAATGGACCAGGAGAGGTCTACAAGAACGGTGCCCGGGGCCGCGCCGGGGAGTAACGCAGCCACCAGACCTTGCGGCGTGGCAGGAGGAAAGCTATCGCGCGGAGTGACGGTCACGGGCCGAGAGTCCGATGATTCCAACTCCTGGCCTTCGATCTGTATGACGGTCCGCACCGCGTACACGTAGGTATGATCGAAAACAAAAGAAGTGTCGCGGTAGCTGTTGCTTTCAGAACTAGCCAGTAGCGCAGCGCGCGTTTCCGGTTTGCTCGCCGGAATCCCTTGCGGAGGCGAAGTGGAAGCGCCGGGCGCAATCTCCGCGCGATAGATTTTGTATCCGCTGATGCTGGCTACCGGCTCTCCGCCGGCCGTAGCCGTCGGTACCGGCCAGCTCAATTCGATCGCCGTCTCCGTGACGCGTGCCTCGACCGAAGGGAGGGGCGCCGGAACCGGGAACACCCGCACGGAAACCGCGTTCGAATCACCGGAAGCGCGTTTCGCGGAAGCGCGCGTGCGAACCACATACGCGACCGCGCCGCCGGGATGCGCCTTAGTTCCTTCCGGTGCGATGGGGTCGATGAACATCACCCGGCCCTCGGCGCGATAGTTTTCTACTAGAGCGCCGGGAATCGTGTAGACCACCCGGAAAGACTTAAGGTCCGGCAAACCGTCAGGCCTTACCGCTCCGCGCAGGATTTCAACCGCGGGCGGCGCTGGCAGTTTTTCTCCGGAGATCGCGCTCGTCGGAAGAGTGAAGGACAGTTGCACGCCGTCTCCGGCTTGTCGCCCGGTAAGGTCCTGGATCGCAGCGGGAACCGGCGTCGTCGGCGCGACCGGCTCTCCCGGGGCCCCACATCCGCCCGCAAATAAGAAAATGGAAATGAGAAAATAGAAAAGGGGGACGTTTTGTGCCGGGCGTCTCGTAATGCGAAGTGCCGTCCCTTTTCTGTTTTTCATCTTCCAGTTTCAGCTCACTACAGGATGTAGCGGCTCAGATCCTGGTTCTTGACGATGTCCGCGAGCTGCTTGCTCACGTAGGCGGCGTCCACCTTCACGTTTTTTTTCTTCAAGTCCGGCGCTTCAAACGAAATTTCGTCGAGAACTTTTTCCAGGATGGTGTGCAGCCGCCGCGCCCCGATGTTTTCCGTCTGCTCGTTCACGCTGGTGGCGAACCGCGCGACAGCCGCAACAGCGTCTTCCGTGATGTTCAGCTTGACGCCTTCGGTTTCCAGCAACGCCACGTACTGCTTGATGAGCGCATTCTTCGGCTCGGTCAAAATGCGGATGAAGTCTTCCTCTTTCAGTGACTGCAGCTCGACGCGAATCGGCAGCCGGCCCTGCAGCTCCGGGATCAAATCAGACGGCTTGGTCACGTGAAACGCGCCGGCCGCGATAAAAAGAATGTGATCGGTGCGGATCATCCCATAGCGCGTGTTGACGGTCGTCCCTTCGATAATCGGCAGAATATCCCGTTGCACGCCTTCGCGCGAGACATCCGGGCCGTGGCCCGTTTCTCGTCCAGCCACTTTGTCGATCTCGTCGATAAAAATGATGCCCATTTGCTCGGCGCGCTCCACGGCCACGCGCGTCACTTGGTCCATGTCCAGGAGCTTGTTTTCTTCTTCTTGAATCAGGTATTCGAAAGCGTCGGCCACGCTCATTTTGCGTTTTTTCTTTTGCTGCCCGAACATGCCGGAGATCATGTCCTGCATCTTTCCTATGTCCATTTCATCGACGCCTTGGTTGGAAACAATTTCAAATGAGGGAACGGCGCGCTCCCGCACTTCCAGGTCCACCATGCGCTGGTCGAGCTTGCCTTCGCGCAGCTGGGCGCGCAGCTTCTCGCGCGTGCGCTGGTTTTGTTCGCGCTGCGCGGCAACATCGGTCTCTGGAGTGCCTTGCACCGGCGAAGGCAGCGGGGGAAGCAGCAGATCGAGCACGCGCTCTTCCGCGGCTTGCTCGGCGCGGTCCGCGACTTCGTCCAGTTTTTCCTCGCGGATCATGTCGATGGCCGTCTCTACCAGGTCGCGCACCATCGATTCCACGTCGCGCCCCACGTAGCCGACTTCCGTGTACTTCGAAGCTTCCACCTTCACGAACGGGCAGCCCGCCAAGCGCGCCAAGCGCCGCGCGATTTCCGTTTTTCCCACACCCGTTGGCCCAATCATCAAAATATTTTTCGGCAGAACGTCTTCCGCGATTTCCGGCGGCAGTTTTTGGCGCCGCACGCGGTTGCGCAGCGCCACCGCCACCGCGCGCTTAGCCGCGTTCTGCCCGACGATGTACTTGTCCAGCTCCGCCACGATTTCCCGCGGCGTCATGTCATCGAGTGCGGGCAGCAGTTCCTGCCCCTCGACGGGCTCGGCGCCATTGCCGCCCGGTGCATAGACAATTTCTTTTTCAGCCTTACTGGTCATGAGTTGCCCAGTTCCTTTGATGCTCGAATACGCCTTGGCGTGTGTTCACGCTCTATCCTTAGAGCTCTTCGACTGTAAAATTGGCGTTGGTAAAAATGCAAATCTCGCTCGCGATGCGCATGGCCTCCATCGCCAAATCCTTTGCGGTCAGCTTCGAATGCTTCAGCAGCGCCCGCGCCGCCGCCAGCGCATACGTCCCGCCCGACCCGATCGCCACCAGCCCGTCATCCGGCTCAATCACGTCGCCATTGCCGGAAAGAATGAACGTCCCTTTGTTGTCCGCAACGATCAGCAAGGCCTCCAGGTGGCGCAGCGCGCGGTCCTTGCGCCACTCCTTGGCCAGCTCCACCGCGGCTTTTTGCAGATTCCCCGAAAACTCCTGAAGCTTACCTTCGAACCGTTCAAAAAGTGTGATCGCGTCTGCCGTGGACCCTGCGAATCCCGCCACCACCTTGTCATTGTAAAGCCGCCGCGTCTTCCGCGCCGTGTGCTTCATCACGTGATCGCCCATGGTCACCTGCCCATCGGCGATAAGCACCACCCTGTTATCCTTGCGCACGCACAGCACCGTAGTCCCGTGCATCTGCATGCTTTCCCCACGATTAGGCATCCGCTCATTATAGCCTCCCGCGACTCCATGCGCCAAAGGGCCGAGGACATGGGGGGACATGGGGAGCGTCGCCGAGAGGCTGTGAAACAGAACCAGAATCGCAAAAAGAAGAGCTTACCTACCGATCGGTGAGCAACCTCTCATTGTTGGGGAATTTCGTGGAAAGAGAGAACCTTGTAAGGTAAAACCGGCATAGCGGCCTGGATCCAGCAATTGCTGTAGTAAATACCATTCGTCAACGTATTTGGAGTGCCGCCAAAATCAAAACCTGAGGGCGAACCCGACCCAATGGGAGTAAATATCGGAGGAGACGTTAGCGGCAGAGGATTGTCGGAAGCATCCAACGTCCTGGCGAGAAACACTGCCCCCTGAATTTGCGTGGTGGTATAAGCGCCCTGGGACGAGTGCATCCACCCTTTCCCGATCAAAAGTATTATTCCGTCCCACGATGCATCCGGGTCGTAGGTGAACTTGCCGGTGACCAAAAGAAGTCCGTAACCGGTCCCGTGCCAACTGCTAAGGGTGAGATCACCGTTAATGACAATCGTCATCAGATTCGTCGCGGACATGGCGCCCGGCATATTCGCCTGGGTCGCATTGCCGTTGACTACCACGTCCGCGTTTTGAGTAATTGATTGCACCAGGGCATTGAGATCTGCCACCGTCTGTAGATTCGCTGAGAGCGTGACAGGAAGGATGTTTGGGTTTGGAGCCGTGTAGGGCGTGTAGTGATTCCGCAAACCGGCGGTAACGCCCGATGGATTCGTCGGCTGCTCAAAGCTAGATAGAGAACCAGCGGTGTACCCCACAGCCGCAACGGAGGGCGCCGTCGGACTGCAAGCCCCCACGCTGCCCTGGTCAGCTCCTCCCACCCAAAAGTTTGGCGATGTCCCCACGGTAAATTGCGGCGCGTTGCCATCCAGCGTCACCGCGGCATTGAAGGTCAGATTCAATGGCGTGGGAGCCGCCAGGTACTGCACCAACTTCTGGCTGCCATTTGGCAGCACCGCAAGGGCCGTCAGTTCCAGCACTTCTGCGCCGGTGCCAGAAATGTTCAGTTGACTGCCGTCGTAATACACTGGTGTCGTGGAATCGTTGGGGGGGGTGGAATACGACGGAGCGACGGGCACGTTTAGCGATTTTTCCGAGACTGCATTGATGCGCACCCACTTATAAAGCGGCCCGGGAAAGGTCAGGCTATTCAGCGGGCTATTATTCCAAATCGACGACGTGCTTGGTGAGGGATTCGGGAGGGTCAGGCTACTGCTCGCAAACTCTATATTGTATTGCTTATCCGCATAGGGCGAAGTTGAATCCCAAGGCGCCACGGTTTCACTTCCCAAGGGATTAATCACGTAAACGGGGGAGCCTACGGCTAGTGGCGTGGGGAGGAAGCCCGGCGAAGTGGTTCCAAAGTAGTTCGGATTCTTCGGTTGCAACCGGCTGCGCGCTTCCTCCAACCCAGCAAGAGCCGCGTAGTATACCCCCGTCGAGGAACGATAGTTGCCGGCGAGCGCCGATTCTGTTCCGGAGGAAACAATCAGCGCTATGGCCACGACGCTGATCAGCAGTAGAATGAATATGGAAATCAGCAGGGCGACTCCTTTTTCGCCCCGCCCCAGTCGAATTCGTCTCCACTCTCTCACTTTTCCTCGCTGGACCTCAATGATTGGGATTAACTCGCCGGCCGCGTCCACTCAATTGTACAAGACGCGGCATGCCCGTGGTGGCATCCGGCAGCGGCGCTGCAACAATCAGGGTTATAGCGACATCCCGGATGTTGGCCGGCGAATTGTCCGCCCCTGCTCCCAATGACGAACACAGCGGAGCGGGATATTGCGGAACGGTCGGAGTGTCGCAGATATAGCTGAAGATCGGCACCGGACCTCCCCCGAAAATGACCGGATACGCCGTTTGGCACTGTGGGAGTGCCGGGGGACATGCGTTGTTCACTACATTTTGCACGAAGGGCACAAGTCCTGCGGCGGACGTATCTGCATCCGGGTCATCACCATGAATCTTGTTGGCGACTCCACGCATCAGGGTCGTTCCTTGCAACTGGTAGCGGATCCATTGAACCGGGCTGCCAGCATCTTGGGGATTGGGATTGGTCTCGATGATGAGGTCGAAATCGCCTGGGGCGCTATCATTGGCTGTAGCCGTGGTGCATGTCCCGCCGCCCCCGGTGCCGATTTGACAGGGAGAGTTGGGGTAGCCCGAGCCGAGGCTCCAGGCAAACGGGGAGCTCGTGGAGAACTGCGGTTGCGAGGAGGAGAAAAAGATCGGCGGCGGAAAGCCGGCGTCGTTGATGTCTCGCGCCATTTGGTCCAAACCGAGACGGGCCTCCTGGAAGGAAGTCAACACTTGCGATTCGGTCTGATAGCGTTGCTGAGAAGTGCTCAGCAGACCGAACGCCGCGCCAGTGATCAGCAAAAAAATGCCCAATGCGGTCAGCAACTCGATGAGTGTGAACCCAAGTTGGCGCATCGGCTTTAATGCCAGCTTCATTTTCCCACCATGGTATCAAGCGTGATCGGTTGGAAATAACCGTTGCCGCCTACTTGCCGGACGCCAAGAATAAAACGCTTCGAGAAAGGTGCGCCGCCGCTGCCGGTGACGATCACCGCCCAGCGTATGTCGTAGGTCGCGCCGCTAGGGTCGGTCGGGTCCGTAAACGTGAAGTTATATCCGGAAACCGATGAGTTAAAGTCGATAATCGTCTGGTTGTTGAAGACCTTGACGTTGGTGCCCTGGACGGAATTGGTGACTGCAGGATTGCCAAGCTGACAGGTGTTTCCCAGCCCGTCAGTAAAGGAGGTCACGGTCAACGGCTGATCGAGCATTTGGTCCAGTTCGCGCTGCGCGAAAACCAGCGCCGAGGAATCCGCGCGATTATGGTAGTTCAAGAGGATGGAAGCGGGCACCAGCTGAGCGATCGCAACGAGTCCCACAAGCAATATGACCGTGGCGAGCAGCATTTCCAAGATGCTGAAGCCATTCTGGTGCATGCGCAAAGTTCTGAACGAGCGCTGAATCATGGTCATTGGTTCGGGCCTCAACTGATTTGTTGCCAGGCTCCCCCGTTCGGAGCCGTCCAAATCTGTGTGCTTCCGGAAGGGAGCAAAACTACGGCGCGAAATCCGAATTCGGGGTCGTTCACACTTCCAACATAAAACACGTAGATGAGGGAGGAGACCGACCCGTTGATGCCGTTGCGAATCGCGCCCCGCGCGTCAAACGTCACCGAGCCGGTACTCCCGGAGAGCGTGGTGAGACTGGCGCCTCCTAAGGCCGCGGTGATGGCTGTCGGGTTCGGAGCCACGCTTGACGGCAGTAGTGTGGCGAATCCAGAGATCAGCTGCTGTTTCTCCGCCGCATCAATGTTGCCGTTCGCGTTTGAATCGGTCCCTACGAGCCAACCGGTTCCGCTGGCCTGTATCAGGAAATTGATTTGGGTGTTCCGGCGCACGGCTTCGAAGCGCGTGAATTTCAGCATGTCGGACACGCGCGCCGCCGCGTCGTTCAATTGGTACGTTCGAAACGAACGCATGAGTGTCGGAATGGCAATCGCCGTCAAGATCAAAAGCACGGTCATGGAAACGGCCAATTCGACGGTGCTGAAGCCACCAATGCGGCTGCGGCGAGTGCGGGAGATGGGGGCACTCTTAGACAATGTCATTTCCTCGTTCAAAGGCCGGACCAGTGGTCCCGCCCGTTAGGACAGCTAAGAACCCAATAGGGCGCAGGTGCCGTACCAGGGACAGACGGACGCAACTGCTTCTAAACATAGTACTTTCAATGGGTCGACTATTACATTCTATTCTAACCGTCAAGCAATGGGTAGATAGGCGAGAGAATGAAACACCGCAGCAGTAACCAAACCAGGTTGCGTTATTTTTATTTTAGTAAGCTCGCCGGTAGCCGCTGGCTGGCCGCGAACGGAAGGTAGTCTCAAAAGTCGTCGCCGTTCTTAGTTCTTGCTCTTTTTGGCCAGGGCTTGGGAAACCTGCTTCGAGAGCGTCGATTTATCGAAGACATTGTCGGCAAAGCCGGGATTGTACCGGCAAGTGTCGTAGAAAATTTGCATGGCACGGCGCCCGTTGTGCTCCCGGGAGATCTGCAGCGGCGTCCAGACGCTGTCTTTCAACTGATAATTGGTGTAGATGGAAACGTCATCGTTGATTTGCTGATTTTCTTCGTCTTTGGTGGTGACCACGCTGCGAATCAGCCGGTGCGTGGAACGGTCCACCGCAAGGCGAAATTTGCGTTCTTCGCTGTCGGTGATTTCGACCCAATCCACCTGCTTGAGATCCACGGTATCGTTCCCGCCGAAGCGGATGGCCATTCCCGGTTCTAGAAGGCGCAACCGCAAGAGATTGTCGATGTTGCGCTTGACCTGCTCCTGGAAGTCGCTGATGGAGGCGGCCGGCAATTCGTTTACCCCGCCGCGGTCGTAACTCCAGCCGTGATTGGCGTTATAGAGCGTGACGACGATGCCGCCGTGCGTGAGATCCAAACCGTCCAGGCCAATCAGATAAGGAAGCAGGGTGAAGTGGCCCTTGCCAACGTATTCGGTACGAACTTTATCGGGATAGTGGCGGAGTTCGGCAAACCCGATATTGCCAACCGGTTCGCCATTGTGGCCAAAAAGCACGCGGCGTCCCGAGCACTCGCTTTCGCGCACTTCCGTGTAGCCCGGCCCGCCCAGCGCATTGATCAAATCGGCGAGAATCTGTTGGCCCTTGGCAATGCTCTGCTCCGGCATCAGAGTGTCCGGATTCTGCGCGGAAGCAAGTGAAACGAAAAGCGTACTTGCAACCAAAATCACGACGGCGAAGTAAACGGACTTTACCCGCACAAGACCGAACCTCCATTTACATTGATGACTTCGCCGGTCATGAAGTTGGCCAGGTCCGAGGCGACAAAGAGGATGGGGCCGGCAACTTCTTCGGCGGTGGCGGCGCGGCCGAGCGGAATGACGCTGGAAGCCATCTTCTGGCCCGCTTTCGTCTCGAGCACGGGGATGGACATGTCCGTGGCTACCCAGCCGGGTGCGACGGAGTTCACCAGAATATTGTGGCGGGCAAGCTCGGTGGCGAGGCCTTTGGTTAGGCTGATGATGCCGCCTTTCGAAGCGCCGTAATGGGTGTGAAAAGATTCGCCGCGCTGTCCGGCGGTGGAACTGATGGGAATAATTTTGCCGGACTTCTGCTTGATCATGTGCGGGACGGCGAAGTGGATGATCGAGTAGACGCTCTTGAGGTTGATGCGAATCATGTCGTCCCACTGCTTTTCGGACATTTTCTCGATGGGGAGATCTTCAAGGTTCCAGACGCCGGCGTTGGCGACGAGAATGTCGAGACGCCCGAGGCGGGCGATGGTGTGCTCGACCAGTTTTTGATTGTCGGCGTGCTTGCCGACATCGGCTTTAAACGCTTCCACGCGCGTGCCATGCTTGGCGGCTTCCTGCTGGACCTGCAGGGCGGCTTCCTTGGATTTAACGTAGTTGAAAACCACGTCGGCGCCGGCCTGCGCGAAAAGTTTTACCGCTGCCGCGCCGATGCCGCGTGAACCGCCGGTGATGAGTGCCGCTTTGCCTGCCAGAGAAATCATGAACCCCCCGAAAATAGAAACTCGAAAATCGAAAATTAGAAACTAAGCAAAGACAGCCAGCCTAAGTTTTGTGAACACCAACCTTATGGGTGCGCCGCGGTTGCTCGCGTCGCTTCGACCAGCGCGCGGAAGAGTGCTCCCGCAAGCGCGTCGCCTTTCATGCGTTCGGGATGCCATTGCACGCCGACGACCCAGTGCTTGTGCGGCTCGTGCTCGACCGCTTCGATTACACCATCGGGAGCCACAGCGGCAACGCGCAGGCCGCGGCCCAAATCGCGGACGGATTGGTGATGCGAAGTATTGATTTGGACATGGAATCCGCCGTCGCGTTTGGCAAAGCCAGAAATGGCTGCCAGCTGGGCGATTTCGCCGCCGGGCTCGATCCGCGCGGGATGAATAGGATCGACTGCATCCGGCGGGAGGCCTTCCTTGCTGTGCTCGATGCTGGTCTCGAGCTCGCTGGCAATGTCCTGATAGAGCGTGCCACCGAGGCAGACGTTGAGGCTCTGGCAGCCGTAGCAGATGGCCAGAACGGGTTTGCCGCACCGAAATGCGTGCTCGAAGATGGCAAAGTCGGTTTTTTCCCGGTGCGAGTCTCCGTCGTGCGTCTTTTCATGTCGCGGCGCACGGTAGAGCGCTGGATTCACATCCGCAGGGGCGCCGGGAAGGACAAAAGCGTCCAGATCCTTGATCTGGTTGGCGAGCTCGCTTGGGGAAAGCTGGAGTGATAGAGGAATGGGTTGACCTTCGGCGGTTGTCACGGCGGCAAAGTAATTCTGGAGCTTGTTCGTGATCCCCCCGGCTTCTTCCTGGGAGGTGCGCCAGGGAATGCCCACACGGGGGCGAGAAGCCGCGCTCAGTTGAGGATTAGCAGGGGTCATGGAACACTAAATCGTAGCATCCGGGAGGGAGAGCGGCAACCTGTTGAAACGTGACCAACGTGACCTGGCAAGCCTCGTTAGAAATGTCCCCCTGTTTACCTCTGACCGCCGAGGGGATGGCCCAGAGTGCACCGGAAAAATCAGAAAATATGGGTCTCGAAGAAGGTGACCCGGCAGTTTGCTTAATAGCTGATTCTAAAGGACTTCCATAATTTTGTAAGTGTTCAGGGAAAGCGGCGCGAACAGTGAAGCGGCCGATTTTGCGGCGGGGCGGGGTTGCCCTCACCAAGTGAGACGCACTAGAGACAAACCTTGTCTGGGCAGACTGAAGGGTAGATGGGCCGCACCTTGCTCGATCCGAATCCAAACGGGCGATGTAAAGAATTGCAACTGTCCGGCGCTTTGCAACTGCTCGTATTGCGCCGGGGAAGGAGATTGCGGGGATCCCATTTGCTTCCAAGCCGTGAACGCATTGCTGTGATGCGCGTCAATCCGAAAATGTTCGACGAGGGCCAAGTGCAAGGAATACGGCAACCCGGTGATCGCCAGGTCGATCGTTCGAGCCGGGAAGTCCACATCCTCATCGTGATAATTCCAAATCATGATTTCGATTTCCCGATTTTTGCGCGTGGCAATGGCGTTGATGTCCGGCTGCTGCCGCACTCCCAAGCTCACGACTTGCCCGAGGGGAAGGGCGCCCGCGCTCGAAGCTTTTATGCGGTCTGTGCCGAGCAACCCGAACATCCGGAAGGCATTGAGTACCGGCTTGTCCACTCCGTTGCTGGCCAACTCGCGAAATCCTTCGAAGTAGGGCTGGTCTTCGAACTCGAAGGACCAGCTAACGGAGCCCGCGAGACGAATTTGTTCGCTGGCTGCCAGCGCGTAAGTCGCCTGAAGCGCCTCCGCCGTGTAGGCGGCAAACAAGGCACCGTTACGGTATCCATTCTGGGGATTGCTGCGAGCCGAGCACGCTGCGCAGCCTTCCGGGTCGGATTCCCCGAGAATGATTGGCGTGTCGCGCCACTCCGGAAAAGATTTGACGATTTTGAAACCCGCTTCGATGGAGGCGAGCTGGCGCGAGAGTCCCATCACCACGTGATCGCCGTACCAGACCGGCGAGCCCTTGGGATGAAAAGCGATGAAATCAACCCGCGAGCCGATTTTTCCGGTAACGTAATTTCGCCGGTGCGCGCACTGATCGAGAAAATTACGCAGAAACTCCGCGGCTTTCGGATTAGCAGGGCCGGTGGAATCCGGCCCGCCCACGCGAGCTTCCGGAAGCGCTCGCAGGATGGCATCGACCGAGTAGTCGTACAACTTGAAGAATTCCTCGGGCGTGCCTTGCCAATACGCGATGTCCGGTTCATTCCAGACTTCCCACAACCATGTTTTAACTTCGGCGTCGCCGTAGCGTTCGCGCAGATGGTGAACAAATTGAAAAACGACTTCCGACCACTTCGCATAGTCCTTCGGCGGGTAGGCCCAGCCGGTAAAGACCGAGCCTTGCGGAAAATTGTGGCGATACGGCTGCGGATGCGTGGAAAGCGCTTCCGGCATGAAGCCGATTTCGACCAGGGGTTTGATTCTCGCCTCATGAAAGGTATCGAAAATGCGATCCACAATTGTCCAGCTATAGGCCGGCTTCCCGGCCGCGTTTTCCGTGTAGACATTTGTGGAGCCCCATTTTAATGATGCCGAGCCGTCGCCTGTCGTTAGCAGATTGTGGACCCGTACATACACGGGCGTGGGGCTGAGAGCTGCAAGTTCGCCGAGCAATTTTCTGCCATTGGGCGCGTACGTGTAATTGGGCTCGTCGTAGCCGAAATAATTCCAGATGGGGATCATGGGGCCATCCGGCTGATCGGCGTGCACCCGGATGCTTATGTCTTGCGCCGTTTCTTGGGAGCGGCAAGAACGAACCGCGAAAAACAAAAGCGTCAAGAAAACAACGAGCCGACACCGTGTATTCATCTGCGAAAAGAGCCTACGAGGCTTCCCGGCGCTCAGTATATGGTTCGATCCACGCGCGGGCAAGGCGTCTTGTCTCTGACCTGGAAGGCGGGCGCTACAAGACGAGAGAGAAGAACGGGCTTGAAGACCCGCCACTACAAAGGTAAAGCAAGCGCCGGATCAGGCGCGAAGGGAGGCGGAGGGGGCTAGGACGGCGTCGAGGCAGAAGTCGGGGCGGTGGAAGAAGGCGGGGAGTTCGGAGAGGCGGAGGGCGAGACGTTCCGGAGAGGCGGCGCGGAGGGTGAGGTGGCCGAGTTTGCGACCGGGGCGAGGGGACTTGCCATAGAGATGGAGGTGAGCGTCGGGGACCCCGAGGACTTCGGAGGAATCGGGGAGGTCGCCGATGAGATTGAGCATGGCCGAGTGACCGGCGGGCCCGGTGGAGCCGAGCGGGAGGCCGAGAACGGCGCGGAGATGGTTCTCGAATTGGCTGGTGACGGCGCCTTCGATGGTCCAGTGGCCGGAATTGTGGACACGCGGGGCCATTTCGTTGGCGAGGAGCTCGCCTTGGTGCTCGAAGAATTCGATTGCGAGGACGCCGACGTATTTCAGAGACTCCAGAACGCGGTGCGCGGCGCGTTCCGCGTCACGCTGAATGGTAGGTTCGAGGCGCGGTGCGGGGGCTAGAGAGAGGCGCAGGATGCCACTGCGGTGGTGGTTTTCAACCAGCGGGTAGATGGCGGATTCGCCGGTACGGGAGCGGACTGCCAGGACGGAGATCTCGCGAGTGAAGGGGACGAAGCGCTCGAGGATGAGTTTCGCGGCCGGCAATTCGGATTTAGCTTTTCTGACCTCTTCGGCGGTGCGAAGGGTCCACTGGCCTTTGCCGTCGTAGCCCATGCGGGAAGTCTTGAGGACGGCGGGAAGGCCGATAGTTTTTACGGCAGCATCGAGTTCGCCGGGGCTGGAAACGGGGGCGAATTCGGTGGTGGCGATGCCGAGTTTGCGGAAGAGCGATTTTTCGGCCAGACGGTCTTGCGCGGCTTCGAGAGCCGCGGGCGGAGGATAGACGGGGACGCGTGCGGCCAGGAAGCGGGCGGCTTCGACAGGAACGTTTTCAAATTCATAGGTGACCAGTTCGAGGCCACCGGCAAATTTTTCGAGCGCGGCTTCATCGGTGTAGTCGGCGGTGACGCGCTGGGCGATACGGCCGACAGGAGCTTCCGGAGAAGGATCAAGAAAACGGAAATGCAAGCCAAGCGGATAGCCCGCGAGAGCGAGCATGTAGCCGAGTTGTCCGCCGCCGAGGATGCCGATGGTCACTTGCCCTTCCCTTCTTTCTTGGCCGGAAGCGGAGCGACAGATGGGTCCGGGTTTGCGAGGACCCGGCCGGTTTGATCTTCGCGGAATTTCCGGAGCGCTTTGCGGACGGCAGGAAATTTCACGCCAAGGATGGCAGCGGCCAGGAGCGCGGCGTTGGCCGCGCCGGACCTGCCAATGGCAAGCGCGCCGACAGGAACGCCGCGAGGCATCTGCGCGATGGACAAGAGCGAATCGAGGCCTTTGAGCGCTTTTGATTCGACGGGGACGCCAAGGACCGGGAGAACGGTTTTTGAGGCGGTCATGCCGGGAAGATGGGCGGCGCCGCCGGCCCCGGCAATGATGACGTGGATGCCGCGTTGTTCGGCGGTGGAAGCGTACTCGAACAGCTGATCGGGCGTACGGTGGGCGGAGACGACGCGCGTTTCATGTGGAACACCGAGGGCCTTGAGAGTTTGCGAGGCGAATTTCATGGTGTCCCAGTCGGAGCCGGAGCCCATGATGATGCCGACGAGGGGGTGAGAGCCTGCGCCAGTTGGCCGGCTTCCGCGACTGGATACTTTCGATTTCTTCAGCAAAATAACCATCCGTGGCGTTAAAAAAAGAAGGCCGGCCGGGAAGTCCTTCGTCGAACTCAGGGTAAGCCGACGCTACAAAACCCGAAGCGGTATTCTACGGTTTTTTTCAGCGCGTGGCGACTTGGGTGCGTTGCTTCCAATAGTGGCGGAGCTGTCCGACCAGGTAGAGAGAGCCGGTGATGAAGATAGCGTCTTCGGGCGCGGCTCGGGAGAGGGCGTGTTCGAACGCGCGCTCGGCGTCGGGGATGACGGAACCGCGCGCGGCATGGTGGCCGGCGATTTCAGCGAGCTGCGCGGCGGAAACAGCGCGCGAGGTGCGTGGAGCGGTGAAGATGACTTCGGAGGCGTGCGGGAAGAGCAGTCCGGCGACTTCGTCGACGGCTTTGTCGCGTAGGGCCGCGTAGATGAGCCAGACTTTGCGGGCCGAGAAATTTTGCTCGAGAAAATGAGCGAGTTCGCGGGCCGCTCCGGGATTATGCGCCCCATCGAGATAGATATCCGGTGCGGATTGTAATTTCTCCAGCCGTCCGGGCCAGATGGTTTCAGAGATGCCGCGCGTGATGGCCTCATCGGAGATTGGAAAGCCGCGATTTTGGAGGAACTGCGCGGCGGCGACAGCGTTCAAAGAGTTCTGGAGTTGAAAGCGGCCGGGAAGACGGGGGGCGAGTTTGAGACTTTTACCGGAGTGCGTTTCGATGACGCTGGCGCGGACGCTGCCGTTGTGGATGGATTCCCCGGCAACGCGAAAGACTCTCGCAGGCTCGATCACCGGGCAGCCGAGAGTCTTGGCGCGAGCGAGAATCACTTCGCGGGCTTCCGGAATCTGTTCGGCGAGGACCACCGGGACTCCCGGTTTCAGGATTCCGGCTTTTTCGGCGGCGATTTCTTTAAGGGAGTGGCCAAGAAAGTTTTCGTGGTCGAAATCAATGCGCGTGATGACGGTTACGAGCGGAGAAAGAATGTTGGTGGCATCGAGACGGCCGCCGAGACCGACTTCGAAGACGGCGAAGTCCACTCGCTCGCGAGCAAAAGATTCGAAAGCCATGGCGGTGAGGCACTCGAAATAAGTGGGATGGCCGCGAAGTTTGCCGGCGGCGAGGAGTTCTTCGATCAGCCGGTGGATGCGGGAGAAAGTTTCGGCGAAGGCTTGGTCGCCGATTTCCTCGCCGCCGACGCGGATGCGCTCGTTGATTTTTTCAAGATGGGGCGAAGTATTGAGACCGGTGCGAAGGGCGGCGTGGCGAAGGATGGATTCGAGAAAAGCGGCGGTGGAGCCTTTGCCGTTGGTGCCGGCGATGTGGGCGCTGGGGTAGGAGCGCTCGGGGTGACCGAGGCGTTCGGAGAGAACAGTAATGTTCTCGAGATCAAACTTTGCGGCGGCAGCTTGCGTTGGCGCGGCGAGTTCCCTGCCCAATGAAAGTAAATAGCGGACCGAGGCCTGGTAATTCATGTCAGGTCAAAAGTAGATCGAGGGAGCTGGCGATGAAGGATTTTAATTCCTTGCGGTGGACGACGGCGTCGAGGAAGCCGTGCTCCAGCAGAAATTCGGAGCGCTGGAAGCCTTCGGGGAGTTTCTGGCGGATGGTTTGCTCGATGACACGGGGGCCGGCGAAGCCGATGAGCGCGCCGGGTTCGCCAATGTTTAGGTCGCCGAGCATGGCGAAACTGGCGGTTACGCCGCCGGTGGTGGGATCGGTGAGCACGGAAATGTAGGGAAGTTTCTCGTCGTCGAGTCGGGCGAGTGCCGCGGAGACCTTGGCGAGCTGCATCAAGCTGATGGTACCCTCCATCATGCGCGCGCCACCGGAACAGGAGATGGCGATGAAGGGCTGGCGAGTTTCGATGGCCAGCTCAATGCCGCGGGTGACTTTTTCGCCGACCACCGCACCCATGGAGCCGCCGATGAAGCCAAATTCCATGGAGCACATGACGACGGAGCGGCCATTGAGCTGGCCTTCGGCGGTGATGACGGCGTCGTTCATGCCGAGTTTTTTCTTGGCGTCTTTCAGGCGCGAGGCATAGGGCTTGGTGTCGACGAACTTGAGCGGGTCGGTGGAGGTCATGCCGGCGTCGTGCTCGGTCCAGCGCCCGTCGAGGAGCATCTCGAGGCGTTGCTTGGAATTCATTTTGAAATGGAACTGGCACTTGGGGCAGACGAAAAGATTCGCTTCGAGATCCTTGCGGAAGACGATGGTACGGCAGGATTCGCATTTGACCCACAGGCCTTCAGTGCGCACGCGGCGCTCTTCGGGCGGGGTGGTTTGTTCGATCGATTTTTTGTCGCGCTTGAACCAGGCCATATAGGAAAGTTGACAGTCCAGAGTTTAAAGCTGAAAGCTTAAGAACTTTGAATTCGCAGCCAAGACGCCGTGGTTGAAATCCCTAGAGCAAACCTTTTCGCTTCGTTTCCGGATGACAGCGCGTGGAGTCGGCATCACCCGCTAGGCGCAGGCTGCGGCTACTCGCTAATAGTCGATCCCCCGCTGAGCCAGTATACCCTTGGTGTAGGGGTGTTTCACCTCGCGCATTTCGGTGACCAGGTCGGCGAGCTCAACGAGCCGGGGATGGGCGTTGCGGCCGGTGCAGATGACGTGGACGCGCTCTGGGCGGTTTTTGAGGGCTTCGGCGACTTCGTCGGCTTCCAGCATTTTGTAGCTGATGGTGTAATTGATCTCGTCGAGGACGACCAGATCGTATTTGCCGCTGTAGATGGCGTCGCGGCCGGCTTGCCAGCATTCCTGCGCGAGCTTGACGTCGGCAGGGTCGGTTTCCGTGTCGCCGATTTTGACGAAGCCGCGGCCCATGGGGCGGATTTCAAATTTGTCCTCGCCGAGCATTTTGGCGGCGTCGAGTTCGCCGTAGTGCCAGGAACCTTTGATGAACTGGACCATCAACACGCGCAGGCCCTGGCCCACCGCCCGGAAGGCGGTGCCGAGGGCGCAGGTCGTCTTGCCCTTGCCCGGCCCGGTATAAACGATCAGGAGTCCTTTTTCTTCGGGCATTACCTTGCGATTCGCTGAACCTTTCTAGTCGCGGCGAAAAGAGTTTGCGGAGTCTGGCGAAAAAGGTCAAGTTGTGAAAGGAATTTCTAGACCAGTTGCAGGCGCTTGAGGAGCTCTTGGGCGATGGCGGAGATGCGCGTTCGGGAATCGAGCGAGAGTCCGCGGCCCGGAGCGGAATTTTTGTCGCGGAGGACGATCCAGAGGCCGGGGCGGTAGGTTTCGTCATCGCCGGGGCAGATGGCGCCGGTGAACTGGGCCAGTTCGAGGCTGGTGCCGCTCAGGAGTTCGGTGAGAACGCCGCGCGCGTCGTCGACAAGATCGCGAAACCCTTGAGAAACAAGAATGGCGTCGACGTCGCGAGGAGTGGGTTGTTCGAGTTGATGGAGATCGTAGTCGGGCAGGGGCTTGGCGAGGGGGATTTCGATGGCGGCGGAAGGCTGATTTTTGTCGGCGACGATTCGCATGGACATAGTGGATACGGTTTTACACCACCGGGGCTATTTCGGATAGGGGCTGCCGGAGAGTATGGCAAAAGCGCGGTAAAGCTGCTCAGCGAGCATGACGCGGGCGAGTTCGTGGGAGAAGGTCATGGCGCTAAGAGAAAGTTTGTGGTGGGCGCGCTGGCGGAGCGCCTCCGGGAAGCCGTCGGCGTCACCACAAAGGAAGAGGAGCTCGCGAGCGCCGCGGTCGCGCAGGTCGCCGAGCCACTTGGCGAGGGCGTTGGAATCGAGATTCTTTCCGGCCGCGTCGAGGAGGACGACGGTGGCGGCGCGGTCGGCGTCGAGTTTTTTCACGGCGGCGTCGCTATCGCGCACTTCCGTAATTTCAACCGGACAAGCGCGGCTGATGCGTTTCACGTAGTCGTCGAGGACCGCGCGCATCTCGGGGCGGCGGGTTTTGCCAAGCATGAGGAGACGAATTCGCATGGCGGAGCGGCCCGCCTCAGAAGGCGAGCCCTACAGCGAACTCTCGACTCGGCCATGCCGACCTCATTTCAGCCCGTATTTCTTGCGTTTTTCGAGGAGGGTTTTGCGGCTGATGCCGAGGGCTTCGGCGGAGCGGCTAATCTGGTAATGGGTAGCTTCGAGAGTGGCGGCGATGACCTCGCGCTCGACTTCTTCGAGAGAGCGCAGGCCACTGACGGGACTGGCCGCGCCGGGAGCGGCGGCTCGAATGCTCTCCGGGAAATTTTCGGATTCGAGGAGGTCTTTCTTGGCTGCCGTTGTTCCTTGGCCGAAATGTGAGAAAACCACAGCTCGCTCGAGAGCGTTGCGGAGTTCACGGACATTTCCGGGCCAGTTATAAGCCACCAGCATGCGCCGCGTCGCATCGCTTAATTGGGCATTCGGGCGGGCATGCACGGAACAAAGGGTCGCAAGAAAGTGATTAGCGAGGGGCAGGATGTCAGCGCGGCGTTCGCGGAGAGGCGGAACAGCCAGCGTGAGAACGTTCAGCCGAAAATAAAGATCCTCGCGGAAGCTCCCGGACTTCACGGCGGCGGGAAGATCGGCGTTGGTGAGGGCAATCAAGCGCGCTTCGATGCGCAGAGTTTCCGTGCCTCCGAGGCGCTCGAAGGCGCGTTCCTGCAAAACGCGCAAGAGCTTGCCCTGCGCTCCGGAGGAGAGAGCGGCGACTTCATCGAGAACGATGGTGCCGCTCCCGCCCAGCTCGAAGCGACCGAGTTTGCGTTCGACCGCGCCGGTAAAGGCGCCGCGCTCGTGGCCGAAGAGTTCGCTTTCAACAAGCTGCGGCGGAAGGCTGGCGCAATCGATTTTCAGGAACGGAGCGTCGCGGCGCGGACCGAGCTCATGAACGAGTCGCGCCAGATGGTCCTTGCCAGTGCCGCTCTCCCCGGTGATCAAAAGAGTGGCTGGAGCGGGGGCGACCTTTTCGGCGAGTTCATAAAGACGGAGCGATGCCGGATCGGCGGTGATCCATGGCAATCGCTCGGCGGTCATTGCCGCGAACGACCACTCTGCCGCTGGCTACCATCGACTTCGCCGGGAAAGTGTTCGTGCCCGAAGGTCGAATCAGGCATGTTTCCGTCCGAAGAAGGACCGCCAGGCTGATCGGGCAGTTCGAGCTTGGGGGCCATGCGCCAGAGGCGTTCGAGATCATAGTAGCGCCGGGCTTGCTCGCTGAAAACATGTACAACGAAGCCGCCGAAATCGAGCAGCGCCCATTCCGCGGAGCGATGGCCCTCGCGATGTTCGGGCGAACGCTCAAGATGCTTATAGAGCAGCGCTTCGATTTCCGTGCAGATGGCCTGCACTTGTGGCGTGCTGAAGCCCGTGCACACCACAAAATAGTCCGTGAAAGCGCTAGCGGCCGTAAGGTCCAGCACAGTGATGCCCGCGGCTTTCTTTTCCCGGGCGGCTTCGACGGCGAGGCGGACGCCCTGCGGCAAGGATTCGAGTTTCACCGGTATAGGCCCTGTTTGAGAATGTATTCCTCGACGCGCGAGGAAACAAGCCCATGGATGGATTGGCCCCGTTGCTGGCGGCGCCGGACATCCGTTGCCGAGACATCGCTGGAGACGTTTTCGAGCAGATAGACGCTAGTCTTGTGAAGATACGCGACCACCTGGGAAGGCGGATCGGCTTCCCTTGATTCAGCCGCCGGCGCGATCAAATCGGGCGGAATGACCAAGCGCAAGGCTTCCGTGCGGATGCCCGGGCGATTGGCGATGATGAAATCGCAAAGGGCCAGCAGTGTTTCGTATTCCTTCCACATGGGGATATCGAGGAAAGCGTCGGCGCCGATAATGAAAAAAAGACGGTCACCGTGGCCGTGATACACGTGGCGGAAATAGCGCACGGTGTCCACGGAATAGTGGAGTTGCGTGCCGCTGAAATCCTCGCCGGCTTCGGCCAGCGAAGGAACGAAGTGCGGATGCTCGGTGCAAGCGAGCGAGACCATGGCAAAGCGGTGCGGGAATGGCGCGAGGTGCTGTTTCAGCTTGTGGGGCGGCCGGCTCGCCGCGATGAAGTGCAGCTCGTCAAAATTGAAGCGCCGGTCGGCGGCGCGAGCGACGGAAAGATGGCCGTTGTGGATGGGGTCGAACGAACCACCAAATATCGCGATACGGCGAGGATGATGTTTTGCAGCGGTACGGTGCGCTTGCGCGGTGGTCAATGAGGCTCCCAGAAATGGCTGTCAGTTCTAAGTTTTTAGTTAAGCAAGAGAAAGTCAAATTTTCGTTAGGACTTGTCCATGCCCGTTTCAAGAATCACCGATTGGGCCATACGAATAGCGGTTTTCTCCAACCGCCAAAGAAGGTCCAAATCCTACCCATACCCATTTTCTCATGAATTCTTGACGGGAGCTGGCCGCGAATCAACTCCTGACGCGTTTCCGCCATGCGGCAGAGAATCAGACGTGGCATCGAGTGAGGAATCGTAGGGAGCGCGCGGAATCTTATCCAGAGCGTCGGCGATGCAGCGAACAAGATCCTTCACACCGTCTCCGGCGACAGCGGAAATAGAGTGGAATTCAAGTTTGCGCTGCTCCGAGAAATCGCGAAGCGCTTCGAGACGCGTGCTATCGCTCGTGGCGTCGAGCTTGGTGGCCACCACGATCATCGGTTTTTCGATAAGCGACGCGCTAAAGGCTGCAAGCTCGCCGTTGATAACTTCGAAGGAATGAACCGGATCATCAGCGTTGGAGTCGCTGGTGTCCACCAGATGGACAAGCAGGCGCGTGCGTTCGACGTGGCGAAGAAAACGGATGCCCAGTCCGGCGCCTAAGTGCGCGCCTTCGATGAGGCCGGGAAGATCGGCCACGACATAAGTGCGGCCCAACTCCGTGCCATGCCCACCGGTGCCGCCGTCGGCATTGACCACACCTAGATTCGGTTCCAGCGTGGTGAACGGATAGTTCGCAATTTTGGGGCGCGCCGCCGAAATTACCGAGATTAGTGTGGACTTGCCGGCATTGGGGTAGCCCACCAGGCCGACATCGGCCAAGAGTTTCAGCTCCAAGCGCAGGTGACGCTCTTCGCCGGGGAATCCGTCCTCATGTTCGCGCGGGGCCTGGTGCCAAGGCTTGGCGAAGTGTTGATTGCCGCGCCCTCCGCGGCCCCCGTGCGCGACTAGCAAGCGCTGCCCGGGAGAGGCGAGATCGGCGATGGCCACGCCTTGCTCGTCGAGCACCAGCGTGCCGACAGGAACTTCGAGGATCATGTCCGTACCGGAATGGCCGGTGCAGTTGGAGCCCTCGCCGTGGCGCCCACGATCGGCTTTAAACTCGCGATTGTAGCGATAGCGCAGCAGCGTATTGTCGTTGGGATTGGCTTCCAGATAGATGCTGCCGCCATGGCCGCCGTCGCCCCCAGAAGGGCCGCCGCGCGGCACGTATTTTTCACGCCGGAAGGCCACGCAGCCGTTGCCGCCGTCGCCGGCTTTCACAAATATTTTTGCTTCATCGACGAACACGAGAATAAAACTCC
>DATKHV010000039.1:0-3090 GCA_035510055.1 Candidatus Cybelea sp. | reverse complement strand
AGGAAGGCAATGACACCAGAAGCGAATTTGCCTGCCGGTCCTTTCGAATTGCTGTGCGTGCGAGATGGTCTGATCTTGCATCAGGCTCTTTACGTCACAGCAAAACTAGGCGTGGCGGACCTTCTGAATGACGGGCCACGTAAAACGAGAGATCTTGCCGCGCAACTCGAAGTGCATGAATCCGCCTTGTACCGGGTGTTGCGCGCCCTGGCGAGCAGAGGAATCTTCGAAGAAACCGCGCCGCGGACTTTCGTCAACAATCCAACGTCGAGCTATCTCCGCAGCGGAGTGGCTGGCTCGATGCGGTCCATGGTGATTTTCTGGGGAACCGAAACTTATTTTCGTCCGTTTGGCGAGATTCTCTATAGCGTTCAGACCGGTGAGCCGGCCAGATCCAAAGTGCTGGGCATGGACGGATGGGAGTTCCTGCAACAAAATCCCGCACTCGCACGCATCTTTGATGATGCTATGACGGACTCTTCCGCGCTTCTCGGGCCAGCGGTCGCGAGCGCGTACGACTTTGGCCGTTGGGGCAGCATCATGGACGTAGGAGGCGGCAATGGAGTGTTGCTTGCGGCCATCCTCAAGGCACATTCCGGACTGACCGGCACTCTGGCGGACCTGCCGCACGTGCTCGAGCGCGCCACAGAGCGCGGCTTTCTGGGAGGGGAACTGAAGAGTCGCGGCGCGATGTTGCCCTGCGATTTTCTCCGTGAGGTCCCTTCCGGCAGCCGGGCTTACGTGATGAAACACGTGATCCACGATTGGGACGACGAACATGCTCACACCATTCTGGTGAACTGTCGCCGCGCGATTCCAGCAGACGGAGCCCTGCTGCTTGTGGAATGGGCGCTGCGGGAGGCGAACCTGCCGTCGACGGGCAAACTTCTTGATGTGGTGATGCTGCTCTTGACCGGCGGACGCGAACGCACCATCGAGGAATATGGCGAGCTACTGGGGGGCGCTGGCTTCCGTCTGAATCGGGTGGTGCCGACTTCGACGGATTTGGTTGTTATGGAAGCGCTGCCGGTCTAACGGATTCAGATCTGCTGCGTCGACGCGCTCGTTTTAGGTGTTGTGATTATCTTTGGAACTGGACTGTCAGGACCATGTGCGTGGCGGTGGGCTTGCCGTCTGTTAAGGCCGGCTCGAAAATCCATAAGGCTACGGCTCGTTTTGCCGCACCTTGCAGAATGCGTGGGCCGGACAGTGCCTTCGTGGTTTTGAGGTTGCCATTCGCGTCAATTACGGCGTCAAGCTGCACGACCGGGTCGAGGTCGAGTCCTTTTGCCCATGACGGAATGGCCGGCGGAGCTTGCGAGATGATTCTTGCGGGAATGGTTTCTCCGACGCTCTTGTTGGTCTGTTTCAGCTCGCGGCGCTTTGTCTCCTGCTCGACTACTACGGGGCCGTCGGAAAAGTATTTGGCTGCTGCGGCTGAATCATTGGAGGGTTTCGCGATGCTCGGCTGTTGGCCCTTGTCGGTTGCTTGTGCCGGCGTGGCGCTGGAGTTGGAATTGGCGACAACTCTCGCACCGTCAGTTGTTGGTGTTGCGCTTGGCATTGTTGGACCGCCATTCGCGGCAGTCGGCGTTTGCGATGTTTCCGAAGCGGTGGGCTGCGTTGCGGATTGCTCGGACGCCGCGATGGCACGCTGACGTGCGCGCAGCGAAGCGCTGTGCTTCGCGTGCCACGCCAGGCCGAGAATCGCCACGATCAAAATGCACGCGGCGATTCCTACGGCGATTGCAATCTTGCCCGGCTTGAATTCGCGCATCCGGCCGGGCAGGGAAGCCAGCATCGAAACTACCGGCGACCGCCCTGCAGCGTCGGTTTCGGCTTGGGGCGAAGCGTTTTCGGACGCGGCCTCTTGTCCGTTTGCTTGCTTTCCTTCTGCCGCGGATTCTCGCTTCGGTTTTGGCTTAGCGTCGCCGGCCATCATCGCGAGCGCGGCCATAAGCTCGGCGTCTTTTGCTTCGTTCCAGTCCGCCTCGTCTGCTGGTGCGGGTATCGCAGCCTTGGGGGCAGGCGCGGGAGCGGCGGGCTCGGTCGCTCCGGTTTCTGGCAACGTCGCGGGGGCTTCGTCGCCTATTGGCGCGAGCACTTCCGGCTTCGGCGCGGCGGCCTGATTTTCTGTTGCCGCCGGAGCGACGGCTTGCGCGCCGTCATTCTGATTCTGCGCGATGGCACCAGGTCTCGCGGCGGGAGCATTCCAAAATTCCGGGTCGCGCGAAGTGAATTCGAGGTCGGTGTAACCTCCCGGACCACCTTTGCGATATTCGAGAACTTTGCAGAGGATTTCGCGTCCGGATTGCTCGTTGCGGAGAAAGAGGCATTGGCCCGTGGATACTTTTGCTTTCAGACTAACGACCGCGCCGTTTTCGAAAGTGAGCGTGGTTTTGGTGGTCTCGGTGAAAAGCTCGCGCCGATCCGAGCCGTCAACGAGCGTCGCGCCTTGAATCGTCACCGGGACTTCGAGCGGAATGGGTTGAGCGGTCAGCACTGGCTTAACGAATCCTCATTCATTCAGACTCAAGCCGCGCGATTGAAATTTGCAGCATTGGGATTGTGCCCCCCGAGGGCCCGAAATACAGCTCTTAGCCGCTTTGCGTCGCATGGGCGTGCCGCTGCTATGTCCCGCGGCTTAGCCCCGGCCTGGCTATTGGTCCTTATATTGTATGCCGAGGGCGGCAAGGGCAATAGTCGGGAAGTACCGATTGGTTCCTAACTATCGTCATGGAGCGGATGATTCGGGAGAGGCGTTTGCAAATTATTGATAGGCATGGACATGTGACTGAATGATTCAGGCCAAGGTTCAGATCGGGGTAGTTAATTGATGAGAACAGGCGAGTGATGCACCTGTTTACTGCGGTCAGGGAAGCTAGGCCTTCTGCAGCATTACTTCTGTGGATTTGATCACGGCGGCAACTGTGTCGCCGACTTTTAGTTTCAATTCGTCCGCGCTGCGGCGGGTGATTACGCTCTCGACTTGATTGTCGCCGATTTCCACGACGACGTGAGCCATGATGTCGCCGAGCTGAAGCTCCACGATTTTACCGACCAAACGATTGCGAGCGGATAGTCTCATGC
>DATKHV010000038.1:0-74567 GCA_035510055.1 Candidatus Cybelea sp. | reverse complement strand
TGCCGCCATGGCCGCCGTCGCCCCCAGAAGGGCCGCCGCGCGGCACGTATTTTTCACGCCGGAAGGCCACGCAGCCGTTGCCGCCGTCGCCGGCTTTCACAAATATTTTTGCTTCATCGACGAACACGAGAATAAAACTCCGATAAACGATAACATAAGCGAACTATCGCGACCGGAAATCCCGAACGGAGGCCACACCCTCATGCTTCGCCTGCTGAAACGCTTGGCCCTTCTGCTGCTCGCGTTCGTAGCCGTGTTTGCGGCCGCCTTATACTTGCTCTACTTTCGGCGAGCGCAACTGCCGCCCTCGGCGCCTCACGCGCGCGCCGTGCCGGTGATTCCCACCATCCCGGGCATTTCCGCTTGCTGGATCGAAACAGCGAAAACGTTCAGCAGCTTTTCGTTCGGTGCGACGGCCGGGAGCATTCTCGTAAAACATCCCGCCGGCGACCTGCTAATCGATACCGGAAGCTCCAGCCACTACGACCAGGAAATTTCCGGCTACCCCTTTCTAACCTGGCTCACACTGAAAGCCCTCGCGGGGCAGCTCAAGCCGAAACTGCCGCTTCCCGATTTGCTGCGCCGCGCCGGTGAAGATCCGGCGAAGCTGCGCTGGGCGATCCTTTCGCATGTGCATTTGGACCATGCCGGCGGCTTGATGGACCTGCCGCTTCTGCCCGTGCTGCTCACGCGCGAAGAGCTGCAATTTGCGGCTGATCCGAGCGTTCAAGCCCAAGGCTACGTGATTGCCGCGCACAGGCAAAGGTTTCTGTCCGTGGCCGCTCCCACTTTGCGATTCGATCCCGCGCCTTACGAGACGTTTGACGAGAGTGCCGATCTTTATCGCGACGGCTCAGTGGTCGTCGCGCCTTTACGCGGCCATACTCCCGGAAGCGTCGGCATTTTCGTGAACCTCTCGCCGAAGCGGCGCTTGTTTTACGTCGGCGACGCCGTTGATGACGAACGCGGTTTCAAGGAACGCGTCGGCAAGTCCCTTATTCTGCGCGATAGTGACAATGACCAGGCTCTTGCAAACCAGGTCGTTGGCAGGCTCAGCGAACTTCACGAAAAAGTGCCGGAACTTGCCATCCTTCCCGCACATGGCCGGAGCGCGTACAAGAAACTTTTTCCCGGCGGACCGCTGACCTGTGTTACGGGACAATAGCCGCGCTGAAAAGAAAAACGCGGTCCAGCCGGGCCGGACCGCGGAAGTGAATAAGGGCGGACCAAAGTCCGTGCATACCGAATGCAATTAGTTCGCGGCAGACTTGGCTAGTTCAGCGGGCTTGACGCTGATGAAGCGCCCGTGGCGTCCCCGGTCTTCGAACTTCACAAAGCCAGTGACGAGTGCGAACAGGGTGTCGTCCTTGCCCTGGCCGACATTGTCGCCCGCCTGGTGCTTCGTGCCTCGCTGACGCACCAGAATCGTGCCCGCGTTAACCAGTTGTCCGCCAAAGCGTTTGACGCCCAGCCTCTGTCCGTGTGAATCGCGGCCGTTTGTTGAGGAGCCGCCGCCTTTCTTACTTGCCATGAGGTAATCCTTTTCGAGAAAAATGCCGGCGGTAAGTCCGGCGATATGGGAAGTGTTACAGCTTGATATCGCTGACCTCGACGGCGGTGTAATTCTGCCGGTGGCCGCGAGAAATCTTGTACTGATTGCCCTTCTTGAATTTGAGCACGGTGAGCTTCTTGCCGCGCCCCTGTGAAACGATCTTGCCGCTCACAGAAGCTTTGCCGGCATCGGTGCCCAGTACCACCTTCTTGTCGTCCGTATGGACGGCCAAGACGGATCCAAAGTTCACTTTTTCTCCTACCTTGCCATCCACCCGCTCAATGCGGATCGTGTCGCCGGGCGCGACGCGGTACTGCTTTCCCCCGGTTTGAATAACGGCGTACATCGGTCCTCCAAGAGCTAAAAGCAAACCCTAATTATAGAGGTTTATGGCCAAGAGCGTCAACGCGGGAATTAGGGGCATTTTTGTTCCTGCGTCGGCGGAGCTACGGTTTTACCTGCTCGTCGCCAAGCGTGCCCGGGGCAGGCCGCAACTTTTTGCCAGTTTTGGAGTTAGAATCAGTAGGGACCCGGGTGGTAAACCGGGAAACCCGAAGCGCCTGGCTCCTGACGGAATTTGGAACGGATTCGGGATCGGGCGAGGCAAAAAAAATGCGTTATCTAAAATATCTTGAATATCTTGCTTTAGCGGCGATTTTCACGTTGGCGGGGGCAGCTCCGTCCCATGCGCAGGTTGCCGTGGGCATTGGAGTCGGCCCTGGTTACATAGGACCTCCTCCAGTCTGCGCCTACGGCTATTACCCATATTCCCCGTATGATTGCGCGCCGTATGGCTACTGGGGCCCTGACTACTTTGTGGGTGGCGTCTTTATCGGTGCCGGCCCATGGTTCCATGGATTCTACGGTCCGGGCTACGGTCGCGGCTTCTACGGCCGCGGCTATTGGGGACGCGGCTACTATGGACGTGGCTCTGGCTGGCGTGGCGGCTATGGGCGTGGTGGCTTTGATCGCGGTGGATTCCGCGGCGGAAATCGTGCCTTTCACGAAGGCGGCGGATTTCACGGTGGAAGCGGTGGCTTCCATGGTGGTGGTGGCGGATTCCATGGCGGCGGTGGTGGCTTCCACGGAGGCGGCGGATTTCACGGTGGAAGCGGGGGCTTTCATGGCGGTGGCGGCCACGGCGGCGGGCACCGGTAATATCCCCGGATTCTGCTGTTGAGAAAGGAAGCGGCTGGCGGGATCGACTGCCTGCCGCTTTCGTTTTAAGAGGCTTTGAGCCTCGCAATCCTGTACTGTACGGGCCGTGAATTCTTTCAGAAAAACGGCCACGTGGTGTCTGTGGGTCGATCCTTCCCGAAGGCGAGGCTAAGTGCCGGCTCTCGAGTTGCCTTTCTCGCCGCACGCACCCGGGTTGAGTCCCGTCATCATTCACTACCGGGAGTTTGGCGCTGGCAGCCCGCTCGTGATCCTTCATGGCGGCTGGGGTTACGGGATTTATCCATTCGACCGGCAGATCGCGGCGTTCAAAAACACATTCCGCATCCTGATTCCTGATCGCTCCGGCTATGGACGTTCCAGCCGGGTAGGCGGCGAGTTGCCGCTCGATTTTCACCAGCGGGCCGCGCTGGAGTCCTTGGCCTTTCTCGACGCGCTCGACATCGAGAGGGCTGTCCTGTGGGGTCACAGCGACGGTGCGGTGATTGCCGCGATGCTGGGGCTCCTTGCGCCGCAACGCTGTAAAAGCTTGATTTTAGAAGCCTTCCATTTCCTGCGAAGAAAACCTGGCTCGCGTTCCTTTTTCGAACGATTCTCGGCGCATCCTCTGGAATTGGGCGACGAAACACGCAAGTTGCTTGCAGAGGATCACGGAGAAACGCATTGGCAAACGGTCTTGCGCCGCAACTGCGGGGCTTGGTTTCGAATTGCCGATAGCGTCTGTCAGCCGGGCGAAGATCTCTACGACGGGCGGCTCGACGAGCTCCGACTGCCTACCTTATTTCTCCACGGGAGCCTCGATCCCCGCACCGAACCCGGCGAAATGGAGCGCGTTCGGCAGGTGCTCCCGGGCGCGACGATGCGATTCATGGTTGCCGGCAAACACAGCCCGCACTGCGAAGAAGAGGCTTGGCAAGAATGCGATAAGAACGCGAGCGAATTTATTCGAAACAGTGCTTGAGAGCGCGGCCCGCCGAGAATGCCCCGTTCCTGCTGGAATCAAATTAGTAGACGACGATTTTTACGCGACGATGGAGATCATTCCTAGAACGTGCTGACCCAGCTTGGGGTCGCCGGCAATCTTTGTCTGGCTTGGCGGGGATTCCCGGTCAAGGCCCTTTGTAAAGATGCGCCAGGCGATTTCCTGCGGAAGCGTTGTTTCAGAGATTTTCTCGCCGGCCGGTTCCTTCTGAAGCTGCCACTTTTCTTCCGCGCGCTATAAATACCAGCTGCCTCCGCATTCCCCCAAAAAGTGCGCGGCAACGTCCTGGCCCTGCTATTTCGGAGAAACCGTCTGCTTCTGCCAGTCTTCCGGCACGAGCGAGCGCAGCAGTTCGATCAGCGTGCCGTCGAGTTTTTGCAAGGAGGTGCGCGGCGAGGAGGGGCTGCGACGGCTCGATTTTGCGATTCATGGGAGGTTACGCGCCGTCGCCCTCGTCCGCCGGCGGAGGCACTGCCCCTTTCTCCGAAAGAAGCTTCAGAAATCAAAACGGTAGCCGAGAATCATCTTGGCGAGCAAGTGATCCGTGGCGCGCGTCACGCCCACACCCACGCCAAAATTGACTTCCCACTTGGGGGAAAGATTCAAGTCAATGGCGGGAAGAATCTGCTGTTGCTGCTGGTTGACGGGATCAAAGCCTGTGACCGGACCCAGCGAACCGTAATACTCAATACCGCCAGCGACTTTTTTCGTGAAATCATAGCTGAATTTGAAGTTGGGAGAAAACACCAGCCCTTGATTTACGCCCGGCCCATGAAATGACCGGTCAAAAGTGGGATTCCAGGAGAGATACCAGCGGCCAAGTTGCTTATCCACGATCGGGCGGATCTCCCAGGTCCAAGTGTCTGCGGAGTACCGGCGGCTCTGCCACCCGATTTCGTTCGAGAGGCTGACACCGACGGGCCAATGCCACTTGGGCGGAACACGTATTCTCGGCCGGATGTGGCTGCCCACGTAACCCCAACCCTGACCATTCTTAACGGAAGTGAAAATGTAAAAGCCGGTTTCGAACCAATCATTGAATCCGTGGGTGATCTCGATGGTCTCGTGCAACTGGTGGTTGGTAGGTAGCGTACCGTCGTCCGTCGATTTTGAGCCCTGAAACGTGAAATTGGAATGCAACTCCACCATGGTGTGGTGAGGCTCAACGGTTTCGTAGGGATATACCTGGATTTCGTAGTTCCCTTGCGCGCGAGAACACAGCGGCAAGGCCACGCATCCAAACAAACAAGACGTGATTGAAAAAACATTCCAGAGTCGCATATTCAAGGTTTGGCCGCTGCCCAGCGTAACTCAGCTTTATCGTGCCGCAAACAAGAATAGATGTGGGAATCAGGCGTGCGGGTGCGTCTTGTCGTAAATCTCCATCAGCTGGCGGATGGAGGCGTGGGTGTACTTCTGCGTGGTCGAGAGTGACTGGTGGCCGAGAAGCTCTTGAATGGCGCGAAGATCGGCCCCATCAGCGAGCAGATGCGTAGCGAAAGCGTGCCGCAAGGAATGCGGGTGCAGGTCCCAGTTGACATTGGCGAGGCGCACGTACTTCTTGACGATACGCCCGACCGAGCGCTGTGTAAGGCGCTGGCCAGAATAATTCAGAAACACCGCTTCCAGGTGCGGGCTTAGTCCGCGGCGCGCCGGGTCCCTTGGTTTGAGGAGTTGTTCGCGCACCGGCCAATACTCCTCCAGGGCTTCCTGGGCTTTGGCCCCATAAGGAACGATACGCTCCTTGCTGCCTTTGCCGCGCACGCGCAGAATGCGCTCTTTCTGGTCCATGTCGATAAGATTCAGGCCGGTGAGTTCGCTGACGCGCAAGCCGGCGGCGTAAAGAAGTTCCAGCAGGGCCCGGTCGCGGCGAAGCAGCAAACCTTCTTCGATTCGCGGAGCACGGCTCTTCTTAGCCGGCGCCGTAGCCGTTGTCAGCGGAACCAGCCGCTCCTTCTTGGAACTCGCGCGACCGCCGGACGCGCCCTGTTCCGCCCCGCCCAGATCGTTGAGGAAGCCATTCATTTCTTCCGCGGAAAGCACCGACGGGATGCGCTTCGGCAGCTTCGGCGTTGGCACGAGACGCGCCGGGTTCTCCTTAAGTCGTCCTTCGCGGACGCAATACTTGAAAAAGGAGCGCAGGGCCGCCAGCTTTCGCGCGATCGAACTTTTCTCCAGGCCATGATCGTGGAGATGCGCGACGAATTCCCGGATCAGCGAGTGCGTGACCGCCGGGAGCGCGGGTGGCCGGACTCCTGGCGGCGACAGATAAGCCAAAAATTGTTCGAGGTCCTTGCGGTAGTTCAAAACCGTATGCGGAGAAGAGTTTTTTACCGACTGAAGGTATTCCAGGTACTTCGCAATCGCTTCTTTCATTCCTAGTGACAGCTCCGGGGGAGAAGCCCATATACAGTATAGGCGCGCGCCATTCGGCGAAAAGCAAAATCACAGCAATGTTTCTTTAGAGGCAGGCAGTTCGGGACTTCGCGGCCACCGGGGCCGAAGCTTCCATGGCCGCCCCGAGCATGGCGTAAAGTTTAGATCGCAGTAGCTCAGCAGGCCGTGGTTCTGCTTTGCAGCTTGCGAATAGAATGTTTTGAGTTTCTGGAAATAAATCCAGAGGTATTCCCTGTCTTTGGCTTCTCTCACTCCATAGGCTTGCGGGGCTGCATGCGGCTGGTCATGATGGCTCGTCGGCGCTAAGGCTTTGCACCAACGGGCGCCACGGTTTCCTCCGGCTGCGCCTGCGGCTGGGCTTCGGGGACCAGCTTCTCCCAATCGCAGCCCTCTTTGAGGCAGGAGTGCACCGTGCCGATCTTGGCGCGCTTTTCGACGATGAACGGCGCGCCGCATTTCGGGCAGGGTTCCGCGATCGGCAGGTAAGGCGTTGTGAAATCGCAATCCGGGTATCGCGAGCAACCATAGAAAATCCGGGGACGTCCGCGGCCGCCTTTGCCGGCGCTGCCGCGGCGCACGAATTCGCCTTCGTTGCACTTCGGGCATTTGATGCCCATGGTGATCGGGCGCGTGTACTTGCACTTCGGGTATCCGGAGCAGCCGATGAATTCGCCGAAGCGGCCGTGTTTTTTCACCAGGTGATTGCCGCACAACGTACACAGCTCCGCGAGCGGCTCATCGGGCTGATGCGCGATGCGCGTGCCCTGCACCAGGCGGCGGGTGGTCTTGCAGTCCGGGTAACCTTTGCAAGCCAGAAAAGTGCCGAACATTCCGCGCTTGATGACCATTTCCTTGCCGCAATTGTCGCAATACTCGATCTTGGGTTGCCCTCCGGTGTCTTCGGGAACTGGCGTCAAATCCTGAATGAAATCGCATTCGGGATAGCGCGAACAGCCGAGGAAGAAACCGTGCCGGCTGATGCGCTCCAGCAACTCACCCTGGCCGCATTTTTCGCACTTTTTCCCGGTGGGAATGCCGGCTTTGTAGGAAAGCATTTCGTCATCGGCTTTGTCGAGATCAATGACGAATTTTTCCCAGAACTCCTTGACGGCTTCCCGCCAGGGCAGCTTGCCTTCTTCGATTTCGTCGAGTTCTTCTTCCAGCCGCGCCGTAAATGTGACATCGAAGATGTCTTCGAAACTCTTTACCAGCAGCACACTGACGCGCTCGCCCAGCATCGTCGGCGAAAAACGTCCCTGGTTTTTGGTGACGTATTCGCGCTCCACGAGCGTTGAAATGATGGAAGCGTACGTCGAAGGCCGCCCAATGCCGTCTTCTTCGAGTTCCTTCACCAACGTCGCATCATTGAAGCGTGGCGGCGGCTCCGTGAAATGCTGTTCCGGCCGGATCTTATCCAGACGGAGCGCTTGCCCCTCCGCAACTTGGGGAAGCGCGCGACCTTCGCCGTCATCATCTTTTTCGTCGTCCTCGCGGTCCGCCGCCGATCTGGGCATTTGATAGACGCGCAGGTAGCCGTCGAATTTCTGAACAGAGCCAGTAGCCCGGAAAGTGTAGTCGCCGGCCCCAATATCAATCGTGGTCTGGTCAAAAATCGCTGGTAGCATCTGGGAGGCCACAAACCGCTGCCAGATCAATTGATAAAGCTTGAAGAGGTCTTCGTCGAGATACTTTCTTACGTCCTCCGGCGCGCGCATGGCATCCGTGGGACGCACCGCTTCGTGGGCTTCCTGCGCGTCCTTCTTCGATTTGTAATAGTTAGGCTTTTCCGGCAAATAGTTCGGGCCAAACCGTTCGGGGATCAATTCGCGCACCTGGATCAGCGCGTCGTTCGAGACGTTGACGGAGTCCGTGCGCATGTAGGTAATCAGCGCCACCGAGCCTTCCTCCCCCAACTCCACGCCTTCATAAAGCTTTTGCGCCAGCGACATCGTGCGCTTGGCGGTATAACGCAGCCGGTTATAAGCGGCTTGCTGCAATTTCGAGGTCGTAAACGGCGGCGGTGGATTGCGCCTCTTTTCTTTTTGCGTGACGCTGGCCACCTGCCACTTGGCCTTGCTCACCGCGGCGACAATTTTGTCCGCGCTCTCCTGATTCTTTACTTCGATGTCCTCGCCTTTGTATTTGGAGAGTTTGGCTTCAAAAAGCGGCGGCTGCCCGGCGTCCAGCAGCGCGTGAATGGTCCAGTATTCCTGTGGGATGAACGCGCGAATTTGCTGCTCGCGCTCGACGATTAGCCGCAGCGCCACCGTCTGCACGCGCCCGGCGGAAAGCCCGCGGCGCACCTTGTCCCACAGAATCGGAGAAACTTTGTAGCCCACGATACGATCGAGCACGCGCCGCGCTTGCTGCGCATCCACCAGGTTGCTATCCACCTGCCGTGGTTTATCGAACGCCGCCCGAATGGCCTTGGGCGTAATCTCATTGAACGTGACCCGGAAAATCTTTTTCGGATCGATGGCCACAACTTCTTTCTTGGGCTCTTCTTCTTGCTTCACCGGCTCTTCCGGCTTGGCATTTTTCTTCTTGAATCTTGAAACGCTCGGTTCTTGCTCGATGAACTTGGCAGGCTTCGAGAGCACCATGGCCAGATGCGCCGAAATCGCTTCACCCTCGCGATCAGGGTCGCCCGCTAGATACACCGCATCCGCGGTCATCGCTGACTTGCGAAGATCGTTGATGACTTTGCCTTTGCCCGCGATGATCTGAAGCGTGGGCTCAAAAATCTTGTCGTCATCGATGCTGATTATTTTTCCGGCCGGCGTTTCTTTGGCTTTGGCTCTCTTGCTGCCCTTCTTGGCTTTGCGCTTTTTCTTTTTCTTGCCGCTTTCTTCTTCGCCGGGCAGACGAATGCCGATCGTCTTCTTGGGCAGGTCCATCACGTGGCCGATGGATGCTTTGACGGTGAAATTCCGCCCCAGATATTTATTAATCGTTTTCGCCTTTGCGGGCGATTCCACAATTACGAGCGAACGTGCCATCTTTATCTTTGTAACTCCGTAATGTTGTTCTAGAGGGGGCTGACCGCGCGGCGTGTGTCCTTCTCGCTACCTTAAGCGCTCGGCCCGAATCCCTATGGGGGTCTGCGTTTTGATGCGGCGGCGGCCCTTATGGATGCGTCCGCGGTTTGATGCCCGCCTCGGGCTAGGGATGCCAGTCTCTATCTACCACTACAGCAAGGCTTTGCTGAACTGCTTGCCCGGCAGTTGGCGGTTGATGCCTTTCATCTCCAGGTTAAATATCGTAGCCAGAACTTCCCGAAGAGTTCAAGCCGGAGCGTTCTTAGAGATGTCATCAAATAGGCCCCGGCGAGTCCGCTCGTATAGTAATTGAGTTGTCGAGTAGTGCCAGAAGAAAAACATTTTGGCGTGCGAAAACCGCGGTTATGGGGTCTTCGGCTGCGATCCCGCCGGGGGATGCGGGTTGCCGAAGCCAATTTCAATCGGCGTATCCTTGGGAAGGACCACGTCGTGCCCGCGCGAGAGAAAATTCGCGTAGATGGATGAGGAAGCACCATAAGCCCCAAAGGCCAGCGAAACCGGCGTGGACTTCACCGCCAAGCTCAGCAGCGCGCCCGTCAATCGAAAACCAGACCCTCCCGCCGCCGTCCGTACTCCTGGGTCGCCGCCTGAGTCCACGGTGTGGTGCTCGGCGTCGGGATGCGATGCAGCTGCGGCCAGCAGCACCGCGAGCCCCGTCGACAGATACCGCGTCTGGTTGTCGGTGGTGTGCGCTCCGCCCTCCTCGTCTAGCTTCATGTGCGCGCTTCGCGCCACTTCGAGCGCTTCCAGGTTGCCGATCATCCCCTGCGAACGTGCTTCTGGATGCTCTGCCTGTTCTCGAACTTGAGCTAGCGCTTGCGCTGCTTCGTCAGGAGTTTCAATGCGGTCGAAGATCAAGCGCAGCTCTCCATTGTGGTGCAGTTTATGCGCCGGTTTCGCTAGCAGAACCCTGCCGATCAGGCGGCTGTTTGCAGGCAGAACGAGTTGCTTCGTCGGGGAATACAGCGGCTCGCTCAGCACGGCGGTCACCGCGGTGTCGCGCCTGGCGGTAGCCGAACTTACTTCCGCAACCAGGCGCGCTTTCAAGGTGCTGTCCGGCACTGGCGCGCTTCCCACCTCGGCGAGTTGTCCGCCCGTGCGCGTGGCCTCGCCAAAATCAAGAGGCTCTGCGAGGTCCGCCACAAAGCGCGTCCCAGGCTCCAGGTACTGCCGCCGGTACGGCGATTGCGAAACCAAAAACTGCTTCAGGCGGTGCAGCTTTCCCGGCGCGCTTATCTGTTGCCAGCCTTCGTGTACCTGGTCCTTGGCCTCTTGGATCTTGCCTTTGGCTTCCTTTTTGGCTTGGTCTGTGGCGCGCTCGGCAGCACTTTTCTGCTTGGCCTTTTCCGGATTGCTTACCAGGTGCACCACTTCGCCCGTCGCCGTGGACACCGTTGTCTTGATCGGAAGCTGCCGGCCATAAGGCAAAGTCAGCGTTTCGAAGGTGACCTCGTATTTGTGGAAGGGAGAAAAGTTGCCGTTGGCGTAGGCCAGCGTTCGTTTTACCCCAGGGACCGGACTGACGTTTACAACCCGCCCACTCGCCACACTGCCGGCCGGAATCACGGCCTGGTCGAAGGCGTAAACCGTCTCCACCACCTGGCCATGAACAATCTCGCCGGCACGGTCAATACGAGTCCGCTGGTCCAGCGCGATGCGCAGCGGCGTTGCTTTGGGCAAGCGGAGAGAGATTGTTGCAACAAGCGCGTTTGCCGCATTCCGGGGTCCTTCATCGGTGCAGGAAACCGGAGCGCAAAGGAAATCGCGCGCATCCGCTTCCGGAGTGTCATTGCAATTCGGTAGCGGCAGGGGAAGCGAACTCGGGGGTGCGCCGGGCGCTGGCTCCGATTGCGCGTAGATCGGCGCACAATGCAGAATTGCCAGTGAAAAGCCGAGAGAGATGCAACCGCCATAACGCACTGTCGAACACCTCAGGGACGAAGTCCGGGCGGGGGGAAACCGGCTTGGCTTCGAATACCGCAAAAAACATAGCGCGTTGCCGGTGCGGTGTCTACCACCCGTTCGGACACTTCGTTCAGACGCCGGTCCTTGACCAAGAGTTGGCCGGCGCTTGCTGCTGCCCAGCCTGCAGATGATCTTAGAATAAATTTCAGTGGTGTGGTTGCGCCGCGTCCTCTTCGAGAATGGCATCCAGCGTATTGAGGAACAAATCCGCATTGGCTTCGGAAAAAACTAACGGTGGACGGAGCTTGATGACGTTGTGGTGCGGCCCATCGGTGCCGGCGAGGATGCCGCAATCACGCAAGCGATTCACGATATAAGAGGCCTGCAAAGGGGCAGCCTCGCGCGTTTCACGGTCCAGGACCAGATCGATCCCCAGGAAAAGCCCCGAGCCGCGCACGTCCCCAATTAACGCATCGCGGGCCTGCAATGCCTTCAAGCCCTCGATGAAATGAGCTCCGACGCGCAGGGCATTCTGCTCTAATTTCTCTTCTTCGAGGACGTCCAGAACCGCCAGCCCCGCGGCGCAAGCGACCGGGTTGCCGCCAAACGTGCTGAAAAATTCCATTCCATTGTTAAAGGAGTTGGCGATCTCCGGCGTCGTCACCACCGCCGCGAGCGGAAACGCATTTCCCATCGGTTTACCCAGCGCAACGATATCCGGAATGACGCCTTGCGTCTCGAATCCCCAGAAATGTGTTCCCAGTCGCCCAAATCCCACCTGCACCTCGTCGGCGACGCAGACTGCACCGGCCCGGCGAACGTGGTGGTAAACCTCCGCCAGATAATCGGGCGGAAAAACAATCTGGCCGCCAACGCTCGGCAGCGTTTCCGCAATGTAGGCCGCGACGCCCCGGCCTGCGGCTCTGGTACGCTCCAGAATCTCCGCAACGTGACCGGCATACTTTCTGCCAGCCTGCTCGTCTCCCCGCCGGTATGCGCCGCGATAATCATCCGCGAGTGGAGCCACGTGCACCCACGGTTTTTTGCCGCGGCCTCCTGGACCATTAAACTTGTATGGACTGATGTCGATGAGCGTGTTGGTGTGGCCATGGTAGGCGTGCTCCAGCACGATAATGTCTTCGCGGCCGGTATGTGCGCGCGCCAGCCGTAGCGCCAGCTCATTGGCTTCGCTGCCGGAATTCAGAAAAAAACAAACGCGCAGCGGTTCGGGCAGCAGCCGCGTCAGCCGCTGGGCGTAACGGTTGACGTTGTCGTGTAGATAGCGGGTGTTGGTATTCAGCAGCCGCAGTTGCTCCTCGGCCGCTTCGACCACACGGGGATGGCTGTGCCCCACCAGCGGCACGTTGTTGTAAACGTCCAGATACGCCCGGCCCGTCTCGTCATACAAATACTGCATCCACCCGCGAACCATTTTCAGCGGGCGCTGGTAAGACAAGCTGAGATTTTTCCCCAGCAAAGCGCGCCGCGTCGCAAGCGTCTTGCCGAGTGTGGGCTCTTTTCGAGGAAACCGGCCTTCAGGAATTCCCAGCAGCAGATTTGGATCCGGCGAAAGGCTCGTCCAAACCTCACGCTGCGAAGCATAAGCGACACCCGGAAAATTCGCGCCCAGCTCGAGCAGATCCAGAATAATTTGAAAATGCAGATGCGGCGTCCAGCCTCCGTTTTCTTGCGTTGACCCCATGCGCGCGAATGGTTGGCCTCTGGCGATGCGCTGGCCCGCTTCCAGGACAGCGAGTGAATCCTTGCTCAGGTGCCCGTAGAGCGTGAAGAAATCCTCGCCCTCGCTGGTCTCGTGACGCAAAATCACGACCGGTCCGTAGTCCAACGGAGCCGTATTGTTCGCCACGATGTGGACCACGCCATCCAGCGGCGCCCTGACCGCCGCCCCCGGCTCGACAAAAAAATCCATGCCGAGATGCACGGTCCGCCGTTCCTCGGTAGGATTGCTGCTCGCGCCAAACAGTAACGAAGTGTAAAGCAGCCGCGCTTCATGGTAACGCCCGACTCCCACGGATGCGCCAGCGGTCTTCACGGCGGCAAATATTTTTTCGGTCAGCGCGGGCGTTTCTGAGGCCCGCGGGTCGGCGCCAAGAAATGTGCTGCCAACACCCAAATCAAGAACCAAGCTCGGTGCCGTCCGCAAATCCACATGCAAAATCGAAGCCGCGGACCCGCCGCTCGCTTTCAGCCATTTCCCAATTTTTTCCCTTTGGGGAACGGCCGGAAGCCCGCAAGCCGCGCGAAAACTGTAATGCGCAAAACGCGGATGGATTTTCGCCAGCCGATCCAGTGCCTGCCACGCGGGCGCTTCGCTGACCGTCACGTACGAATCGTCCGGCTTCACCGTCTTGCGGTGCGCCGAATTCGTGACGCTCACCGCCAGCCGCGCACCGATCAACGCAAAAAGTACAGACAACTCCAACTCATCCAGCGGAAATGCACTGTGGTATCCGGCAACAATCGCCGTCGCTGCCGGCAGGGGATCTGCTTTCCCAAGGATCCCGTATGCCGCGGCAATCGCCGCCTCGGACGTCGTGATCCCTTCGTGCATGTCCCCAAAATCAATCACTCCCGCGATTTTTCGCGGTTGCGGCCACCGATCGCTCACCAGCACGTTGTAGTCGTTCGCATCGCCGTAGATCACGCTGCGCCGCAGCCGTGGCAGCGCCGGGACCACTTCCGCTTCATAAAGCGCAAGAAATTTTTCGACCAGCGCCCGGCGGTTCGCATCGCCTATGTCCTTGAGGTAGTCCCTAATCCAGCCCGCCCGCGAAGAATCCCATTGCAATTCGCGCCGCGCCGCGCTGTGCGCAAACGATTGCAGCGCCGCATCCATCTCCCCAAGAAATCGCCCCATGTCGCCAAGCAGTTCCGGTGAATGCGGGCGCACTTTTGCGAGAACGGTTCCCTTCAAAAAGGTGAGCAGCCATACCAGCCGCGTCGAGCCGTCCGCTACGGCCTTCGCTGTAAACAGTTCGCCTTGTTGATTGGGAATAACGCGTGGCAGAGGCAAGTGCGGCGCGCGTTGTGCCAAATGCGTAAGCGCCCGGCATTGTAGGTCTATGAAGGAACGCTCCCGCGCCGGATGCATCACCTTCAGCACGAACGCCGGCCCGTTCGTTGACCCCGGCTCGGTCCGAGTCACTCTCTCATTTGTAGTCAGATGGAAGTTGTCGTCGTACTCGCCCGGCAACGCCCTCGCCGTGGCTTCCATTCCATACAGCTCGCGCGCCAAGCGCACCGCTTCCGCTTCCGTTACCGGCTGAGTTACGCGCGCCTCCAGCAGCATGCGCCAAATCTTATCCGTAAGTGCCGGAGCGCGTCCAATCCGCAGAGTTAAATCTTTCCAGCGAACCGCGCCCGCTGCCCGACTCGCGGAATCGCTACCTAAAGCTTCTCCCGCGGCTCCCGCACCGAAACCGGCCCATTCACTGTCGACAAGCGGATCATCGCCGGCGAGTTCCCGAATTCAATCCTCCGGTGCTCGTCGTCCCAAGTCTTGCGCGCGTTCTCGCAAATGCTCGCTTTGCAGCTCACCGGCGCGTAGTTCGTCGATTCCACCACGAAGCTGGATTGGTACCCGCTCGGTACCATCAGCGTTACAGGCCCATTCTTGGCGTCCGCCGTCAGCCCCGTGCCGCTCCAGGTGGTCCCTTCTAGTTCCACGGAAATCGGCCCGTTCTCCGTATGAATCCGCACGCTTCCCCTGCTTCGGTCCAGGCTGATCGGCCCATTCACCGCGGTGATCTCCGCGTCTCCCGAAAAATTCTTCAAGCTGATCGGTCCGTTGTGTGCCCGTGCTGTCAATTTGCCCTCCACGTCGTAAAAGGACAGGGGACCGTTCATCGTCTCCAAATCGAGCGTCGCCGATTTCGGCGTGCGAATCAGCAAGTACACGGTCCACTCCTCATCATCCCCAGGACCTTTCGTGGAAACCCTGCCGCCTTCAATCGACATCGTGATTTCGGAAAGGATTCTCTCGGCATCGCCAGAGGCGGCCGCGGCTTTGCAAGCCGTCACCGAATAATTCGCATTGTCCCAGCCAACCACCTGCACCCCGCCGTTGGTGTGTGGCTCGACCTGCAACACTGCGGCTTCGGCCTTCGTCAAGGTGCGCTCCTCGGAACGCACCACGGCGTCCTGGTCGTCAAACCGGATTCGCAGGTCGGAACAAGCGGTCGCTGGCTGCCTGGGCCCGCCAGAAATGTTTACGGAGTGATGATGCCGGCTCGCCCGCGCGCTCGTAAACCCGAGCGCCAGCAAAGCGGACATGGCAATTAGAAAAAAGAAGCTGCGTCGAGGCATGGGGTCCTCCCTGCAGCTATAGACGACCGAAGGGGCCGTTTGTCACGCCCCCTCCCGCTGAAATTTCAGTCCCAGCCATCCCAGTCGTCGTCCGTCCCAATAGGGGGCCCATCCGGGGGTTCGGCCGGAGCCGTAAGCTCAATTCGCTTCGGATCCTTCTCAAACTGCTCGATTTGTTTCGCTGCGTAAAACATGTGAGCTTGGTCAGAAATGACCTGCATCCCTCCCGCTGGGGAGTTAAGCCAGTCTTTCAGCTCGTGAAGCTTCAGTGCAGCTATGGCGCGGACTTCGTCGCTAGCATGTTCGTTTGCGGAAATGGCTAAAAGGTCATACAGCACGACGTTGTCCACGGCCTGAGCGATCTCTCCCTCGTAGCCCTTGGCGTGCCGCGCTTTCCAAGTGCCATTGAGTACCGTATCGAGGATCTCCTCCAGTCCCGGGTTGTCCGCATTCCGCGCATGAAACTCCACCAGCCGCGCGGCCCGCTCCGGATTAAACAGAAACGACAAGGTATGCTGCGCCGCCGCTTCCGCCGGAGCCAGCGCGTCAAACGCCGGGCTGGTCCGAATCTTGAAGTGCTCCCTCCCGCGCTCGTATTCCGGTGGACGCGGCGGAATCATTTTCAACAGCGGCTCCGGCAGAGCCAGTACTTCCGGCTTCAGCGTCCCCAACACTGCTGCCAGCGCCCGCCTCTGCTCCGCCGGCGCGACGATTTCGGTCGGCGTCTCCCCGTCGCCCCGCAGCGCAAACGTATAGTCCAGCCCTCCCACGAGCTTGCTCGCCGCCTCCACCTGGTACCGATGCAGCAAGTACATCGGCACCAGCACATCTTCCAACGTCGCCAGCGGCGCCCCCTCCCGAATATTGTTCTCTCCAAACCGCTTCAGCACCGCGGCGCGAACCTGCATCAGACGGTTCAATTCATCAACCGCGTTCCCTCCGGAATCCCACAGATGCGCCAGGCTGCTCGAAGAACCCGCCGGACGCGCGTCTTGATCCGTCAAGTAACGCAGTCCGCGCCCAAAAGCATCCAGCAGAATTTTATTTAGCGCCGCTTGTTCGTTCGTCCCTGGAGCAAAATCCTGGTAGCCAAACGCAATCGACACCTTGTCCCATTCCCCGATTCCCTTGGCATACGCATCGGATAAATCCGGCGCACCGTCCGCCCCCAGCTTCACGTACGGCGGCGGATAATCCATCACCGAAGAGCGGTTCACCGTGCTCGCCGAATAGTTGTGCATCAGCCCAAGCGTGTGCCCCACTTCGTGCGCCGCCAGTTGCCGCAGCCGCGCCAGCGCCATATCTTGTGCTCTCGCAGTCCCCGGTTTGCCCTTTTCGTACGGCGCCAACAGCCCTTCCGCGATCAGAAAGTCCTGCCGCACCCGCAGCGATCCCAGCGTCACGTGCCCCTTGATGATTTCGCCGGTCCGTGGATCAATCACCGCCGCCCCATACGACCATCCGCGCGTCGCCCGATGCACCCACTGGATTACGTTGTAACGCAGGTCCATGGAGTCCGCGCCTTCCGGCATCAGCTCCACCTGGAACGCATTCTTGTAACCCGCCGCCTCAAAGGCTTGGTTCCACCACCGCGCGCCCTCCAGCAGCGCCGAGCGAATGGGCTCAGGCGCACCGCGGTCCAGGTAATACACGATCGGCTCGACCGGCTCGCTCATCGCCGCCTGGGGGTCTTTTTTCTCCAGCCGGTGTCGCGCCGTGAACCGCTTCAAGATCGGCTCGCTGATGGGAGTGGCGTAATCCATGTACGCAATTCCAAAAAAGCTAGACCGCGGATCGTATGCCCGCGGCTTGTACCCTGGCGGCGGAAGCTGCACGAACGAATGATGCTCGCGCACCGTAATCGATTCAGGCGAAGGCGTCACGTCGCGCACCCAGCGCCCCGGTTCATCGCCGGCGAACGTCAGCGTCGCCTCTACTTCCGTATTCAGCGGAAAATTTTTCGTTAGCGGCAAATAAATGGCGCACCGCGTCCCATCCAGCCGGTAGCTACCCTGCTTCGTCCGCCGCAGCGCCGCCGGAATCCCATGCGCATCACGCAGGAAAAAATCCGTCGCCTCTACCAGCGCGCGATCCTTCTCTTCCGCCTCGACTTTGAAACCCCACAGCGCGGACTCCGCAAACGAATCATGCACCGCGCGCCGCTCGTAGGGATCGTCGCTGACCGCCCGGTATTCCAGATTTTCCTGGATCAGCAGCACCTTCGGCCCGCTGCGTTCAAAACGCACAATGCCTCGCGCGCCCAGCTGCCCGCGGTCCAACCCAATATCATTCGACCCCATCCCCGCTGAAAGTCCGCTCTGGTAAAGGAACTCGCTCCCCCACTTGTCGATCTCCAGCCACAGCTTCCCCTGCTTGGCATCCCAATAAAGGTTGAAGTACCCCGGCTTCTTCTCCATCCCCGCCGTCTTTTCCTCAATCGTCGGCGTTTTCCCAGCTTCCGCCCGAACTCCCCCGGGTTTCTCCGCCATCGTCGGAGCCTGTCCCGTTTCGGGCGCGCCCCAAGCGGAATGCGCCCCTGCCAGCGTCGCCCCCAGCAACAAAACGCTCATCCAAGCCTTCGTCATAGCCGATCCTCCCAACTCGCCAAATGGTTTTACATCAGAATGTAGGAGATGGTGAACTCATATCGTTTTAGCCAGATTTGACTGGCGCTGTTAATGGCCTGGGGACGCGGCATGCTGCGCCTCGGTTAGTTAGCGCTAGCGCTAAAGCTCCCTGCCCCGTGACAAATCCGTTTCTCCGTCGTCCATAACCCAGCGCCAACCCGAACCCCGGCGCCACCGTCGTCGTTCCCGCAATCTCCCCGATTAGGGAACCCCCGACCGCTGAACTTCGTAGAGCAGGGAGAGGTGTTCTATGGCAAGCCTGCCAGGCAATTTTCGCTACGCCCTCCGCCAATTCCGGCTCTCCCCGGTTTTTACGGCCGCAGCAGTTCTTACTCTGGCTTTGGGCATCGGGGGGACCACTGCAATTTTTACCCTGATCCACGCCGTGATGCTCCGCTCCTTGCCCGTTTCCGACCCTGCCCGCCTCTACCGCGTCGGCGAAGGCGACGACTGCTGCGTCGAAGGCGGTCCCCAGGACCGCTGGGGCATGTACTCCTTCCCTTTGTACGAGCGCCTCAAGGCAGAAACCCCCGAATTCGAGGAGGTTACCGCTTTCCAAGCCGGGCGCTGGCGCCTGGGCGTGCGGCGACAGGGTGCCGAATCCGTGGCTCGTTCTCTCCGCTCGGAGTATGTCTCTGGCACTTATTTCCGAACGCTGGGCGTTGGAGCCTTTGGTGGTCGCGTGTTTACTCCTGATGACGACAAGCCCTCCTCTCCTCCTGTCGCCGTGCTCAGCCATCGTGTCTGGCAGACTACTTATGCCTCTGATCCTTCGGTAGTGGGTTCGACGTTCGTTGTCGAAGGCCATCCTTTGACGGTGATCGGCGTCGCTCCTCCTGGGTTTTTCGGCGAAACTCTCGAGAGCGATCCTCCTGATATCTGGCTCCCCCTTCAACAGGAACCCATGATGAATGCCGAAGGCAGTTTGCTTCGCCAGCCCGTCTCTGCTTGGCTTCGCATGATTGGGCGCCTGCGTCCGGGAGCCGCTGTCGACGGCATGGCTCCCCGCCTCACTGGAATCCTTCGCCAGTGGCTGCAGACCGATTCGGGCTACCCCGCCAACTGGATGGCCGACATAGTCCGCCTGCTTCCCAAACAAGTAATTTCTGTAATTCCGGCTGGAGCCGGTATTGCCGTGATGAAAGAAGAGTACGGCCGCAGCTTGCAAATCCTTTTGTCGGTGTGCGGCTTAGTTCTTCTGATTGCTTGTTCCAATGTGGCGAACCTGCTGCTCGCTCGCGGCGTGGCGCGTCGCGGCCAAACGGCGGTGCGCCTTGCCGTCGGCGCTACGCCCCGGCAAATCGTCATGCAAGCTCTTACGGAAAGTGTGCTGCTCGCCATCGGCGGCGGAATTGTCGGCCTTCTGGTGGCCATGGCTGCCGCCCGCCTGCTGCTGGCACTTGCTTTTCACCGCGCGCATTTCCTTCCCATCAGCGTCGCTCCATCGCTCATGGTTTTGGCCTTTGCCTTCGTCTTGGCGCTCCTTACGGGAATTATTTTCGGCGCGGCTCCCGCCTGGCTCGCCACTCGCACCGACCCCGCCGAAGCGCTGCGGGGTTCGGGCCGCGGCACACAGGATCGCTCTTCCTTCGCACGCAAAGCACTGCTCGTCGTCCAAGCCACTCTATCCGTTGTCCTCGTCGCCGGTGCCACCATGTTGGCCCGCAGCCTCAATAGGCTCGAGAATCAGGACTTCGGATACCAGGTACAAAACCGCGTGGAAGTCAGCATGAACCGGGCTCCCGCCACCTATACACAGCCTCAGTTGGCTTCGCTCTATCGCCAGCTCGAAGATCAGCTCAACCGTCTCCCCGGCGTTCAGGGCGTCGGCTTGGCCCTGTATAACCCGCTCACTGACAATTGGGGCGAACTCATCATGGTGGCCGGACATCCTCCGGCCAAGTTCAACGAGGAATCGGGCGCTTCCTGGGATCGCGTGAGCGCCAACTATCTTCAGAATCTTGGCATACCAATTTTGCGCGGACGCGGGTTTACCGCCGCCGACAACGAGACCACCGCCCCGGTGACCATCGTCAATGAGGCTTTCGTGAAACGCTTCTTTAAGAGCACGGAAGACCCCCTGGATCAGCATTTTGGCCTCGATGTCCCCGAGTACGCGGGCACTTTTCGCATCGTCGGCGTCGTACGCGATGCCAAATTTGCCGGCTGGGGTCTCCGCCGGCCGGCGCGTCCCATGTTCTACGTGCCGCTGGCCCAAACTGTGAATTATCCCGACGACTTGATGAAGAAAGTTGAGTTGAACTCCCACTTTATCGGCGGAATCCTGCTCGTAACCAACCTGACCCCGGGCGCCCTCGAAGCCCAGCTCACCAGGATCTTGACGGAGCTGGACCCCAACCTCACCATCAACAGCATCCGTACCATGCGGCAGCAAATTGAACTTTCCTTTGATCAGGAGCGCGCTGTAGCCAGTCTCGCCGGCCTGTTTGGCACCGTGGCGCTGATCCTTGCCGCCATTGGCCTGTACGGCGTCACCGCCCATTCCGTGGCCCAGCGCACCAATGAAATCGGCATCCGCATGGCCCTAGGCGCCGACCGTCCGAGCGTGCTTGGTCTGGTCTTGCGCGGAGCCTTGCAACGCGTGCTGATTGGCTTGCTGCTCGGCCTGCCCCTGGCCGTCGGCGCCGGACGCTTGATCGCCGCGCAACTCTACGACGTTTCTTCCTGGGACCCCGTGGCCCTAACCTTGGCCGCAAGCGCCCTGGCCATCTGCTGCTTTTTCGCCGCCATCATCCCTGCCAACCGTGCCGCCTCCATCTCCCCCATCGACGCCCTGCGCATGGAGTGAAAGTAACCCCATCAGCGACGTGGCCCCGGACCGCGCCGAGAGATCGGCAAAGTTCCCCCGTCTAAAATTACCCTTGACAAAAACATAATTTATATTATACATATTTTAATACATAACTACGTTCGGGGCGAGAACGGGCTCCGCTTTTCTTACCCCCACATCCCGGAAGCCGATTTTCAATCAATTCCAACCTTCCGAACAAGCCGGAGGATTCCTACTGCCAGAAGCTTGCCGCCCAAAAATCTGGCTTTGTTATACTGAACTTGGAACATGAGCAAACTTCGCATCTCCATCGTTCAATACTTGAACACCACGCCGCTCGTTTGGGGATTCACCAACGGCCCGCTGCGCGGCAAGTACGACTTGTCCTTCACTGTGCCCTCGCAGTGCGCCGAGCAGTTGCGCACCGGCCAAGCCGATGTCGCCATCATGCCCGCCATCGAATACCAGCGCATCGACGACCTGGTGATCCTCCCGGACATGGCCATTGCCTCGAAAAAGCAGGTTCGCAGCTTGCTGATCGTCGCCAAGAAACCCGTCGAGCAACTGAAAAGCTTTGCGCTGGACCTCAGTTCGCGCAGCACACAAGCGTTGACGCGTATCCTGTGCGCGGAAAAGTGGAAAATCGCGCCGCGGTTCTTTGAAGCGCCTCCGGACTTGAGCGCCATGCTCGACCAAGCCGATGCCGCGTTGCTGATTGGCGATCCCGCCCTGCGAATCGCCGTCGGGATCGAAAAAGACAGTTGGCCCGGCGGGGAAGGCCAAACCATTTGCCAAGCTGCCACGGTCGGAATCGCCAGCTCGGAATTGCTTTATGTTTACGACGTAGTGGGCGAATGGCGAAGTCTGACGGAATTGCCAGCCGTCCTCGCCGTCTGGGCAGCCAGGCGAGCAGTCGCTACCCCCGAATTGACCGCCGATTTCCTGGTCTCCCGTGATTGCGGTTTGTCGCGCATCTCGGAAATCAGCTTCGACGCCGCGCGCGATCTCGGACTGCCGCAGCGTACGCTGGAATCCTACCTGCGCCAAAACATCGATTTCTCTCTCGATGAAGAAAATCGCGGCGGCCTGGAATTGTATTTTGCCCACGCCGCAAAACTAGGCTTGATCCCGCAGGCCAAGCCAATCGAGTTGGCGAGGAAAGCAGAAGTTGTAGGGCCGGCCTTCTGAGGCGGGCCGCGGCATGGCCCGTGAAGTAAGGGCGCAGCATGCTGCGCCCCAGCTAGCGAGATCATAAGTTCCGGCGCGCAACCTGCTTCGGTTACAATTGATTTGGCAACAAGCGAAGGAAAACTCTTGGGACTGACCAAACAGCAAGCGCGCGAGCTGCTCGAATCCGATGACCTCATCGGCCTCGGCATGGAAGCGCACCAAATGCGCCTGAAGAAAAACGATCCTCGCGTCGTTACCTACCAAATCGACCGTAACATCAACTACACCAATTTCTGCACCGAGTATTGTTCCTTCTGCGCTTTCTACCGCCCGCTCGGCGCGCAAGACGGCTATATCCTTTCCTTCGAGGAAATCTACAGGAAAATCGACGAAATGCTGGAGCTCGGCGGTACCGGAATTTTGCTCCAAGGCGGGCTGCACCCGGACTTGCAGATCGGCTATTACGAAAATTTGCTGCGCTCCCTGAAAGCCCGCTACCCGCAAGTGCATTTGCATTGTTTTTCCGCACCAGAAATTCTGTGCATCGCGGAAGTCAGCGAACTCAGCATCCGCGAAACGATTCAGCGCCTGATGGACGCGGGGCTGCAATCCATTCCTGGCGGCGGCGCCGAAATCCTCGACGATGAAGTTCGCGCGAAAATTGCCCGCCTAAAATGCACCAGCGACAACTGGGAAGAAATGCACCGCACCGCCCACTCCCTCGGACTGCGCACCACCGCTACCATGATGTTCGGCTGCGGCGAAGAATTGCGCCATCGTGTGAATCATCTCGAGCGCCTCCGCCGCATTCAGGAAGATACCGGGGGCTTCACTGCTTTCATTCCCTGGATGTTCGCCGCTGAAAATACCGCACTCGGAAAAAAAGTCCAGGAAACTACGGCGGTCGATTACCTGAAAACGCTGGCCGTCAGCCGACTTTATCTCGACAACATCGACCACATCCAATCCAGCTGGCTCACTCCCGGAATCAAAGTCTGCCAGGTGGGTTTGCAGTTCGGCGCCGACGACGTCGGCAGCATCCTCATCGAAGAAAATGTCGTCTTCGCCGCCGGCGTAAAAAACCGCACCAACGAAAGCGAACTCCGCCGCGTCATCTCCGACGCCGGCTTTATCCCCGCCCAGCGCGACACACTCTATCGCAGTTATGCTTTGAAATGATGGAAGCCGTTCGAGAACGATTGACTAAAGCGGCCTAAGCTGGTGGTTTTGGGCGCAGGTGGATGGAAACATCGACGACCATGCCGTCGGGCAGCTCAACGTCTTCGAGCAAATAAAGAACTCCCCCGCGGAAGCGCGCTTGGATTTTTCGCGGCTCGGGCTTGGAACTGCCCGTTTCGGGTTTGCAGCTTTGCGGTTCAGGTTTGGAGTTCGGCGCCGCGGTTTTCTTTGCCGCGGCCAAGCCGGGAGTTTTTCCTTCTGTTTCATCCAGCGCTTCGTTGGCAAGGGCGTCGGCTTCGCGATTTTGTTCGCGATAGACATGCTCGATACGGAAAGACTCGAAAGCCTTGGACATTTTTAGCGCGCGCTCGAAAAGCGGACGAAGATCCTCGCTCTTTACTTTGTATTGCCCGCGCATTTGCTTGACGAGAAGCTCGGAATCGCTTTCGATGCGAATGGTGCGCACGCCGTGAGATTCCGCATAATCCAGCGCGGCGATGAGCCCGTAGTATTCGGCGACGTTGTTGGTCATGCGGCCGATGTATTTTTTCAGCTTGGCCACGACTTCGCCGCGGCCATCGCGGATGATTACGCCGTAAGCAGCCGGCCCAGGATTGCCGCGCGAGCCGCCGTCAATATTAATGCGATACGCCGCCGCCGGCGGCGGCTCCGTTGGAGCTTCGGCGAAAAGATTTTTTGCACGGGAAGTGGGCGGGTGTTTCGGCATCAGGAATTCGTCGGAGCCACCGCAGTTGTGTTCGCGGAACCCGACGTAGGATTCGCGATGGGAATGGGTTCCAGCGAGTAAAGGATCAAGCCGCAGCTTTCGCAGCGGAAAACTTCTTCATTGGTTTCCGAACGCAGCTCTTGAAGAATATGCGGCAGGACGCGCATGCCGCAGCCGCGGCACTGCCCGTCGCGGGCTTCGGCCATGGCCGTGCCGTTGTGGCGTTTGGCGATGCGCACATAAAGCTCGCGCAGCTCTTCGGGAACCGGAGCGATGATTTTCTCGTGCTCGGCTGTACGGGCGTCGAGCTGCTTCTTTTTCTCCGTGCCTTGTGCCTGAATTTCTTTTCGTTCCGCGGCGATGGCTTGCTCGGCTTCCTTCAATCTCGATTCAGCTGTTTTCACGCGGCGCTCGATTTCCTCGGCGGCCATCAGCACTTCGAGCTGGCGGTCATCGGCTTTGCCTACTTCGGCTTCGGCGTTGGCGATTTCATGCTGCAGGGCTTTGTAGGCTTCGTTGGTTTTTACGGCGCCGCTCTGGTCGCGATACTTGCGCGCGCGGTCTTTCCACTGCTGGGCGTCGAACTCGAATTTCTTGCGTTCGGCCACGACCTGGGCGTGCGCTTCCTTGGCGGAAGCGACATCGACGCGCGCACCGCTGAGTTTCGCTTCCGCTTCGCGGATACGTTTCGGAAAGGCCTCCAGCTCCGCGCGCAGCACGGCAATCTGGTGGTCAACGCGTTGCAGCTCGATCAGGTGAGGAATTGCCGGATGCATGGGTAGGCAATTCTAACACAGGGACGCGGCGGTCTTTGCAGGAACCTTAGGGGCGGATAGAATGCCAGCGATTCGCACGCAAGAAATCGGTACTTGCTGGTTCTAAGAAGGAGGGAAGATGCCGCACGTGCAAATTACCTGGGTGGAGGGGCGTACGCCGGAGCAAAAGCGGAAAATCGCGGAACGCGTCACGACCGTATTGATCGAAGATGGCAAAGCCAAACGCGAAAATATTCACGTGTCGTTTCACGATGTTCCCGCGACGAATTATGCCGAAGCTGGTGTGCTGGTGGCGGACCAAAAGCGCACGCTGTGAATCCTGCGCTTGCACGAAGCGCGTGTTTTTTCCTGTATCCGGCGCGCCGGGCTTGCTGCACGAGACGATCGAGAACCCGAGAAGAGGAGGACCTCAAGTGGCCAACCCCATTGATAAACGGGTGGAGCGCTGGATTTCCGCCGGGGTTGTGGATGCAAGCACGGCGGCGCGCATTCGAACGTTCGAGGAGTCACAAGGATCGAGCGAGCGCTTGCGATGGCCGGTGTTGCTGGCGGTGGCGCTGGGCGGAGTGCTGCTTTCGGCAGGAGTCTTGCTGTTCGTGGCCGCGCATTGGGACGAACTCTCGCCGGCCTCGCGTTTCACGCTAGTCATGTTTCTGGTGGCAATTTTTCCCACCGCCGGCGTTTTCACGGAGGAACGGTTCTCGGCGCTTTCAACGACGTTCTACGCCATCGGAACGATTTGCTTAGGTGCGGGAATTTTCCTGACGGCGCAAATATTCAACCTGCAGGAGCACTGGCCAACGGGGATTCTGATGTGGGCCGCCGGTGCGCTGGCGGGGTGGCTGTTGCTGCGGCACTGGACGCAGGCAACGCTGCTGGCATTGCTTGTCCCCGCGTGGCTGGCCGGAGAATGGGAACTACGTACCGAGGGATTTGCTGTTAGCAACCGGCTGCTCACCGAAGGACTGCTGCTCGTGGCGATTACTTACTTGTGCGCAAGAACGAGCGCAGAGGATTCCGCGGCGCGGCGGGCGCTGGCGTGGGTTGGCGGTATCGCCTTCTTACCCCTCGGCGTGTGGGCCTTTCTGGAACCGCGCGAAAACTGGGGATGGTGGGGCGCTCAGAATCGGCCAGGCATTTCGGCGCTGCTGCACATTGCCGGGTGGGCGATCGCCATCTGTGCGCCGCTGGCGCTAGCGTTGGCGCTGCGGAAAAGAGCCGCTTGGACTAACGCGATTGCGGCGGTCTGGGTACTGATGATCGCAACGTTCCGGGCCCCGCATGAGGTCGCCGGCGGAAAACTGCCGGTATTTGCGTGGAATACTCTGGGACCTTATTTTTGGGCGGGAATCGGAGCGCTCGCGATGGTGGGCTGGGGGTTGCTGGAGCGGCGGCGCGAGCGGATCAACTTGGGAGTCGCCGGCTTTGCGCTCACAGTAATTATTTTCTATTTCTCGGACGTGATGGATAAGCTGGGCCGTTCGACGAGCCTGATCGGGCTGGGAGTATTGTTCTTGTTCGGCGGATGGGTGCTGGAGCGGACGCGGCGTCAACTGGTCGCGCGGGTCGCAGGAGGAACGCCATGAGCGCACCACGGAAGGGAATCATCCTGGCAGTGCTGCAGTTGGCGATTGTCGCCAGCCTGGCCGCGAAATACACCATCGATCGCGCGCGGTTTCCGCGCGTATGGGTCGAGACAGCAACCTACGATCCCGATTTGCCAATTCGCGGCCGGTATTTGAGCTTGCGGCTGCGCGTCGATGCCGATCGTGTGTACGCCGGTTCGGAAGCGCCAAAAGGCAATGTCCTTAATTTTTGGAGCGACCAACGAGATGTAATGCTTAGCGCCGAGGGCGGACATCTGGTGGCTTATCCTGCGCCACTGCCGACCGGATTGCGGGTAACGCGGTGGAGAACGCGCAGCGGAGGAGAGCTAGTGGCGGGTCTCAGCGAGCCGGTGGATTTCTTTTTGCCGGAACACGCTAGCGATCCGTCGCGGCGCAACGCCGGCGAGGAATTGTGGGTCGAGGTAACGGTCCCGGAAAGAGGTCCGCCACGCCCCATTCGTCTGGCGGTGAAAAAGGGAGACACGTTTACACCACTGGAGGTCCCATGAAGCGCGGACCGGCCCTTTGCGAGAAACGCGAGGAGCGATCCGCGTCTTACATGGGAACGGCGAGTGAATCGCTGTGTGTTCAGGCGTGCGAGTCGCGGCGAATCATGGACCAATCTAGGAAGTAGCCGATGCCAACGGCGAGAGGAATGATACCGAAGGTCGCGGCGGTCCAGATGTCACGGTCCGCTTGGATGCTGGCGATCAACCCGAAAGTAGCGATGTAGCCGAGGGCTCCACAGACCAGCAAGATCCCGGAGCGGCGGGAGCGCGCCGCCTGGTTCAATTCCGGCTCCATCGGAATATCGACGCCGCGGGCAATCGCCGCGAGGCGCTCTTCGCTGCGCAGTTTGCGGACCCGGTAATAGGTATAAAGTGCGCCGAGGGGAACTGCCATCCCCAAAATCACGGCCACTAATCCAATCAATTCTCCGCCCATGATGTGCTCCTTCTCTCTCTTTTTAGTCGCCTGCCGCGGCGGGCGCATTTTATTGGGAGGACCGCTTGCACTAGAAGGTACGCGGAGGCACCAGAAAAGGTTCCCAGAATCTGCGAGAAGGTCCATGCATAAGCCACCACCGAGAAATGGCCATTCGTCCTTGTCTAGATCTAGCGCCCGAGCCTGGGATATGCCGAATTGCTGCTCATCCGTCCCGAGCAGTCCGGTCGTGAAGAGACACCCACGACAGTTTGCTGGCGCATCCGAGTGACGACGTTCAGGGCCGACCAGGACAGCGGTCACACGCAGCTGTGACTCCTATCACTTGTGGGCAACAGCACCGTTCGGGTTTCAGTCGATTTCGCGGACTTGCATGGCGGAGTCGATGGCGAGATTGGGATAACGGATGGGGGAGCCAGCCGGGGCGGGAAGATGGCGCCCGGTGACGGTGAACTCGCCGCCGGAACATTCGATGGCGTAGGAATAGCCGTCGCGCTCGGAGCGGGTCATGGAGATGGAATTGGAGGTAGTGAGTTCGTCGAGCGAAGCGCAATGGCCGTTGGTGGCGAGGTAGCCGCGTTCCGCCTGAGCAATCTCGAGGAGGTCTCTTCGAACGCCGGTCAGGCTGATGGCCTGGGTGGGAGCCGTGCCGCTATCCGTGCTGGGCATGCTCTTCAAATAGAAGTGATACACAAGGAGGCTAACTCCAGCAGCCACCAAGATGCCAACAAGAGATTTCATGTATGAATTGTGGCGCGGGGGGAGTCGCACTTCAAGCGAAGCGCGGGGCGAGTTGTAGTAGGAAACAACATCTGGCATTTTCACTCCGAAAACCTTCCGCTCTTTTAGTTCGCGGCCGAAGGATTATCCGCGGCAGGTGCCCACAAGAGCATGTAGAGAGTGGGCAAAAGCTTTCCCGTTTAGCGTTGACACCTTTGGGGTCCTGACTACGATAGATACAGAGCAGTAAAAAGAGGAGTGTCCCTGATGAAGACGAAGTCCCCGCACGCCTTGGCGCTAGCGCTGTTGCTTTCGTTATTGATCGCGATTCCGGCGGACCTTTGGGCTGCTCCTCAAGCCGCGGGGCAGCGCGCTGGCGAAGTCTCCCGTGTGATTCCGGCGGTGAGCATCGCGCGCAGCGGGAAAACCATTGCGGCAGCGGCGAAGACCGCCGTCGATTGGCAGGACCTGGTGAACACGCAAGTGAACGCGCGAGCGCGCATCGCGCTCGATGACGGCTCGGTGCTCAATGTGGGTTCGGAATCGTCCGTGAAAGTGGTGAAACACGATGCCGGAGCGCAACAAACCGAATTGGAGCTGACTTATGGGAAGCTCCGGACGCAAGCGCAAAAGATCGCCAAGCCGGATGGGAAATTCGAGGTGCGCACGCCAGCGGGTGTGGCCGGCGTGGTGGGAACCGATTTTTTCGTGGCCTTTGACAACACTACCAACACGATGAACGTGATCGTGTTTGAAGGACTCGTGAAAGTCTGCAACCTGGCGGGTGTTTGCGTGCTAGTGAAGGCCGGACAGATGACCAGCGTGCGCAGCGGAGACAATTCCGGGCCGCTGCTCCCGCAGCAGGCAACGCTCGACCTGCTGGTGGCCACGAGCCAGGATACGGATCCCGGAGCGCCAGCGGGCGCGATTGGAGCCGGGGCCCACTTCGGCGTTTGGGGGACGGTGGGAATCGTGGCGGGAGCCGTGGGAACAGGTTTGGGCGTGGGCTTGACGCGTCCCGGACGACCGCCGCAAAAGGGCTGCTCGCCTACTAACCCAAATGCCTGCTGAGGCCATAAGTGTCGCGCGGAATCGAGTTCAGCAAAGCCGGGAGAGTCCAATCTACCGGGGCTTTTTCGGTCTCGATCGCGATCTAGAAGCCGCGGAGGCAACGGTTGGGGCAGAAAAGTCGTCCACTCCTAGTGGTAGCTAAATGGCGATGACGCATGCCCGGCGTTTGGTACGCCGCCGCCCGGTGGCGTACACTGAATGTTTCGCGGACCCGTCTAATTCCGAGTGAGGCACGCTTTGAGCACATTGATTCGTAGTCGCGTCATTCCTTTCTTTTGCGCGCTGGCCCTGCTTTCCGGCATCGCGCCTTTGGTCCACGCCGCACCTCCCGATAGGCAAGCAAAACGCTCGCCTGTGCTGGCGGCATTGCAAGCCGAGCTGGAACGTTCGATGAAGACCTACAGCACGCTGGACCCTCCGGCGTACTACATGGGTTACACGGTCACGGAAACGCAGCGCGTGGATGTGTCCGGGTCGAACGGGGCGCTGCTCAATAGCAGCGAAGCGCGGAACCGTTGGCTGGAGGTTTCGGTGCGAACCGGGAGCTACGACCTGGACAATACCCACAAGGTTGGCGAGCGGCAAATGGCCAGCGGCGGACCCGGCGCGCCGGTGCCCATCGACGATGACGCCGAAGTCCTGCGCCGGACGGTTTGGCTGGAGACGGACAAGCAATACCGCGCCGCGTCCGAAGCGCTGATCAAGATTAAAACGGGCAAGGAAGTAAAAGTAGAAACGGCCGAAGGGCGTGCGCCGGATTTTTCGCGGGAACAGCCGCACGTGTCGATCGCACCGCAAGTATCCATCGCCGTGGACCGCAAGCCCTGGGAAGAAAAAGTGCGCACGTATACGAAGGCTTTCCGCGAATCACCGGCCATCATCAATTCCATCGTGACGTTTGCGGCGCAGGCGCAAAACGCTTATCAGGTGACCAGCGAGGACACCCAACTGCAATTTGGGCAGATTCGCTACCGGCTGGAGTTGTTCATCCAAGGGAAAGCGCCGGATGGCATGGACATCGACCGCTACTACAATTTTGATTGGGTCGACCCAAAGGATGGGCCGGACGACAAAGCGGTGTACGCGGCCGAAGCAACCATGCGCAAGGAGTTGGAAGAGCTGGTCGCCGCGCCCATCAACGATCCGACCGTCGGGCCGGCGCTGCTGACGGGACGCGCCGCGGCGGTGTTCTTCCACGAAGTCTTCGGCCATCGGGCCGAGGGCCACCGTCAAAAAGACGTGACCGAAGGACAAACGTTTTCGAAAAAAGTGGGCGAGCAAATCGTGCCAGAATTTCTGAGCATCGCCGACGACGCGACCATGAAAAAGCTTGGGAAGGAAGACCTTCTGGGCTACTACCAGTTCGATGATGAAGGGGTGGCGGCGCAGCGCGTGCCGCTGGTGGAGCACGGCGTGCTGAAGAGTTTTGAGATGTCGCGGTCGCCATTGGTGGGAATTGCGCATTCCAATGGCCATGGAAGGCGGCAGCTAGGCTTTACGCCGGTTTCGCGGCAAGGCAACCTGATTGTCGAAAGCAGCAAGACGGTCACCAACGCAAAGCTCCGCGCCAAGCTGATTGAATTGATCAAAGCACAAGGCAAGCCGTATGGACTTTTGATCGATGACATCGCCGGCGGATTTACGTTCACTGGACGCGGGCAGCCGCAAGCGTTCCAGGTGCTGCCGCTGGTGGTTTACAAGGTTTTTCCGGACGGGCGTCCTGACGAGCTGGTGCGGGGAGTGGACATTGTGGGCACGCCGCTGGCGGCGCTGACAAAGATTGTCGCGACCGGCGATACCACGGAAGTGTTCAACGGCTACTGCGGAGCGGAATCCGGTTCGGTGCCGGTTTCCGCCGCTTCGCCCGCCATTTTAACTTCGGAATTGGAAGTGCAAAAAAAAGAGAGTTCCACAGACCGGCCGCCGATCCTGCCGCCGCCCGCACACGATGTCATTAAAACGGGAGGCCAGCAGTGAAGCGTCGAGAAAGAATGGCAGGACTCATTTTGCTCTTGGTTGCGATGGGAGCCGCAACGGCAACGGCGGCGCAAGCTCCGCAGGACAATGACCACACGCTGCAGGCCATGCGCGATGAGATGGAGCGCGCCAAGACCCGCTTGGAATTGAAAATTCCGAACATCGACCGCCCCGTGCGTCCGTATTACGTCGAATACCGACTGCTCGATTTCGACTTGCGCGAAGTCGTCGCCGAATACGGGACTTTGCTCTCCAGCACTCATACGCGCAACCGCTTTATGGACGTCGAAGCGCGTGTGGGCAGCTACAAACTAGACAGCTCCAATTTTGTGGGCGAAGACGCATTCCGCGGCTTCATTGGCCCGAACGGTGAGGTGGGAATCGACCGCGATTACGATTCGCTGCGGCAGGATTTGTGGATTGCGACCGACCAGGCTTTCAAAGAGGCGGTGGAAACCTATTCGCGGAAGCAGGCCTATCTCAGCAGCTTGGCGCGCCAATCGGACATCGACGATTTTGCGAAAGCCGAGCCGGTTAAACTCATCGAGCCGCTGCAAACGCCGGATTGGACCAGCCGCAACTGGGACCAGGAAGCACGCGACGCTTCGGCGACGCTGCGGGCATTTTCCGAGATTCACGAATCACGCGTCACCTATTACATCGTCTACGCCACGGAATATCTGCTCACCAGCGAAGGCACGGAAATCCGCCAAAATCGCCACTATGCGGCGATCGAAGCCGGCTTGAGCACCTTTGCCGACGACGGCGTGCCGCTGAACCATTTTTATGCGACCTACGCGACGCGGCCAGCCGACTTGCCCGGCGTGGAAACGGTGCGCCAGGGATTAAATGTGGCCGGCACGGAACTCATGACCATACGAGCCGCGCCTCCCGCGCAGGACTATACCGGCCCGGTGCTATTCGAGGCCCGCGCAGCGGCGGCGCTGCTGGCCCAGGTGATCGGACCGGCGGTGAACGGCGCGCGGCCTCCCATTTCCTTTAGCCCGGTGATGGAACAAATGCTCAGCGGTTTGGGAGGGAAAAGCGACTGGGTCTCACGGATCGGTGCGCGGGTTCTGCCGGCCAGCGTGACCTTGGTGGACGATCCGGGCGCGACAGAATTCCATGGCAAGCCGCTGATCGGGGGATATGGCGTGGACGACGAAGGCGTGCGCGCGGAGAAGATCACGCTAGTGGAAACCGGCAACTTGAAGAGCGAACTGATGTCCCGGCGGCCCGGGCCGGACTTCCATCAGTCCAACGGCCACGGGCGCGCCGCGTTCTTGAACGACGCCAAGCCCACCATGAGCAATCTGTTGTTTTCCTCGGCGGAAACACTTTCCCCGGCGGAATTGAAGAAGAAGTTCCTGGACGCCTGCAGTGCGGAAAAACTGCCCTATTGTCTGGTGGTGCGCGAAATGGACAATCCCGCTCTGAGCCTGCTGCGCCAGGATGATTTCTCCGAGCTTCTTGCCAGCTTTGGCGGGGGCGCGGGGACCGGCGATCGCCTGCCCCTGGTCGTTTACCGCATCTATCCGGAAACCGGGAAAGAAGAAATGATTCGCGGTTCGCGCATCATCGGATTGAACGCGCGCGGGCTGCGCAACCTTGCCGGAATCGGCAACGATAGTTTGGTTTTCAACTATTTGCAGAGCCAGGTCAGCGGATTTGCCGGCACGGCGCTGGGGGCCTTTGGCTCGGCGCAAGGCGGCGGACTGCCGGCCTCGGTGGTGGCGCCTTCGCTGCTGTTCGAGGAACTCGAGGTGCGCGGGGCGCGCGGAGAGGCCAAGCGGCTGCCGCTCATGCCGCCCCCGCCGATGAGCCCGACAAAGTAAGTTCTTTTCGGTATTGCTGTCATGAACGAAATCACGAGACGGGGACTGATCTTTGGCGCGGCCACGGCCGCCGCTTACGGCTTGCTGGTGGGCGTGGAACATGTTTGTCTTTCCGCTTTTGCCGATGACCAGGAACCGGAAAGCGATCCCGGCCCGGTCAAGATCGTGAAATTTGCGGATGATGGCGCGAGGCTGGGGATTTTTACCCTCGCAAAAGTACAAAAGAAAAAGTCCGAATGGAAGAAGCAGCTTACGACACTCCAATACGACGTGACGCGCCGCGCAGCGACGGAATTTCCTTTTTCGGGAGCGCTTTACAAACAACAAGCGCCAGGGCTGTACCGTTGCGTGGATTGCGGCAACGCGCTCTTTGCTTCGAAAGTGAAATTCGATTCCGGGACAGGCTGGCCAAGCTTTTGGGAAGCCATCGCTGCGGAGAATTTGCGCGAGAAAAAAGATTTCAGCATGGGCGTGCTCCGAACGGAAGTGCAGTGCACGCTGTGCGATGCGCATCTGGGACACGTCTTCACCGATGGGCCGGAGCCCACCGGTTTGCGCTACTGCATGAATTCAGCGGCGCTGCGGTTTTTCCCTGGAAAAAGCTAGCTTGTGCAAAATGCCTCCGGAATGAATGCCGACCCTCCCCTCCTGGCGCGCTCGCGCCCGTGAACAAAGTGAATCTGAGGTAGTCTAGGCGGGCGATGATAGCACCCAGCCAAGTCGAGGAAGGGCGCGAAAAAAAGCGAGCTGCGCTTCTCAGCGTGGGTTCGGCGCTGCTTTTGGTTTCTCTCAAGACGTTCCTGGTGGTCCGCACGGGAAGCTTGGGCGTTCTTTCGGAAGCCTTGCACTCGGGTCTCGACCTGCTTGCGGCCATCATCACGTTTCTTTCCGTGCGCATGTCCGACCAGCCGGCGGACGAGAGGCACCCCTATGGCCACGGAAAATTTGAAAACTTTTCCGGATTCATTGAGACCGGATTGCTCGCGCTGACCGCGCTCTACATTGTTTATGAGGCGTTTAACCGGCTGTTTTTCCGCAGCGTGCACATTCAGCCGAGCGTCACGGCGCTCCTGGTGCTGCTGGTGGCTTTGCTGATTGATCTTACTCGCGCGCGGGCCCTCGGAAATGTTGCTCGGAAGTATTCCAGCGACGCGCTGGAAGCCGATGCCCTGCATTTTTCGACCGATGTGTGGAGCACGATCGTAGTGATCGCGGGCATTGGGCTGGTATGGGCTGGGGAAACGTGGAACTTACCGTGGCTGAACTACGCCGATGCCTTGGCCGGCTTGACGGTTGCGGCCGTCATTCTATGGGTGGGCGCGCAGCTTGGCCGGCGCACGCTCGATGCTTTGCTGGACGTGGCGCCGCAAGGTTTGCAGCAGGAGATCGCCAAAGCCGTGGCGCGGATGGATGGGGTGCTGGATGTCGACCGCGTGCGCGTGCGGCGCGCCGGTAATCGCCATTTTGTCGACGCCACGGTGAGCGTGGCACGCACCGCGAGCCTCGAGCAGGTGCACGCTTTGAGTGACGCCATCGAAAAACGCATCGGCGAGATCGTGCCTTCGGATGTAATGGTGCATGCGGAGCCTCGCGCGCCACAGGGTGAACATTTATTCGAAGCGATTCGCGCCGCCGCGCAAAAGCTGGGCGTGGCGATCCATGACTTGACCGCCGTGCAGCAGGATGGCCAGCTTTTCATCGAACTACATTTGGAAGTGGACGAAAACCTAAGCTTGGGCGACGCGCACCGTCAGGCCACCGAGTTGGAAGAGAAAATCCGGGAATTGCGCGATGGGCAGGTGGAGGTGAATATTCACATCGAGCCGCTGGGCCGGCACATCGCCACGCCCGACTCCGGCGCCGGGGAGATGAAGCAGCTTTCGCGAGCGATCGAGGAATTCCTCAACCGGCTGCTATCGGAATTCGATGAACTGGTGAACTGCCACGACGTGCGGGCCCGGCAGGTCGAACACCACATTTTAGTTTCGTGCCACTGCACCATGAAAGGCCATCTGCCGATTACGCAGATCCACGATGTGACCGCGGTCTTGGAAGACCGCGTGAAAGAGAAGTTTCCACAAATCTATCGCGTCACCATCCACCCCGAGCCCTTTGAGGAAAAATAGTCGTCTTGGGATTCAACCGGAGCGCCTTGGCAGGCAGCGGCGCAGCTTGCTGCGCTCCAACTCGGCAAGACTGCCAAATATCGCTTGATAGAATGATGGCTAGCCCTCGGAACGGCGGGTGAAGACCTGCGCACCCAGCGCCATCAACGCCGGAAAACAAACCAGAACGTAGCGTGGCTCGGGCGTTTCTAGTGTGGTCAGGAAGGCGGTGCGGATAACGATGAATAGCGCCAGGAAGGCGATCGCCACCCGGGCGGCTGGAATCGTGCGCCCCAGCCGCGCGGCTCCCCAGATTCCCAACCCCACATAAAACAGATTCAACACAAAAAACAGGCTGGTGACTTCCTGATCGACGGGGTCATCCTCGCGCATTTGAGCGAGCGGGAAAACGTGCCCCGAAATCGGCAGCAGTTCGATGTGCGGGGTAAACCAGGTAGTGAACACGCGAGCCGCTGGCACCCACAAGTAGGTCCGCAAGGGATGGCGCGCGGTTCGCTCTTGAGCAATTCGCAAGAACTCGGCATCCTCGTCCGGCGTCAGCGTTAGATCAATGTTGTACCGTTCGAGGATCATGGCGACGCGATCTTTTTCTTCTGGCGTATCAAAGGCGGGCGCCGGCATGTCCTCGACAAAGATGGCTTCTTCATTGAGCCGCCACGGGACCAGATAGCAATCGCGGACGCGATAAAGCCAGGTCTTTTCCCACGCCATGAAGCCGTAAGGAACCAGTTCGCCCGGCAAATTCGAATTCTTCGGCGCGAGAAATTGCAACTCGCCCAGCGTCACCGCGTTCCGAATCGCCCACGGGGAAAGAAACAGCAAGCAGCCCAGAGCCATTTTCAGACAAACCCAGAACCAGCGGCGGTAGTTCCCGCGCGGAAAAAATAATCCGCCGAAAACCAGGGCGGCAGCAAGAAGCAACATCGGTGTTTCCGGCCGAAATAGCGTTCCCACGCCAACCATCGCTCCGCCGGCAAGCGCGGCGTGTTCCACGCTCCTTCCGAGAGGCAAATGAGATCCTTTCACCAGAAGATCCGGCTGCCGGACACGCCGGATAGCGAGTAGAAAAGCGTAGCAAGCGAGGCCGCTCCACAGCGAAGCAAAAGCTTCCGTGAGTGGCACAGCCGTGTAGTTCGCGGTGAAAGGACACAAAGCCGCCAGCCACAGGGCGATGGAATAGACCCGCTGGTTCGGCGCGGAATCTAGGGGGGAGTACGTCAAGAGCGCCGCCAGCCTGGCGATCACCAGGCAGGAGAGAAGATCGACAGCGATTTGCGCCAGCATCACCCACAGGCGCGCATCCTCGCCGGTGCGTCCCGTGAGTGCGTAGATGATGGCGAGAAAAGCCGGATAACCCGGCACGCGCAGATCTACGGGAGTGATCTGGCCGCCGACGGTCATCGCGTAGACCTGGTGCTTCAGCCAGTTCGTGGCAATCTGCTCGTACAAAACCGTGTCGCCGGAGTTAGCGGGAAACTTCAGAACGAAATAAAGTCGCAGGCCCAGGCCCGCGATTAGCGCGATAACAGGGTTCGAGAAAATTCGCTTCATCGATGCAACGCATCTTACAATAGAGCAGACGGAATCGCGCAGACGCTCTAGAGCCCAGCCTGATGTATATTTGCTTGCCGTGCCGCCAGGTTGAAAGGTGCCATGAAGGAACGCAGCCCCATTTTTTATGACGCGGAACGCGTGCGCTGGCGCCGAACCCGGCGCGTCATGGAAATTTCCGGCATACTGCTGACCCTTCTGCTGGCCTATTTTTTCGTGACCATCGCTGTCAGCGTCGAACTGCCTGCCGGGCTTTTGCCGGATACCAAGCCGGGATTTCATCCGCTGAAAATCAAAAAGAAAGTCATACCCGTGCGCGAAGGCCGCCGCCGGCGCGTCCAGAATATCGGCAGCATTCCAGCCAGCTACGATCCCGTGCGCGCGGCCTTTTACGTTAGTTGGGACCCCAACAGCATCGCTTCCCTCAAAAAGCACTACAAAGACATCGACCTCCTCATTCCTGAGCAACTGCACGCGGTGACGCCCGACGGCGCGATGACCGTCGTGGATTATGATCCGGCCGGTCAAAAAGTTGTCAAGGCTTCCCCCGCCGAAGCTGTCTCCGTCTTGAAGCGAGATAAGCTCCATCAATGGATTCAAGGGATGAAGTCGCTCAATCCGCCGGTCGAATTGCCGATGATGGGCCTCTTGAATAACTACGATGGCTCCGCATGGCACATCAAGGAAATGGCGGAGATGCTGGCCAATGCCAAGGCGCGTCAGAGCCTGGTTCGGGATGTCGTGGACTTCGCCGTGGAATCCCACGAGGCCGGAATCGTTGTGGATCTCGAAGAAATTCCCGACAAGAACCAGGACAATTTCCAGGACTTTGCGTCCGCACTTAGTTCCGGCCTGCATGCCGTCGGTCTCAAGTTGATGATCATGCTGCCCGCGCGCGACGACGCCTACGACTACGAATTTTTCGGCAAACAGTGCGACGCCATCGTGCTCATGAACCTCGATGAGCACTGGCTTACTTCGCCGCCCGGCCCTATCGCTTCGCAGGATTGGTATGTCGAAAATCTGCGCCAGGTCATGGAAGACCACGTCCCCCCGCAGAAAATCATCTCCGGCGTGGGCAGTTACGCTTACGACTGGTCGAAAGCTCCAAAATCAGCGAACGAGCAGGCGCAGTCCTTCACCATTCAGGAAGCGCTGCTGCACGCCTACGAATCCGAGACGCAGGTCGAGTTTGACTCTGCCTCCCTCAACCCGCATTACTCTTATTACGACGAGCACGATCATGTGCATCAAGTGTGGATGCTTGATGCCGTCACGGCGTATAACGAATTGCGCGCCAGCGAGCGGCTCGGCGTTTACGGCACGGCTCTATGGCGGCTGGGCTCGGCCGATACGTCGATGTGGCCGATCTGGGATTCCACGCGCCCCGACGACACCACCCGGCAAAAAATCACCGACCTGACGCCTGGGCCGGACTTGATCCTCGAAGGCGACGGCGACGTCTGGCACTTCATTGACACTCCTAAGCACGGCAAGCGGGAATTCACCTACGATGCTGCAACTGACTTGTTTACCAGCGAGAAGTACGATGCCTATCCGCTTTCCTACCACATCGACCAGCTCGGAGCCGCGCCGAAGAAACTCGCTTTAACCTTTGACGACGGACCTGATACTTCCTGGACTCCCAAGGTCCTCGACATTCTCAAGCAGAAACATGTCCCCGCGACATTTTTTATAATCGGCGTGGATGCCAATCGGTGGCCGCAGCTGCTCCGCCGCGAATACGCCGAAGGCCACGAAATCGGCAATCATACTTACACTCATCCGGACTGGGAGAATCCCAACCTCTCTCCGACGCAAATCCGCTGGGAACTTAATCTGACCGAGCGCCTCATTGAAAGCATTGTAGGCGCAAAGCCCATACTCTTTCGCCCGCCCTTTGGGATTGACCACGAGCCCGAGTACGCCGAGGAAGTGGCGCATCTCCCCACCGCGCAAGATATGGGTTATCTCATCGTCGGTCAAAAAGTGGACCCGAACGACTGGAGCCAGGAAGCACCAGGCGTGCCGATCTCGGCGCAAAAAATAGTCGAGAATATTTTGCACGAAGCCCCCAAGGGCAACATCGTCCTCTTGCACGACGGCGGCGGCAACCGCAGCCAGACGCTCGTCGCGCTCCCGCAAATCATCGATACGCTTCGCGACAAAGGCTATCAGTTTGTTTCCGTGGCGGATTTAATCGGCAAAACGCGCGCCCAGGTGATGCTCCCGCTTTCCGCCGAAGAACAATTTGAAGCGCGCGCGGATGGCTTCATATTTGGCATTTATCACTGGTTCTGGGTGTTGATTACCACGACGTTTATTTTGGGCATCATACTCGTCAGCGGCCGCACGCTGATCATCGGCATCCTTGCGCTCATCGAGAAGCTACGTCCGGATCATGCAGTGATGCCGGACCCTCCGCCCAGCGTGACGGTGCTGATTCCCGCTCACAACGAAGAAAATGTCATCGTGCAGACCATCAGTTCTGTTCTCTTGTCCGACCTAAAAGACTTGCGGATGATCGTCGTGGATGACGGCTCCGTGGACAAAACCGGGGAGCTTCTCGATACTAATTTTTCGCACGAACCGCGCGTGCGCATCATTCATCAGGTCAATCGCGGAAAAGCGGCGGCCCTAAACCTCGCCATGTCCCAGGCCGATACCGAAATTGTGGTCACCATCGACGCGGACACGGAAATCGAATCGGATGCCATCAGCAAACTGGTGCGCCATTTCTCGAATTCGAAAATAGGCGCTGTCGCTGGCAACGTCAAAGTCGGCAATCGTTCCCGCTGGCTTACACGCTGGCAAGCCCTCGAATACGTCACCAGCCAGAATATGGAGAAGCGCGCCTTCGATCTTTTGAATTGCATCACCGTCGTCCCCGGCGCGCTCGGCGCCTGGCGCAAGAAAGCGATTGAAGCCGCGGGCGGCATCACTGCGGATACCGTAGCCGAGGATGCCGACCTGACCATTGCGATTCGCCGCTTGGGCTGGCGCGTCAGCTACGACGAAGAAGCCATTGCCTGGACGGAAGCTCCCGAGGAAGCCAAGCAACTCATCCGGCAGCGTTTTCGCTGGACGTTCGGGACGCTGCAATCGTTCTGGAAACACGGCGACACTTTGTTCCGACCGAAATACGGCACCTTAGGCTGGGTGGCTCTGCCGAATATTTTTGTTTTCCAGTTGCTCTTGCCTCTCATTTCTCCCATCATCGATCTGCTGTTTCTTGGCTCCGTCCTTATGTGGGCCGTGGAAAGATGGCATTTCACCTGGATGCCCACGGTGCAGGCTTCCACCGACGATCTGCTGCGCTCAGTGTTTTTCTTTATCGGTTTCTTGCTGATTGACATCCTGACCTGCGTCATCGCGTTTGCCCTGGAGCGCAAGGAAGACTGGACCCTGCTGATCCCCGTCTTGCTGCAGCGCTTTTACTACCGCCAGTTGATGTATGTCGTGCTATTCCGTTCCGTGAAGGAAGCCGTCAGCGGGCGTCCCGTGGGCTGGCGCGGCGTCGAGCCGGAAGCGCCGCACCAAGCTCCGCCCCGAGCCCGGCCCAAGCCCGCCCCCGTCGAAGGCAACTGAATGTGCTCACGTCCGCGGATGGCGAGACTCTGAAACCTTGGGCCACTCCAGCCTCGCGGCCTGGCCCGGTTCGCGCTGACCCCCACCGGCTTTCCGTGGATTTTCATCCAGGCGAAGTTGTTGTAGGATAACCATCTGCAAAGGGAGGTCCCCATGGCCATCAGTTTCACCTTGAACGGCAAGCCCGAATCCGTTGATGTCAGCCCGGACATGCCGCTGCTCTGGGTGCTCCGTGACACGCTGAACAAGACCGGCACCAAGTTCGGTTGTGGCATGGCGCTCTGCGGCGCTTGTACCGTGCACATCAACGGCGAAGCCACGCGTTCCTGCATCACCGCGATTTCCAGCGTCGCGGGCAAGAAAGTCACCACCATCGAAGGTCTCTCCGCCGATGGCAGCCATCCTGTTCAGCAAGCCTGGATGGAAGAAGACGTTCCGCAATGCGGCTACTGCCAGTCCGGACAAATCATGTCTGCGGTAGCTTTGCTTTCGAAAAAACCCAAGCCCACCGACGCCGACATCGACGATGCCATGAGCGGCAACATCTGCCGCTGCGGCACCTACCAGCGCATCCGCAAAGCCATTCACCGCGCCGCGTCCATACAGGCCAAGACGTAATCCGCCGTTCGACCTGTTTTCTTCAACCAAAGTTATCGCAACTTGTTCCGAGGTGTCCCATGACGATCGCTCCCGTTGTAAACCGTCGCGATTTCCTGAAGACCGCTGCCGCCGGAGGTTGCGCACTGGTCATTGGTTTCCATCTCTCTCCCCCCGCGTTTGCCGATCAAGCGGCGGACCAGGAAAAGAAAACACCCAATCCTTTCGACGCCTGGGTTCGCATCACTCCGGACAATCGCGTCACGCTCATCCTTGGCAAATCGGAAATGGGCCAGGGCATCATGACGGCGCTCCCCATGATCCTTGCTGAAGAGCTGTGCTTGGACTGGAAGCAGGTGAAGGTTCAGCAAGCGCCCACCAATCCGAAAATCTATGACCTCGGCACCGGCGGAAGCGGCAGTGTCGCCGGCTCCTGGCTGCCCTTGCGCCGTGCGGGCGCGGCCGCCCGTGAAATGCTTATAGCGGCAGCGGCTCAAAAATGGGAAGTCCGCCCGGACACCTGCAAAGCCGCCAATGGCCAGGTGATCCACGGCCATCCGCAGCGCTATCTGTCCTACGGTGAACTGGTCGAGGCCGCCTCGAAGCTGCCGGTTCCCAATCTCAACACCGTACCGCTCAAGAACTCAGATGATTTCACGGTTGTGGGCCACGACACCCACCGCTTCGAAGGGCGTGACAAAGCCACTGGCGCGGCGAAATTCGGCATCGATTCCCGCGTGCCCGGTATGCTTTTTGCCGTTGCCGCACGGTGTCCGGTCTTTGGCGGCAAACTCGCCTCGTTCGACGCCACGAAAGCAAAAGAGGTGCCCGGCGTCCGCGACGTCATTTCATTTGAAACCAGCGGACGCGGCGCTTCGACTACTGGCGGCGTCGCTGTTCTGGCGGACAATTCTTGGGCCGCTATCGAAGGACGCAAGGCGCTCGCGGTGAAATGGGACGAAGGCCCAGCCGCGAACGAATCATCGGCCGAGCTTCGCAAACACTTTCTAGCCAATGCCGCCAAGCCTGGAAAAGCTCTGCGCAACGACGGCGATGCGGACTCCGTTCTGGGGTCCAGTCCGAAAAAAATCGAAGCCGCTTACGAGCTTCCTTTCGCTCCTCACGCTTGCATGGAGCCGATGAATTGCACCGTGCAAATCCGGCCCGACGGCGCGGAAGCCTGGGTCCCCACGCAAGCGCCGCAATGGGCGCAAAGCGTCATCGCGGAGGCCGCCAAGCTGCCTCCGGAAAAAGTGATCGTGCACACCACGCTGATGGGCGGCGGTTTTGGGCGACGCTATCAAGCGGATTTCGTAATGGAAGCGGCGCAGGTCGCCGCCAAAGCCGCGGGCCAGCCGGTCATGGTTCTTTGGACCCGCGAAGACGATATGCACCACGGTTTTTATCGTCCCGCTTCCTATCACAAATTGCAGGGCGCCCTGGATGCGAATGGCAATCTCGCTGCCTGGAAACATTTTCAGACCTCGACCTCCATCGCCGCCAAGTGGAGCGAGAAGGGCGCGGAGGATCCCGGGCTGGGCGAGTTCGGAAGCGGCGCGACGATCCCGTACCTGACGCCGAACGTTCGCCTCGAGTACACGCTGGCGGAATCGAGCGTCCCGCGCGCCTGGTGGCGCTCCGTCGAACACTCCAGCAGCGGCTTCGTCGTGGAAAGCTTCATTGATGAGCTGGCGGCCGCCGCCGGCCAGGATCCGCTGGCGTTTCGACTGAAAATGATCGGCGGAGACCGCAAAATTCCAATGTTCGGCAATGACCAAGAGCCGCCGCTCGATACCGCGCGGCTGAAAGCTGTATTGCGACTCGCTGCCGAAAAAGCCGGCTGGGGCCAACCGCTGCCCAAGGGTCAGGGGCGCGGCATCGCCACATTTTATTCTTTCCATTCCTACACAGCGGCGGTCGCCGAAGCCAGCGTCCAAGACCGTGCTATAAAAATTCACCGTCTCGTTTATGCGGTCGATTGCGGCCGTCCCATCAATCCCGACGGCATCCGGGCCCAAGTCGAAAGCGCCGCGATCTACGGTCTCTCGGCTGCTTTGCACGATGCCATCACCATCAGCCGAGGCCGTGTCGAGCAATCGAATTTCAACGACTACGGGATGCCGCGCATGAACGAAACTCCGCGGACGGAAGTCCATGTCGTCATGAGTAAGGAAGAACCGACTGGAATCGGCGAGCCTGGATTGCCGGTGGTTACGCCGGCCGTGTGCAACGCGATTTTCGCCGCCACCGGGAAGCGCCTTCGCCGCCTTCCGATTCGTACCGAAGATTTGGCCTAAACCGGCCATTCGCGGGCCCGGACGTTTTCTGCTGTTGGGTTCTCCAGGAGGACAACGTGTCATCTCCCGATGTGATGTTGCGCCGCGAATTTCTGAAGAAAAGCGCCGCTGGCGTAACCGCACTGGTTGTGGGCTTCTATCTTCCTGGAAAATTTGGGGCCTTGTCGGCGACCGCGCCGCCCTCCGAAGCGATCGCCGCCAACGCCTGGGTTCGCATCGCCTCGGATGACAGCGTAACTCTTATCATCGACAAATCAGAGATGGGCCAGGGAATTCTCACGGCGCTTGCCATGTTGCTTGCCGAGGAACTCGAGTTTGATTGGAAGAAGGTCAAAACCGAGTTTGCTCCCGCTGCTCCTGTTTATTTCAATCCGCTCTTCGGCTTGCAAGGGACCGGTGGTAGCACCAGCGTGCGCGCGTCCTGGGAGCCGCTGACGAAAGCCGCTGCGGCTGCTCGCGAGATGCTCATCGCCGCCGCGGCTCAGCAATGGTACGTGGAGCCGTCGTCTTGTCATGTGGAGAATGGCGCCGTGGTGCACAACGCCACGAGCAAGCGGTCAGGGTATGGAGCCCTGGTCGAGCGAGCCGCGAAACTTCCCGTGCCTGGCAATCCCTCTTTGAAGGAGCCGAAAGACTACAAGTACATTGGCAAGCCCATAAAGCGGCTGGATACGCCTGCCAAGGTGAACGGCCAGGCGCCCTTCGGGATCGATGTGCGCCTGCCGGGTATGCAGCACGCGGTCGTGGCGCGCTGCCCCGTTTTCGGCGGGAAGGTGAAAAGCTTTGACGATTCGAAAGCGAAAACCGTTCGCGGCGTAAAGCAAGTTTTGCAAATCTCTTCCGGCGTTGCCGTCGTCGCGGACAACACTTGGTCGGCGATGGAAGGACGGCGCGCGCTACAGATCACCTGGGACCAGGGCCCCAACGCCGCCAATTCCAGCGAGGCCATTCGAAAACTGTATCTCGCCGCCGCGGAAAAGCCTGGCGCCATCGCGCGCAAGGATGGCGATACCGACGCCGCCCTCGCCACCGCCACGAAAAGGGTCGAGGCTGCTTATGAAGTTCCTTTCCTGGCTCACGCCACCATGGAGCCCATGAATTGTGCAGCCGATGTGCGCGCCGAAGGCTGCGATATTTACGCGCCAACGCAATTTCAAACCATCAATCAGATGACCGGGGCGAAAATCACGGGCTTGAAGCCCGAACAGGTTCGCATTCACACGACCTTTCTCGGCGGCGGATTTGGACGCCGCGCGGAGCAGGATTTTATTTCCGAAGCGGTGGAAATTTCAAAAGGGACCAGCGCGCCCGTCCTGGTGACCTGGTCCCGCGAAGATGATATCCAGAATGATTTTTACCGTCCCGCCGCTTACACCAAGCTGGTCGCCGGACTCGGCGCGGACGGTTGGCCGGTTGCCTGGAAAAGCCGCATCGTCGGTCCCTCGATTATGTCGCGCTTTTTCCCCGGCTCGGTGAAAAACGGCATCGATGAAACTTCCGTGGAAGGCCAAGCCAACGCCAAATACGCCATCCCGAATTTTCTCGTCGAGTATGCGCTGACGGAAGCGGGCGTGCCCGTTGGTTTCTGGCGCTCGGTCGGGAATTCGCACAACGGATTCATTACCGAGTGTTTTGTCGAGGAGCTTGCCAAAGCAGCAGGCAAGGATCCTTTCGAGTTTCGCCGCAAGCTCCTGGCCAACGCGCCGCGGCATCGCGGTGTTCTCGAGCTTGCCGCGGAGAAAGCGGGATGGGGAAAACCGCTTGCCGCCGGGCGCACGCGCGGGATTGCCGTTGTCGAGTCGTTTGGAAGTTACGTCGCGGAAGTCGCGGAAGTCAGCGTCAACCGCGGCTCCGGCGAAGTGAGAGTTCATCGCGTGGTCTGCGCCGTGGACTGCGGTCGCTACGTGAATCCCAACACGATTGAGGCCCAAATGGAAGGTGCCATTGTTTTCGGCTTGACGGCCGCTCTGAAGGGGCAAATCACCATTGCGAAAGGCCGCGTCGAACAAAGCAATTTCCATGATTATGAAATGCTCCGGATCAATGAAACGCCGAAGATGGAAGTTCACATTGTGCCGAGCAACGAGCCGCCCGGCGGCGTCGGCGAACCAGGCACGCCCCCGATCGCTCCAGCCGTTTGTAACGCCATTTTCGCGGCCACCGGCAAACCCATCCGGCGGCTTCCCATTCGCGCGGAAGATCTGGCGTAGCGTTTCTTTCCCGGCTTGTTGCAAAATAGCGCGTGCCCCTGTCACCGACTTTTGTCGCCGCCATCCCGCTGGCAATCTGGATTTACCTCTTTCTCGCGCGCGGCAATTTCTGGCAACTGCGCGAAGACGACATTTATCTGCAACCTCTTGCCCATTGGCCTCGTGTCGCCGCTATCGTTCCCGCCCGCAATGAAGCGGAAACCATCGCAAAAGCCGTCCGGTCTCTCGCCGCGCAAGAGTATCCCGGAGAATTCTCGATAATCATCGTGGATGACCACAGCGGCGACGGGACCGCCGCTCTCGCGCAAAAAGCCGCCAATGAATGCGGTGCTTCCGAACGGGTGAAAATTCACTCGGCGGCTCCGCTCGGGCCGGGCTGGACGGGAAAACTCTGGGCCTTGAACGAAGGCGTGCAGGCCGCGTCCAACGACAAGCCTGATTTTCTTTGGTTCACCGACGCTGATATCGAGCACGCGCCGGACACTTTGCACCGCCTAGTCTATCGCGCGGAAAAAGATTCGCTCGATCTCGTTTCCTTGATGGTACTGCTTCAAGCAGAGACGTTTCCCGAACGCCTGCTCATTCCGCCATTTGTCTATTTTTTCCTGATGCTTTATCCCCCGCGTTGGAGCAACGACCCGAACGCCAACACCGCCGGCGCCGCCGGTGGGTGTATTTTGCTGCGGCGGAATGTGCTCGCGCCTATCGGCGGGATTGCCGCGATTCGCGGGGCGGTGATTGACGATTGTGCGCTTGCCCGTGCCGTGAAGAAGGACGGCGGAAGAATCTGGATGGGCTTAACGCGCGCGAGCTTCAGCTTGCGCGCCTACGGCACTCTCACCGAAATTCGCGACATGATTGCTCGCACCGCTTTTACGCAGCTCCATTATTCATTCTTTTTCCTGTTCGTGGCCCTCGCCGGTCTATTCGTTACGTTTCTCTTGCCATGGTTTTCTTTTCTCTCCAGCGAAGACCCCGCCTGGTTTCTCGCCAGCACCGCCATCTGTCTAATGACCGTTACCTTTGGCGTGACGGTCCGTTTTTACTCCCTTCCCTGGCCCTGGGCTCTCACCCTACCCCTGGCGGCGGTGTACTACGGTTACGCCACTTGCGTTTCCGCCGCACGCTATGCGCTTGGCCGCGGCGGCCAATGGAAGGGCCGCGCCCAAGCGCAACGCGTGAACAAGCACTAGTAGACTGAGAGTCGTCCTGTTACTACTGATGCTTGCTTTGCTTCTCGGTGTCGAAACGCGCCAGGCGCAAAGGAGTGCCTTGGCCCAGAAGATCTTGTTTTCCACAGCCGAAGTATGATTCGCTGGATTTTCTTGGAACGCTGTTTCGTTAAGTCTTGCCATACCTTCCCTTTGAAGTTCGGCAAATTTATTGCTCGAAGTTTCGTTGTGGCCAAGATTTTATCTTTCGGGAATAAAAACGATGTGCCGATAGTATATTTCCCGAATTCTGGGTCGGCGGACTTTCGACGGGTCTGCTAGAAGTATCACCCTCAATACGGTCTTCCCGAGGAGACAAGCTTCTGAGAGAACCGCAAGTCTGAAAGGAGCAGCTCATGAAAATCACGCGGAAACTGGTGATGGGTTCGCAGTCCTGCTTGGGTGGAACGGGGATCCCGCTAAGGAAGTTACTGCTCGTCGCTGGCGTATTTTCTCTGATGTCTTTCAGTCCGCTCATGGCGCAGGACAATGACCGGAACCAGCCCTTTCTTCCCACTCCGGTTCGCAGTGTCTCGACCGTCCCGGCCAATGGCGACGTCAACCCGTACGGCGTAGCCTTTGTGCCTGCGCACTTTCCGTCAGGAGGAACGGTCAACCCCGGCAACATTCTTGTCTCCAACTTCAACAACAGCAAGAATCTTCAAGGGACGGGAACCACTATCATAGATGTGCCGGCCGTTGGCTCTCCTACTGTTTTCTTCCAGGGTCAAGCGCCGCTCGGTCTTTCCACAGCTCTCAACATTCTGCAGAAAGGATTCGTCCTGGTGGGCAACTTTCCGTCTACCGATGGCACCTGTGGAACCGCTCAGCCGGGCTCGATCTTGGTCATCAACAAAAGCGGCCAGCAAGTGGGCAGCATCGCCGATCCTTCCTTTATTAATGGTCCTTGGGATTCCGCACTTTTCGATCAAGGGAACACCGCGAAGTTCTTTGTCGCTAACGGATTGACCGGCACAATTGCGCGCTTGAACCTGGTCGTGGGCGCGTCTGGCGTCACCGTCGCGAGCGCCACTCAGATCGCCTCGGGGTATGGGTTTCAGTGTGACCCCGTGACTTTTGTGGACGCCCCCACGGGTCTCGTCTATGACCCGGAGCAAGATGTCTTGTATGTTGCTTCCACAGTGGACAATACCGTCTTTGCGGTTCAGGACGCCGGCGGTCGAACGCGCGATGGCGGCAAGGGAAGAGTGGTCTACACGGACGCAACCCATTTGCATGGACCGCTCGGAATGGCGATGGCGCCGAATGGCCACCTGGTGGTCAGCAACAATGACGCCATCAATCCCGATCCCAACCAGCCAAGCGAAATCGTCGAGTTCACCACGGCCGGCAAATTCGCAAAACAAATATCGGTGGACCCGGCTCAGGGCGGCTCGTTTGGACTCGCCATTGCCAGCTCCGGAGATGTGGCCAGGTTCGCGGCGGTGGACGATAACGCCAGTATTCTTCTGATCTGGACCCTGCCGTTGCCATGACAAATGGATGATGCCTAAAGATTTCTTGCCGGCATGGGCGCGCTTACCCGCAAGCTGGTTGGCGCACCGCCAAGCATCGAAAAAACTGGCGATTCGCATTCGAGTTTGCTATTCTTCAAAAATGTAAGGTACAGGGCTGTATCCCGAATTTAAGGGAACGGCACCGGAGGCCACCATGAGCGCAGTCCCCAATTCCGGAAACGGAAAGATTACCGTACCCGATCTGCTGCAGCGCAAGACCCAGGCGGCGGGCCCCCACTGGAACTTCCAGAAAATCACTTGCTTGACGGCCTACGACTATCCAACCGCACGCTTGCTCGATGAAGCCGGCGTGGAGGTGATTCTGGTCGGTGATTCGCTGGGCATGGTGGTGCTGGGGCAGGAGAGCACGCTGGCCGTTACGATTGGCGAGATGCTCCACCACACGCGGGCGGTGCGGCGCGGGACGCGGCGGGCGCTCGTCGTGGCGGACATGCCTTACGGCAGCTACCACACGGACTTGAGCCAGTCGCTCGACAACGCCATGCGCTTTGTAAAGGAAGCGGGCGCGGAAGCCGTGAAGGTGGAGGGCGGCGAGCGGCGCTTGGAACTGATTTCGCGGCTGACGGAAGCGGAAATTCCGGTCATGGGGCACGTGGGGTTGACGCCGCAATCGGTGAATGCGCTGGGTGGATACCGCGTGCAGGGAAAAACGGCGGACGCCGCCGAGCAATTGATTCGCGACGCGCGCGCCGTGGAAGCGGCGGGAGCTTTCGCGGTGGTACTGGAAGCCGTGCCGCGCGAGTTGGCCGCACAGATTACGCGTGAATTGCGCATTCCCACGATCGGCATCGGGGCCGGACCGGATTGCGACGGGCAGATTCTCGTGCTGCACGATTTGCTAGGACTTACCTTCGGGCAGACGCCGAAATTTGCGCGGCAGTATGCCAACGTCGGGCAGATGATTACCAAAGCCGTGCGCGAATATTGCGAAGACGTGCGCGAGGGCGGATTTCCGTCGGACGCCGAGTCTTATCACGCGGCGCGGATGGCGATGGAGCAGAAAGAAGCGCCGGTTAATAGCGACGGCGATTGGTAGAAAGCGAGCCAGGCGGTAAGAGTCCAAAGCGCATGCCTCGTTCCGAAAAAATATTCGGGAGCGCAAAAGGCGCGCTTGCGCCTGCCTTGCTGGTAGCAAGCAAACTGCGGCTCGTAGGCTGGGAATGACAACCGAAATTCAGTTTTGTAAGTGGAGGGAACGATGACGCCGCAAGAGATGCGCGTGTTGTATGACTACAACGCCTGGTCCAATCACCGGGCGCTGGACGCGGCGTCCGCGCTCACGGCGGAAAGATTCGTTCAGCCGATGGGCTCGAGCTTCGGTTCCGTGCGCGACACGCTCGGGCACATTTTCGGCGCCGAATGGATTTGGCTGGAGCGATTCCAGGGCCGCTCGCCGGCTTCGCTTCCGGACACGACGCAATTCAAAGACTTGGCTATTTTGCGAGAGCGCTGGAGCGAACATGAAACTCGTCTGCTCACTTTTGTGCGAAGCTTGACGCCAGCCGACCTGGACCGCGTGATGGAATACAAGACGCTAAAGTTTGGCGTTTACAGCAATCCTCTTTGGCAATCGATGCAGCACCTTGTGAACCACGGGACGTATCATCGCGGGCAGGTCACTACGCTGCTGCGGCAGCTTGGAGCGCAGCCTATCTTGACGGACCTGATGCACTTTTATCGCGAACGAGCCACGGCGGCGGGCGCGTAGTAGCAAACCCTTTTTCTCACTTCGTGGAAATAATCAGAACCATTGCGTGGATGAAGGAACAGGCGCGGCGGGCGCGCGCGGAGAGCCGCATCATCGGCTTGGTGCCGACGATGGGAGCCCTTCATGCAGGGCATTTGTCGCTGATCGAACGGGCCAAGAAGGAGTGCTTGCCGGTGATTGCTTCGATCTTCGTGAATCCGAAGCAGTTTGGTCCGAATGAGGATTTTTCAAAATATCCGCGGACGTTTGAGAGCGACAGCGAAAAACTGGGGCGCGCCGGCGTGGATTTTCTTTTTGCGCCGGAACCAGCGGAAATTTATCCCGGCGGATTTGCGACTTACGTCAACGTTGACGGACTGAGCGATAAGCTTGAGGGGCGTTCGCGGCCCGGGCACTTCCGGGGGGTCACGACAGTGGTGATGAAACTGCTGCAAATCGTGCAGCCGAACTTTGCTTACTTCGGCCGCAAGGACGCGCAGCAATCGCGGCTCGTCACGCAAATGGCGCACGACTTAAACCTGGATGCGGAGATTGTGATTTGCCCGCCGGTTCGTGAACCTGATGGCTTGGCGCTTTCTTCGCGAAACGCTTATTTGAATGCGGAGGAACGCCAAGCGGCCACCGTTTTGCACCGCGCGCTGGATGCGGCGAAGAGCGCACTTGGCGCGGGCGTTCGCGATGCGCTGCAGCTGCAGACTAGTTTGTGGCGGAAACTGGACGGCGAGCCGCTGGCGCGGGTGGACTACGCGGAAGTCGTTGATGCTGAAACGTTTGAGCCGGTGATGCGGGTGAGCAAGTCCTGTTATGTACTCTTGGCGGTTTTCATCGGGAAGACCCGGCTGATCGACAATTTGTATATCGAGCCGAGGGCCTCCGGGTCAGAAGAACTTGAGATGCGCCTCTGAAAGAACAAAGCATGGCTGCGGGAGGGGCTTTTGTATTGGACTTGGTGCCGCGGGAGTAGGTGCTCGGCAGAAAGAAAAGCGGGAGCAAGCTCCCGCACTCCATCGCGGCCTAGGAGGTGCTTTTCGTTAGCCACTTGAAGACTTCGCTGGCGTGACCTTTGGCTTTGACGAGGGGCCAGACGTGCTCGATTTTGCCGGTCTTGCCGATGAGGAAAGAGCTGCGGACGATGCCCATGAAGGTGCGGCCCATGAAATGCTTTTTCTGCCAGGAGCCGAGCTTCTGGATGGTTTTGTGGGTGGGGTCGCTGAGCAGGGGAAAATTGAGATTGTGCTTGGCTTTGAAGGAGGCTTGGGCTTTGACGGGATCGCTGCTCATGCCCAGGATGGCGACGCCAAGTTTGTCGAATTCTTCTTTTGCGTCACGAAACTCGGACGCTTCGATCGTTCAACCCGAGGTATTGGCTTTGGGGTAGAGAAAGACGAGAACGCGCTGGCCGGCGTAGTCTTTTAGAGCGACGGGCTCGCCTTCGTCGGAGAGAAGGCGGAAGGCGGGGGCTTTGGAACCTGGTTTGAGCATGGGGACGTTCCTCGGGTCAGTTGTCGGAAGTCTAACAGGAAACCGGAGCCGGCGGTGCTGTTCTCTCATTTTGAGGATTCTGGGCCAAGGTTCCTAAGTTGAACATCTCGCCTGCAGCGGCGCAGCATGCTGCGCCCCAACCGAGAACCAACCCCTCGGATGCTTTAGACGAATGAAGCATGGGTTGAGATTCTTCGGCGATCCTTATCGGATCGCCTCTGAATGACACACTCGCTTTTTTGCGTTGCGGAGCTGAGGTATGACGGAAAAGCGGCGGTCCTTCGGAGCTCAGGGTAAACCGCCGCACTCCAGAAAGCCTGAGGCTTTCTGACCCGGTGCGGGCAGATTCCTGCTTGAGTTACGGCTGGACCCGAACCGGTCTGAAGACCGGCCACTACGAAGAGCTAAGAGGAAAGAAGTTTGCGGAGGATGTCGTTTACCGCCTGGGGATTGGCTTGGCCGCGGGTGGCTTTCATGACTTGGCCTACGAAAAATTTGAACACGCCTTCGTTGCCGGATTTGAATTTGGCGACGTTGTCGGGATTCTTGGCGATGACTTCGCGGGCGGCTTGTTCGATGGCGGAATCGCCCACTTGAGCGCCGAGGCCTTCAGCGGAAACGATTTCGGGGGCGGTGCGCCCGGATTCGAACATGGCGCCGAAAACTTTTTTGGCGACGGCGCCGGTAATTTTGGCGGATTCGACCAGGTTTACCAATTCGGCGAGGGCGGCAGGCGAGACAGGGCTCGCCTTGATTTCCTTGGCGGAATCCTTCAAGCCGCGGAGGAGTTCGGTTTCGATCCAATTGGCGGCGGCTTTGCCCGGGGCTCCGGCTTTGACTACGGATTCGAAATAGTCAGCGAGGGCTTGGGTGCTGGTGAGGACTTCGGCATCGTAGGGGCTGATGCCGTACGAGGCAACGAAGCGGCCGCGCTTGGCTTCGGGGAGTTCGGGGAGGGTGCGGCGAACTTCTTCGCGCCAAGCGGGGCTGATGTGGACGGGGAGAAGATCGGGCTCGGGGAAATAGCGGTAGTCGTGGGCTTTTTCCTTGGAGCGCATGGAGACGGTGCGGCCTTCCGCTTGGTTCCAGAGGCGTGTCTCTTGCGAGATGCGGCCGCCGGATTCGTGGACGCCGATGTGGCGCTCGATTTCGTATTCCAGAGCTTTCTGGAGGTAGCGGAAAGAGTTTAGGTTTTTGACTTCCACCTTGGTGCCAAATTCTTTTGCGTCGCGCAGGCGGACGCTGACGTTGGCGTCGCAGCGGAGCGAGCCTTCTTCCATATTGCAATCGCTGACGCCGGTGTAGAGCAGGATCTGGCGGAGAGTAGTGAGGTAGGCGTAAGCCTCTTCGGGAGTGCGCATGTCTGGCTCGGAGACGATTTCGCCGAGCGGCGTGCCGCAGCGGTTGTAGTCAATGTAGGCTTTGGTGGCGGATTCGGAAAAACCTTCGTGAAGATTCTTCGCCGCGTCTTCTTCGAGGTGCAGGCGGGTGATGCCGATGCGTTTTTTGGCGCCGTTCACTGCAACTTCGAGCCAGCCGCCGGTGGCTAACGGCAATTCATATTGCGAGATTTGATAGCCCTTGGGGAGGTCGGGGTAGAAATAGTTTTTGCGGGCGAAGCGCGAATGCTCGTGGACGGTGCAGTGCAGGGCCAGCGAGGCGCGCATGGCCATTTCAACGGCGCGCTTGTTGAGCACCGGGAGAGTGCCCGGGAGGCCCAGGCAGACGGAGCACACGTTGGTGTTTGGAGGATCGCCGAAGCGCGTGGAGCAGCCGCAGAAGATTTTGGTGCGGGTAAGAAGTTGCACGTGGACTTCCAGACCGATGACGGACTCGTATTTGGCGAGCACTTCGGGCGCGATCGCGGGTTCGTCTGGAGCCGATTTCGCCATAAGGGAACGAAGATTATAGCATTAGCTAGCGGCCCGCATAGGCTTGAGGAATGCAGGAAAGAAGTGCTCGGCGAGGGCAAAACCACCAAAAAGCAGAGCGGCGTAGAAAGCGTCGCCAGCCAGCGTGTTCCAGAAAAAGGGGATGCCGGCGATGTAGCAGTCCAAGACGCCGGAAGAGGTGTGAGGGTAGGTGTTCATGAATTGCCAGACGGCGAAATTGGTGACCAGGAAGAATTGGATAGAGCCGAGGAGCGTGGCGAGACTGATGCGGGCAACGGAACGGCGGTCGCGCAACCAGAGACCGATGGCGACGTTGATGAGGAAGCTGGCGTAGACGATGGGGATTAATTTGTGAAAGCCGATGAAAATGTCGCCCACGAATAAGGTGAAGAGCGGGAATAAAAAGGCTAGCCGGCGGTCCTTGACTAGCGCGCCGGAAAACAGAGCCATCGCGCCGATGGGAGCGAAATTCCAGGGATGCGGAGCGATGCGCAAGGCGGCGGCGAGTAGAATCAGGACCAGCGCGAGCAGGGTGCGGTAGAACAGATTTTCTTTTTGAGATATTTCGGCGTTCATTTTTGTGCTCCCTCCATTTGCGGTAATAGATCGCAAAAGACAAAGCCATCGCGGGTTACAACTTCTCCCGTTCGAACGGGAATGGGTGATTGAAAAATGGGGCCATCGAAGACGAAGGTGTGGAATTCGCCGTTTTCGCCACAAGGATCGGCGTGGGGCGGAAAATCGTGGAAGAAAGATTCGTCAAGTTCGCGGCCAGCGAAGCTGGGATCGAGAACTCTCGAATCGACGCAAGCGGCGATGGCGCGGAAACGCTGCTCGTGAAAGTGCCGGATTAGTTCGCGCGTGTCGCGCTTCCAGATGGGGAACAGGGCGGTCATGCCAATGCGAGCGAGATTTTTTTCGCGGTAAGCGCGCAGGTCTTCCAGGAAGATGTCGCCGAAGGCGACCGTTCGAACGCCTTGGTCGTAGAAGCGGCGGAGGGCTTCTGCCATGCGCGCTTCGTAGACGGAATTGACGCATTGCGGCGGGATGAAGATTTCGTGAAGGGGAAGGCCGATGGACTGCGCTTGCCGGTTCAGTAGTTCACGCCGGACACCGTGCATGGCGACGCGGTCGTAGGTCTCGGTGACGGTGGTGAGAAGAGAGGCGATGTGGAACTGCTTCTGTCGAAGCAGCGTGTAGAGCGCCATGGCGCTGTCTTTGCCGCCGCTCCAGCAAAAGAGGATGGGTTCGTTCGAGTTCAAGAAATCTCCAATTGTCGTAGATTTTGCCAACAGAGACTAATTCCTGCCCGAGAAGCGATAGTTGAGACCGAGGCGATAGTCGCGGCCTAGGGCGGGAAAGCCGATGGCCTCCTGATAGTGTTTGTCAAAAAGATTTGTGGCGCGGCCAGTGAAGGAAATACCGCGGGCGATGAGATAACTGGTGGCGATGTCGAAGCGCGCGTATCCCGGATTGCGCGTGAGGCAAGGGCCAGTACAGACGTTTCCGATGAAGGTGCTGTCAAAATCGCTGTCTCTGCGCGGGCCGGTGAAGTAAGCGTTGATGTTGAAGTTGAAGCGGCGATATACGGCATTCAGCCAGACATTGCCGGAATTCACGGGACGCCGCAGAAGATGATCACCCGGGTTCTGAAATCCGGTGTCAGCGGCGGAGGCTCGTACCACGCGCGTATCGTCGAAAGAATAGTTCCCGTTGAGTGAAAACCAGCGCCTCAAACGGGCGGTGGCAGTGAAGTCCACGCCGCGCGCGCGCGCGAGGTCGGTATTGAGAAACGCAAAGCTGCCGAACGGACAGCCAGCTTGTGCGCCGGGCACGGCAGTGATCAGATCGCGGAACTGGTTGGTGAAGTAGGCGGCGGAAACGCGAAAGCGGTCGAAATCGAAGTACTGGTCCAGGCCGGCGTTGATGGTACGGCTACGCTGGGGGCGCAGCTGGGGGTTTCCCGGGCTGCACGGATCGGTGTCAAAGGATTCAAGCGCCGTAGGCTCTTCGATACCCTGGCCGTAAGCAAAGCGCGCGCGCGTATCTCCCAAAAAGCCTTTGGCGTAGCGCAGAGCGTAGACAGCGCCCGCGCGAGGCACAACGCGAGTGCCGAAGCTGGTGTTGGCTTCAGCGCGCCCTCCGGCGCTCAACGTAAGGCGCGAAATGGGGGACCAGCGGACGTCGAGAAAGCCGCCTTGGTTGTGGCGGTGAGCGTTCGCGCTGGCGACGTTTTCTACTTCGTATTGATAGCCTGCCGTTGCCGCGCCGCGGCGAAAGGAGTAGGTAGATTGCGCGAGGCCCCCGGCGCGATTGGCTTGATTCGGAAAATTGCCGAAAGGAGGGAAGCCGCTGATGCTGTAGTAGCGGGACTCCATACCAGAGAAATGATGGCTCCAGTGTTGGCCGGTGTGAAAGTTCCAGGTGAGGTCCGTGGAAAGTTGCTGGAGATCGTAGAAAGCCGTAGGATCGGAAAAACTGGGACCCAGGAGCGTCTGGCCGGGAGCTCCGGCAAAGCTGGAGTTGCTGCGAACAGTAAGGCGGATTTGATTCGAGTCGGAAAAGCTGTAACCGAAGTTGCCGGCGAAGCCGCGGTTCAAGAAGGCGTCATTCACGCCTTGGCCGTCGGTATGAAAGTAGGAGCCCGCGGCGGAGTAATCGAACTTATCGAGAAGGCCACTGACTTGAGCGCCGCCGCGCGCGGAGGAAAAGCCGCCACCTTCAGCGAAAAGATTGATTTCCGGAACGCGCGTGGCGCCGCGGTGACTGACAATTTGGATCACGCCGGACATGGCGTCGGTGCCGTAGAGGGCGCTTTCGGCGCCATGGACGATCTCGACTTTGTCGACGTTGTCGAGAGTGAAATTGGAGAAGTCGAAGTCCCCGCCGGGAAGGTTGACAGGCGTGCCGTCGATCAAAACCTTCGTGAAACTGGAATTGCCGCCGTCGACGAAGATGGTTGTGAGGCCACCGATCGTGCCGGTGCGGGCAAGACTGATGCCGGTTTCGGTAGTGAGAAGGTCAGGAAGCGAGACGGCCTGGCGCTGCTCGATTTCCTGGTGGCCGACAATGTCGACGGGGGCAGGCGCATGGGCGAGCTCGGTCGGCTGGGTGTTTGCGGTGACGACGACGTTTTCGGAAAGAGTCTCAATTTCGAGGCGCAGGTCGAGGGAACGAGTTTCCGAGGCGGCGAGGCTGAGAACGACATCGCGGGGTACAAATGACGCGTGTTGGAAATGAATATGGTAGCGGCCCGCGGGGGCGACCAGGAGATATGTTCCGTCAGCACTGGAAAACGCCGACCACATGCGGGCGTTTGTGTCATTTTCAAGCTGCGCGGTGATTTTTGCGTTGCCGATGCCGTAGCCGGAAAGATCGGTGAGTTTTCCGGATAGACGGGCATCGGATGAATTGCTCTGGGCTGGCAAGGAAAAGGTGACTACGGAGCCTGCGAAGAGAAGAAAAACGGTACGAAGAAAAGGCGTTTTCATTTTGTCCTCCGCTCCCTCTCGCGCGGGAGTTGAAGGTTGACCTGTGCAATCACGATAGATTGCACGGCTGCGAACTTCGCCGGTCTCCTGGCTTGGCGGTAGCTCCGGACCTTACTTAGGAGGGCCGTTGCGGGGCCTTCCCGCGGGCCGCCCAGCGAAGGGGCGACTGGCCGCAGTGGCCTGCGCATAAACTGAATCCGCCTTACAGTCGCGCGGCGGCGACGGCTTAGTTACCGGCGATCCTGGTCAAGCTGGGAGCGCCGAACCGTCTTCCCGAGCACGAAGTTCGCGGTGAATGTGATCTGCGGCACCGGACCGCAGGGTTGAGGTTGACGAGAAAAAAGGCGAACTAGAGTTTCAAGAAGCGGGAACTAAAGTTCGCCCCTACGTTAGGCGCTAGACAAAATGGTGACGCGTGGCCGGCCGTGGGAACCGAGTTCCACAGCGAGCGGCGTCTGGAAAACCTGTTCGAGCAATTCGCGCTGATAGATGCTGGCGGGCGGACCGACGCGCAAGCAGCGTCCGCGCTGCATCAAGACGACTTGATCGGCGTACTCCGCGGCGAGGTTCAATTCGTGGGTGACCACGACTACGGTGTAGCGATTCTCCGCGGCCAGGCGGCGCAAGGAATCCAGCAGACCGATTTGCGCCGCGATATCCAAGTGCAGAGTCGGTTCATCGAGAAGCAGCAGCAACGGCTGTTGCGCTAGCGCGCGCGCGAGGATTACGCGCTGTTTTTCACCGCCGGAGATTTGGTCCATCCAACGGTCGCTTAGATCTGCCGCAGCGACCTGGGCGAGAGCGTTTTTCGCAATCAAGATATCGTCTTGCGACTCGAAGCGCAGCGAGCGGCCATAAGCATGGCGGCCCTGCAGGACAAATTCCCAAGCGCGCGCGGGGAAGAGCAGCGTGCTCTCCTGCTGGACGACAGCGATGCGCTGCGCGCGGGTGCGCGGCGTAAGCGAGTGAGTGACAAAGCCGTTGAGCAGAATCCGGCCGGAGAGGGGCGCCAGGGCGCCGGAGATCAATTTTAGAAGAGTGGATTTGCCGCTGGCGTTCGGTCCGAGGACGGCGACGATTTCACCCGGCTTGGCCTGAAAACTTGTGGCTTCCAACGTGAAAAGAGGAGCCTGGGCAGGATTCGCGGAGTAGGCGTAGCTAACTTGCTCGACGCTGAGCCGGACGTCACCGCTGGCGCGTGCGGGCTCGCTGGAATTTCGCGCCAGAGCTGAGCTGCCGCTCATGCGAGCCTCCTGCGCAGGAGATAAATGAAAAGCGGCGCGCCGACCACTGCAGTGACGGCGCCGACGGATACCTCCGTTGGGGCCACAACGGTGCGCGCCAGAGTATCGGCCATAACTACGGCAATGGCTCCGCCGATCGCCGCAGTCGGTAGCAAAGTGCGATGGTCCGAGCCAAAAATGAAACGCATTACGTGCGGCACAATTAAGCCCACGTAGCCAACAGCGCCACTCACGGAAACCGCCAATCCGGTCAGAAAAGAAGCCGCAATATAGACGACCAGGCGCACGCGGGGCACGTCAACGCCGAGGTGCATGGCCTCTTTTTCGCCGGCCAGAAGCAAATTCAAATCCGAGGCGGTGGTGTAGATTGCTCCGGCCGCAACGACGAACCCAATGCCGAGAAACCAGTAAATGCTCTTCTGCAAGGGGGTGGAGAGATCCCCCATCAACCAGAAAGAAACGCCGCGGAGACTGCCGGAGAGAGTGCTCATCAAAAACATAATGATGGCGGAAATGAAAGAACCCGTAATGACGCCGCCCAGCAGCAACGTGGTGCTGTCAATTTGTCCTTCGCGACGGCCAAGGAAATAAACTGCCGCGATCGTCGCCGCCGCGCCGAGAAAAGCTCCCAGGGGAGTGAGCAGGGCCGCGAACAAGGGGGGAACTGTAAGATGGGGCTCGGCGATGAGCGCCAGGATAGCGCCGAGGGATGCTCCGCTGGATACGCCGAGCACGTAAGGATCCGCTAGCGGATTGCGCAGCAGCGCTTGAAAACTAGTTCCCGCGACGGAAAGGGCCGCCCCCACAATGATACCGAGCAAAATACGCGGCAAGCGGATATTCACAACGATCAGGCCGTAATCGGTGGAGATCTGGCTGCTCTGCCCGAAAAGAACGCGCAACAAGTCTCGCCCGAGAGCGTAAAGCGAGACGGGCACGGCACCAAACTTCAAGGCGACCACCACCACCACGAATAAGATCACCACCAGGAGCAAGCATTGCAGAAGGAGACGGCGAAGCGTCAGCGGGCGCATGCTTGGCCTCCGGAAATCGCTATTGGAGCCTGCCGAGTGCTGGGCCAGAGAGAAAATTGGGCAAGGGGCTGAGGGACTGCAGCCGGATTTTCCTTTTCCGTCTTTTCTTTGGGGTTTTCTGGCTTTTCGGCGAAGGCTTCCGGATGAAGTTGCTTGGCTAGATCTTCGATAGCCGAGACGATCCGCGGGGCCGGCCGATTGACGGCGTCACTGATCACCGCTGCGTGGTGCTTGTTGACGGCATTCACGATGCTCCACCCAGGAAGGGTGGCGAGCACACCGAGAGACGAGGAAGAGGGTTCAGAATGCGCATCCGCAAAAACCAGGTAGTCGGGCTGGAGATGGGCGACCTCTTCCAGACTCACTTGAGGCCAGTCTTGCTCGGAATCAACGATCGAAACAGCTCCGGCGCGGCGCAAGGCATCGGCGATAAACGTGTTCTTGCCAACGGAGATGAGTGGCTGGGTCCACACAACGAAAAGAACGCGCTTGGGCGGCAAAGCTCCCAGGCGCTGTTGCAAATCAGCAAGATGGTGCTGCATGTCGCTGGCAACGGATAAACCTGCTTCGGGAGCGCCGAGAATATCGGACAGTTTTTTTGTAGAGGAGATGATTTCGTCAACGGTATGAGGATCGGTGGCGTATGAAGCGATTCCCAAGCTTTCCAGCGAATTTACCGTCTCGAGACGGTTGAAAGCTTTGGTGACGAGAACGATATCGGGATGCAAAGAGGCGATTAATTCCAAGCTGGGATTGATTCCGCCGCCGACCTTGGTTTTTTTCTGCGCCTCAGGCGGATAGTCGCAATACTCGGTGTCTCCAACGAGACGATCCTGCAACCCCAGCGCATAGACGGTTTCCGTCAAACTTGGTGCAAGCGACACGATGCGGTTGAGGGGCTGGGGCACGCGAACCGTGCGGCCGGTTTCGTCGGTGACTTCGCGGTAGACCGGCGATGCAGCGGAGAGCGGAGAAGCGCTCTGCCCGCGCGCCACCCCCGCGCAGGATAGCAACGCCGCGGCTGTGGCGAAGACAGCGCTTCGGAGGCGCGGGTGTGCGGATTCTTTCACGAAACTCCCTGCCTTGAGAATTACACTTTACCAACAAAAAAGCCCCACGAGACACCTTGGGGCCTTCTGGAAACGCTCTTTCTCGCGAAGAGCGCGGCTTCCGCGGCATGGGAGGGTGGCCTGGCTTACGGCTGTTCAGCCGCTTACAGTGGCGGGACCGCGGCCGATTCGCACGGCCTTCCCCGCTTCCCTTGCCTGCAAATTGAAATTCGAGTGTATGACGCGTCCACGGGAGTGTCAATGCTCGGCTGAAAAAGCGCTATCAAACGTTCAGCGATTCTTCCAATTGGGCTTGCGATTTTCCACGAGGGCGCGAAGACCTTCCTGCGAATCCTCGAGGCGATAGAGCTCATTCAAGAAAATGCTCATGGAGTGCTTGAGCCCCTCGCGCAAGGACAAGCCCATGCCGCCGAGGATGGCTTTTTTGGCGACGGCCAGAACTGGGCCGGAGTGGCTGCTGATCCGGCTGACGAGATCGTCCACCGCTTGTTGGAGTTGCGCCTCCGGCACGAGACGATTCACCATACCAAGCTCCAAAGCGCGCTCGGCGGTTACTGGTTCCCCCGTCAATACCAGCTCAAGAGCAATCTTGGGTCCGACCAGGAAAGGAAGAATTGTGGAGGCGAGGGGCGGGAAGATGCCGATACTGATTTCCGGCTGCGCAAACCGCGCTTTGGGCGTGGCAATGACGAGATCGCCGAACGCGGCCAGCTCCGCGCCGCCGCCAATGGCAGGTCCGTTCACCACACAGATGACGGGCTTGCCTACCTCCAACATTCCCGCGAAGGCGGCATGAAACGCGTCGAGCATCTGAAAGACGCGCTGTGAGGTATATTCGCCGATGTCGATTCCACCGCAGAAGACCTTGCAAGCAGAATCGATAACGATCAGCTTGACTTCACCGCGCTCGCCGGCATGAGAAATTCCGCTGGCGATCTCGCGGAGCATGGCTTCATTGAGAAGATTGTGTTCTGGGCGGCTGAGGGTCATTCTTGCGACACCCGCATCGATGCGAAACTTCACGTATTCAAATTCGTCCGGCCTGCGCCGCTCCGATTGCAGCGTGAAATCCTGGGTGTTGACAGGCTTAATCATTTCCCGCGCTCCTGGACATCCATTGCGATTTGCTTTGCGTAAGTCTAGAAGAGTCCAAATCTGATGCTAGCACGGCGTTTTGCGGCGTCCACGAGCAGGGGAGGGCCTAGTGCGCAAATAGTTCGCAGGCCCTAGGGACAGGTTTATCCTGGAAAAGGTAGTGCAGGTCCTGCAAGCGAGAAAACACTTTTTATCTAGTTTTTTGTTGTGCATCACGTTTCAATGGTTATGCTGTCAGACGTCGCGAAGTTTGCTCGCGGACATTCGCGCGAATGCTTCAACACCACGTCATGTCCATAGAACGGACCGCTGTGGCCGTCCAGATGAAGGAACGGCCCGATACCGATGGGTTCCCAACTGCGTCTGGGTGGGAAGTTTCCAAGCCGCTGCGTTTCAACGCGGACTGGCAGGGCAACAACGCCGATCCTCAAAGAGAGACGGAAGTGCGGCTGCTCTGGACTCCGGAGTGGCTCTTTTTGCGGTTCTGCGCCAGGTTTCGCGTTGTCACTGTTTTTCCCGATGCCCAGCCCAATGGACGCCGCGATCAACTTTGGGAGCGCGACGTCGCAGAAGTTTTCCTTCAGCCCGACCCGTCTCAGCCCCGCCGTTATAAGGAATTCGAAGTCAGCCCCAATGGTTTTTGGATCGACCTGGACATCGCCCCGGGGCAGAAGCACGACTTGAAGAGCGGTCTCGGCCGCCGGGTGGTTTTGGACCAAGCCGCGAAAACGTGGGTCGCGGAGCTTGCGCTACCCATGAAATGCCTGGTCGAGCGATTCGATCCTGCAGCCACATGGAGAGTGAATGTTTACCGCGTTGAAGGAGCTAGCGAGCCGCGATTTTATTCCGCATGGCAGCCCACGCGAACTCCGGCGCCTAATTTCCACGTTCCAGAAGCGTTTGGCAAATTGGTTTTTGTTCCGGAGCCCACTGCCGTGAGAGTAGCGGACTTGCCGAATTGGCGCGCAAGATAATCGGTGGTATCCCGGCTGATTTTTACTTATGCTTTCCCGGTGAAAAGACCACTGCGGCATCTTCGGTATTTTGCGCCGGAGCGAACGCTCAGAGTTTCTTTCTATGTGCTATGCGCCGCTGGAATTATTTGCGGCGGTTCCGCTCCGCTAGCGCGCCCGCGGCAAACAGATAAAGAGGCTGGTCCTGCCGTCACGAAAGTCGAGCCTCCCAGTTGGTGGATCGGACTCACGCCGGAGGTGTTGCTGCTGCTTTCGGGGCAGGACCTGGAAGCAACGCATGTTGAGTGCAACTTGCCAACGCTCCGCGTCTCGCGCACGCAATCTACGGCAGGAGGAACGTATCTCTTTGTCTGGCTGAAGATTGCCGCCGATACCAAGTCGGGAACCGCCGTCTGCCGCATTGTGGCACCGAAAGGAGCGACCTCCTTCGAATTGCCGCTTGCGGCTCGCGCTCCGACGCTGGGAAAGTTTCAAGGGCTTTCGCAGGATGATGTGATGTACCTCATCATGCCCGACCGCTTTGCCAATGGCGATCCCACGAATGATGAGCCTGCGGAAGCGCCGGGTTCGCACGATCGTTCGAAACCCCGGGCATACCATGGCGGCGACCTGCGCGGTATTCAGAATCATTTGCGGTATCTGAAAGATCTGGGCGTGACGACGCTATGGCTAACGCCCATCGTAAAGAACGGCGCCGCACAGGACTATCACGGTTATGGCGCCGTTGATCTCTACGCCGTCGATCCGCATCTCGGCGCACTGAAAGACTACCAAAACCTGGTTGCGGCAGCTCACCAACAAGGCATGAAGATTGTTTTCGATATAGTTCCCAATCATGTTGGCCCAAAACATCCGTGGGTATCAAATTCGCCCCTGCCTGACTGGTTTCACGGCACATTCGAGCACCACATCGATTCTTTTTCGCCGTTAAAAGGCAGCTTCTATGGAAAGCCGGGCGGCCAGGCCATCGCGAACGATTCGTTTGAAACGCTGAGCGATCCCCACGCCTCCCCTCGGATGAAACGAAATCTTACACAAGGGTGGTTCTTCGGGATTTTGCCAGACATGAACACGGAGAATCCCCTTGTTGAGCAATATCTGGTGCAGAACAGCATCTGGTGGGCGGAAACATCGGGACTGGATGGCTATCGCGTCGACACGTTTCCGTATGTGGGCCGTAAGTTCTGGGCCAACTGGCATGCCGGATTGCGCAAGCTCTACCCGTACTTGACTACGGTCGGCGAAGTGTTTCACCCCGATCCGAGCGTGACTTCGTTTTTTGTGGGCGGAGCGAGGCGCTACGATGGAATCGATAGTGGGCTCTCTACGGTCTTCGATTTTCCGATGTTTTTTACGCTAAGGGATGTGTTGCTGCGGGGCGCGCCCGCGGGCAGCATTGCGGACGTGTTGCGGCACGATGCTTTGTATGTGCATCCTGAAATGCTCGTTCCCTTTTTTGCGAACCACGACGTACCGCGCTTCGTGAGCGCCGAAGGCAGTTCTTCCACAAAGGTGAAGCTGGCGTTTGGACTCACACTCACGCTGCGAGGTGTTCCTGAGATTTACTACGGCGATGAAATCGGGATGGCTGGGGCCGGCGATCCGGACAACCGGCGCGATTTCCCCGGGGGTTGGATTGAAGATGCCAACGATGCTTTCACCGAGACTGGCCGAACGCGCGAGCAGCAGGAGATTTTCTCTTACGTGCAGTCGCTGCTCCGCCTTCGCCGCGAACACGCCGCTCTGCGAACCGGCCAGTTATGGCATCTGGCCTCCGACGAATCCTCGTATGTTTTTGTCCGCGAATCGGAGGACGAGCGAATTGTCGTGGCTTTCAACAACGCCGACCAGGCGCGCGAACTTCACATGGCATTGGGAGACACGCGGGCGCAAGAGGCGACAGCAATCGAGCTCCTTTTGGGAGAGGCTAAAACGGAGTTGCTAAGGGGCGAACTCCGAATCATGATGCCGGCGCAATCGATCTCGATTTTTTCCTTGAACTAAGATAATGCGAGGGCGGTCCTCAGAACGCGAGGCGAACGCTCCAATTCTTCAAGGCATCGAGTACCGTAAGCGTGACGGCGTGCGTTGTGGTGTCGTAGCGCCATTCGCGAATCGGTTGCTCGCCGATGCGAACTTCCTTGGGTGTTGTTGCCGCGCCGTAAATCGTCACAACTGCACTTTTCCACCACGGCTGAAATGCGTTCTTGTCTATGTTGCTGGTAACGGTGGCCGCGCCGGAGGAAACTTGGCAAGAATAGTTCACGCGAAGAATTTCTCCTTTTTGGTAAGCGAACGTGTGCCCGTCATCCTGGTAGAGCGTTCCGCGGCAATCGCCGCTCGACGCCGCGTCAGGCAGATAGACGCGCAATTGAAGCGGTCCCTGCGGCTTTTCTTCCGTGGATTGCACCACGGGCTGCATCGGCACGATGGCTCCGGCGCGCACGTAAAGCGGCATCTCCTCGAGCCGCGGATGCAAGATGATCTGTTTTGCACTCGACAGCTTCGCGTTTGTCCAGAAGTCATACCAGTCACCCGGCGGTAAGGAGATTTCTTCGGCGTCCACCATGTCGGTGGTCACGGGCGCGACAAAAAGGTCCCGGCCGAAAAGAAAGTCCCGGTTGTCGCCGTAAAAATCTGACGCTTGCGGATATTCGAGAAACACGGGTCGCATGAGCGGCAGGCCCGTGCGCGACATTTCCTCGATCCCTGTGTACAGATAGGGCATCAGCTCATAACGCAGCTCGATATACTTCCGGCGGATAGCTTCATGTTCGGGGCCATGCACCCACGGTTCCTGATCGGCAGTGCCCTTTGCGGTGTGATCGCGGTAAATCGGATTTAGCGCTCCGACCTCGAACCAGCGCGTCAACAAATCAGCCGTAGGGGAGCCAGCGAAACCGCCGATGTCGTCGCCCACGAGCGGGTAGCCTGAAATTCCCATGCTCAAAAGCATCGGCGTGCTCATCTTCAGGTGATTCCAGGTGCTGCTGTTGTCGCCAGTCCAGGTGGCGGCATAGCGCTGTGCGCCTGAGTACGCGGCGCGGGTAAGCACGAAAGGCCGTTCGTCCGGCTGCAGCTTGCGCAATCCCTCGTAAGTGGCGCGAACGTTTTGCATGCCATAGACGTTGTGGATAGCGCGATGATCGATGCTAGTCCGATCGTCGAGGCGGTGCCGGGTGTCGAGTGGCATGGTTTTGTCGGCGCGCATGAAGAGCGAGGGTTCATTCATGTCGTTCCAGAAGCCCGCCGCGCCCATGCCGACAAAATCTTTGTAGAGTCCGCCCCACCAATCGCGCACGCGCGTCAAAGTGAAATCCGGGAAAACGCTGTCGCCCGGCCATACCGTGCCGACGTAAACCGAGCCATCGGGATTCTTCACGAACACATCGTCTTTTGTTCCCGAATCGTAAGGAGCATAGCCATGGTTGGGATCTTTCTTGATGTGCAAATCGGTGATCAAAATGGAGTGCATTCCCTGCGCGCGAAAATCGAAGATCATTTTTTCGAAGGTGGGGAAGTATTCCCGGTTGATGGTGAAGGGGGCATTGCCTTGCTGATAGTCGATATCGAAATAGATGGCATCGGCGGGTATTTTTTTCTCACGCAGGGTCTTGACAATCTCCCGCGCCCGAGATTCCGGATAATACGAATAACGGCTTTGCTGGTACCCGAGCGCCCACAAGGGAGGAAGGGGGGAGCGCCCCGTCATGGCCGTGTATTCTTCGACGATTTTTTTCGGCTCGGGCCCGGCAATGAAGTAGTAGTTTAGCTCGCCGCCTTCGGCGCCAAAAAAGAAGTAATCAGCTGACTCTTTGCCAAAATCAAAAACGCTTCGATAGGTGTTGTCAAAGAAAACGCCGTAGGCCATGCCTTCGCGCAGGCCGATAAAAAAGGGGATGGTTTTGTAGAGCGGGTCGGAAGACTCCTGCCACCCGAACTCATCAGTGTTCCAATTCGTGAAGGAACGGTTGCGGCGATTCATCGGTCCGGCTTTGTCGCCAAGCCCGTAATAATTTTCATCCGCGGGCATCTTTTTCCAAACGTGCACTCGTTTACCGTTCCAAGCCATCGGCAGGTCCGGCTCGTCGGCGAGATAAAGGGTTCCGGCCGCATCGGAAAAACTGATCAACAGAGGAGCTTTCTGTATCGCGGCAACTATATTCCCCGAAATAACCCGAATTTCTTCCTGGTTCTCTTCGACCTTAACGGCGGGTGGCTCCGGGGATTCGACCAGCGCCCAGGAAAAATCTTTGGGAAAATTTCCATCAGGAGCCAGTCGCACACGAAAAATCCCGTCGCGAAAGATGGTGACACGCACTTTTGCCCTTCCGGCGATTAACTCAACGCCATCTTTCAGTTTTTCGACGCGCTGGACTTTGCCAACGTGCTGCCAGCCCTGTGCCAACGCGATTCCACATCCCAGAGCGGAGGCCAGCAGTCCCATTCCCGCGCGCCCAGCAAACCCTGCCATGTCCATCCTCCCGGGATGCCAAGAAAAGCGAAGAACGATCAGGTGTGTCTCTTACTTGAGCAGAAACAATCCAAAACGACCCGTGGTATCAAGCTGCGAGCCACTGTTCGAAAAACGCGCACGCTTTCGCGCCTTCCATCCGGTGCCTCACTGCGTCCATCACGCGGCACCGGACGGCTCCTCTGCGTTCATGAAAACCAAGCCAATACGGCAAGTGCAGCTCACAGCCCAGGGGTGTGACCTCGATATGGGCATCGCGAATCTTGAAAAATCCTTGCTGAAAAATCACGCGCAAAACTTTGTCGCGCAGAAGTTCCGCCGCAAGCTCCTCGGTTAGGGTTGCCTTTAGCCTGTTGCGGGCTGGCAGCGCCAGCAATTCCCGTTCCACCGGGATTCGCGGAAATTCGAACAAGTCCAGCGAGCCATCCACGGCGTCAATGGCGAAAAGACGCGCCGGTGCTCCCGCGTATTTAACGCGGTACAAAAAATATGGCACGTAGGCATCGGCGATCCGCCGCAACGGGCCGCTGCGCATCCGCCAATATAGCGCGGAAATTCCCGCGCCGGAAAATGCACGCACCGCCTCTTCTTGTGTCACGTTCGGCTTCAAAGCGCGAAGGGCGCCGATATTCATCGAAGCTATTCTCCGCCCCGTTTCACCGGAAGTAAATCCACAGTCCAATCACCGTGGATAGCAACAACAAGCTGAAGACGACATTGATGACATGTTCCGCAGGCGTCTCGTGGGCGGGTTTGCGCTGAGGGATGCCCACGGCTACCGTTTCCATCTTGTCATCCACGGTCGCGAACGTCAGTCCAGCGAGTTGCTTGCGGTCTGGAGCCGGCGTCATCAGGCTGACCGTAACGAGCACCACCGCACAGACGACGAACATGAAAATCGCGTAGTGCAGGAAGTTCATGTCAATGAGCCAGCGGACAAGGGAAGAAGAAAAATGGCCGCCGCTGGCGCGATCGGCGATTTCCAGAACAAATCGCGTAGCGCCCAAGACGAAGCCGGTAAGGAGAGACGCGATAGCTCCCGACCCGTTAGCGCGGGGCCACAGGATTCCCAGGATAAAACAAGCGGAGATCGGCGGACTGATATAAGCCTGCACGCTTTGCAGGTAGATATAGAGCTGGCTGCTGATGTAGTGGATGAAGGGGACCCACAGCAAGCCCAGCAAAACCATCATACCAGTCGCCACCCGGCCAAAATTCACGAGCTGTTTCTCGGAAGCCTGCGGCCGGAGCTTTTTGTAAAAATCGAGAGTGACGAGCGTGGAGGCCGAATTGAAAACCGAACTCATCGCGCCCATGACCGCCGCCAACAATGCCGCCATGACCAACCCGACGAGGCCGACGGGAAGAAGATTGAGGACTAAAGTGGGATAAGCGAAGTCAGGCTTTTTCACTTGCTCTGGAAACAACGCAAAAGCGATGATGCCCGGCAGAACGAGCATGAACACTGGCAGGATCTTCAGGAAGCCGGCAAAAATCGTTCCCGCTTTTGCATGCCCCTCATCGCGCGCGGAGAGCACACGCTGCACGATCACCTGGTCGGTGCACCAGTACCAGATGCCAAGGATTGGCGCCCCGAAAAATATGCCCGTCCATGGGAAATTGGAATCCGAGACCGGCTTCATCATATGGAAGTAGTCGGGCGGCACCATGGTGCGGAGATGTTCCAAGCCGCCGACGCGTCCCAAGCCGATAATCGTCAGAGCCACCGCACCCGTGATAAGGATCAAGGTTTGCACCGTGTCCGTATAAATCACCGCCGCCAATCCGCCCGCGACGGTGTAAATGCCGGTGGCAATGACCAGAACCACGGCCGTCTCCCACAACTTCCACCCGGCGACCCGCTCGAGCACTACGCTCGCGGCATAAAGTTGCACGGATATCTTGGTAAAGATGTAGGCGATGATCGAAATCGCAGCGAGATAAACCGCGCACTGACGATTGAAGCGGCGTTCCAGAAATTCCGGCATGGTGAATACATTGCTGCGCAGGTAAAAGGGCACGAACACCCAGCCGAGGATCAGCAGGATAAGGCAAGCGAGCCACTCAAAATGGCCGACCGCCAGCCCCGATGATGCGCCCGTGCCGGAGAGGCCGATGAAGTGCTCCGTGGAAATATTCGACACAAACAAGGATGCGCCGATGAAAAACCATCCGACATCGCGCCCAGCGAGAAAATAGTCTTCCGAGGACCTTTCCTTCCTGGCAAAATACATACCGATGCCGAAGACAATAGCGAAATACACTCCGATGATCACCAGATCGGGGGTCGCGAGCGCTCGGTGCGTTACCGCGACAGAAGATGCGAACAGCATCCATGCCTCCTTGGCGCCGCGGTCATCGAACCGCTCGCGGCGCGCCGCCTCAAAGGAACTTCAAGCAATTTCGCGTACCAGCCTTGTCTGCTTTGCCAAAAACGAAGTTGCTCTCGCCAGCCCGGCGCCTCCAAGAAAGCGCCTGTGAATTGGCGACTGCGAAGTCTATAACAGGCTCCTGGTACGCTCAATGCCCGTTTCACGCTGGAGGCTAGTTTCCAAGCCCCTAACCAGTGAGCATGGAATATATGAGTGGCACCTCCGGTATCCATGGTGCGTCAGACGGGGGTTCTGCGGATTGCTCCCCAGCCTGGAACGGGGTAAAAAAGAATAGGGGGAAACATGATGAAAGCACTATTTTGCTTGCTTCTTTGCGCTGCCGCGGTGATGGCCGCCGACAAGACGGTGTACGATTTCACCTTGCATTCGCTCGATGGCCAGCCTGCACCGCTCGCTGCTTACAAAGGGAAAGTCTTGTTGCTCGTCAACGTTGCGAGCCGCTGCGGTTTTACGCCCCAGTACGCGGCGTTGGAGTCGACCTACGAGAAGTATAAGAGCGCAGGCTTCGTCATCGTGGGCGTTCCCGCGAATAATTTTGGCGCGCAAGAGCCTGGCACCAACCAGGAGATCAAGACCTTTTGCTCCTCTAAATATCACGTGACGTTCCCCATGATGGGCAAAGTGTCCGTGAAAGGCGAAGACATTACCCCGCTCTACCAATTCCTGACCGACAAATCCGCCAACCCGCAAACCGGCGGAGAGATTCAATGGAATTTCACCAAGTTTCTGATCGGTCCGGATGGGCGCGTCATTACCCGCTTCGAGCCCGAGGTGACGCCGGATGCGCCGCAGGTGACTTCCGCAATCGAGAAAGTTCTGGCCGCGCTGAAATCCTGAACCGGGAAGTGTCGCAGCGCCCCGGCAGCGGATCGTTCAAGCGCAACGTATAATCGGCGAGCTGCAGCCGGGAGCGATTCTAAGAGCATCCCCTGCCCGCAAATCGATATGGCGATCCTTTCGTTGCAAGGTGTCTGCAAAGACTATTTTACCGATGGCCAGCCAGTGCATGCGCTCAGCGGCCTTTGCCTCAACGTGGAGCGCGGAGAGTTTGTGGCCCTGGTGGGGCGCAGCGGCTGCGGAAAATCCACGCTGCTCAATCTCGCCGGGGCCATGGATTTTCCGACCTCCGGCACGGTCCTTTTGGACGGGGTTGCAACGGCATCCTTGAACGACAGCGGCTTGACACAATTGCGGCGCGAAAAGGTCGGCTTCATCTTTCAGTCTTTTCAATTGCTTCACACGTTGACGGTTTTTGAAAACGTCGAACTGCCGCTGCTGCTCGCTGGAAAACCGGGTGCTCGCGCAGCCGCCCGCCAACGCCTTACATGGGTGGAACTGGACGGCCTCGGCGATCGCTTTCCGCACCAGCTCTCCGGCGGCCAGATGCAGCGCGTCGCCATTGCGCGCGCCCTCATCCATGCGCCCAGCATTCTTCTGGCCGACGAACCTACCGGCAATCTCGACACGACGACTGGCAATGTGATTCTGGAATTGATCCGGCGTCTCACGCGCGAGCAAAACACCGCGACGATCATGGCCACCCACAGTCTCGAAGCTGCTTCGCTCGCGAACACTGTCGTAAAGTTGCGCGACGGCAAAATCGAAGAAATCACCCGGCACTGAAATGCTCCCTTTTCTGCTCTTTTACCGATTGATGGTGCGCCCGCTCTTCCGCGAGCCAGTGCGTACCTTGCTGACAATCTTGGCCCTCGCTCTTGGAGTCGCCGTCGTCTTGGCCATCGACCTTGCGGGCGGCGCCGCTACCGGATCGTTCCGCAGTTCGCTGGAAACCCTCGCAGGCGATAACGATCTGGAAGTCACCGCATCGGGCAGCATACCGGAAGACCTTGTCGGCACGCTGGCTACGCTCCCTTATTCGATTCGAACTTCGCCGCGCATCGAAGACTACGCGGTGATCGCGGACACCAAAAAGCTGCTGCCACTCATTGGACTTGATCTTGTCGCAGAAGGCAGTGCTTTCCTGCAAAGCGAATTCCTTTCCCAAAATACATCTGAAAATGCGTTCCAGCATTTGGGAGATGCCGAGAGCATTTGGGTGGGGTCGCGCCTTGGCTACCGGGGGGGTGACCGTGTGGAGCTTCTCATCAACGATCAAATCCATAGCTACACCGTCCGCGGCATCTACCCTGATTCGAACGGCAATGAATCCGCCATCGTGATGGACATCGCTGCCGCCCAGAAGGCGCTAGCACGCTATGGCCGCGTCGATCGCATCCTTTTGAAAGTGCCAGGGACGCCTAGCCTGGAAGACTGGCAACAGCGTTTGCGGGCCGTGCTTCCTGCTGGAGTGGAAGTTCGCCCAGAGGGAACCGGCACCAACGAAAATCGCCGCATGCTGGCGGCCTTCCGCTGGAACCTGCGCCTGCTGAGCTATATTTCTCTAGTTGTCGGCGCGTTCCTGATTTACAACACGATTTCTGTTTCGGTCGTTCGCCGCCGAGCGGAAATTGGAATCGTGCGTGCCCTCGGCGCCAGCCGCGGCGTCATTCTCTCCGCCTTCGTTGGCGAAGCTGCCTGCTTCGGGCTGGTGGGCGCTCTCGTTGGGCTTCCCATGGGTCGTTTCATGGCCACGGGCGCGGTCAAGTTGATGGCCCTCACCGTCGAGTCCCTTTATGTCACCAGCCGGCCAGGAAGTATCGATCTCGGTGCCGCTTCCGTTCTGCTGGCACTCGCGATTGGCGTCGGAGTCGCTGTGGCATCCGCCTATGCACCGGCGCGCGAAGCTGCTCAGGTTTCGCCCGTCGAAGCGATGGCACGCGGCCGCCGCGAGTATGACGTGCGCGTCCATAAAGTGCGCGATTTGTGGATGGCCTTAGTGCTCGGCTTGGCCGCCGCCGTGGCCTCCCGCGCTCCTGCTGTTGCCGGCAAACCGCTTTTTGGCTATCTAGCCGCGATCCTGCTCGTGGCCGCATCGGCGCTGGCGATGCCCGCCTTTGTTGACGCGCTCACTTCCTTTTCCTCGAAACTTCTCGGCCAACTTTTCGGCGTGGAACCGATGCTCGCTTCGCGCAGTCTCGCCGCCTCTTTGCGCCGGACTTCCGTTCTGGTCGGTGCTCTCTCAACCGCCATCGCCATGATGACCGCGGTCGGCATTATGGTCGGAAGTTTCCGCCAGACCGTCATGGTCTGGATGGAAGATCAATTGCCTGCCGATCTGTATCTCCGCCCCGCGGGTTCCGCGGCAGCGGATCGCCATCCCACAATTTCTCCCGGCTTAGCGGAAGAGCTTGCGAAACTTCCCGGCGTTTTAGCCGTCGAACGCTTGCGCATTTACGAAATCAGCTTTGAAGGCATGCCTGCTTCGCTTGCTTCCGCCGACCTAAGCGTCGAACGTTCCCATCACGATTCCGATTTTTTCTCTGGACGCCCCAAGGAACAAATCCTCGCGGAATTGCGCGATTCGAACGCCGTTGTTGTGAGCGAGCCCTTCGCTTATAAGCATCATCGGACGGTTGGGGATTTCATCACGCTTTCCCTCGGCGGAACACAAGCATCCTTCCGCATCGTCGACGTTTATCACGATTACTCCAGCGAGCGTGGCAGTCTCCTGATGGACCGCAATACCATGCTTCGGTATTTGCCCGATCCTGCGCCCTCCAATCTTGCTATTTATATTTCCCCGGATGCGCAATTGGAGATGGTTCGCGCCGCCATCGAAAAGACCGCCGCTGGTCATCGCGTCCTGCTGTTTTCAAATCGGGACTTGCGCGCCGAAGCCCTCCGCATTTTTGACCGCACCTTCGCCATCACCTATGCGTTGGAAGCGGTCGCGGTCATCGTTGCGGTGATGGGGATTGCCGGAGCGCTACTCGCCCTTTTGATTGACCGTCGCCGCGAACTAGGGCTGCTGCGATTTCTCGGCGCGGGCGCCGGACAAGTTCGCAAGCTGATTCTTGTCGAGGCCGGTTTGCTCGGAGTTCTCGCCAATCTCGCGGGCATGGGCCTGGGATTTGCGTTGTCACTGATTCTCATCTATGTGGTCAATAAGCAGTCCTTCGGCTGGACCATCCGGTTTCATTGGCCGGTGCAAATTCTTCTTGGCGCTCTGACCGTCGTGTATGTGGCCACCGTGCTTGCTGGTCTCTACCCGGCGCAGGTGGCCGTGCGCTTGAATCCGCTCGAGGTCGTCCATGAGGAGTAAATTCGCATGCTTCATCGCCGCGCTTTTGCTCTTGCAGCCACTTGCGGCGCAATACCGCACGGCTCTGCCGGGATACCGCTACGAATTTCCCCGCGACCATTTCAATCATCCGGATTTTCAAACCGAATGGTGGTACTACACTGGAAACCTGAAATCGGCCGCCGGCCACCGCTTCGGATTCGAATTGACCTTCTTTCGCCAAGCGGTCAGCCGCGATTCCGCAAAAGCCGCCACCTGGGAAGTCCGGGATCTCTACCTGGCGCATCTCGCACTCAGCGATCTGGATGGCGTCAAGTTTTATCATTCGGAGCGCACGAACCGCTCCGGCCCCGGCATCGCCTCCGTGAACGAATCGCTCGGGCGCATCTGGAACGGCAATTGGCAGGTTCAATGGCACGGCAGTGACCAGGAGCTGAACGCCACGGATAAGCATTTTCAACTGCACTTGGTGCTGCATCCAGAAAAACCTCCCATCATTCACGGTGAAAATGGCGTCAGTCAAAAGGCCCAGGGGCCGGGCCGCGCCTCGCATTATATTTCTTTGACGCGCCTGGCGACTTCCGGGGCAATCGACCTTGGCAATAAGAAATTTGAAGTGACCGGCATCGGTTGGATGGACCACGAATTCTTCACACTTCAGCTCGAACCCGGTCAGGTGGGCTGGGACTGGCTGAGCCTCCAACTCGATGACCACACCGAGCTAATGCTCTTTCATATTCGCCGCAAGGATGGCTCGATCGATCCGTACTCGGCCGGTACTTACGTTGATGCCATCGGAAAGGCCACGCACTTGCGTTGCAGTGATTTTAAGCTGGAACCCGTTGGAGAAAAATGGCTGAGCCCTTTCACCGGTGCTGCCTACCCCATCCATTGGAAGATGGCCATTCCGAGACTGGGTATCGAGCTCGAAGCGAAAACTCCGCTGGCATCGCAAGAACTGACCAGCCACGCAAAATTTGTCCCTAACTATTGGGAAGGCGCCATTGTCCTCACGGGCCGACGCCACACAAAATCCCTCAGCGGCGCCGGTTTTCTGGAAATGACCGGCTACGATCATCCCGTCGAACTAGTGCCGTGAGTTTTTAGACCTTTGCCCTATTTAAGGAAGCAATGCGATCCAAAGCTGCTGGTTGTTTCGGAAGCAACTCCAGGACGGCGCTCTTTTTGTCGTCCGGCGTCTGTGGCCTCTGGCCATTATGGCCTTTCTGTGTAGCCTTCTTTCGGAGCCGTCTATTGTTTCCAGCACCACGCCCAGGAACAGCTGTGGACACAGTTCCGTGAAACCGCGAAGCGATTGAGAGAACCCCACCGGGCACCGCCAAGCTGGATGCCACGCATCCGCTGCAACTCACAAGGTTGTTCCCCTCTCTCGCAATCGAAAGCTCACCGACTGGGATTTCGTTCGGGCGGGCTGGCGGAGAGGCGGAAACTTCACCCTGCTCGACACCCTTACTACGTCCTGCCAGGTGCAAGGCTGCGAAGCCACTGGTCGCTGCGCTGAAACAACTTAAGCGTGCCCAGCAAACTATTTCTCGTCGTAAGAAAGGCTCGAAAAATCGCATCAAGGCGCGACTTCGAGTCGCTAAGATTTACCAGAAAGTTGCGGAC
>DATKHV010000037.1:0-60785 GCA_035510055.1 Candidatus Cybelea sp. | reverse complement strand
AATGGTGTTGCTAACTCAGTTCCGCCCTCGAAAAAGCCGTGCGAATTAGCCGTCACTTCTGTCGCCTGACTAAAAATGCTCAAAACCTTCACCAACCTACCTACTCTCACCTTCTTCCTGAGCTCGATGCGGAACCGCTGGGCTCGCGGCAAATGGCGTTGTGATGGCGGGGTCTAGGGCGTAGAATCCGCGCAACTCGTTCTATGGAGGGATCATGATCGATCGGCGCGGTTTTTTGTCTTCCTTTGCTGGTGTCGCGGGAGCGCTTGGGGCGCTGGGGCTCTCGCCCGAAGGGCGTGAGCTGTTCGAGCAGGAAGCACCGAAACTGCCGGATAGCGCGCTTTACACTTCGCACGAAGAAACGTATTGGGCAGAATTGCGGAAACAGTTCCTGATTCCCGCGGATGAAGTCTATCTGAACAACGGGACGGTGGGGTCTTCACCGCTGCCGGTGCTACGCGCCGTTTTTGACGGGTACAACGAGACGGAAAAGATGGCGCAAAACGATCCGGAAGATTATCCCATCTGGGGTTATGGCTCGTGGAACGAGTTTCGCGACCCGTTGGCGGAATTCATCGGCTGCACGCGCGATGAGCTGGCGTTGGTGCGCAACGCGACGGAAGCAAACAGCTACATCGCGAATGGACTGGATATGAAGCCGGGCGATGAAGTATTGATGACCGACCAGGAGCATCCGGGAGGCGAACAGCCATGGAATCTGCGCGCCAAGCGCTACGGGATTGTGGTGAAAAAAGTGGTGCTGCCGAAGCCAGTGCCCAACGCGGCGGCGGTGTTGAATCTCTTCCATGAGGCGATTACCCCACGGACGCGGGTACTATTTTTCAGCCACATTCCGACGGTGACGGGCGTGGTGCTGCCGGCCAAGGAACTCTGCGCGCTGGCCAGGTCGAAAGGGATTCTTTCAGCCGTGGACGGCGCGCACGTGGTGGGGATGATGCGGCTGAACCTACACGAGTTGGGCTGCGACATGTACAGCTCCAGCCCGCACAAATGGCTGCAAGCGCCGAAGGGCAGCGGGTTGCTGTATGTCCGAGATGAGGTGATCGACCGGCTGTGGAACACCATCGTGACCGCCGGATGGGATGAACCGAAGCTGCGCGCGGAACGGTTTCAACGGATCGGCAGCTCCAATGTGCCCGCGCTATGGGGCTTGCGGGCGGCGGTGCAACTGGCAAACCAGATCGGGATGGAGAAGATCGAGCGGCGGCACCGGCAAATGGCGGACTACATCTTAAAGGAGATGGTCGAACGCGGGGCGGAATCGTGGACATCGCCCGAGGCGGCTTTGCGCTGCGCGATTGCAGCGGTGAACGTGGCGCCGGTCGAGATCAGCGAGCTCGAAAACTGGATGTGGAAGACGAAAAAGATCCGCATCCGCGGAGGAGCGCCTTCGAAGATCCGGCTCTCGACACCATATTACTTACTGCGTAAAGACGTTGACAGTTACCTGGCAGCCTTCGACGAGTATAAGAAATGGAAAGCCGCGGCATGAAATCTACCGCAACTCAAAATCGATCCGATAGAATATTGCCCAGTCCTTCTTCCTCAGTTGGCAGTCAAAGCCTAACTTCGCTTCCTGACGGGGGTCAGAGAGAAAGATGCCGGCCTCTCAGAAGATTGTTGTCGCCGCCGCCGTGGCGCTGGCTTGCCATTTTGTCGCTGTAGGCTTTCATTCCGCGCTGGCCAGCAACATCCTCGAATTTGTCTTGCTGCTGCTGACCGTGGCGGCTTGCTGGGAAGCAGCAGCCAGAGCGGAAGGATACGCGCGGCGCTTTTGGCGGTTAATGGCTATCGCCTTTGCGCTCTACGCCGCCGGCCAGGTATTCGCAACGTATTACGACAGCGTGCTCCACGCTTCGCTCCTGGAGTGGTGGCCCAGCGACGTTTTCTTTCTATTTCACTACGCGCCCATGGCCATGGCGCTGTTCCTCGCCGACGACAGCGAAGAGTCAAAGGTGTACCGCTGGCAGCGCTGGCTTGATTTTCTACAAATTGGAATTGTTTCGTTTTCTGCCTACCTCTTTTTTTTGTATTTGCCGATGCGCTCGGTACGGCGGCCGGAAGACCTTAACGCGCTCTATTGGCGGGTTTTCACCTGGCGCAATATCATTCTGGCGCTAACGTTCGCGTTGCGGGCGAAGTTCACAAAGTCCAGGCTGGTGAGGTCGCTGTTCGGGCGCATGGCCATATTCCTGGTGCTTTTCGGGATCGCTGACTCCGTCTTTGTGTATGCCCAGACGTGGCAGGGTCTCGAATTCGGCACCTGGTACGAGCTGCTGTGGACCCTCCCCAGGATGCTGATGGTATGGCTGGCGGCAAGTTGGGGTGCTCCCAAGGAACCGGAACCGGACGTCCAAGAGAGTGCCTCGGAGTCTTTGCTTCTGGCGCAATTCGCGCACATTGCCTTCCCGTTACTGGTATTGGCGATGGCCACGTCGGCGATCGTGCAGCAGTTGAAGCTCGCCGTGGTAGCGGTCCTGGCGTCCTTCGCGTGTTCCAGCGGGCGTTTGCTGCTGAGCCAGCGGGCGCAGCGCCAATTGCTAGCGCAACAGAAGCAGTCGGCGGAGTCGCTCCGAGCGGCGGAAGCAAAGTTCCGGGGCTTGCTCGAATCCGCTCCCGATCCCGTGGTGGTGGTCAATCGAGAAGGCCACATCGTGCTCGTCAATGCTCAAGCGGAAGAGGCGTTTGGATACCGGCGAGAAGATTTGTTGGGACAGCCGATGGACATCTTGGTTCCCGAGAGGCTCCGCGCAAAATGTCTGGAATATCGAACCATGTTCCTCAGAGGACCACGGTCTCCCCAGGGTGCAGCCTTGGAAATCTATGGATTGCGCAGGGAAGGCAGCGAGTTTCCGGTAGAAATCAAGTTGAGTATGCTCGAAACGGAAGAGGGCGTGTGGGGGTGTGCCGCGGTTCGCGATCTAACAGAGCGGCGGAAACTGGAGCAGCAATTCCGGCAAGCGCAGAAAATGGAATCGATCGGTACGCTGGCAGGCGGAATCGCGCACGATTTCAACAATTTACTGACCGTCATTTTGAGCTATAGCAGTTACCTGGCCGAAGAGCTTCCTAGCGTTTCGAAATATCACCGAGCCGCCGAGCAAGTGCACCTGGCGGCGGAACGCGGCTCGGCATTGACCCGCCAAATGCTGGCGTTCAGCCGTCAGCAGGTGTTCGAGTTGCGGGTCTTGAACGTCAACGACATCATCGGAAACTTGCTTAAGATGTTGCAACGAATCATTGGAGAGCACATCGAGATAAAGACGCTGCTGGCCGGGGAGCTTGCCGCGGTTAAGTCTGACGCCGGGCAGCTCGAACAAGTGGTGATGAATTTGTGCGTGAACGCGCGCGATGCGATGCCAGACGGCGGGCGGCTCACACTGGAAACACAGAACGTGGAACTGGACGAAGATTTCGTTCGCGCCCACGTGGGAGCCGCCGCCGGACTACACGTCTTGTTGACGGTGACAGATACCGGGATGGGCATTGACGCCGAAACGCAAGCGCGTATTTTCGAGCCCTTCTTCACCACCAAGGGTCCCGGCCAAGGAACTGGGTTGGGATTGGCAATGGTGTACGGGGTGGTCAAGCAGAGTGGCGGATACATCTCGGTGTACAGCGAAAAGGGGAAGGGCACCAGTTTTAAGATTTACCTGCCGCAAGTCGAGGAGCTGGCCGAGAGCCAAGCCAGGAAAAAACTGGAGCCGGCGCCCAAACAAGGATTCGAAACCATCTTGCTGGTCGAGGATGATGGTGCGGTCCGCGAGCTGGTGCGTTCGATGCTGACGGGGAAGGGATACTCGGTGCTGACGGCGGAGACTTCCCGGGAGGTGGAAACCCTTTGTGAAAAGCACTCCGGCCGAATCCATTTGCTGCTGACGGACTTGATCCTTCCCGGGGTGAGCGGCCGGGAAATTGCCAAGCGGGTTTCGGCGTTGCGGCCGGAAGTGAAAGTGCTTTTCATGTCGGGATACACAGACGACTCGATGATCCATCGTAATGGTTTTGATTCCTCGTTTGCATTTCTGGCTAAGCCTTTTTCGTCAACCACGCTAGCGTTGAAGGTCCGCGAAGTTCTGGATGGTAACGAAGTTGGTTTGCCGTAGTGGCCGGCCATAGGTTTCTTGACGGGGTAGCTTATGGGGAGAAGTGTGCTCAACAGTGGAGGGAAGCCAACCAACTACGAGAGTTTGCAACTGCGTTGAGACAGACCGCAAGGTCGTCCGCAGTGCCGATAGAGCAGAAACTAGGCGTTGTGAGGGTTCTGGACTGGATTGAAAGGCACGCAAACTACCTTGATCCTATGACAGATGTTAGCCAAATAATTTCGCGATTCGCCGCCGGGCAGAGCTCGGGTTATCAGCCATGACGTAAACTCCATTGGAGATCTAATCGACGTCCACCCTCAAGCAGTTTGATAGTTGTTGCGACCTGCCTGACGCCAGCTTAAGATTAATAGGCGTCATATCGATAATTCGATATTCCCCCACAAAGTAAGTCTAGATGCGATTATCTAGATTTCTCTTGCATTCTTACGGAAGAACAGGTGTCGCGAAATGAGTGAATGGACATCACGTATTATCGGCCACCGTGTTTGGGACCTAATGAAAGGCCTAGGTCCAATCATAGACGAGGCCGTTCGCCTAGAAGATCTTGATCCAACGCTTATAGAAGGGTTAGAGCGACTGAGATCCGTTCTTACATTTTGCGGAAAGCGTCTTGGTGGAACGGACCCGTTAACGATGCCCCCGGCACCGCTCGACGCGATTGCTGGATCTCTTGAGTCAGCAAAAGTAGAGATAGAGGCGTTCGTCATAGACCGTGGGGCTGCTCACCTTGCCTCCGCAAACGGTGCGGCTGACACGGCGCTGATGAACCTGGCTCAGATACCTGGAATAACAACACGGGAGGAATTGGTTGGATTGATTCAGACAGCTAATTCTCATCGCAACCTGCTTGAACAGCAGGCAGCCTCATCATTCGAATCGCGTAAGAAAGCCGAAACTGAAATCCAAGAACTAAGATCGAAGCTTGATGCGTTCAGTGCGCAGACACAAATAGCTATCACCGCTCTTCAATCGCAGCTAGACGCAGAACGCCAAAAACTTTCAACTCAATCTTCAGAACAACAAAAGACCTTCGCCGACGCGCAGGAAACTCGCGGTAATACTTACAACGAGACCCTGCGAAAAATGCAAGAGAGCCTGAGTCAGGCACTTACGGATCAACAACGCCAATTTTCTGAGGCACAAGAAAATCGAATCCGGGAGTTTACCGGCGCACAAACGGATTCGCAGAAGCGATTAACCGAACTAGTCTCCGATTTCACCAAGCGCTTGTCGGATCAGGACTCAGAATTTACGAAACAGCGCGTCGCTTTCGGCGCTGATACCACCAAGCGTCTGGAAGAACTGCAGAAGAATTATTCGGACCAGGCGGACGTTATCTTGAAAAAAATAAACGTGCACCGCGGAGAAGTAGAAAAGCTCGTTGGAGTTATTGGCACTCTTGGGGTAACGAGCGGGTATCAGAAGACAGCAGACTCAGCCCGAAAACGAATGATGCTCTGGCAAGGAGTCGGTGTGGTGGCATTGGTTGCAGTGATTCTGTTTGCGTATAAAGCATTTCTTCCCACCATGCAGGGCGATTTCAAATGGGGGAGCTTTGCCACGAGAGTTTTTCTGACTGTCACCGTCGGTGTTCTGGCAGCGTACGCCGTCAGCCAAGGCGATCGTTTCTTTCATGAGGAAAAGCACAACAGAAGGCTGGCGTTAGAGCTCGCAGCGATCGATCCATTCATTGCCTTGCTACCCGAAGACCAGCGGTTTCAATTCAAACTTGAAATCGCCAGAAAAACGTTCGCTCAAGACTTGGTGACTGCTACAAAAAGCGATAAAAGTCCGGCGACGGCATTGGACATATTAGCTTCAAAAGAGGGTCAACAGGTCCTGCAAACGATCTTCGACGCCGCAGCAAAGGTGCTCAAGAAACCTGATTAGATGCTAAGGGGATAACTTCGGAGGCTGAAAGGAGTCATTCATGGCAGACGCAACCGGCCACATGGACCGGCCCGGCGCTGGACCGCAGTCCGTAAACCTAATCAATCCAAATACGGGGATGCTAGCAAACCTTTACTATCACCCAAATCCAATATCGAAGAAGCACGAAATTGTTAAACCCAACCCTCCGGGCGTACCGGATGAGGTTTTGGCTGAGTTTGATTCCTTAGCGGAAGCGCAAGAATGGTTTCGGAATTATTGCCAGAGAAATATCTAAAATCTACTGAGGTGATGAAGATTTTTTACTGAGGACCACTCGTGCAGGACGACAGGAACGAATTGACGATCACCGAAGCAGAGCTTATCGAGCCTTCTCAGGAAGAATTGGTACAGCGTCTTGCCGAGGGCAAAAATCGAAAATATGTCCGCTTCCTCATAGCCGCGCTCGGTAGTATTCCTTGGATTGGCGGTTTCATCGCTGCGTCAGCTAGTCTTACGGCAGAGCGTGAACAGCAAGGCATCAATGATCTTCAGCAAGTGTGGCTACAGGAGCATAAAGAGAAGATTGCCGAACTTCGCGATGCTTTAAACGACATTTTTAATCGCTTGGACAATTTCGGGGACCCAAATACAGCAACGTATTGAGTCGCAGGAATATCTGGCCCTGGTCCGCAAAACATTCCGTTCTTGGGATGAAGCTCATACACAAGAGAAAAAACAGATGTTAAAGAGACTTATTATGAATGCGGGTGCTATTCAGCTCTGCGATGATGATCTTATCCGGCTTTTCCTCCATTGGGTTGAACTTTACCACGAAACTCATTTCGTAGTGGTCCGGGCAATTTACAGGAGGCATCGGATAACTCGTGGCGAGCTTTGGAACGCAATTCGGGGAAGGCCGAGACCGTGAGAAGACTCATATGAGGCCGATTTGTTCAAATATCTAATTCGGGATCTCAGCACAAGGGGCGTCATCAGGCAGGAACGTCAAACGGATGGGCATGGAAATTTCATGAAAAAAGAATCGCCTGGGCGTAGGCAATTCGCAGGAAATGTCATGAAATCAGCGTTTGACGATACCGAGTACTACGTTTTAACGGACTTGGGATCAAAATTCGTGCACTACGTGATGGAAGATGTTGCTCCGCAACTGGGCTCAAATCCGGAAAATCGCAACGAAGTGATCTAACACGCATCAATTTTAAATCAATCTGCACACTCTACTTAAGCGCGCTTTTGATAGCGGCTCAAACCGTGCGACCGCGCTAGGCCGCAGGTGTATCACTTTTCTCCTCCCATAAGCTACCCCACAGGTTTCTTGACCCTGTGCGCAAGGGTCGAATACACTACTAAATTCGATAGCAGCCACTCTAAGAGGCTGGTGTGCTGATGGCCGTTGCGGGTGAAAGAGATGGCTCCGCGACCGCGTATTACATATCGTGTCGAACATTGCAGGTAACAAAGGGGGAGAGTTTTGCCAAAGCGCACATTTCAACCGCGCAAACGCCGGCGCGCCAAGACGCACGGATTCCGCGCGCGAATGAAGACCACGGGCGGCCGCAAAGTGCTTGCCGCACGCCGCAAGAAGGGCCGTCATCGGCTCACCCCCGGATAATTTGGGGAACCCGTTGCCCACAGCCGGTTCCAGTGCGCCCGGGAAGGTGTATCCGCGCGAAGCGCGCATAGTCCGGCGCGGAGAGTTTGATGCCGTTTATCGCGCCGGAAAGCGCCGTTCGAGTTCCCACTTCACAGTTTTCTTCCGCGTCAACGAACTGCCACAAAGCCGATTCGGCTTCAGCATCAAGAAGGCTCTCGGCGGCGCGGTGGTGCGCAATCGTATCCGGCGGCGTCTGCGCGAGATAGTACGCTGCCACCGGCTGGAGATACCCGCGGGATGGGACGTGGTCATACACCCGAAGAGTTCGGTGGCGCGAGCGGAGTTCGCGGCGCTGACGGCGGAGTTGCTGCGGCTGCTGGAAGGCGTGTAATGAATTCGTGCATAAATCGACAACTCCCTTCGCCAGATCCCTCGCTCGGTAGCGCGCCAACAAGCGCGGCCAGCCCCGCCCCTCCGCAAACTGCCAGTACCGCTAGCGAAGAGCGCTCCGTTCCCGTGCGCGCGGCGTTGCTCGCGCTGCGATTCTACAAAGCTTACTTGTCGATTTTGTTCGCGGGGAGTTGCCGCTTTCAGCCGACCTGTTCGCGCTATGCCTACGAGGCCATTGAACGATTTGGCGTGAGACGCGGAATTTGGCTGGGACTGAAGCGGCTCCTCTGCTGCCAGCCACTCTCGCGGAAGTTTGGTTACGACCCGGTTCCGGAGAAATGGGAAAAGATGCCCACGAGTTCAAATGCAGGGAAAGCCTTCGAGACCGAGGCGCATTTATGAGCGCTCCAGGCCAAAAAGACAAGTTCACGCCGGAGTTGCGGATTTTGGTGGCTTCTCTGCTTTCCTTTGCAGTCATCATCCTGTGGGCCAAATATTTCGGTCCCAAGCCGCCGGTACTGCCGCCGGCAGTCAATCGTCCAGCCATAACTGGCCCGGCGACACCCGGTCCAGCGGTGCCCGCGACGGCGAGTCCAGGGCCATCTTCAGCAACGGCGGCAACGGTGGGGGCTCGGCCAGCGGCAAGCATTGCCGTCGAGAGCGATTCCGAGGAGCGCAAGATCGTCGTCGAAAACAGCCTTTACCGCGTGGAAATCTCCAACCGCGGCGGAGTGGTAAAGAGCTGGCAACTAAAGAAATACAAAGATGACTCGAAGCCTCCGCGCGTGCTCGATGTCGTGCATCCGGAGGCGTCGCAACAAACGGGGGGCTGGCCATTTTCTCTGGTGCTCGATGACGAGCAGCTCGAGAACGCGGCGAACAGCGGACTTTACAGGCTTTCCTCGCCGGCTACCACGCTCGAAGCACCGGCCGAGGTCGCCCTCACCTGGAGCGACGGGCACTTGGAAGTCAGCAAGCACTTCAAGTTTGATCACTCTTATGTTGTCCGCGCAGAAACTTCTGCCAAGTTCAACGGTACTCCGATGAAAGCGGGGCTTGGGTGGCTCGGCGGCTTCGGCGATTTAACGGTGACGAATCCGGTGCCGGTGGAAACCGTTTCGACGTACTACAGCGAGGGCGGCAAGATTTCGACGTTCCAGCACAAAAAGCTGGACACGCTGGATAAATGGGGTCCCGGCATATGGCAGGGTGGCAAAGATTTCGTGGGGATCGAGGACCGGTATTTTACGGCGGCGTTTTTACCCCTGAACGGAGCGGCGCCGGGGACGCTGGAGGCGCGCTACTGGAAGACCTCGCGCACCGTTCACGCCGACGGTCAAGACACTCTTGAGCCGGTGTCAGAAGTTGCTGCTGCTTCGGCGACGCAACCGGTGGGTTGGCGTGTTTATGTCGGACCGAAGGATTACGACGACTTGAAGAAGATGAACCCGCCCCTGCACGGGCTCATTAATTTTGGGTGGTTCGAGTTCATCGCCGAGCCGCTCTTCCATGGACTGAAGTGGTTGCACAACTACATTCCGAATTGGGGATGGGACATCGTCGTCCTCACGCTGGTCATCAATATGCTTTTGTTTCCGCTAAAAATTTCGAGCTACAAGACGACGCTGAAAATGCAGCGAGTGGCGCCGGAAGTCCGGGCCATCCAGGAAAAGTACAAGAAATATTCGATGCGCGATCCGCGCAAGGCGGAGATGAACAAGGAAGTGATGGCGGTGTACCAGCGCGAAGGGATCAATCCCGTGGGCGGCTGCATCCCGCAACTTCTGCAAATGCCGATTTGGTTTGGGCTGTACCGGGCGTTGCAGGGCACCATCGAACTACGGCATGCGCCGTGGTTCGGCTGGATCACCGATTTATCGGCAAAGGATCCTTATTACATTCTTCCGGTACTGATGGGTTTGTCGATGTACCTGGCTTCGAAAATGACGCCGATGACGGCCACCGATCCGCAACAGCAAGCCATGATGAAATTCATGCCGCTCGGCATGGCGGGAATGTTTATGGTTATTCCCTATCCGAGCGGTCTAGCAGTGTATATTCTCACCAGCGGGATGGTGGGCGTGGCGCAGCAGTGGTACCTGAATCGCAAGCATCCCGTCGCGGCGCCGGCAAAGCTTGCTCGCGGGAAGAAGTCTTAGGAAGACATTTTAAGGAAGGCTGAAACTGGTCGCGGCACGCGAAGCCCCATGGCTCTGGAACTTATCCACGAAGGGAAGTTGGACCGCCAAACGGCGGCGGACGCGTTGCGCCAGTTTCTGGAGAACATGGTGCTGGTTACCGGGCTGGAGTTGAAAGTGCAAGTGCGGGCACTGCCGGCGGAAAGCGCGGGCTCGGGAAGCGAAGCGGAAGTGCTGGCCGACCTTGACGGCAAGGACCGAGAGATACTCCTCGAGCGCGGCGCGGACGTTTTGAAGGCGTTCGAACATCTGGCTTTCAGGGCGTTGCGGCTCGAGCCTGCTTATCACGAAAAGATTCACATTGATTGCGGTGGATACCGCGCGCTGCGTTTTGAGGAATTGCGCATGACGGCGCGGGTTGCCGCCGAGCGGGTGCAGGCTTCCCGGCAGCCGTTCCGGCTGAATCCCATGTCTTCGCGCGAGCGGCGCATCGTGCATCTGGCTCTGAAGGACATGGGCGGAATACGCACGGAAAGCGTAGGCATTGGCGAGGAGCGGCAGGTCGTTATCCATCCGGCGGACAACAAGCCTTCGCGGTAGTTCCTCTTTTTAGAGTCCTACCTGGTGACCCAACCTTTGGAGAGAACATTTCCGTCAGCACTGAACCGTACGCGATAGGTGAAGGAGCGGGGGCGGTCGCGGCGTATTGCGGCAAAACGCATGTCGGCGATTTCGACGACCGCAACATCGCCTTCTTTGTGAAAGCGCGTCACCGGAAAGCGCGAAAACCAAAGGACTTTCTGGACTTCGGGTAGACGTTTGGCTTCCTCGATATAGGAATTCCCAGGCGCGTCGGGGTAATAGCGGTGCTCGAGCCCGACCAAATCCGTGTCGCTGGCTGGTTTGTCGGCGAGGTCCATCGGCAGTTCATAGACGCCGCGATCGATGCGAACCAGACCGTCCCAATGCCAGAGAGATGGCGGAAGCGGCAACGCGGCAATCGATTCAGCTTGCAAATGTTCGAGTTCGGCGAACTTGTGAATGCGCGAGAAGGCCACGTGGTGCAAGTAGGCGGTCGCAGTCACATAAATGACCGCGGCGGCAAGACCCGAGCGATTCCAAGTGCGCTGCCTAACCTTCGGCCCCCAGCCGAAGCGCGTGGGCATCAGGAAGAGCAGGGCCAAAAGGACCACGACCGTCAAGACCACGCGATCGGAAATCGGCGCCCCGGCAATGGCAGCAATTCTGGCAATGAGAAACGGAGCCGGCATGAACACCAGCCACAGGCCCACGGCGCGCCGCTTTACTTTTTCAGGGTGGGCATACACCCAAGCGAGCCATTGTGGAACTAGCAGGATAGCGGTCAGCGTGAAATCCACGATGAACAGGAGGTCCCAGGCGGGGCGCGACCATTCGAGCGGCGACCAGACCATGGTGCCAAAGGAGGTCATCAAGTCGAGCAGAATGTGGCTCAAGATGCCAACCGCGTAGATGGCGCTCAACGCCCGGAAGGAAGGCGCTTCCCATTTTCGCCATTTTGTAAACCAGCGGGTAATCGCCGCCAGAAGCAAAGCCCACAGCGGCAGCATGACGAGCGAGTGCGTGATGCTGCGATGCCAAGTGACGACCAGCAGCTTGTCGCTGGAGAAGAACTCCCGAATCACATCGGCATCCGGAAAAATGCCGCCCAACATCAGCGACCAGGTGATGATGCGCCCGCGGTTGATGGGCTGCGAGGCGAACATATCCTCGCCGCCAAAGACGGCTTTTCCGATGAGTGCGCCGGCGATGCCATGAGTGATGGTGTCCATCGTTCGACTCTATCCGCTGTGCTCGAGGCGCGGCATGCTAACGGACAGAGAGCAGCGGATTTGTTTTGGTCGTGACTGTGCCGATACGGCGAGCGGAGACGCCGTGACGGCTAAGAGCCGAGATGGCGGCACCCTCGGATTCCCTGGAGATGGCCACCAGCAAGCCGCCGGAAGTTTGTGGGTCGAAGAGCAAGTCGCGATATTCCTCGGGAACGTTCGAAGCGAAAGCCACGCAATCGCCAATGAAATCGCGGTTATTCTTCAAGCCGCCCGGGAGGAAACCGTCGCGCGCGGCCTCCAGCGCGCCGGGCAGATAGCCGAGTGCGGAATGATCGATTTCGAGAGATACCGTTGCGATTCCGCGTTCAGGATTCCCGAGGGCCATTTCCCGCGCGTGGCCGAGTAAGCCGAAACCAGTAACATCGGTCACGGCGTGCAGGGGAGACGACGTTCCTGCCTTTTCCTGCAGTTCTTGTAAAGCTTCCGAAGCCCCCCGGTTCAGCTCAGCCATCGAAGCAATGGCCGCTTCTATGGAGTCCGGTGCGGCGCGGTCTTTTTTCAAAGCCGTAGAGAGCACTCCCGTTCCGATGGCTTTGGTCAGCAGCAGAACGTCTCCCGAGCGCGCGCCGACATTTCGCCAAACTCGCTGTGGATGGATGGTGCCAGTGACGGCGTAGCCAAATTGAATATCATCATTGCGAATCGAGTGTCCGCCGATGACGCTGCATTTCGCTTCCGCCATCTTCTTTAGGCCGCCGCGAATAATTTGTTCGAGGACTTCGGGATCCCCTTTATCAGGGAACCCCACGATGGAAAGCGCGGAAACGGGCTTGCCGCCCATGGCGTAGACATCGCTCAGCGAGTTGGCCGCCGCGATCTCGCCGAAAGTGTATGGGTCATCCACGATCGGCGTAAAGAAATCGACAGTCTGAACCATGGCGATTTCCGGATTCAGTAGATACACTCCGGCGTCGTCGTTGGTATCGAAACCAACGAGCACGTTCGGATCAGTTGGCCGCGGTAAACGGCGCAAAACGGAATCCAGCAACCCTGGACTCAGCTTCGCCGCTCAACCCGCGGCCTTGACCATGGCCGTGAGTTTCACGGATGGGGTCAAGCAGCACCTCGCTCGTAAAGCCGTTTGATTATAGCGAGGTGTTGCGGTTCGCGCTTGTACGCAGTTGCGAAGATCGATACTTGCCAGGCAGGCGCGGAAAGTGTTCTCATTCGCGGATGCCTTGGGACTTCTGGCTGATCTTTTTTCTACTGGGTGTGATTTTGCCGTGGCGCGCGCGAGCGCGCATGAAGAAATTGCTGGCCATGCCGCAAGTCAGCGCGATGGAGCGGCTGGTGCTGTACGCTTCGACCATCGCGTTCCAATGGCTTGCCGTGGCGGTAGTGGCTTGGCGCGCCTGGGCGCGCGGATTCAGCGCCTCCCAGCTGGCTTTGACCATCCATGGCAGGAGCCGAATTATCTTGGCTTCCTTCGTCGGCGCTCTAACGATTGCCACCCTCCAGTGGCTGAACCTGCGGCGTATCGGGAGAGTCCCCCGCGAATCGCGCGGGCATCTGCAAGCCATTGCAGAAAGGATCTTGCCGCAATCCACGATGGAGTTGCTGCCCTATCTCGCTCTCGCGGTTACGGCCGGACTTTGCGAGGAATTTCTTTACCGGGGGTTTGCCATGGCCGTCCTTGCCCATGTGGGGCTACCAGCTTGGGCCGCGGTGCTGGTTTCCTCCGTGCTTTTCGGGCTGGCCCACAGTTACCAGGGACGGGGCGGCGTGGTGATGACGCTGATCATTGGTAGTATTCTAGGAACAAGCCGGATAGCCTACGATTGCCTAGTCCCGGCCATTTTCTGGCATAGTGCCGTGGACGTGGTCGCAGGCCTGGCCGGGCCTCGGTACCTCTTAGACGAAACGGACCGTTCACCCGTGAAACGGAGCACTTAGCGTTTCAAACTTATAAGTTTACTATTATGACAACATTAAGCCCAGCCCCTCCCTCAGCGGCGGTCATCCGGCGCGCTTTAGAAGAGTTTTCTCTTCCCTCTTATGACGATCAAATCCTGCAAATTCAACAATATATGAAGATTTTGTTGGCTTGGAATGACAAAGTAAATTTGACCGCGATTCGTGACCCCTTGGAGATACTTTATCGTCATTTTTGCGAATGCATGTATGCCGCCCGGAACTTGCATCTAGAGAACGGTCGGCTCGCCGACGTGGGTTCCGGAGGCGGATTTCCGGGTTTGGCGCTGAAAATCATAAGCCCGGGCTTGCGCGTCTTTTTGGTCGAATCCAACATCAAAAAAGTCACGTTTCTTGCGGAGGTCATTCGTGAATTGGGACTTAGAGACGCACAAGTTCTAGCGCGCCGGTATGAGGAATTAGGGGAAGAAGTCGCTCCCCTCGATTACATTTGCTCCCGCGCCCTCGGAGAGTTCCCCGCCTTTCTGGACTGGGCCAGGTCGGAACAGATCGCGGCGAAACAGGTTATCCTGTGGATCGGTGCCCGCGACTTGCCCGAGATTCAGAAAATCGGTACTTGGGAGTGGCGCGAACCCATCCCGGTCCCTCATTCACTCCGGCGCCTCCTGTTGGTGGGCACGAGGAAACCCCCGGCCGCTGGGTCGACCTGACAAGCCTCCTGCGCTGCTCCTCGTGTGATTTGCTCCTGCGTCTTCGACAGATGGTTCCACGTGGAACACTGCGACCCGCATCTCCAGTTGGTTCCACGTGGAACAAATCCGCTCCTGCTAAAAACAAAGTGGACTGTTCCACGTGGAACGATCAGTGTCCCGGCCTAGCGGGGATTTTCACCGCCACATCCTTGTTCCACGTGAAACATCTTGCATCCCACGACAGTCTTTGTTAAGTTTTCGCTCGAGGAACGGTTTGACCCGAATCATTGCGGTTGCCAATCAAAAGGGTGGGGTCGGAAAGACCACGACGGCGGTGAATTTGGCCGCTTGCCTCGCTACCGCTCAGCAATCTACGCTCCTGATTGATTGCGATTCCCAGGCCAATTCCACGGCAGCCATCGGCTTTACAAAGGACCCCGCGCGCCGAACTCTCTATCAATCGTTAGTCCTTGGCGAATCCTTCGACAAGATCATCCAAAAATCGCAAGTAAACGGCTTGGAGGTCATCCCTGCGGACAAAAACCTTGCCGGGGCCGCTGTCGAGCTCGTTAATGCCGAAAATCGCGAGTACAAGTTGCAAGCCGCTCTGAAAGTCCTCGAAGATAAATATCGCTTTATCATCTTGGACTGTCCTCCTGCTTTGGACTTGCTAACGCTGAATGCCCTGGTTGCAGCCCGCGCCGTTCTCGTTCCCATTCAGTGCGAATACCTGGCCCTCGAAGGCGTCTCCGAATTGCTGGATACGCTGATGCGCATCCGGCGAACCCTCAATCCAAGCCTCGAAATTGAAGGAATCCTGCTCACGATGTACGATGATCGAACATCGCTTTCAAGGCAGGTTGCCAAGGATTTGCGCAGCTTCTTTGGAACGCAAATATTCACGAGCGTGATACCACGCAATGTGCGTCTGGCGGAAGCGCCCAGTTTTGGAAAACCAATCATCCTTTACGACATTCACAGCAAGGGCGCGGAAAGCTACACGCAACTCGCCCAGGAGGTCATTGACAATGCCGAGAAACGCGCTGGGACGGGGGCTAGGAGCGCTCATTCGGGAGCCTGAGCCGGCGACGCCCGCACCGGCACCAATACAGCCTCATGCAACAACCGCTAGCGGCGCGGCGGTGGTGCCAACTCGCGAGAACACGCATCCAGGCCCGCAACAAGTCGATATTGACTTGCTCGAGCCAAGTCCTTACCAACCTCGCACGCGCTTCCGTGAAGAAGCTCTGGACGAATTGGCACGTTCCATTAAAGCGAGTGGGATCATTCAGCCTTTGGTGGTGCGGCCGGTGGGCTCCCGGTTCCAGCTAATCGCGGGTGAACGCCGCTGGCGCGCGGCGCAGCGTGCTGGCCTTGCTAGAGTCTCGGTAATCGTTCGCCAGGTTTCCGACGAAGTTGCCTTAGAGATGACGCTGGTCGAAAATATCCAGCGCGAAGATCTGAACGCGATTGAAGCCGCCCGCGCTTTTGAGCGCTTGATGGACGAAGCCCAGCTAACGCAAGAAGCGGTTGCCGAGCGCACCGGCAAAGATCGCGCGACGGTAGCCAACGCCATTCGGCTCTTGAAGCTTGAGCCCAAGATTCAAGATTGGATTGAAGAAGGGAAGCTGACAGCAGGGCACGGCCGCGCTTTGCTGGCTTTGCCGGATTTGCAACTGCGGATGCGCTACGCTCAGCGCGCCGCGCGGGGCGGATTGACCGTGCGCCAGATCGAGAAGTTGGCTGCCAGGCGTTCGCGCGGTGCTCAAGCTCCGGCCGAAGTTCAACTGGATGCCAACATCAAGTCCGCGCTCGAAGAGCTCCAGCGCCACCTCGGCACCAAAGTGTTGCTGCACCAGAAAACGAAAATGCGCCCTGGACAGTTGGTGCTGGAATATTATGACGATCGGCAGCTCATGGGCTTATACGATCGCTTGATGAAATAGCTCGAGACCCGCGAAGAACGATCTGTCCTTTCGTTCAGTCGCTCATACGACAACACCCTTAGTGAGTTGCGTTGACTTATGCGGGCGCGCAGCTAAAGTGAAAGAGTCTTTATTTTTGGGGGAATGGATATGGCTTGGAAGTGGCCCAGCGCTGCCAAGAACGGCGCAAGCGAAGAGTGGACAGGATTCATCGATCAGGGTGTAACGCTCGAAGGAACGCTGACGGTCACGGGCACGTTCCGCATTGACGGCAACGTGAAGGGAAACATCATCTCCGAACAGACGGTGATCCTCGGCGATGGCGCTAAGGTTGAAGGACAAATCGAAGGCAATCGCGTGGTGATTTCCGGCCGCTTTGACGGCGTGATTTTCGCGAAGGGCCGCGTGGAGATCGAGGCCAAAGGCGTGGTAACCGGAGAAGTGCACTCCCCCTGCATGGTCATTGATCCCGGCGGAATCTTCGACGGACGCTGTCATATGCTGGGATCTTCAGAGACAGCTGCCACGGTGACGATTCCCATTCGCGCCGCCGGTAACAACTAAAGCATTTCGCCAGAAGCTCATAATTATATTGTTAGATATATTACTTATAGTGTAACTATCGTCGCGCTCGGAGAAGCGGGCAGCCATTGCTTCTCTCTTCAAAAACAAAAGGAAGCCTAGGGTTTCGCAGTCGGCGCGTAGGAGACGCCGGCGCCAGTAGCTTTTTCCGCAGCTTCGATCCCCGCCACGATATTCGAATCCCATTCGGCGTGAGGCACTTTAGAGCCTTTCGCAGCTTTGTAGTAGAGCAGGGCGTCGGAAGGCCGATGGAGTTGCTTCAGTGCGAGCCGTCCGGCGGATAGCAGGGCGAGAAGCGACTGCTTTTCACTCGGGTAGGTCTTGGCCAAGCGCTCGTACTCCGTCACGGCGCGGCTGTAATTCTGCTGGCCTTCGATGAGGCGGCCTAGCTCCAGCCAAGTCGCGGCCGGCATGCGGTCCCCGCCGGCATTGGTATACTCCTGGTAGTCCAGCAGAGCAGCTTCGGAGTCTTGAGCTTTCAGGTGTAACTGGCATAGCTTGATGGTGGCTTCTAGGTGCGCCGGAATGTCGTTCTTGCGCCAATAGAGCTGGCTCAAGATGGATTGCGCGTCGATGGCACCGGGCGTGGTCGCCAGAAACTTTTTCAGGACGGCGATGCCTTCGTCGAATCTTCCCTTCTCCATACATGCCGTGGCTTCGACAATCGCCGGGTCAGCGGTCCAACCTATTTTATTCTCAATGACCGTGTTGGCTTCGTGCTCCAAACTGGTGCGACTGATAATCAGCGCAGCCAACGCCCCAAAGACAAATCCTCCCACGTGAGCCCAGTGTGCCACGCCGGAGGCCTGGCCAAACAAACTGCCATAGAAAACCTCCATAAGCAGCCACAAGGGGAGCAGCCCGTACGCCGGGGCTTTGAAGCGAATCCGGAAAATCAGCATGTACCAAAGCATTTCAATCTTAAGCTTAGGAAAGCGCACTAGAAATCCGCCCATGAGCGCGGCCACGGCGCCGGAGGCACCCAGCGTGGCAGCTATACTCGATGGATTGAACATGGCATGAAAGACGGAAGCCACGAACCCCGCCAGAACATAGAAAATCGGGTAGATGACGCGGCCCCAGCGGTCTTCGAGGATAAAGCCGGCTAGCCACAAAAACCACATGTTGCCGATCAGGTGCAACCAACCGATGTGAAGGAACATAGAGGTTAGGTAGGAAATCGGTCTTGGATGCGCCGGTACGAACGCATAATTCTCGAGAATCGAACTGTTTTGCACTTCCGTAAAGCGCTCTGCCAGCGCGTCCATCTGCGACTGCAGCTCTTGGGGATCCTCGACTTCCCGGATTTCCCCGTCCCAGGCATCTTGTGGCTTGCGTTTCGGAGAAGAGAGTTGCTGCCATGCCGCTGTGGGCGCTTGCTTCTTCACTTCGTTCACGAATTTCTCGACATTGTCCGGCATGTTCAAGTCTGGGTGCATCGCCGCGAGTTCGAGGAGGTGCATGCGGACTTCGATGCGTTCCGGCTCTTGCGCTTCGATTTTCCAGTGCGTGCCGAGGAACACCAGTATGTTCAGGGCGATCAATGCAAAGGTGACGACCGGCCAGCGGCGGCCCTCCATGTTTTCATGGCGCAACGGGATCAGCATCGGTCAACCCCTTCCGATCGAAGCGAAGAGAGGAACGGCTCTGCTGCCCAGTCTGTCGCCGAATCCGCTGCCGCGTAACTGGTCTTTGGGACAGGGTTTAGTCAAATGATAAACGCGGTCTGGATTACCGAGGTTCCGTAGCATAGACCGCAGCGAGCGAATGGCATCGGCCCGGACCGCCGGGACCCGCTCAGTAAGCCTGTTTTGTGGCTTATGCTACTGACAACGGAGCGCCACCGCCGGATCCACACGCAGCGCGCGCCAGGCGGGGATCGCGCCCGAGGCTAGCGCGACCAGGGCCGTAAATGCGGCCGCCAGCGCAAACACTTCGGCATCAGCCGGACCTACCCCCACGAGCATCGCCGCCACAACGCGGGCCAGCGCAGCAGCCGCCAGCGAACCCACCACCAGCCCCGCGGCTGCGAATGCTAACCCTTGCCGAATTACCAGACGCATGATGTCGCTCGGCTGCGCGCCGAGCGTGACACGAATCCCAATCTCGCCGGTCCGCTGCGTCACGGCATAGGCCATCACGCTGTAAAGACCGATGGCTGCCAGCAGCAGTCCCAGGCCGCTCAGCACGCTCAAGAGGCTCGCCGCGACCTTGGCACCGAACAGCGACGCGGCAACGTACTCCGTCATGGGCTCGGCATCGAAGATGGTCAGCTCCGGATCAATCGCACTTGCTTCACGGCGCAGCGCCGCAATCGCTGCATTCGGCGATGCGCTGGTTCTCACATCGAACGTTAAACCATACTCCGGCCGGAAAATCTGCCGGATGGGAATGTAAAAGTACGGCTGCGGACTCTCCGAAACCCGGTGATACTTGCTGTCTCGAGCCACTCCCACAATCGTGAACCATTCACCCCATCCATGCACCTGGCGCCCGAGCACGCTCCGATTGGCCAGAAAGCGCCGCACAAACTCCTGGTTGACGATCATTACCTTTAGGGACGTGGCATCGTCACGCAGGTCGAAATCGCGCCCTTCGACCAGCGGAATCTTCATGGTATCGAAGTAACCAGGCGATACGAGGTCCCGGTAAATCTTCATATTCTCGTTTGGGCCGGGAACGTAGCCCTCCACCTCCAGCGTTTCCCAGTTACCTCCGCTGAATCCCAAAGGCGCCGAGTCGTCGTAGCTGACGGCGGTCACTCCAGGCTCCCGCTCCAAATGTTCGCGGAGGCGCTGGCAAAAACTGTCGGTCTGCCGCGCATCATAGCCGGCCGAGGAAAAGTCGAACCGCGCCAGGGCCACGCCCTCCGGCTTGAAGCCCGGATCGATGGCCCGCGCGGTTTGGAAACTCTTTAGAAACAATCCCGCGCCCACCAGGGCAATCACCGCCAGGGCTACTTCGGAGGTCACCAACAGCCCACGCAATCGGTGCGAGTGTGCGCCGGAAGTCTCGCTGCGGCCACCCTCCTTCAGCATTTCGTTGACGTTGGCCCGAGAAGCGTGCAGTGCCGGAGCCAGTCCCGCAAGAATCGCAACGCCGAATGCCAGCGCCATGGTGAAGGCCAGGACCTGCCCGTCGAGCGGCGGTTGCAACATTGCCGGCCTCGCGACTGCCGGAAGCAGCCAGCGCAGCCCGCCGCCCAGCAAGTTTGCCAGTAGCAAGCCGCACACCGAGCCGGCCAGCGCCATCAGCAGTGTTTCAGTGAGAAGCTGCTGTACCAGTCGCGTAGGCCGCGCACCCATCGCCAGCCGAACGCTAAACTCTTTCAGCCGCCCCGTCGCGCGCGCCAGGAGCAGGTTTGCCAGGTTAGCGCAAACAATCAGCAGCACGACGCCGCTGGCTCCCATCAGGATCGTAATCGGAGTCAGGAGGATGGATTGGGTTCCGAAGTGTGACAGCCAAACCGGCAACACCGTCGCGCCAATTCCTTGGTCGGAGTCCGCGTCGGCCACCGCCATGCGATTTGCCAGCGCTTGCACTTCCGCGCGCGCCTGCTCCATGGTCACGCGGGGCGCGAGCCGCGCGAACATCATGAAGTTGCGGGTGTTTCGGTCGCGCAACATCCAAGTCCCTGTGTGGGTCAATTGGCCGTACATGGTCAGCGGCATCCACATCTCGTAATCCAGCCCCGAGCGGGTGCCGTGGAAACCTTCCGGGGCCACACCGATAATCGTGAACGGGGTGCGGTTGATGCGCAGGGTCGCCCCGATGGCCGAGCGGTCCGCGTGGTACTGGTTCTTCCAATAACTGTGGCTGATAACGACAACTGCGTGGGCGTTCTGCGCGTCATCGCGTTCCGCGTCGGAGAAGAAACGCCCGGCTTCCGGCTGCATACCAAGCATGTCGAAAAAACCGCCCGACACCATTTCACCCCAAACCTGGCTGGTGTTTGGCGCATCGCCCACAGAAAACACATTTCCCACCCGCGCGGTCACCAAATTTACAAGCTTCAAATTGTCGCGGAAATCGCGGAAGTCCAGATAAGAAGTCGTAATCGGCTCCCCGTCAGGCGCCATGTTCTCGATGGCCACGATGCGATCCGACTGCGTGGCGCCGGGCAAGGGATCGAGAAGCATGGGGCGCATCCAACTGAAGATAGTGGTGCTCGCCCCGATGCCAATCCCAATGGTAAGGACCGCTACCACGGCGAAGGTTGGATTTCGCATCATGGTCCGCATTCCGTAACGAAGGTCGCGCAGTAATGTATTCATGGCTGCGATCGAGGGTGCAAGCTGGCTACCATCGTAAGTTATTGAAAGCAGGCGCTAAAAGCTCAGTCCTGCCGTTCGACACTGTCCGGTTGCGGGACAACGCTGTCTCGCGACGGGACACGATTTCGCAGAAAGGAATTTACCAAAACCTTCAAGGCGCCACTTGCTGTCCATCTCCAACGCGTAGTCGGTCTGGCTAAACCATCGGCCCGTCTCAATCCCCGGGCGGGGTCCGAGGAAGCGTGGTCCAAACTGTCCTGGGCGCCAGGGACGATTCGTTTCTGAGTGTACCGGCCCGGAAGCTCCCGACCGAAAAGAACGCGGGACACCGTAGACGGGCTAAAGGGATCACCACCTTCGCAACTCCGGTGTTTCTCCTACTTGTAAAGCGAGTACGCTCCATGATAACTATCTTTATCATTTGTTCGAATTGAAAGCGGCAGAGCCGAGGTCTGGCCCATCGTTTCGCTTTCGAGAAGCGCTGCCGGAGGTAAGCCATGCGATCTCCAAAAAGAATCGAGTTCATCGAGAATTTAGCCGAGGAAGCTGATTCTCGCCGCTTGCAGCGGAAGATTCCTCGTCTGAAGAGTTTCGATGCGAGAATTGAGAGACGCGAGCCTCTGCCAGTGCAGATCTATCTGGCGAACTTGGAAGAGCCGCGGGCTCGTGAACGCACGGTCACCGAAGATGTCAGTTCCCATGGTGCTCGAGTGTTCACCAAACGATGTTGGCGGCCCGGCGAAGTACCGCTGGTTACCCCTTTGATAGGCGAGTTTCCGAAGCACGCGCGAGTCGTCTATTGTGATTCTCAGCCGAAGGGTGGCTATTGTGTGGGTATACAGTTCGAAGGGTCCCCATTCAAGTGGCGCTTGTAGCCCTCGCGTAGTAACTGGGTCGGCGGCCTCTCTATAGACCCAGTTCATCGCAGAAGTTGAGATCGCCGGTTCTGGGCGCCACCATTCCCGATCTGTGGAATCACCACATCCTCGAAACTGGGTTCCGAGCCGGCGACTTTCTGGCGTACCCAGGCTTCGGTAAGTTAGCGTCCCATGTATTGGGGCGATTCCGCCCGCTCGTGCCCCCAGAAAGGCCGCAAGGTTCGCCGCCTTCCCGCAGGAGGTTTCTATGAAGACACTCGCTCGCAGTTTGCTTTCCTTGTTCCTTTTTCCTCTCGCTGCCTCAAAACGCCAATCGGTTTGGCAGATCCTAGTGGTCTTCCTTCTCGCCCTACCAAGCATGGCGCAGGAAAGGCCCCAAGCAATGGCCGGAGCCGAGTCTCAGGCCGCAGCGCAGTCGCCTTCTCGGGCTCCGGCAGAAAATGCGGCGTCTGACGAAGCGAACACCACGCTTCCCGCCGGTACGCGACTTGCTCTGGTCCTGACCCATCCAGTCGACACCCGGACCACGCACCGCGGCGACGACATCTATACCGAGACCACGGCCCCGGTGACGCTCGACAAGCGTGTCGTCATGCCCGCAGGAACGTTCGTGCAGGGGAAGGTGGAAAAGCTGACGCGGCACGGTACCCGCGCGGAGATGGTGATGCGGTCCGTGGCGATCATCTTCCCCGACGGCTACGTCACCAACATCGGCGGCCTGATGACCATTGAAAGCGAAGAAGGCACAGCGTGGATCAATCCGGGCACAAGCACGAAAGCCGGCGTGGTCGCCGCGCCCCTAGTTGGCTTAGGTCTCGGCACGGCGATCGGGGCCGCCGCGCACACCACGCAAACGACCAACTTCGCTGGGATGACCATGACTACGAGCACGCCGAAAGGCATAGCCATCGGAAGCGTGGTGGGGCTTGCCGCCGGGGGCGTTGTGTCGCTGGTGCTGCTTCTGCGGAGCCACCATTTTTACATGGCAACGGGTTCGGAACTTGACATGGTTTTGCCGCAAACGGTGACCCTAGCCCGGGGACAGAGAGCCGACGCGGGTCCGGGTCAGGGGAGGTAAATTTTCTACAACTACGCCGTTACCGGTTTTCCGCCGGAATTCTCGCGAGCGTTTCGATCGTAATTTGTTTGTAACCACCCTCTATGCGCACAACCATTTGATTCTTGTCACCGACAGGCATTTGCAGTTCCATCGGTTCGTGTTTCTCCACGACGGTGCCGGAGGCGCGGACACGGGCATTCAGGAGACTCTTGAGCCGTTGATTGCCATCGGCGGGAAAGTACAGAATGCGATTGTCTGTCGCGATGGCGAGAGGCACGCCGCGGGCCAAGCACGCCGCTCCGCAGTCCTTGTGAGATGCGGCGGTGGCAGCGGTGGCATGCAACATGAAACAAGCGGCATCGACTACCTTGCCGGTCACAGTCACGGAATCGGAAGGAGTGGTCTGGCCGGGATTGCCGGTGCCCAAAGCCCTGGGAAGCCAACGATCGCTCGGATGGAACACCGCGTCGACCAAGCGAGCCTGCGGAAACGCGAGACGCTTACGCGAGAACGCTCTGATATCCCGGGCTTGCTGGTCTTCGTCGTTATCCAGCTTCGAGATGCTAGGGCAGGGGGCTGGCTGCGCGGAACCCGCGTAGGTTAGGCAGCGGTTGTCTTCAAACGTATTCGTCCCTGGAGTCGAGAGGTCTTGAATATCGGCGCCGATCGCAACACCAAACTCGGCCGAGACTTGCACGGGAGGATTGCCAGCAATGATGTTGCGGCGAATGATGTTGCCTCCTTGCGTGCTGGCCATAATCAAAACACCGTTGAGGTTGCCGCCAATCTTGTTCTTCTCGATTAAGTTGCCCTTGCTTGTGCCTACCAGCCCCACACCGAAATTATTACTGGTGGCGCCGCTTGAGAAAGTCGAGTGAGCTGAACCATTCCCGCTGTAAGTATTCAACCGAACTCGGTTGTTGTGGCTGCTAGCGAGTCAAGTTCCGCCGCAAGGGTTGCCTAGGGAACCAATCGAGTTTCGTACGGAAATGTTTCTTTCAATTTCGCTGTCCGTGGTGGCAAATAGGAAAATCCCGCTGAAGCAATTGTCGGACACGGTGACACGCGTCACCTTCACTTTCGTGGACCCTTCTAGCGAAATTCCCAGTCCGGCGAATTTCTCGACTAGCCCAGGTCCCAGGATCGCCACGTCATGCTGGCCGTTTACTAGAATTCCGTCTTCAGCAAAGTTCGAACTCGCACAATTATTAGAAGGGTTGGCACCGTCGGTGATCGTGAAACCGTTTAGCCTCAGCTGGATACCCGGAGATCCAAACGAGATACAGGGCGCGCCCGCGACCATGCAGGTGACATCGCCCACGAGTTCGCTATCGTCCATGATCGTGACCGTTGACGAAATCGTTCCGCTAATTTCCGTGGCGGACGTGCGTCCGGCGAAAAGCAGCAGAGCAGAGAAAACAAAAGCAACAACCGCTATCCGATGGAAGAGGGACCGGTTCATAGGGACCTCCTTGCGCCGTGCTCAAGGTCACTTATCGGAACAACAGGAGGGGAACGGCACGGAATGCCAGGAAGCCTAGGAGAGGCGACTAGGGCTTGTCAAGCACAAATTCGACAGCACAAATTCGAAGGGTGTCAAAGCTCTTTTAAAATGTCCCCTTCCTTACCTCGATTAAAATGTCCCCTTTTTTAGGTTCTGGTTCTTGGTTCTTTTTCTTTCCTGTAAAAGCTTTTCGCTTTTCTCGAAAAAATCTCGCGCCAGGGTGCTCTCGGGAATGACGATTCCTGTCTCCCTCGACCTAACCTGCGAGCCCATAGAACGCGCTTAGCGGAGCAAGGCCCTCACTAGCGCTACACAGGTCCGCTATACCTCATACTCGCCTTTCGTATTAGGATTGTCTGGTTATAATCTTCGGACATCCGTTCGGCTCCGCTCGGTTACCAGCGGGGCTATCATCGTTCAATTCGAGGTGCAGCCGTGTCTCACTACACCAGACGTGAATTCCTAAAAACCGGAGTCGCCGCCGGAGCCCTTGCCGTTACCGGAAGCCTCCCGCTGAGCGCGGCGCGCCAGACCGCCACAGATTGGGTAACCCTCGGAAAATCTGGGGTGAAGGTGACCAGGCTCGCGTTTGGGACCGGCAGCTTCAGCGGCCAGGTACAACGTGACTTGGGACAGGATGGGTTTACCAGGCTGGTGCGCTACGCCTACGACAGCGGCATTCGCTTTTTCGAAACTGCCGAGTCTTACGGCGAGATGCACCGGATGCTCGGAGTAGCCCTTAAAGGTATTCCACGCGATAGCTATCGGCTTATGTCCAAGGTGACCACGCGGCAAGGCGTGAATCCACAAGAGAAATTCGACGAACTACGCAGACTTGCGAATACCGAATATTTCGACGTCATGCTGTTGCACTGGCAACATACCGCGACGTGGCCCGCAGACACGGGCAAGTGGCAGGATGGAATTTTGGAGGCGCAGTCGAAAAAAACGATCGTAAGTCACGGCGCGTCGGTGCACGGCCTCCCGGCGTTGCGCCAAGTCCCCGGAAACAAGTGGCTCGATGTCGCCATGATCCGAATGAATCACAAGGGTAGCAGAATGGACGCCGAGGATTACAACACCGATGGACCGGGGAACGTCAGCGAAGTTGTCACCCACGTCCAGCAGGCGCGCAAGCAAGGATTAGGCGTAGTCAGCATGAAACTTATTGGGGAGGGTACGTTCAACCGTGAGGACCGCAAGGCGGCGATGCGATTTGCGTTCCATAACGCCGGCGTCGATTGCGTTACGGTCGGCTATAAAAACACTGCGGAAATCGACGAAGCGATCGAGAATGTGAATCTGGCGCTCAGCTAATAGCGATCCTGCTGGGCTTCTTCGTTCAACCTTATAAGGAGATAAGGCGCTAAGTAAGGCTTCAGCTTGAGCTGCTCATCCCGGGTTAGGAACTTGAAGCCGCTTATCATCCGCAGGCATCCCGGCGACCCACAATCACAGCGAAAACAATCATGCATTTCATACTCGGTGGCGGCGTAATTGATCTTAACTTCTTCGCCGGCTTGAATGTCCTTGAGAGCTCGCACACACAAGCAACTGAAATCCAGGAAGACATTAGGTTCGCAGCCGTGGTTTAAGTAACCAACGGTTTCTTCTCTTCCGCATGCATGTTTTCCTTCAGCGATCTGCAAAGACCTCCTGGTAGGTGACGGCAAGGTTTCCTCCCCGTTCAAGTCGATCAGAATCTCGTCCTTAGCGATCGCTCGAACGGCGAATAAACCTTTTCTTCCATTGGTCACGAAGACGCTTAGCTTGGCGGATCGGGTTTCCATAGCGCAACCGTAAATGACAGAGATTTACACCGTCCAGTCGGTCCGGTTAACGTTCGACGAAGCAGACATTAGACTCCACCGGGCGATAACCACGGCTCCCATGTGATAAGGACCCGCTTCGGCTTGGACCTAGGTCTCCGTCCTCTCAAACAGATACGAGCAGAATGACCTGCAAGTCCTAGTGTAAGTTGGACGAGGCCGAGAATGGACCTGGCACAAGGTGCAGGTGTTCCGGGGAAGCCATCGGCTCGCGATCAAATATTAGTGCTTGGTAAACGGCTCACCAGGCTTGTGATGATATTGCTTCAGTGCTCCTCGGGGCTTATTGCCTAGGTACGTGCTGCTCGCGTGTGAGGTGGATGCGGTCGGCGTTCTTGAATTGGGACATGTCGGAGAGGATGATGCGGTCGCCCTCTTCTAGTCCGGCAAGAACTTCGATGGTGTTTACCGAGGCGCGGCCGAGTTTCACGTAGATTCGCACCGCGTCCGCGCCGTTGTTAACGATCTTGAAGAGAGGAATTCCGGTGTTCTCGGCGCCGTGTACGGGGCGTCCGACCTGGAGAACGCTGTCGATCTTTTCAATATCGATGGTGCCGTCCACTTCGAGGCCTGCGGCGGTTCCTTCGGGCACGGCATCGAGGGCGATATCCACGGTACGCGTGTCGTCTGAGGTGGACGGGCTAATGCTGCTGACATGCCCGTTCGCAAGCGAGCCCTTCCGCGTGGCTACTGCGGCGTTCTGACCGGGCTTCACGTCGGCGGTCAGGAAGGTTGGTAGGGTCACTTGGGCGACGAAGTTCGTGGAACCTTCGCCGCGAACGAGCTTTCCTAGCCCACGCACTTGCCGCTGCATCGGACCTCTCTTCACGGTATCGATCCAAATTGTGGAGTAGTCCACATTTGGTATGTCTGAGGACGGCCGAGCACTTACCAGGCCGCCAACGTCACTGCTCACACCGTCAGTCACTCCGCCGCTAACGCCCCCAGTAACGCCGCCCGAAATACCACCGGCAACACCGTCGCCCGTCTTAGGAGCTGACTCGAGCGGAGCAAGCTTCATCGGAAAACTCCAAGCGCAGAGTCCTACAACCCCCGCAAGACAGCACGAAATAACCGCGAACGACGCGAGCAATCTTCCTCGTGACATACGAACCTCCTTTAACATGATCGAGATACGTTCGACGAGCTGGCGCTCGGCGAGAAATGGCGGTGCGGGAATAGCCGCAATCCGTGTCTGGCCAGCAGTGAATTCCAACAGGGCTTGCAGATAAGCTCTACGCGCGTTTGTGAGCCGTATGACTTCGAGATCAACCACCTGCTCCCGCGCCAGCCTCACGCGCGAGATCAGCCAGGCCATCGCTGGCTGGAACCAAAAAACGGCACGAACAATTTCTTCAACCAAGTGTTGGGCCCAGTCGCGACGACGAATGTGCAGCAATTCGTGGCAAGCAATCGCCGACTGAAAGCGTGCATCCGTCTCTAGGAAGCGTTCGGGCAAAAGAATTACGGGCTTCGCCAAGCCGAACGTGACCGGCGAGTCTACATTGGCGGAGAGGCGAAACTCAGCGCTGGCGCCCACCGTGGCGCGCATGTGGTTGAGAATTGCGGCCGATTCGGCACTGTTTGTGATCGGCGTAGAAGCCTCGCGGAAGCGCCGAAGTCTCAGCAGCCCGAGCACGAGAAGCGCAAATCGGAACACAATTCCGCCGAGGACGGCGATGCCCATCCCTTCAGCGACGACGGGCACGCTTGGAAAATGCCAGTGCGTTACAGCCGGAGCTGGGGTCGCGAAGCGCAAGTTGTCAGCCTCACCGAAGACCACCGCCGGGGCGATGCTCGGCAGTCGGTGCCATGGCTGCAGGAATGGGAGCACCAGGGTTAGGAGCAAAAGGGTGCGCCAGTACCTGAGGAGTACCTGCGGCTGGCGAATCTGGAAAAGCCGCGGAAGAAATTCAGCGGCCAGCACCACTAAGGCAAGTTGTGCGCTCCAAAATAGGAGGTTCGAAAACCACAGTGGCATGTTCATGGGCGGCTCCGATGTGCTTTTATTGCTTCCGCGACTTTCATTTCGTTTCCTCGACCATCCGCACAATCTTTTCCAGATCTTTCTCGCGAATGCGGCGCGACTTCACTAGGTGCACCAGAAGTGGTTCGGCTGAGCCGTTGAAAACGCGATCGATGAATTCGCGAATCATCCCGCCGATCACTTGGCTCTTCGGGTGCACCGGCCGGTAAAGGAAAGCGCGGTCCTGACGCCGCTTCTTCAGGTAGCCCTTGGTTTCAAGAATCTTCATCATGGTCATCACGGTGGTGTAAGCGATTTTGCGCTGCTCGAGCAGCGCTTCATAAACGTCGCGTACCGTCGCACTATCGCGCTCCCACACCAGCTTCATGATTTCCAGTTCTTGCGGGGTCAGCGTTGCATGTCTCGGTCTCATATCTAGCAACCTTATAGTACTAACTAATTCGTATGTCAAGCAAAAAAAGGACTCCGGGAAGTTTGGGCGGCGCGACCCCCTCACGGTAATCCAGATGCCCGATGCATGCGGTAACCGGAAAAGTGTGGATGGGTGACGTATACTCCGGGTAGGTTAGAGGATAGCGAGCTTGTTGAACAAATCGTTTTCTGCCAAATTGCAAAGGAGCCACAAAGGCGGTTGGACTTATGTGGTTTGGCCGAATTCCGTCAAGTTTTTCGGTACCCGTGGTGTGGTTAAAGTTAGAGGCACAATTGATGGTCATCCCTTCAAAAGTTCTTTCATGGCTATGGGCGACGGCAGGCACATGCTGCCGGTCAAGAAACAGATACGCCGAGCGATCGGAAAGGAAGTCGGCAAAACTGTGAAGGTGCTCCTGAAACAGCGGATTCGCAGCTAAGAAAACCAACGCACTCTGGAAGTTCCGACAACCAACGCTCCAAAGGAGAGTGGCCTGGCGCACCACGCATTGTACGGTTATGTTGACACTCCTACTAGGGGCGTCTATCGTTCGAAAGAACCGTTTGCCGAAGGATAGCGCATGAAGATTCTGGTGCTGGGTGGTGGCGGACGTGAACACGCCCTGGTGTGGAAACTAAAGCAAAGCCCGCGCGTGGAAAAAATTTGGTGCGCCCCGGGAAATGGCGGCATGGCCGCGGAAGCAGAGTGCCTGGCCATCGACGCAGGTGACACCAGCGCTATCGTCGCATTTGCGGAAAAAGTTCATCCCCATCTAACCGTCGTGGGACCGGAACTGCCCCTGGTGAACGGCCTCACGGATGCCTTCAAGCTGCGGAATTGGCCTATTGTGGGTCCTTCCCGGAAAGCGGCGCAGCTAGAAGGAAGCAAGATTTTTTCGAAGGAATTTCTGGTGCGCCATGGCATTCCCACGGCAAAGATGTACGGCCGCTACGATTCTGCCGCCGATGTCTACGCGGCGCTGAAATTTCTGGATTGGCCGGCGGTGATCAAAGCGGATGGATTATGCGCCGGCAAAGGTGTTTTTCTGGCCCCGGATTTCGCGGCCGCAAAAGACTTTGTCGAACGCGCCATGGAAAAGAACGAGCTGGGACCAGGCGGGAAGCGCATCCTTCTGGAAGAAACGCTGGAAGGCGAAGAGCTATCGTTCATCATGCTCACCGATGGAAAGCAGTACGCTCCACTGGTCCCCACGCGCGATCACAAACGCGTCTTCGATGGAAACCAAGGACTGAACACCGGTGGCATGGGGGCGTACTCCACCGATGAGTTGCTTCCCGAAGGCCTTCGCGAGACGGTCCGCTCTAAGATCGTCGAGCCCACGCTCGAGGGCCTGGCGGCAGACGGTATCCCTTACCAAGGGTTTCTCTATATCGGCCTGATGCTGACGAAGTCCGGGCCCAAGGTCTTGGAGTTCAACTGTCGCTTGGGAGACCCGGAGGCCCAAGCGATTTTGGCCCGCCTCGATTTTGACCTGGCCGAGGTTCTCAGTGGGGTGGCCGCTGGACGCCTCGAGCCGTCTAAACTCCGCTGGAAGCCCGGAGCCAGCGCTTGCGTGGTGTTGACGTCAGGCGGGTATCCCGGGAAATTTGAGAGTGGCAAACTCATCGAGGGCCTAACCACTGTACACCAAATTACCGGTGTGAAGGTGCTGCATGCTGGGACGAAGCTTGCCGGGGAATCCATCGTCACTAGCGGTGGCAGAGTGTTGGGTATAACGGCAGCAGCCGCGACCCTTGAAGGTGCCCTGGCCTCTGTGTACCAAGCCGCTTCGAAAATTCACTTCGAAGGAATGCACTACCGGACCGACATTGGAGCTCCGGCGACCCATCGCGGAGCGGCTGGGGATTAAAGCCCATGGCGAGAGTGCAAAATCTTTTTCGTGCTAGGAAAAAGCACGTGCCCATGGAGGAGCTAAGCGAAGTACGCGCTATTGGCGACACCGGCTTTGCAGGTTGCGCTCATGCGCGGCCCGGAGGCAAGCGCCAAGTCTTGCTGGTGGACCGCGAGACTCTGGAAGCCATGGATCTCCAGCCAGGAACGATCCGCGAGAACATTACGACCGACGGCCTGAACGTGAATAGCTTGCCGGTTGGCCAACTCCTCCGTATCGGCGAAACACGCCTGGAAGTCACCGCGGTATGCACCCCTTGCGAGCAGATGGAAGCCATTCGAACCGGCCTGCGCCGAGAGCTTTGGGGGAGGCGAGGCATGTTCTGCCGCGTTCTGGATGGCGGAGTCATTCGCAGCGGCGATTCCATTGAAAAGCTTTCCTGACCGTTAAGGCTTGGGCGTTCGCCGGAGCGTGGGCGCATCGGGCGGGCGGTTCTTATCTTCCTGCGCTTTTTCGACGGGCTCTTCCGGCGGGACCATCCATAGAAAGCCGTGGCTCTCATCCATGGTGCCAAGAACAAACGGCGCGCCCCCGGCGATCAAAGGCAGGACCGCCCGCATAAAATCGGCGGAATCAAGGGGAGCGGCTTTCTGCGCCTGGCCTCGATAGATGTTTTCTAGCACTTTGGCAAAGCGCGGTTCGCCGGAACCTAGGTGCGTGATATTGGGGTCGTGGCTCTGGATTAACTCGGCCAGTGTTGGGCCTTTCGTATCCGGAGGGTACCGGCTCTCCACCATGGTGCGCGGCGCATGCTTTTCCGGCGGATAGAGTTGCGTAAAGCGCGGCCGCTCGATACGTGTCTGCCAATAGTCACCGCGCGTGGCCACTTGCTCCTGCTCCATGCGATATTCGACGACCCATACTTCCGGGCCATAGTCGTTGGGAGCGTAGCCGATTATGATGATCTGAAAGATCGGATCGTCGGAGGGGAAATCAATCTTGTGGTGAAGTTGCGAGACGAGCGGGCGAAGTTTTTCCAGGAAAGCGATGCCGATGGTCTCCAAATCCGTCTCCCCTTCTCCCGGAGCCGCCTGGTAACGGGGGTCGGCCCGGCCGACACGCTGGAAGTTGCGGTCCAGCCGAATGGGTTTGGGGTCGGCGGGAATCCGCCATTCTGAAGCGCCGAATAGGATGCCGATGTGCGTGGCGTCCAGGTCCATCACGCGCGGTGGGATGGAGTTGCGCTCCACGGGCTGATCGATGGCCGCAAAGATGATGGCATCCTTGGCCACGTGAACGATGGCCCGGCCACCGGCAAGATTGGCCACGATTTCGTCTTCGTGTTGTTCTTGGGGAAAAGCGCCGGGGCACGCGAATAGCACGCCGAAGAAAACAGAGAGCGTAATTCGCTCGAAAAATGCCGCCCGAAGAAACATGGAGTACCTTCGCCCCTAAAAGAAAGTCTCGCGCTTCTCTCGCGAACCCCCGCGGGCAACAGGAGTCACTCGTCCCACACTACCACAACCGGAACGAGCTCATGGATGTGCGATTAAAAGAAGCCCAGCGCAAATTCTTGCTTGACTACACAATTGGCTTCGCGTAGCAATACATCATCCCGTGTTCCACGAGTAATCCGAGGAGCAAACATGTCCCTAAGTCCCGGTGGTCCTCCCGCTGGCTCAGCTGCGCCTCTCCCGGCCACGGATGCTAAAACTGTAGTCATTCTACGCATGCGGCGCGGTGCTGGATGGTTTCTGACGATTGGCCTGCTCTCTGCCGTGAACGCCATCCTGCAGATTTTTGATGCCAAGATCCGCTTTATCTTTGGCTTGGGCATCACGCAGGTAGTGGATGCCGCGGCGCGCGGGACGGGGCAGAACGGAACAATCATCATGGTGGTTGTCGACGGCCTCTTTATCCTCATGTTGGTGCTTTGCTCCCAATGGGCAAAAAGCGGTTCGCAAGGCGCTTTCCTTGGCGGAATGCTCGCGTATGCCCTCGACGGCGTTTTGCTTTTATACTTCAGCATGTGGCTGGATGCAGCTGTACACGCCTACGCGCTGTGGATGATTTGGCAGGGCTACACCGCGTCGCGCGAGCTAGCACAAATGCAGCAAGCAGCTCAGCCGGGACTGTCGCAGCCGAGGCTTCCCTAACCAGGGGTGCGCAATTCCCTGCCGGCAGAAGCCGCGCCACTAGAGCCTGCTTTCTCGATTCGAACGCCGAGCTAAACCAGAGGAAGTTCCGCGCGGCTAGCACATCGAGTAAACTAGTGTCTGACATTTTCGGGTGGTGATGGAGAACCATGGGACTCAGAAAAAGGAAAAGTATCAAGCACCACGGAAAATCGCTGGTGGAGATTCTGGAAGCACACGAGCGTTTTTTCAACGGCCAAGAAGGCGGCGCGCGAGCCGATCTGACCGGCGCGGACCTAGCGAACGCTGATTTGAGCGGCGTAAACCTTACCGGCGCCATCCTTCGCAACGCCAACTTCACCGGATGCGACCTGCGCAAAGCGAAACTCCCCGGCGCCGACCTTTCCGGAGCTAGCCTTCGGAGGGCCGATCTAGGAAACACGGATATGACCGAAGCGATCCTCTCTGGCGCTGATTTGACGGAAGCGCAGGCCAGCGGCGTAGAATTTTTTCGGTGCGACCTTTCGCACGCAAATTTTCAGCGTGCCCGGCTGCGAAACGTGAATTTGCGACTGGCCAACGTGCAGGGAGCAAAATTTTCCGGTGCCGACATGGGCGTGGCTATCTTGAGGGAAACGGATTTGACGGGCGCGGACCTTTCTGGAGTTGATCTCTCCACCACGCTGATGCCCAAAGGCTATTCGCAGGCGCAAGCCGCTAAAAAGAGCGCTTAGAGGCGGCGCTGTCGCTCTCGGATGCTGGCGGCGTGCGCTTCGCGCTGGTGACGCATTTTGCTTCAAAATAGGGTATTACCGGTATCGTTTCAGAACCGCTCTTGGAACCGCTCTTGGATGGCAATCCGCGATACGCCGTGGTAGCCTCTCGCTGAAGAAAAGAAAATCCTTCGTGAGTGCTGTGGCCAGTTCTGCCGCCCAACTCGATCGCTCGGCCGTGCGCGAACGCGTGCTGGAAGTCATCCGCGGGTTGCTCGAGGAACTGGGGAGCCAGGGCGCGCTGCCGATGCTCAGCGGCGCTTCGCAACTGGACCGTGATTTGGGTCTCGGCAGCCTGGAACGCGTGGAACTTCTGGCGCGCCTGGAAACGGCATTCCATTTGCGCCTGCCGGACCGCGTCGCCGCGGAAGCCAACACGCCAGAAGATTTGGCCCGCGCGATTCTAACGGCTCCCGGAACGCCGGGGGAAGACGAACTGGGAAGCTCCGCGTTGCGAGCCTCGGTGACGGTTCAAAAATTGCACCGTGCGGCAGCGGACGCGGGAGTCTTCTCCGCGGAAACACTCGTCGATGTGCTGCGCTATCGCGCGGCGCACGACGCCGAACGAGCTCACCTTTTGATCACCGAGGAGAGCGACGCCGGGGAACGCAGTATCATGGTGACTTTCGGCGAACTTTATGCCGCCGGGAACCGCTGTGCCGCGGAGCTGGCGCGTCGCGCCGTGCCAGCGGGCGGACGCGTCGCGCTGATGCTGCCAACTTCGCGGGCTTTCTTCGTGTCCTACGCGGGGATTCTGCTCGCGGGCGCGATTCCGGTCCCCATCTATCCCCCGTTTCGCGCGGACCGCATCGAGGAATACGCGGCGCGGCAATCCGCGATCCTGAACAACGCGGAAGTTTGCTTGCTGCTGACATTCCGGCGCGCCGAAGCGGTAGCCAAACTGTTGCGGCCGCGCGTGCGTTCGCTCTCCGGCGTTGTAGACGCGGAGAAATTGCTCGAAGCAGCGGACCAAGCTCCTCCGCCATCGCCGGGCGTATCGCCACTGCACGTCACGGGCAGCCGCGCTCGACAGGCGAGCGACATCGCGCTGCTGCAGTACACTTCCGGCTCGACCGGCGATCCCAAAGGCGTAGTGCTCACGCACAGAAACCTGCTGGCGAACATGCGCGCGATTGGCGAAGCGGTCCAGCTCGGGCCGGATGACGTGGGTATCAGCTGGCTCCCGCTGTATCACGACATGGGCTTGATTGGCGCGTGGCTTACGCTGCTGCATTTCGGAACGCCCCTGGCGGTGATGTCTCCGCTGTCTTTCTTGACGCGGCCGGAGCGCTGGCTGCAGGCACTTCACAAACATCGCGGCACGATCGCCGCAGCCCCGAATTTTGCTTATGAACTTTGCGTGCGCAAGATCGCGGACAAAGACATCCTGGGAGTGGACCTAAGCTCCTGGCGCGCGGCGCTGAATGGCGCCGAGCCGGTGAATCCGGAAACGCTGGAGCGTTTTGCGGAGCGCTTCAGAAGTTACGGATTCCGCCGCGAAGCGCAACTTCCCGTCTACGGCTTGGCGGAAGCGGCGTTGGCGGTTACCGTGCCACCGCTCAATCGCGGCCCACTGGTGGATCGCGTCGTGCGCGAGACGTTTACGGGCGAAGGACGCGCCGTACCCGCGGCTTTCGAGGACGAAACGGCGATCGCGTTTGTTTCTTCAGGCAAAGCACTGCGGGGGCATGAAGTTCAGATCGTCGATGAAGGCGGCGAGGAAGTACCGGACCGCCGGGAAGGATTCTTGTGGTTCCGCGGGCCTTCGGCGACTTCCGGATACTACCGCAATTCCCAAGCGACAGAAGCGCTGCTGCCGCTTGGTCCAGCGGCGGGCCCCGGGGAATACGCTTGGGTGGACTCGGGCGACCGCGCGTACCGCGCCGATGGCGAAATCTACGTCACCGGACGCGTGAAGGACATCATCATCAAGGGCGGGCGGAATTTGTATCCGCACGAAGTCGAGGAACTTGCGGCGCGCGCCGAGGGAATTCGCAAGGGATGCGTCGTGGCGTTCGGCTTGAAGGATGAAGCCACGGGCACGGAAAAAATGGTGGTGGTGGCGGAGACGCGCGAACGGGAAGCGCCGCGGCGTTCCGCGCTCGCGGCGGCGGTGACCGACCTGGTGTCGCGGGGATTGGGGCTTCCGCCGGATCGCGTCGAGTTGCTTCCTCCGGGCAGCATCCCGAAAACATCGAGCGGAAAATTGCGCCGCGAAGAAACCAAGCAACTTTATCTTGCGGGAACCCTTTCCGCCTCCCGCGCGCCGGCTTGGCTGCAAATCGCCCGCCTGGGAGCGAGCAGCACGGTGCGCAACCTTGGCCGCGAGGTCGTTGCCAGAGTGAAACGCGGGCTGGAGATTCTGTATGGTTTGTATTTTGGCGTGGTGTTTTTTCTTTGGATTGTTCCCACTTGGGTGATGGTGCAATTCATCAAGGATCACCAGCAAGCGGGACGCTTTACGTCTTCCGCGCTCAAAGTTCTGTTTGCGCTGATTGCATGCGAAGTGCGCGTCGTTGGCAAAGAGCACATGGAAACGCCGGGCGCGAAAATCTACGCTGCGAATCACGCCAGTTATTTCGACGTGCTGTCGCTGATGCTCGGCTTGGGCGTGCCTTACCGTTTTGTGGCGAAAATGGAAGTCGGCCGCATGCCCTTCGTCGGCACTTTTTTAAAGCAAATGGGGCATCTGAAATTTGACCGTAGCGATCCGGAATCGCGTTTGCGCCAAGCGCAGGAGATGGAAGAATTTTTGAGCCATGGGGAGTCCGTATTTGTTTTTCCGGAAGGAACCTTCACCCGCGAGGATGGCGTAAGACCGTTTCAGCTTGGCGCTTTTAAGGCCGCCGTCGCGACGGGCGTGCCCATCATCCCGGTGTCGCTTGCCGGGACTCGCCGCTTTCTGCGCGATGGGACTTACTTGCCGCGGCCGACGAGCGTCACGATCACGCTCTCGCCGCCGATTTATCCAAGCACGGCCGCAAACAAAACGAACTCCGCCGATTCCTCCGACTGGCACGAACTGATACGCTTGCGCGACGCCACGCGCGAAGCGATTGTGCGCCACGCCGGCGAGCCCCGGCTGTAGAAGTGTGACGCCAGCAAGCCAGCTTGCTCCGAGCTTTAGTCCCTACGAATGCCAGCAGCGCGATCCGTGTGACTGATCTCCGGCTCCTGGCCGTCAAGCTCCTGCCAGTCCGGCACTTTGCCGGCCACCCTGAGGCTGACAAAGAGCTTGACGAGGAAGGCCACAACGGCAATACCTACGACAAACAAAGACAGATCTGAAAGAAACCGCATATTGTCTCCTGGACGAATATTATTTCTTCAACGAGAGACCGGCTCTTACTTAGAAGCTGGGCAAGCGTCTACCGTCGAGCTGTCGATCTCGCTTGTCAAATCACCGATGGCCAAGTTTCTTTGGTGTTTGAATCGAACGCACTACTTTGAAAAGTTCCCTTAAGTTGAAGCCGAATAGCCCTTTGGCTAACTCCCTGGAGCAGCCCAAATGATTTCATCAACAATTAGGGAGGCAAGTCGGCTGCCACGTTGCATCCTTTTTGATAAGAACTTGAGCCGCCGCAACTTAGCCGGAACTTTCGAACTCCGGAACCGATTGTTCAACGGTACTAGGCTATGAAAAGAATGCTTAATCGAATCCTTTTTTCGTATTGATTCGCGGTGCAACCTCGCTTGCTCAGCTAGCATCTGAGTTTTCAAAACGAGTAAAAAGTGCGGTTTCGTGCCTACCTGCCTTGGGCATCCCGCAAACTCGGGGGTCGTTGTAAGCCGTTGCCTAGCCCACGAGCAAAATCTAATCCTTGCGGAGGTACCATGAAGATCAGAGTTGTTGTGTCCTGTCTTGCTCTGGCGACCGTTTTTGGACTTTCTGGCAAAGCGCAAGAGCTACCGAAGATAGATGCGTCCGCCAGCTACTCTTATTTCCGCGCCAACCCTGCAACGCCGGGATTCGGCAATTACAGTCTCAACGGTGGCAGCGCTTCGGCATCCTATAATGTCCGGGATTGGCTAAGCGGGGTCGCCGATTTCGGCGGTTATAGCGTGGGTAGAGCCGATGGCGTGAACGTGAACAACCACATGCTTACCTATCTTTTTGGCCCGCGCTTCACTTATCGGCAATACCGCCGGTTCTCCCCGTACGGCCATGTTTTGGTCGGCGCGGCCCGCGCGGGTTCGAACGTGTTTGCCACGACGAATTCGCACACGGCCTTGGCCACGGCGTTCGGCGTGGGAGTTGACTGGAACGTGCGGGACCGCTTCTCGATTCGCCCGTTGCAGTTTGACTACCTGCTGACGCATTTGCCGGAAGTCACCAACGGAAACACACAAACGCAGAACAACATCCGCGTTTCTACGGGAATCGTTTTTCACTTCAAATAATTCTACCGGGGGAACGCTCTGGCTATCGGTTGCCCGGTGCAGGCAGAGGGGCCGTTCGCTTGGGGGCCAGCGGCCTCTTGCACCGTCCAGAGGTTTCCTTTTAGTGCTCGGTGGTGTAAATCACGGTGATGTAAGTGTCGATTTCGACGGGCTGGCCGTTCAGAATCGTTGGTTTGTAACGCCATTGCTCGACTGCTTCCCTCGCTGAGATGTAGAAGAGCGGGTCACCTGAAACAATCTGCAAAGATCGAATCGCGCCGTCGGTTCCGATGATGGCCCGCAACTCGACTCGTCCTTCCTTGTGAATATGTATGGCCAGCGGCGGATACACGGGCTCGACGCGACGGATCAGCATGGCGGGGTCGATTTGCGTCTTGAGCATTCGCGGGCTTGTGGGAGCGTCGCGGGAAGGTTGCGGCGGCGGGGGACCGCTGGTTCTGCCCCCCAGGTCCACGCACCACGAGCAATTTGGACCCTCGTTGCTTTGCTTTCCGGTCGGACCATCGCCGGCCAGGGGGTCCCCGGGGGTCGCTTCTTCCACCGCATGCTGATTCACGATTGTTGTTGGCGGATGAAATAGAAAGCGAGAATCGGGAATGAGTCGGCCAGAGATATGAGTCCTGGCGTGGCCTCGCGGATGATTGTTCGCGTGCCCGTACGGCACAACTGGAGTGACGATGGTGAGGCTTATGCGCTCAGCTTTGCCGAACAGGGGCACGGCAATGAGCGCGGCAAGAACGGCACTCTCGAAGAAAATGGCAATGGCCAAGGCGCGGCGCTTCACCCGGCGTTCGCGCGAGCGTTGTTCCGCATCGCCATCCACCAGGCAGGCGCTTAACGATCCAAGATTTTCCTTGGGATTTTCTTTGGGACTTTCTTTGGGGCGTACCTCTCGAACGCTTCGGGGCTCGGGCGACATCACACACCTCCACATTTTTTTTCCGCGAGCGTCTGTCGTTCCGCAGACCACAAAACGGAATTACAGAAAAATTTGCGGCGCCCATTTCCTGGGGGTTGCTCTAGATCTCCAGGAGACCGGCGCCGCGCTCGCAGGGATGTGAGGTTGCGCGCATCCTCACTCGGTTGGACACCAAGGACCGGGACAAGTTCCCCGGGGCTGCGCCCCGGGAGGCTGTCTTTCTCGGGAAACAGAGATTCCCGAGGAAGAGCTCAAAAGTCACAAGGTAAAATGTAAAACCGAGAGGGAGATGGAACCCGGATGGTTCTCGGTGTGGGGAAGGAAGTGTGGCTAGTCACCCCTTAATGCTCGAATAAACTATTTAAAATTAACATGTTACAGAGGGCTGTATCCCGAAACCGGTCGAGCGCATCTTATTGCCTGTGGACGTGGATCTTAGGAGGTTTGGCCCCATGCAACGGCGTAATTTGGAGACTGTAGGTGTGCGCCGCACCGGCTGGGCTGCCCTGGACCGCGATCCGCAGCAGGACACCGTTGAATTTATTTGTCCGCACTGCGGAGCGCGAGACAAGAAAAATGCCCGGCGCGAGCGTGCGCTCTATCATTTCACGGATGGCTTCTTGCAGGATTTGCAGGGAGAAGTGACGCAGTGCCACGCGTGCAAGCAGTACTTGCGTGTGGTTCCGATCGTGATGTTGCACGATCAGGATGAAACTCGCCGCTTTGAAGCGGTGTTTTCCGACGACCAGTTGGTGAATTCGCACTAAGTCAAGTCTGGAATCGTAAAATAAAGCGGGGCGCTGGCCGTGGCGAACGCCCCGTTTCTTTTTTTCTTGGCCTATTTCAGCAAAACATACTTCACGCAAAAAAAAAAGGCGCGGTCTGCTTTCGGTAGGCCGCGCCCTCTCCAGAGAAGTATTAGTTTCCGTTAGTGGCGATCATGGTCGTGGTCATCCCAATCACGATCCGTGTGCCAGCGGTGACCGTCTTCGTCCCACCAGCGATGCCAGCGGTTCCAGCATCTTTCGCGGGCTTCGTGCAATTCCTGCCGCGCGCGCTCCGCTTGTCGGCTGTCCCAGCCGTGATGTTCGGCGGCTTCGTGCACTTTGTGGTCGGCCTTGGCAATACGGCGCTGGCAATCGCCATAGTCTTCGGCGGACGCCCGGGGCGCCCCGGCGAATGCCAGCAAGCTAAGAAATGCGGCCGCGAGTATCGCTTTACTGAAAAACTTCTTCTCTCCCGTGTGCAGCGTCATGTTGTGTCCATCCTCCCAATTGTGCCCCGGCTGAGGTGGGGGAGTTAGGTCCCAGGTTCTAAGATATAAAACCCCACGACCGGGAGAATGTAGCAAGAGTTCTGCCACATTTTAAGTGCGGATAAATAAAAGGCTTAAAGGGGGCTGCTGGTCAGTAACCCTGTAAAAACGGGTCGGCGTCCATGTGGTATTTCTCCAGCCCGGCGCGGATGTGCTCGAAGGCTTCGTCGACCGTGTCGGCGAACTGCAGCAACTTGTATTCGCTTTCGTTGATCGTGCCCCAGCGCACCATGGCTTTCCAGTTCAGGACTTCGTCCCAATATTTGCGGCCGTAAATCAAAATGATGTTCTGCTTGGCGAGCTTCCCCGTTTGCAGCAGCGTCAGCATTTCCCAAAGTTCGTCCATGGTGCCGAAGCCGCCGGGAAAAACGATCAGCGCTTTGGCGATCTGCGCGAACCACAGTTTGCGCATGAAAAAGTATTTGAAATTGAAGCTTAGCTCCGGGCTGATGTAGGGATTCGCAAATTGTTCGTGCGGAAGCTCGATCGACAGTCCCACGGATTTGCCGCCGGCTTCATAAGCTCCGCGATTTGCCGCTTCCATGATTCCTGGCCCGCCGCCGGAACAAACCACAAAGCGCCGCGGCCGCGGCCCCAGCGTGAGCGACCAGGTGGTCAGCTTGTGCGAAAGCTGGCGCGCTTCTTCGTAGTAGCGCGACATTTCCAGCAAGCTTTTGGCGTGACGCAGAGCGGCGCGATGCTTGGTGCGCTTCTCGGCGGACATCTTCGAAGTCTTTTCTTTCTTCAGCCGTGTGACGCGGGCTTGCGCGGTCTCGTGCGATTCGATGCGTGCCGAACCGAACATCACGATGGTGTCGCCGATGCCTTCTTCCTTGAGCTGCACGAGCGGGTGAATGTACTCGCCCAGGATGCGAATCGGCCGCGCCGGCGTGCTCTGCAAAAACTTTGGATCTTCGTGAGGCACTTTCGGTGCGTGCTGAGGTTTCAGTCTTTGGCCATCGGACATGAGTCCACTCTCCCGTTGCGGCAAACATTGATTGTAGGAATCGCAGCCTCCCGCGGCAACGTCTTCCGGTGGAGATGCGTCGAATCAAGTACACTCTGGGGGTGGCCACGGGCTGCTGTCTCCAGATGTCAGGTGATCGAAATGGCGCGAATGGCGGGCACTTTGATGACGTTGTTGTCCCTGGCGATGCTGCCGGGCGTTTCCGCTTGGGGACAAGCTCCCTCGGGACCGCTCCCGCCCAAATCGGGTGTCCAAGTGCAGTTGCCTCCCAAAAATAGCGAAGCCCAGGTGAAGGTGCAAGTGGCCCTGGTGAACACGCCCGTGACGGTGCGCGACTCTCATGGTGAGATGGTTCACGATTTGGAAGAAGGGAATTTCAGGGTTACGGATAACGGCGTTCCTCAGCAGATTTCCCACTTCGATCTCGGGGGCGACCCGATCTCCCTGGTGATTTTGATCGAGACGAGTTCGCGCATAGAAGCGATCCTGCCGCAAATACGCAAAACCGGCATTCTGTTTACGCAAACGGTGATGGGATCAACCGGCGAAGCCGCCGTGGTGGGCTGCAACGACGGAGTGGACAAGCTCCAGGATTTCACCACCAACGGAGACTTGATTGAAAGCGCCATCGCGCATCTGGGAGAGGGAACGTCGGGTTTGAAGCTCTACGATGCCATGGCCGTCAGCGTGGAAATGCTCACCAGCCGCCCACAAGCGACCGCCGATAAGCCGGGGCGCCGCCGCGTGCTGATGATTCTCTCCGAAGCCGCCGACGACGGCAGCGTAGCCAAGCTCGGCGAAGTGCTGCGTCAGGCCCAGCTGGCCAACGTGACGATATACAGCGTGGGGCTATCTACGACCAGTGCGGAATTACGGGCCAAGCCGAAAGACACGCGGCCGCAAATTACTCCGCCGGGCACGTTTCCGCTCCCGCCACAACCTGGGACTGCGCAAACACCTACCAGCGAGGACAATCGCTACGGCAATATCGACGTGATGGCTGCGGCCGTATGGGCCGTCGAACACGCGGAAAACAAGATCCGGGATCATGCCCTAGAAGTGGCCGCCGCGGCTACCGGAGGCGCGCACCTCGCCACGTTTAAGGATCGTTCCATCGAAAAAGCCATCGACGAAATCGGCGGCGAACTGCACTCGCAATACACTATTAGTTACACGCCGACCGGCTCCAACGCCTTCGGATACCATGAAATTAGAGTGCATATCCTAGGCAACGACGCGAAAAACTTGAAGATTCGGGCGCGGCCGGGCTACTTCCTGGCCTGGCCCGAAAGCTAAAGTTGTAGTCAGCCTTAAATGACCTGCTTCCAGAAGTTGCCTTCGCGAGAGCTGAGTAGCGCATCTTTGCGGGCGTTCCAGCGCAAGAAATGCGGCTTGTGAGAGTGCTCGGTGTGGGCTTCGCGGCTGGCCCAGACTTCGTGCAGCAGGAGTGCGCCGGGCTGGTCGACGGAGCGGTGCAAATCGTAGCGCAAGCAGCCTTCCTCTTTGCGTGACGGGCCCACCAGGGCTCGTAGTTCCGCTTCGAGAAGCGTCTCCTGGCCTTCCTTGGCACGCAGCACGACCATGAGGGTGACGGCATCCTTCGGGAGTTTCTCGTTTTTGCTGGTATGGAGTCGGCTTGAGGCTCGCTTCTTGGCGGGGCGTTTCGGCGCTGCCCGCTTTGCTTTGCGCTTGGCCATAATGGCCGGGATTGTACTCTAACTTGGTAAAACTGCCAGTGGATTCCGGTGCCGCGGCCCCCCGGGGAGAGCGGCCGGCCTCCTAGGAAGGGGAGGCGGGCCCTACAGGGAAACCGCCACCAAGGCTATCGACCGAAGAAATGCGGATCGAACGGATGCGGCTATTTATCCGCGAGCTTGCGGCCGGCGTCCAGGCTGTCGAAGTTGAGAATGGTGTTCAGCACCATAGAGTAGGTCCCGCGCGTCTCGCCGCGATAGACGGGATTAATGGAGAAAAGCACCACGTGGCCGCTCCCGGAGGGCACGTCCACGACCGCGGGATGCTGCGCGATTTCGTTTCCGCCTTCGACCAAACCGGATATGAGCAAATCCTTTTGATCGGCGTAGCGGAAGATGACGCGCGCGCGGTCGGCGGGAGGAATCACGCGGAAGCCATTGCGTCTTTGTTCCTCGGTGACCGGTGGAGCTTCCCAGATTTCGGAGGTAAGTTCCTCGGGAGCCTCGACGCCCGGGCGGCCCACGGTGAAATCCGGGTCGTCCGCGGTGCCGCGTCCGGTGGGGCGAGAATGCGACTCGTTGCCGAGGCGGCGGCGTCCGCGTGCTCCCGCGATGCTGCTGAGGGAGAAAATCGGCCCGTTGTCGCAATAAGCCGGGACTTTTTCGTCGTAGCCATAAGCGATGGGGCTGCCGCCGTCCACCAGCCGCGTGCCCACCACGGAACCGACAATTTTCATGCGCTCGGAAGCGTGCGCACTGACGCCGGTGACCAGGCCAATCTCGGTGGCGAAGCGGGATGTGTCTGTCGCGGTCAGCAGCACCCCGCCCTTCTCGACAAAGGCTTGCAGTTTGGCGAGACCGTCCCAGCCGAGGCCGGGCCGCATGTCATCGGTCGAGTCATTTTTCCCGACCAGGTTGGGCGTCTCTGGAGTGCTCTTCCACGGCAGCGGATTTCCCCAAGCGGTAGGCAAGCCATTGATGATGGTGGTTGGTCCCGGGAAATAACCGACCGGAGGAAAGAGGATGACGTCGTACTTGGCGTTGAGGTCGTCGATCTTCGCGATCTTCTGCGTGCTGATGTAGTCGTAGGGAATTTTCAGATCATCGAGTGCCAGCCGCCACCAACCTTCCGTTTGCGTGCTGAGCCAGGTGTGCACAAAGGCCACGCGCGCGGCACGGACGGGATGGCTCTTTACGCTTGGAGCGGCGGCCAGCGCAACCGCCTCGAGTCCCACTTCCGACGCGGCACGATCGAGATCGCCACGGCTTACACCACGAATGACAAATGAGCCACGGTTAAATTTCTTTCCGCCACTCTCGAAGGGCTCCTCGGCGGCATCCACGTTTGCGCCCTTGAGCTTGTACCGCAGCGTCGCCAGAGCCGGCTCGGCAGCGTTGTTCATCGCGAAAATCGCGCCATCCCCTTTGACACCACCGGGCGCGTGAACATCCGTGACGCGCTCCATGGCCACGTCGAGCACCTTCAAATCGGTCACGCGCGTCACTGCGACGCCGAAAAGTTCGCCAAACGTCCAGCCGGTGTCATCGTAAGGAGTTTTCTGCGGATCGTCCGGGCTCCAGTATTGGTGGTCGAGCAGGGCATCGGCGACGCGCGCGTAGGGCTGGTCCATGCGGACGATGTAGCTACCCGCGGGAAAATCCTTTGTGGTGGGTTGCGGCTTTTTCTCTTTGTCTGTTTCCTTGGCTTCTTTGGTGTCTTTCTTGGGCTTTTCTTTTTTGACGGGTAGCGAAACGGTGAACGCTGACTTGGCGCGCGAGATTTCCACCGCTTGCTTCTCTAAGACGCGCAGCAATTCCGCCTGTAAACTGGGGCGCGATTCGTCGGCGGGCAAGACGTAGGCCGCCGGGCCTTCTTCGGACGGTTTCATCACTGAGCGTTTGGCCTTCAAATAAAAATTCTTCAGGAAGAGCCGCTTATTCTCACTGAAATAGTGGAGTGAGGTGAGCAGCCCGGTCTGCTCGTAATTATTATTGTCACGCTGCGACCACAGCGCTTTTGGCAGAGGCGGATTCTGGCGCCACCACGTGCGCGCATATTCTTCGGGATCGAGCGTGCGCTCTTGGGTGTCCGCGCCTCCGTTGCCGAAAGTTTCATACAGCCGGCTGATGCCGTTGTGCATGGCGGCGATGAACATCAAATAGCCGGGAGACCAGGTATCAAAATCGCCGTGGGTGAAAACGCCGGGCATGCCGAACTTGGTCATGTCCGCCACGTTGCGCGCGCCGATCATTTGCCATTCGTCGGTGAGAATCGGATCGACCCATGCATTGTAAGGGCCGTCGCCAACGGTGTTGTCATAAAGATATGGCACGGACTCGTGGAGATCGTGGAGCACCTGGGCCTTCCATCGGACGTAAGTATTCAGCACGTTTTCCGTGAGCTTGAGCGTCACACCCATGGCATCGCGATTGTTGTCGTGCGCGACGTATTTGCCCCAGTAGATCAGCGGCGGATAAAAATCTTTGGGGTGCGCGCGATGCCATTTGTAAAGATCGACCATGCGGTCGCGGCCATCCACTTCCACCACCGGGGTGATTAGCGTGATGGTGCCCTCGCGGATTTCCCGGATGTAGGGACTCTCGTCCACGGCGAGACGGTAAGCCAGCTCCATCAGCGCCGTGGGCGCCCCGGTTTCTGGGGAATGGATGGTTCCGGTGATGTAGTAGACGGGCACGGCTTCGGCGACGAGATGGTCGGCTTCCGCATCATCGAGCTGGAGCGTTCTAGGATCAGCCAGCTTCGCGAGGCGCGCGCGATTCTCGTCCAGGTTTTTCAAATTCTCCGGCGAAGAGACGGCCACGGCGATCATCTCGCGCCCTTCTTCGGTGGTGCCGATGGAGAAAACTTTGACGCAAGGGCTGGCCTTCTCGAGCAGGCGCATGTACTTGTACACCTCTTCGGCGTAGGGCAGTATGCCGGGCGCGCCGGCGACATCGCCAAGCACCGCTTCCGGAGTCGGCACGCTCTTGGACGCGGGAAGATAATTGACAAGCGGCGAAGTGAAATAAGGCGCCGTCGTGTACTTCTGAATCTTTTCCGTGTAAGCCTCGTCGATCGCTTGCTTGGGATCGCGTGCCGGCACGGTCTCGCCATCTGCGGCGCGAGCCGCGCCTGGAACGAGCAAAAGGAACAGCGCGGAAAACAGACCCACGGCTGCGTTGCCCACATTTCTTGAACCCATCATGTTTTTCTCCGGAGTGGCCATGAAGGCGCGGGTGAATTGTAGCTCAGCGTGCTACTAGAGCGGGTACGAATGTGAGGTCCACCGGCGAAGGCACATCAAACGTCTGACCCGTTTGCCGGATCAAGCCGCTCGCAGGAGCAATCTCAAAAACGACAATGTTGTTGGAGTACTGATTCTCGGCCAGCAGATATTTCCCGCTTGGATCAATCGCAAAATGCCGCGGCTCTTTTCCCCCGGTCGGCACAAGGGCCACTAGCGTTAGCGTCCCCTTCCCAGGGTCGATCGCAAAAATCGCGATGCTGTCGTGTCCGCGATTGGAGGTATACAGGAATTTTCCGTTGGGGTGAATGGCGATTTCAGCGGCATCGTTGCGTCCCGCGAATCCCTGGGGTAGTGTGGAAATCTGTTGAACCTGGGCGAATCCGCGATGGGCCTTCGGCGCGAACACCGTCACGGTGGACTGCAATTCCCCCAACACGTACCAGTAGGAATGGTGCCGGTCAAACGCCACGTGCCGCGGCCCGGTGCCAGGACTGAGCACCAGGGAGAGAGGGCCTGGGGCGAGTGTTCCTGTCCCTGCGTCAAAGCGGTACTCCAGAACGCGATCGAGTCCCAGGTCGGCAACGTAGACGAACCCAGGCGCTGCGATCCAGTGCGCGTGCGGCGCTTCCTGGCGTTCTTTGTTCGGACCGCTGGCGCCCTGGTCTTTCACTAGCGCGGTGTGTTCTCCCAGCCGGCCATCCGCAAGGATGGGGAAAACGGCGACGGTGCCCGAACTGTAGTTGGCGACGAGCAGGTACTTCCCAGTTTTATCGAAAGACAAGTAGCACGGGTCTTCGCCAAGGGCCGGCATCTGATCGAGCAACGTGAGCTTTGCGCTTTTCCGATCCACCGTGAATGCGCTCACCGTGCTCGCTTGGCCGGTTTCGTTCACGGCATAGGCATACTTTCCGCTGGGGTCGACCACCACCCAAGACGGATCCGGGGTCTCCGCCGCAACCCCCAAGGCGGTGAGCTTTCCCGTCCCGGTGTCGAAGCGGAACGCGTAGATACCCTTGCTCGTGGTCTTCGCGGTGTAGGTCCCGACGTAGGCCAGGTATTGGCTCTGGGCCGCAGCTTTTTCGGAAGTTTGCGCCGAAGAAAAAAGCAGTGGCGCCGCCAGCGCAATGAGAAACGCAACAAACCGTCTTGTGATTTTCATGAGGTGCAGAATTCTATCATCATCGATAACGCGGGAACGACGAACATGAGAACGCACCGTCGGCGAGCCAAGGTGATGATCTTCCTAGAGAAGCGTGGCACGCTGCGCCCCGTTGGCCGAAGCTTACTTCTTCTCTTCCTCGTTTTCTTCCTGCAACACCGCGGCGGCGGCGACGGAGTCGTCGTCTTCGAGCCTTAGCAAACGCACGCCCTGCGTGGATCGCCCAGCCTCGCGAATCTCGTTCGCGTGGACGCGAATCACTTTGCCGTTGTGGGTGATAATCATGACGTCCGATTCCTCGGTCACTTGCAGGGTGGCCACCACGTACCCGTTGCGGTCGGTAGTCTTCATGTTGACCACGCCCTTGCCCCCGCGCGAGGTGATGCGGTACTCCGCGAGCGGTGTGCGCTTGCCATAGCCCTTCTCCGCCACCGTCAGCATTAGCGTTGTGAAGGAATCCTTGATCTGCTCGTTCTCAAGCTCCTCAAGATTCTGCGTGGTGGTGTTGTGCTCCTTGGCGATGATCTCGAAATCCGGCTGCACCGCGTCCATGCTCACGACGTAGTCTTCTTTGTCGAGGTCCATCCCGTTCACGCCGCCGGCGTTTCGCCCCATCGGCCGCACTTCCGTTTCGCGGAAAAGGATCGCCTGGCCCTCGTGACTAGCCAGGAAAATCATTTTCTTCCCGTCCGTGAGCTTCGCACCGATCAATTCGTCCTTGCCATCCAGAGTGAGGGCAATGATGCCCGTCGAGCGCGGATTCGAGAATTCCGTCAGCGCGGATTTCTTCACGGTGCCGCTCTTCGTGGCCATGAAAACAAATTTGTCCGCTTCTTCCAGGTTGCGCGCCGCAACCAGCGCGGTGAGTTTTTCGTCTTCCTGGAATTTCACCAGGCTGGAAATCGCCTTGCCGCGCGTAGCCGCCGCAGCTTCCGGCAGTTCATACACTTTCAGCCAATAAACGCGGCCCTTCGACGTGAACAGCAAAATGTAACTGTGCGCCGAAGCGATGAACAAGTGCTCGACGAAATCTTCTTCTTTCGTCCTGGCGCCGATACGCCCCTTGCCGCCGCGCGACTGGTGCCGGTAAGTGTCCGCCGCCGTGCGCTTGATGTAGCCCGCGTGGCTCACGGTAATCAGCATCTCGGTATCGGCGATCAGATCTTCGAGCTTGATTTCGTCCACCTTGTCCACAATCTGCGTGCGGCGATCGTCGCCAAAGTCCTTCTGCACTTCCTTCAGCTCGTCGATGATCACGGACTTCAGTTTTTTATCGCTCGCGAGAATTTCCTCCAGATCGGTGATGCGCTCGCGGATGGACTTCAATTCCTTGAGAATTTCGTCGACGGAAAGCTGCGTCAAGCGGTGCAATTGCAATTCGAGAATGGCGTCCACCTGCACGGGGGTCAGGCCGCCGGTGATGGCGCGGGCCGTTTCGCCTTCGATTCCCCCGAGCTTGTATTTTCTTCCGTCCAGCTTGACGCCTTCGAGCTTCCTGGACTTTCCGTTTTCCGTGATGGTGACGTCCTGCTCGGAGAAGAACTTGAGCAGGTTTTCCTTGGCTTCGGCGCGGCTCGTGGATCCGCGAATAATGCGAATCACGTCGTCCAGATGGTCAAGGGCCACCTGATAGCCCGTTAAAATGTGTTCGCGCTCGCGAGCCTTGCGCAGTTCGTATTTCGTGCGCCGTATTACCACGTCGCGGCGGTGGTCGATGAACAAGCGGATGAATTCCAGCAGCCCCATCTCTTTCGGCTGCCCGCCGGCAATCGCCAGCATGATCATGCCGAACGATTCCTGCATCTGCGTGTGCTTATAGAGATTGTTCAGGACGAGTTGCGATTCCTCGCCGCGCTTCAGTTCAACAACGATGCGCATGCCGTCGCGGTCGCTTTCATCGCGCACGTCGGCAATGCCGTCGATCTTTTTGTTCTGCGCCAGTTCGGCGATGCGCTTGATCAGCGTGGCTTTGTTGACCTGGTATGGAATTTCCGTGATGACGATGTTTTCGCGGTCTTTGCCGACGTCTTCGATAGCGGCTTTGGCCCGCATCGTAAAGCTGCCGCGGCCGCTCTTGTACGCTGCCTCGATGCCTTCGCGCCCGGCGATGTAGCCGCCTGTCGGAAAGTCTGGCCCGGGAACCAACTTCATGACTTCCTTCAGAGTCGTGTCCGGTTTCTCGATTAACAGCACCGTGGCCTCGATGATTTCGCGCAGGTTGTGCGGCGGGATATTCGTGGCCATGCCGACCGCGATTCCGCTCGCTCCATTTACTAGTAGATTCGGCACACGCGTGGGCAGTACCGTGGGCTCTTTTTCGGTTTCGTCGAAGTTCGGGTTGTATTCGACGGTTTCTTTCTCGATATCGGCAAGCAATTCTTCGGCGATTTTCGAGAGGCGCGCTTCCGTGTAACGCATCGCCGCGGGCATGTCGCCGTCAACGGACCCGAAGTTGCCCTGGCCGTCCACCAGCGGATAGCGCATGTTGAAGTCTTGGGCCATGCGCACCAGCGCGTCATAGACCGGTGTATCGCCGTGCGGGTGATATTTGCCGAGCACTTCGCCGACGATCTTCGCGCATTTGCGGTACGGCCTCGTGGAGGTGAGTCCCAGCTCATACATGCCGAAAAGAATCCGGCGATGCACCGGCTTCAAGCCGTCGCGCACGTCGGGTAGCGCGCGCCCGATAATCACGCTCATCGAGTAGTCGAGATACGACTTCCTCATCTCGGCTTCAATGTCGACCGGAATCATCACTGAGGTATTTTGTTCGTCCGCCATTTCCCCTCGCTTTTACGCAAGACTCTAATGTCCACTTGGCAAGGAAGCGTGCCAATGCGGAAGAAAGTATGTGGTTCCCTTACATCGACTCTTATCCATGTTTTTTGGCGGCGCTCCGAAATGGATTAACGCTTCCTAGACCGCTTTGAACACTCCGCCCTGGCTCATGGCCCGGTGTAGCCCAGCGCCCAAGCCTTTACCGTATCGAAGACCTCGGCCGCGTTCGTGAAGCGCCGCTCCGCGAACGCCGCCGCGATGTCGCAAAGAAATTCGTCGCGCTCAACATCACTCGCAAGCTCGATCGCCACGCCGCGCTCGTTATCCGGTGCCGTAGTTGGCGCGGCGCGAAATTCGCTCACACTTAAACCGCGCAACCCCGGCAGCGTCGTCCAACCCACCTGGTACATCACGGTTGGCTCTTGCCACGCGGCCGCAGAACATAAAAAAGTGCCAAGCCGAGCCCTATCACAATAACCAGGCTGAGCGAGTCGGCGGCCAGATACGTGCGCAAGCCTGGGGCCCGGGAAGCGTCGCCCCAGCGAACGGCCGCGCGCCAAGCCCGATAATCACGCACCAATGGCGTCAAACGAAATCCAAACGTGGCGACGGTCGCGAGAAACAAACCCCAGCGAATGGCCTCCCGGATAGATCCTTGGCCGGCTTTGGCACCCTCCGGCACGCTTCAGATATCCAGATTCACGACTTCGAGCGCGTTGTCCACGATGAATTTGCGGCGCGCTTCGACGTTTTCGCCCATCAGCGTCGTGAAGATAACTTCGGCCGCGACCGCGTCTTCCAGCTTCACTTTGAGCAACGTGCGGGTGTCCGCGTTCATGGTGGTTTCCCAGAGCTGCGACGGATTCATTTCGCCCAGGCCCTTGAACCGCGTGATGGTGAAATCTTTCTTGGCGTCTTCCATCACGTAACTCAGCACGTCTTGCGCTCTTTCCTTGGTAACCTTGTCGCCGTTGCGCGAAACCGTGAACGGCGGCTTGTTGAATTCATCAATCTGTTTCGCCAGTGCGCGCAAGCGCTTGTATTCCGCGGTGGCCGCCAGCGCCCAGTTGATCTTGGAATTGTTCGGAGCCTCCAGCAGGATTTCGTAAAGGCTGTGCTCTTCGTCGAAGGCGATTTTTCCTTCCAGTTTCAGTTTTGCTTTTTCGATGTCCTTCAAAAGTTTCTCGACTGATTTCTTTTCTTCGAAGTCCGTCTTCTTGTCCAAGCCGCTCTCCGCCAGCACTTCCGCCAGCTTCGGCTCTTTCAGCCGCCGGCCGAGCTTGGCCGCCACTGCTTCATATTCCTGCACGTTGAGCAGAAACGAAGTCAGCCCGGCGCCTTGCAGAGTCACGCCTTCCTTGGCTTTCACGACGTGGTCTTCGGTGGCCCTCTTCATCAATTCGCGGGCGAAGTCGCGTTCGTCGCGAATGTATTTTTCCGTCTTGCCGCGCTTCACACGGTAGAGCGGAGGCTGCGCGATGTAAATGTGCTCGCGGTCGATCAGCTCTTTCATGTGCCGGAAAAAGAAAGTGAGCAGCAGCGTGCGGATGTGGCTGCCGTCCACGTCCGCGTCGGTCATCAAAATAATTTTGTGGTAGCGAAGTTTTCCCGCGTCGAAATCGTCTTTGCCGATGCCGGTGCCCAGCGCCGTGATGATGGCGCGAATTTCTTCGTGGCCCAACATCTTGTCGTAACGCGCTTTTTCAACGTTGAGAATTTTTCCCTTGAGCGGCAGGATGGCCTGATACTTGCGGTCGCGCCCCTGCTTGGCCGACCCGCCGGCCGATTCGCCCTCGACGACAAACAGTTCGCATCGCGCGGGGTCGCGTTCCTGGCAATCGGCGAGTTTCCCCGGCAAGCCGCTCGAATCCATGGCGGACTTGCGGCGCGTCAACTCGCGCGCCTTGCGAGCCGCTTCGCGGGCGCGCGCCGCGTCGATGCACTTGGAAATAATGCGGCGCGCCACGGTCGAATGCTTGTCGAACCACTCGCCGAGTTTTTCGTTCACCAGTTGCTCGACGTCGCCCTTGATGTCGCTGTTGAGCTTGCCCTTGGTCTGCCCTTCAAACTGCGGTTGCGGCAGCCGCACGCTGACCACGGCCACGAGTCCTTCGCGCACGTCATCGCCCGTGATGGTCACTTCGTCTTTCTGCTCCTTCAGCATGCCCGCCGACGAAGCAAAATTGTTGATGGAACGCGTCAGGGCTGACCGGAAGCCGGAGAGGTGCGTGCCGCCGTCAACCGTATTAATGGTGTTCGCAAAGGCAAAAATATTTTCGCCGTACGTATCGTTGTACTGCAGCGCGATTTCGATTTCGACGTTGCCGCGTTTCCCCTCCATGTAGATCGGCGAATCATGCAGCGTTTCCTTTCCGCGGTTCAGATGCTTAACGAATTCGGTGATTCCGCCGGTGAACCGGAATTCCGCGGTTTTTTCCGTGCGCTCGTCGGTAAGCGTGATCTTCAAGCCCTTGTTCAGAAAGGCCAGCTCGCGCAGCCGCTGCGAGAGGGTGTCAAAACTGTAGACGGTCTTTTCAAAGATCGAGGGGTCGGGGTGGAAAGTCACTTTTGTCCCGGTCTTGCGGGTCTTCCCGGTCTGCTTTAGCTTGTTGGTAGGCTTGCCTATTTCGTAAGTCTGTTCCCACACCGCGCCATCGCGCGAAATTTCCAGTTCCAGCCAGTCGGAAAGCGCGTTGACCACCGAAACGCCTACGCCGTGCAAACCACCGGAAACTTTATAGGTATCGCTGTCGAATTTTCCGCCCGCGTGCAGCACCGTCAGAACAACTTCCGCCGCCGGACGCTTCTCGGTGGCGTGCATGTCCACGGGAATGCCGCGGCCGTTGTCGATCACGGTAACGGACTCGTCGGCATGCACGGTGACGTTGATCTCGTCGGCGAAACCGGCCAGCGCCTCGTCGACCGAATTGTCCACCACTTCCCAAACAAGATGGTGCAAGCCCATCTCTCCAGTCGACCCAATGTACATCGCGGGCCGCAGACGCACGGCCTCCAGGCCGCCAAGAACTTTGATGGATTTCGCGTCGTACTTGTGGCCGCCTTGCGGCGTGCCGCCCACGTTTTCTTTGTCGCCCATTTTTTCTCCTGGCCTTCGAACTTCTCGCGTACCGGCAGCTTCGGAAAAGACTCCGCGCCATTCGCGGTGCGGGTGCGCGCTTAAAAATCATTTTCTATTGAAGCAAGGAAGGCGTGCTTGCGGAACTTTCCGTACGTCGCCTCACCCTGTGATCCCGGTGCTGAACCGGAACTCGTAGGGTTTACCCTCTGGACCAAGGTCCCGAGGGTCCTGCTCCATCCCATCTCGCGCAGCGAGACGTGGCGAAGACTCATGTTTCTCCAGGTCCATACCCGCGAGCTCCTGGCGCGAAGCCCAATTCCGGGGTCCCCGGTACCTGGCGGACGTGTCGATTTCGGGAGGAATCTCTGGATACGAATCGACAACGACCGGATTGTACCCGATCCGGGCCATTTTCTCAAGCCCCACCAGGGCCTTGGCGACGGAATAAATGTTTTATTTACTATGGTTTATAAGAAGAAGCCGGTTCCTGAGAGAAAAATAAAAAGGGGCTTAAAAAAGCGCCTTTTCGGCCGTCGATCTCTTCGTGGTTCCTTGTTAAATCCGCATGGGCATGATGATGTAGCGGTAGCGGTAGGACTCGTCGGCGAGCGGCCGCATCTGCCCGGCGGATTGTTCGTCTTTCAGTTCGATACTGATCGGCCCATCGGCCGCGGCGCCCAGAAAATCCAGCATGTAGCTGGAATTGAAACCGATGGCGATGGGCTCGCCTTTGAATTCCTTCTCGATGGTTTCCTTGGCTTCGCCATATTCCGGGCTCGAAGCGGAGATTTCGATGCCTTCTTTTGAAACCGCCAGCTTCACGGCATGGGAGCGCTGATCGGCGAGCTGCGAGACGCGCCGCACCGCATCGCTCAATTCCGCCCGCTCAATGACCACATTCTTGTTGTTGTCCCGCGGCAGCACCGCTTCGTAATTCGGGAATTGCCCGGTAAGAATGCGCGAAATCAGCAGCCGATGCGCGACTTGGAAAAACAGATGGCTTTCGTCTTTCGCAAATTCGATGTGCGCGTCGGAGCCGGCAGCGCTGGAAAGCTTTTCGACTTCGTCCATGGCCTTCTTGGGGATGAGCACTTTCACTTCGCCATTCAGACCCGTCAGTTTGTGATCCGTCTCCGCCAACGCCAAGCGGTGGCCGTCTGTCGCCACCATGGCCAGCGTGTCCGGCTTCAAGATGAGCAGCCCGCCATTCAAGGTGTAGCGCGACTCTTCCATGGAGATGGCAAATTTTGTTTTCCGAATGAGGTTCTCAATGATCGGCGCGGGAATTTTCACGAGCGTGTGTGGCATCACCGGCAGCGCGGGGAAATTCTCCTTGGCCATGCCCACCAGTTTGTATTTCTTCTTGTCGCTGACAATCTCCACCCAATGGTTTTCGAGCAACTTAACCTTGATCTCGCCCTCGGGCAGCAAGCGCACCAACTCCAGGAGCTTCTTCGCTGGAATCGTCCCCGCGCCTTCTTTCTTGATCTTGGCTTCGCAGGTCGTCTGAATACTGAGCTCAAGGTCAGTCGCCGTGATCGTCAACTGGCTCCCCTTGGCTTCGACTAGCAGATTCGAAAGAATGGGAATCGTCGTCTTGCGCTCGACGACACCTTGGGTGGTCGAGAGTTCGTTCAACAGCGCGGACTTTGTGACGCTGAATTCCATCGCTTGATGTTCCTCGCGTGCCGTTCCAGGTGCGGTCATTTCTAGAGTTTACCCTCGATCAGGCCGGAGACTAGGCCTTCCCTTGCTCATTTCTACCGCTGCCGTACTTTACTCGCTTTTAGGTAAAGTATAAAGGCCTCGAACGTGTCCTACGTGTCGTCGGCTTGTGGAAATAGGTGGGAAACACAACCCTTCCTTTGGCACGCACGACTAGGATTCCGGTTTCAGCAATCCACAAAGATCGTCATCAAAGCAAAGGATGAAAAAAAGCTTTAGACTATAAGGCTTGTTGTTGTGATGAGCGTTGTGAATCTGTGGAAAGCCTTAAAACTCCAACCGCACATGCAATTTACGGAGGAGCGTTCCAGGTGGTTCTCTGTGAGAATCGCGGAAAACGCTGTCTTTGCCGGTGAGCCCGGCTTGCATTTCAGAATTTCGTCCACTCCCATTAACATTTTTTCCCTACCTTTCCCACTCCTTCTCCACAACCAGCGATGAACCAGGAATGAGCGGACTTTGTTTGGATGTAAGTGCGCAACTCGGGACCATGACGATAGAAAAGGGGAAGCGCACGTAGCACGTGGAAGGAAACCGTTGGGTTTGGAGAGTCAGCCGAGAGGGAAAAGCTAGTGCGCTACTGCAAAGCGTCCATGAGACGCGTTATCGTGCGGTTCAAATCCTTGTCCGACCGCCGCAACTCTTCAATCTTGTTGATGGAGTGCAGCACCGTCGTGTGGTGCTTGCCGCCAAATTGCCGGCCGATCTCCGGCAGCGAAGCGGTGGTCAGTTGCTTGACGATATACATGGCCACTTGGCGCGGAAAAGCAATCGCGCGGGTGTTGCTGCGGACCTTGAGGTCCTGCTCCCGCAGATTGAAGTGTTCGCTGACGCGTTTCTGGATCAGATCGATGGTAACGCGCTTCTCCTGCGAAGCGATGATGTTGCGCAGCACTTGCTGCGCCGTCCCCAGCGAAATCGTGGCCCCCGTCAGCGAAGCATAAGCCATCAGCCGGGTCAGCGCGCCTTCCAACTCGCGAACGTTGGATTTGATGGCCCGCGCGATGTATTCCGCCACGTCGTCCGGCAAGCCGAAGTGGTCGTTCTCCGCTTTCTTCTGCAGAATCGCAATCTTGGTCTCCAGGTCCGGCGGCTGGATGTCCGCAATCAATCCCCACTCGAACCGCGAGCGCAGCCGCTCTTCGATGGAGTTGATGTCTTTCGGCAGGCAATCCGAGGAAATCACAATCTGCTTCTGCTGCTCGTAAAGCGCATTAAAAGTATGAAAAAACTCTTCCTGCGTCCGTTCTTTTCCCGCGATAAACTGGATGTCGTCCACCAGCAGCACATCCACGGTATGGAATCGGTCACGGAAGCTGATCATGCGGTCGAAGCGCAGCGAGTTGATCACTTCAATCGTAAATTTCTCGGCGCTGACGTAACTCAGGCGCATCGCCGGATTGCGCTTCTTGATGGTGTGACCGATGGCGTGCATCAAGTGCGTCTTGCCCATGCCCACGCCGCCGTAAAGGAACAAGGGGTTGTACGCTTTCGAGGGCTGCTCGGCCACCGCGCGCGAAGCCGCGTGTGCGAACTCGTTTGATTTGCCGACCACGAATGAATCGAACGTGTAGCGCGTGTTCAACTGGTGGTCGCTGCTCTCAAAATCCAGTTTCGCTTGTTTCCCGCCAGCCACCACCGGAACTGCTGGCACCGGCTCCTCTTCGCTACACACGTATTGCACTTTCATGTTCGGCGTGCCGATCTCATGAAAAACCGCTTTAACGATGTCGCCGTACGTGCGGGTCAGCACTTGCCGGAAGACGGCAGTGGGAATCTGGATATAAAGCGTTTCGCCCTCAGCCCGGTTTTGCCTCGTAGGCTGAAACCACGTCGTAAAAGTATTGATACTGACCCGGGATTTCACCCTCTCGAGGAATTTGTCCCAGGAATTCACTGTTTCGCGCTCGCGCCCTGTTTGAGTTGCTGTGGTCATCGGAAGAGTATAGAAACCCCTGCACTATTTCCACAGTTGTGAAAAAGCTGTGGAAAGTAGCTCCATTACGGTCTTTCTTCAGGCTTCGGGAGTCTTGCCCGCGCGGGAACGCTCCACCCTACCCCTGTCGCTCCGCACACGGCCCGTCTGGAATTGTCGGCCAACGAACCGCCGCTATGAGTCAGCGCGGGATTGTCTCCGATTGCCGCGCAGGGGGCAAGAGAAAAATAGGAGAAGGCCTTCACTGGCTTTCACACACCATGCACAGCTTTTCCACAAGCACAATTCTTGTCGAACCAACGCGCGTTGCCGCTGATTTCGCGGCATTTGTGAATATATTTTAAAGAGCAGCTTAGCCTGGTGCACAAAATGAATGCAGTCTTGCCTGAGGAAAACTCTACCTATTTCAAATTTTTTTTGTCTGGCCGCTCGAATTCGAAGATGCCCAGCGGGTCGCTTCCGATGATCAAACGCTCGTTCTCCACCAAAATGCTGTTGGCTTCGAGCCGCGCTCCTTGCGGCGTGTAGATTTTGTAAGTCCCGCGCCGGTTCCCTTCTTTGTCGAAATGCAGCAGCGTGTTGTACAGCGCGATCCATACTTCTCCATTTGTCCGGTCCACGCCCACCGCCGTCAGAATGCGTTTGAAAGAAGGCTGCTGGCCTTTGCTTTCCTGCCGCACGATTTCCTTGCGCGCGGCTTGCGCCGCGGGCATGGCGTCGATGGCCGTGTACTGGATGTCCTGCCCCGCGTAGCCTAGGCGGTCATATTGCCGCACCGTGGGCTCCGGCAGGTAGGCAAACGCATAGTAGAGATGCCCTTGGGCGTCCGTCGCCAGCTGCCCGATGCTCAGATAACGATTAAAGTCCTCGCGTTCGGCAAGCGGCTCCGGATCGCCGAACTCGCGCACGTCCCGGCCGTTCTTGTCGAACACGATCACCAGGTGTTGCTCGCGAAGCGTCCCCACGGCCACTTCGCCTTCCGGCAGCGCGGCCACGGAAATAGGATTCTTCACCGGAATGGCGCGCAGCGGCGTGCCCTCCGCAGAAAAAACCTGGATGAGATTCGCGCCGCGGTCGGCCACATAAATCTTACCGTCGGCCGCCCCGTCGCAATCCTCCCCAAACGCGATCAGCGGGTGCCCTGGGCCGGGGGCGCTGGCCGCCAAACCGGCTTCGTTAATCGACAGCACCTGCTTCCCCTGCGCGTCGAACACCAGCAATCCCGGCGACGGCGAAGCCAAAATGTAGAGCCGCTCATCCCCGCCCCTCTTCACGGTGCGCAGCCCCGGGCCCACGCCGGTAAAAATCCGCTGCTTGGCGGTGAGGTCGCCCTCATCTTGGGCCGCCGCACGGCCCGCCGCCGACGCCAGCAGACACATCACCGCCATCATTCTCAAGATCAGGTCCGCCCTTTGTCGCATGATTCTTCAGATTACTACGGACGTGTTCAGGTTGCCCTGGGTTACGCCCGCCCAGGAATGGGGTTAATCGCCGGGACGGTCAGAGGGATGCCGCGGAATTGGTTATTGAGCACCAGCGCGGCTTTCCAGATTGTCTTTTTCCCGCTGATATGTATTATAGCCATATATGGGAACTATACTGGATAGAGAACTCAAGAAAGGCAATGCGGAATTGCTCATACTGGCGCTGCTCGAGGAAAAGGCCCGTCACGGCTACGAAATCGGGAAGCTCATCGCCGAACGTTCCGAAGGAGTTGTCCGCTTCCATGTCGCTTCGCTCTACCCGCTCTTGTATCGTCTCGAACATCGCGGCTGGGTGAAGGGGGAATGGGAGCCTCTCGGCGGGCGGCGCCGCCGTTTCTACCGTCTCACGGCAACGGGCCGCAAGACCCTGCGAACGCAACGCGCCCGCTGGCGCGAATTCTCTAGTGCCATGAATCGCATCGTGGAGGTGCGCTGTGCATGACTGGAAAGAGCTTGTCCGCGTCCGGCTGGCTCCCCTGCCTCTAGAGTCTGCACGGCGGGCGGAAATCATCGAAGAACTGTCGCAGCAACTCGAAGACGCCTACAAGGAAGCGCTCTTAGGTGGCGCCAGCGAACCAGAAGCTGTTCGCCGCAGCTTGGCGCAATTTAACGATTGGGAGGGTTTGCGGAAAGACGTTTTCCGGGCCGTCAAAGCCGAAGAACTTCCCGTCTGGCAGCAACGCGGAATCCTCTCTCCGAAGCGCCCCTGGGTTTGGGCTGCGCTGCTACTTTCTCTGGCACTGCTGGGCTTGTTCGGATTCCGCCAGGCGCTCGTCACACTCTCCGTTCCCATTGCACCAGACGTCTGGCAAGACAGAATTTTCTCCACGCGCACTCTCCGAGAGATAGAGCGACAGGGGATCGCCGAGCGGGATGCCCGCGCTCTGGCCTTCGTAGCGCTGCACCATCCCGACATGAACGAAGCCCAAAGCGCCGCTGAAAAAGCAATCGCGCTCGACTCACGCCTCACCTGGATTTCCGCGCGCTTCGCCAGCGCCTACCCGCCCAAGAACGATCCTGCTCCGTGGATCGCGCGGCTCAAAGCTTGGGACCCGGACAATGCTTTCCCGTTCTTGCTCGAAGCGGGCGCATCCTTTAGCAAGAGCCCATTCTCGGCAATATGGCCGGGCCTCCGTCTTCAGGAATTGCGTCATGCACTCGTCTCTGAATCAGGCTTCCGCCGGCCCATGCAGAAGGCTTTTTCGGCTCCAAATTACGACAGTTATGCGGCCCAGAGCTTCGAACTCAACCGCGCCGTCCTCCAGCACCAGGGGCGGGATCGCCCAGACTTGTTGATGTTCTCCCTAGCCTCGCGGCCAATTCCTAATTTACTGGCTACTAAGACCTACGCCGAATATTTGCTCAACGACTTGGGAGAGAGCTCCGAGAAAGCCGGCCGCACAGAAGAAGCGGTCGCGCAATACCAAACCGCCGGGCAGTTCGGCGTCCGCATGCAGCGAGCATCGACGGACATCGAGCGTCTGATCGCGATCGCTATTCGCAAGGAATCCTACGAACACCTCTTGCCGCTGCTACGCCACCAGGGACGCACGGAGGAAGCCGCCCTTTTGGAAGCCGAGCTGGCGGACCTCGAAGACACCCTGGTATTGGCGCGGGAGCATCGTTCAGAGGAGGGAGTCGCCAGCCGCGCCGCGCTTCTCGTCTGGATTTCTGGCATCGCCGTCTTCCTGTTTGGACTGGCCGCACTGGCCTGGCTAGGATCCGTGATTTTGCTGCGCTGGAAGGAAAACACGAGCAGCCTGCTCAGTCATTTTGCATCGCTGGCCGGCTTGGCTCCCCCGTTGCTGCTGTTCGCAAGCTTGAGCCTTTATGCCGCCTACTATCCTTATGTGCGCCACATCAATCAGTTTCGGAGCGAAGGTCAACTGGCCCGCGATGTGGGGCCATTCTGGGAGCGCATCTCCCTACTCCGCACTCCGCTGCTAACCCACGGATCCTGGGTGAACATAATGATTTGGCCCACCGTGTGGTGCGTCGTCGTCGCCGTTATTGGCACCATCACGCTGCGCTGGGTGGCCAGCCGAAGAGAGCGCCACGGGTTCGCCGAGGAATAGACCAGCGGCGATTTCGTATCAGTCAATCGAGAAGCGCAAACGCTCGATGGAGCGCGCGCGCAGCCGCCCCGCGGCATTGCGCGGACCTTCATCATCCGTTTCGACCAGCACGCAGTTCATCTGCACATCGCCCGAAGCCACGTCGAACCGCGCCGGCAGTCCATTCAGAAACTTGGTGATAATTCCGTTGCGGTCCATTCCAATCACGCCGCCG
>DATKHV010000036.1:0-6133 GCA_035510055.1 Candidatus Cybelea sp. | reverse complement strand
CATGGCACTGCCCGCATCCTATCCGAAGGATCCTGCGGATCGCATTATCGGTGCCACGGCGCTGGTCGAGGGGCTATCGCTACTAACCGCCGACCGCGAAATCCGCCGCTCAAGAGCCGTTCAGACGATCTGGTGAGGATGCTCATCCTGCCAACGCCATACAAGAACCCCACCGCAGAATTGCATACTGACGAAGCTCGGTGTACTTTATCCGCCAGTCAAAACTTCAAACGTAATCCGGCTCCAGTGGAGGCCCATCATGCGAAGCCCTGTCTACTTGACTCTCGTCGTAGCACTAGCGGCTGTCGCTCCATCGCTCCACGCCCAGGATCAAAAATCTGAGATCCTTAAAAGGTTGAATTCCGAATTTACGCGCACCAAGATGACCACCGACCGCTCGGACCTCGTCACCGCCGGATCCGTCCTAGTGTTGCATAAAGACGGCCTGCTGATGTGCGGCGTCCAAGCCATCGCTCCGCCCACCAGCACTTACAAGAACGGCGCGATCTCCTTCGGTTTCGGCGCAAATATGGCGTGGGGCATGGCGCTCGCGCCTGCCAATCAACAGCCGGTCAATCTTCCGCAGCGCAAGTTCGTCACCGGTGAAAAGTTTTGGGTCGCGGAATATCTGGTGAAAGATGACGGAGTCGTCCTCGAATTCTTCAGCGATCCATTTAACGACGTCCGTTACTACGGGCAGTTGAAATTTCCCTTTCCCAAAGGCGCCGTTCCTCCGGCGGACAATGTAATGAAGACCATCGAAGAGGTCATAACCGTGGACGCCCCGGCTCAAGATGCTCCGGCCGCAGATGCCTCCTCAGCAGCTACAGCGCAGCCGGCGCAAGCTTCCGACCAACCGGCCCAAGCCGTTCCCCCGAAGACCATCGCCCTGGGCCAAACCACGGACGAGGTAATAGCCATCCTCGGCCAGCCGCAAAAAATCGTAAATTTAGGCGCCAAGCAAATGTATTTCTACCCCGACATGAAAGTAATCTTCACAAACGGAAAAGTCTCCGACGTCCAATAGCCCGGCTGGCAACGCTTCGATATCACCAGGAGTGGCTCGGCGAGGAACGATTTTAGATGTCTCCCTAATGCGGCGACGGCTCCGGGATCGCCTCACCATCTTTTCGAGGATCAGACGCCCCGTAGTTCACTCCGCTAGAAACGTCGCGCTCGACAGCCTGCCCCCCGCCCATCACCGACGAGTAAGCGCCACGTAGAACAATCTGCTGGCCGCGCTTTGCAAGATCTTCACGAACACCCGCCGGGATGCGGTCCTCCATATCCACATCGCAACCTGCAAAAGTCTGCTTCGAGAATCGCGCAGCCTCCAGGCCTTCCTGAATATTCATTCCGAAATCGACCACGTTGGAAACGAATTGTGCATGCGCTTGCGCCTGGTTAAAACCGCCCATAATTCCGAAGGCGATTCGCTCCCGGTCGTTGGTCATGAAACCCGGAATGATCGTATGCAAAGGCCGCTTGTGACCCGCCAACTTGTTGGGAGAATCAGGGTCAACGCTGAACAGCGCGCCGCGATCGTGGAGCACAAAACCGGTTCCGTCCGCCACCAGTCCCGAGCCGAAAAGAGCGTAATTGCTCTGAATCAACGACACCATGTTCCCATCGCCGTCAATTACCGTCAGATAGGTCGTGTCGCCCTTCGCCGGAAGTCCAGGCTCGCCGGGCAACACGTTGCAATTCGCCTTGGCCATATCGACTAATTTCGCGCGCTGCGCTGCGTATTCCTTCGAGAGCATTCCCTCGACGGGAACTTGGCTGAATTTGGGATCCGCGACGTAGCGGTACATGTCGGCATAGGCTAGTTTCTTCGCTTCGATCATTGCCTGGAGAGCTTCCGCCGAGTTATGGCCGAACTGCGCCAGCGGAAATTTTTCCATGATGTTCAACATTGCAAGCGTCGCGATTCCTTGTCCGTTCGGCGGAATCTCGTAAACAGTCCAGCCGTGATAAGTAATCGAAATCGGCTCAACCCAGGCGCTCGAATAATCGGCCAAATCCTCCGCCGTCATCGTGCCTCCCAGCCTGGCGGATAGCGCCAAAATGCTTTTGGAGATCTCGCCTGTGTAGTAAGTGTCTCGGCCGCCGGAAGCGATCGACTCAAGTGAACGTGCCAGATCGGGATTGCGAAAAATCTCACCCACGCGCGGCGCGTGCCCGTCTAGCAGATACGTTGCTGCAGCATTGTTGTCCTGCCTCAAGCCATCCTCGCTATGAGCCCAATACGCGGCATCCCATTCGGGCACCGGGAAACCTTCGCGCGCGTAGTAGATCGCGGGGGCGAGCACGTCCGGGAATTTCTTTGTGCCGAAGCGCGCAAGCAGCTTTGACCAGCCATCGACGGCGCCCGGCACCGTCACCGACTGGATCCCCTTTTGCGGCATTCCCGTAATACCCTTACTCTTGAGAAATTCGATGGAAAGTCCGGCGGGAGCCCATCCGCTCGCATTCAGACCGTAGAGCTTTCCGGTCTTCGCGTCATAGACAATCGCAAAAAGATCGCCGCCAATTCCGTTCATCATGGGCTCGACAACGCCCATCACCGCATTGGTTGCCACCGCCGCATCAACGGCGTTGCCGCCACGCGCCAGAACGCTCGCCCCAGCTTGCGCCGCGAGCGGATTCTCTGCCGCCACAATCCCTCTGCGCGAAATAACCATCGAGCGGTTTTGCGTGCGGTCCTGCGCGGTGGCACGCGTGGGAAATAACATCACGACGACCAGCACAAAAAGCATGCTAAGTGTTGCGCGCACAGAATCTCTCATGTATCTCCTGGCCGAAAAGTCGATATATCGCTGGAATTTTCACTCTCACTGACAGGCCGCCGGCCCTCTGGCCTTGGCATTTTTGTTCGGCCGGTTCCGCTCCAAGCACAATCGCCGCGAATGATACCACCGCGCCGCTCACCGGTGAGTGCGGGCTGTGGTAGTGTCCTAATTTGACGCGTGGCGGTTTGCTGCATAAAGGAGATCTCTGTGGGCGCAAAAGAGAAAATGACGTCAATTGGCCGGCCAGTGCCGGAGTTGCCGGTCGCTGATGTCGAACGCGCACAACAGCATTACAGAGATGCACTCGGCTTTGAGATCGGATGGCTTTACCCAGGCAAAGAAATTGGGGCCGTGTCGCGCGAGGGTGTGGCGATATTCTTTCGGAAGAGGAATCCACCGTTCGAACCCGCCGTTCATTGGGTGTTTGCCGAAGATATCGATGCGTCGTACCAGGAACTGAAGTCGCTAGGTGCGAACATCGTGGATCCTCTGGAAAAAAAGCCTTGGGGATTACGGCAATTCACCGTAATGGATCTGGACGGGAACGTCTTCTATTTCCACCATGACTAACCAAACGCCGCGTAACAAGCGGCTCGAGTCGGCAAGCAGTCCGGCTTAAATTGGGACACCCGAGCTCTTGGAATTTGACCTCGTAGCGGCGCACTTCAGTGCGCCATCCGCGTTGCGGCAAGAAAGGATGGTGGAGCACTTGCCGCGTAACGCGACTCGTTATGGTATCTCCCTGCTCGGTCAGGGCAAGCGTGCTACTAATCCAAATACGTTATGAGAACTCGACCTGCGATTAGGGCCGGACGAGGGTCGGCGCAGGTCTGCCGTTTAGAACCGCGTCCACATTATCCAGAGCCAGCATGCCCATCGCTGTGCGGGTCTCGATCGTGGCGCTGCCGATATGCGGCAGTAGAAATGTATTTTTCAGTGAAATATATTCCGGATTAAGTTTTGGCTCGCCTTCAAATACGTCAAGCCCGGCCGCGGCGATCCGCCCGTTCTTCAGAGCAAAGATGAGGTCGTCATCGGCCACCAATCCGCCGCGGGCGGTGTTCACCACGATCGCGCCGGGAGGCAGAAGGCTTATGGCTTTGGCGTTCAAGAAATGGTGAGTCTGAGGAGTTTCCGGGGCATGCAGGCTCAAGAACTGGCTTACGCGAAGCAGATCCGACGGATCCTTGTGGTAGACGGCATCGCCTGCGATTTCTCCAGGTAACTCAGAAGGATTGCAATAGTGAATCTTCATTCCAAATCCTCGCGCTCGACGCGCCAGGGCTTGTCCCACGCGCCCCATTCCGAAAATGCCGAGGATCTTGCCGCTAACTTGCCATCCCAAGAGCATGTCGGGACTCAGGGGCTTCCACGCTCCTGTTCGCACCAGTTCCTGGGCTTCGTACGCACGACGCGAAGCGCAAAGTAAAAGCAGTATGGCGATGTCGGCCGTTGCTTCATGGTTGACGCCAGGGGTATAGGCGATCGGAATTTTTTTACGAGCGGCGGCTTCCAGATCGATGTGCTCGAAGCCCACCGAGTACGTGACGATGATTTTTATCGCGGGCGAGACTTTCTCGAAAAACCCAGAGTCCAACCGGTCTGCTGGCGTGATGAAGATGGCGTCGGCTCCTTCGGCTGCGGAGAGCAGCTGCTCTTGGCTGAAAGGAACCTGGCTAGGATTTCGCCGGGCGCTGTAATCGCGATCGATACGATCTTCAATCTCCTTCGTATAGCGGCTGGTTACCACCAGAATGGGTTTAGTCATATGACTATTTACGGCCGGTCGCGAGGCGCGGGACTCCTGATTCGGTTCTATTTAGTTCTGGTAACCGTAATCTTAACGGTTGGTCCATCGTGAGCTTCTGCAATCGGGTCAGTTCCGTCTCTTCATGCGGATTTTCCTTTCCGAGCGACAGGTTCACTCTTGGCCTGCATTGATTTCACGAGCGCGGCAGACGATGCTCCTTCCAGCGACAAGCCATAGCCAACTTCCCGCACGATGCGCTCCTTCAACGGTTGAATAAAGTGGATGCGCGTGTTGCGGCGCGTAACTTCCGGAGCCTTCAAGTAGATCTCGGCCAATTCGCGTGCCCGACTGAGCGCCTTACCGTTCGGCACAACTTCGGCAACCACTCCCCATTCATATGCGGTACGCGCCTTTAGCGGCTGGGGATTCAGCAGGAATGCCTCCGCTCGTCCTGCCCCCGCGCGATAACTCCAGGTCGTAAAGATTCCATCGCCGGGCGCGACGCCCGCGCCGAAATGGGCCACATCCTGGAAGGTGGCACCCTCCGCCGCTACAATCACACTGGCGAGCAGCGCGTAGTCTGAATGCACGTGGGCGCGCCCCTCGATAGCCGCAATGACCGGCACGCGTATGTTGGCTATGTTTTCTAGGGCCTGAACGCCTTCGTCGTGGACCTGGCTCCAAATGCCGGGATCCGAGGCGTCGCCGAAAGATGGCCAATCAACATTAGTAATGAACTCCCCGCCCGCGCCCGTCAGGAGTACGATCTTGTTCGCTCGATCTTGCGAAATCCGGTAGAAGGCCTCGACGAAATCCGTGTGAGATTGCGCGGTCATGATGAACGGTCCGCCGTCGGTGTGGAATTCGGCAATCAACACACCTTTGTCATCGCGTGTTAGTTTTAGGTTGTGATATGCAGAAAAGTAGTCATTTTGCAGCGGCATTGCATTCTCCTCTCTCTGGTGTGGCCCTGACTGCGTTCACCCGAGTCTGTTATTGCAAACTCAGCACATTGCACTCACGTGGCTACAACGAGACCGCCTGCGGCGCGAATGACCTCACCGGTGGATCCAGGCTGCTCACGATTCTACTGCGAAAACGTGGTCCGCGTGATAGTGCCTGGGAAGTCGCGCAATCGCAAACTGACTCACTTCTCGCTCTTGCCGTCACCACCACTCGGCGGGTGGCCGACCCTCCGTCACGGCTTTGCGTTTCTCACTGGTTTTGTCCCGCATTATTTACGGCGAACGATATCACTGCGGCAGTTGACCACCAGGGTTGCAACCGGCTCTTGGGTTTGCCGTTGTAGTTAGGGGTGCCGCATCCCTTTGCGCCGGTGGCAAAGGGTGCGCGGCTCATTCGAGTGTAAGCCCCGATCCCGCGATTCGCCCAATTCTCCGTGACCGAGGCTTCCGCCGGACGATCATATCAACGTCACGGTCCAGCGCGGTGAAAAAATTCATCAATCAGCGGGGCTGGGCGTCGCTTTTCCGGAGAATGTAATGGTGATCAGAAAACCATTCGTTCCCTTGTACTCGAACTCATGACCCTGTCCGGAATAGTTTTCCACTTTCGTTTTCCACATGCGAAA
>DATKHV010000035.1:0-7852 GCA_035510055.1 Candidatus Cybelea sp. | reverse complement strand
ACATCCGCGAGGCGGCATCTTGCCCAAGAGGCAAGTTTATAAGAATAAAGGAGACTCGAAAATGGCCTCTCAGAACCTCAAGCCCTCCCCTCCTCCCCAAAACCATACATGGCAGCGGCGCGTAGAATAGCATTATTTATCCCGCACCGCGGACGCCCATCGCGAACTGCAAATCTAGAAGGAATGGAAAGGCAAGAATCGTGAACTGAACGTCCCTCGCTACATGGAACGTCGCTAGACTTAGACTAGAGTTCCTTGCAGCACTTCGCGGAGGAGTTCCTGCTTCTGCGTGGTGAGTTTCTTGCCTTGCGCGGTCAGGTAGAAAACATCAATGGCCTTGTGGCCTTCCGTGTCGATCAGCGCGACTTCGATGTTGCATCCCAGGCGGGCCAGCGCCGAACCCATCTCGTAGAGCAATCCCGGATGGTCTTGCGTAATGATTTCGAGCAGCGTGCTGTGGGCGGAGGAAGCATCGTCGAAGTTGATGCGCGTTTCGACGGTGACTTTTGGCGCGCGCGCGCGGCTGGCGGTCTCACGTCCTTTCAAGAGCGGCTCGAGAGGCGCCTTTCCGTTCACCACGTCCGCGAGGCTCTTGCGGAAGCGCTCGGCTTCGCTGGGGTTCAGCTCCAATGTGCGGTGAAGATCGGTGAAGTGGAATGTGTCCGAGATGACTCCGGCGGCATTCCCGAAAGCATCCGCCTTGTTGATGTTCATGCCCCAGCCGGCCAACACGCCCGAAATCGTGGCGAAGAGCGCCGGGCGGTCCGGCGTTAGGACCGTTAGCGAGAATCCGTGGCGTGTGGCGAGCAATTCGGTCTGCACGGGATCCGCGCCCAGCTTTCGGTAGAGAGTGAAGTGGGCCGCGATTTCCGCCGCCGAATGCACCGCCAAGTAGCGCCGCGGGAAACCTTCGAGGAACCTCTCGATCTCTTCAAGAGTGACGTCGCCCGCTTGCGCCTTCACGCGTTCAAGCAGTGAGCCTTCGTCCGGGGCGTGCAAGCGGTCGCGGTCCAGCGTGCGACTGAAATGGTTCGAAGTCGCCACGAAAAGCTGCCACAGCATTTCCGCCTTCCACGGCGTCAGCGCTTCCGGGTTGACGGAATGGATGTCCGCGTAGGTAAGCAGGCACAATCTTTGCAGACGTTCCAGCGTTGTTACGGATTGCGCAAAGCCGGAAACAGTGGCCGGATCGAAAATATCTCTCCGCTGCACGGTTGCGGACATGTCCAGATGGCGTTCGATCAGGAAGTGGACTTCTTCTTTTTCTTCCGGAGAAAGTTGCAATCTTTTGGCCGCGCTATCGAGCGCCGCGAGGCTGCCGGTAATATGGTTTTCCACCGGCATTCCTTTGCCCACGTCGTGCAACAAGAGTGTCAGGATCAGCAAATCCCGCCGCTCGGCGGTTTTCCAGAGCGCTGCAAAATGCGCTCCTCGCTCGTCCGGGGGCTCCGCCAATTCCTGCAAGTGCTCAATGGTGCGCAAGGAATGTTCATCGACGGTGTAGCGGTGATAGAAATCGCGCACCACCAGCGAGTCGATCAAACCGAATTCCGGCAGCACTTCCACTAGCAATCCAAGCCGCTGCATCGACCGCAAAGCCACGCCCGGATAGTCGGAACCCAGAATATCGCGCAGCATGGCCCAGGAGATCTCCGGGTTCTTGGGAGGGAGTTCCGGATGCGTCAGGACATAGCCGATACTGCGTTCCGCCTCCCGGCTCAGCGGGGTACCCGTGCGAGCCGCTTCGGCAAAGAGCGAATAAGTGACCGCGCGGTCCGAAAGCACCGGCTGGTCGATTACTTCGAGCAAGCCATCGCGCACGGTGAACACTTTGCCATCGCCTGACCCGGACTCGACCTTGGCGGCGCGCGCCGCATTGAACAAGCGTTGCCGCAAAGTCAATGGCACGGGAGCTTTTTGCTCGAGATAGCGTAAGAGTTGCCGGTTCAGAGTGCGGGCGTGCCGAAAATATTGGCGCATCCACTCGGACGGAGTACGCGCCACCCCGTCGTCGATACCCAACGCGCGTTCGGCCGCCGCTGCCTGCAATTCATAAGTGAGCGTGTTATCGTTCCGGCCGTTGCTGTAATGCAGAAAACACCGGATGGCGCTGAGAAAATCGACGGCGGAAGCGGAAAGCTCTTCCTCCGCGACGGTGACGTTTCGAATCCCCTTTTTTTCTTCCACGATCTGCCGCAGCCAGATGGTCGCCTGATAATCCCTCAGACCGCCCGGCGATTCTTTCACGTTGGGCTCCAGGTGAAAGATCGTATTTCCGTAGCGTGCCAATCGCTCCCGGGTAAGCCGGTGAATTTCCGCCAGCAGAAACGGCCGCGCTTGTTTCTCTGACCCCGGCAGCACCTTTGCGTCCAGCTTCTCGAAAAGCGCGGCGTCGCCTGACAAGAACCGGCGGTCCAGCAAAGCCAGGTGAAACTCCGCGTTGTCCTCTTCAATTCGTTTGCACTCTTCCAGCGTGCGCCCCGCCGAGCTGACGCGAAATCCGATGTCCCATAATGTGCGCGAAAACTCGGAAATGAGTGGCCGCGATTCCTGCTCCACTCTTTCGTTCCCCAGCAAAAATAGAATGTCGAGGTCGGAGTAAGGGAAGAGCATCCTCCGGCCGTAACCGCCCAGCGCTAGCAGGCAGAGCCCCTGCGGCTCGCGGTTATGCACCCGCAGGACTTCCTCAAAAATCAGCCGGACGTTACGGTCCGCCAGCTCACACTGCGCGTGCAGTATTTCTCGCGCACTGGTGCCGGTCTCAAATTGTTGCCGGATTCGTTGTCGTTCGGCTTCGGCCTGCGGGCCGAGCACCGACAGAGGCGTTGGGGAACCTTGCATGTTCTTTGCGGGTGGGATGCCCGGAATGAGACTGGGGCGTGCAGCGGTTGTCACGTCGAGCGCCCCGCGGTCACTACGCATGCTGCCGGGCGGCCAAGAGTGATTCCTCAGAGCGCGCTTTCACCGCGCTCCTCGTTGCGAATCCGGATTGCTTCCTCAACCCTTGATAGGAATATCTTACCGTCGCCAATCTTTCCTGTCTTGGCGGTCTTCAAAATTGTGTCCACCACGCGGTTGGCCAGCGCGTCCGGCAGCACCATCTCCAATTTAATTTTTGGCAGCAGGTCCACCGTGTATTCGCGTCCGCGATACACCTCGGTGTGTCCCTTTTGGCGGCCGTGTCCGCGCACTTCCGTCACCGTCATCCCCTCGATGCCGATTTCGCGCAGCGCGTCTTTCACCGATTCGAACCGCGAGGGCTGTATGATTGCCTCGATTTTCATCATGGATGTTTCCACTCCGCCCCCTGCCTGACGCTCCCTTGCCACCCTGCCTTACGACTCAAGGTTATAAGCCTCTTCGCCGTGTTGCGTAATGTCCAGCCCTTCGATCTCGTGCTCTTCCGGCGCGCGCACGCCGGTAAGCAAGTCCGTCACCTTCAGCAACACGATTGTTCCGACCAAGGCAAATCCCCACGCGATAAGCACGCCCATGAGCTGGTTGCCGATCTGGCTCCAATGTCCATCCAGGCCGCCGACCGGCTTTTCCGCTCCAAAGATGGGATTGATCACCGTTTGCGCGAAGACGCCGGTGAGCAACGCTCCGATGGTGCCGCCCGCGCCGTGCACCCCGAAAGCGTCCAGCGCGTCATCATACCCGAAGAGGGCCTTCACTTTCGTCACCATCAGGTAACACGAGACACCCGCAATTAATCCGATGGCCAACGCCGGCATTGGGCCGACGAACCCCGAAGCAGGCGTGATTGCTACGAGCCCTGCCACCGCGCCGGAAATGGCGCCCAGCGCGCTCGCGCGGCCATTCTTGAGCCATTCCGCGGCGCTCCAGCCCAGCGCCGCAGCCGCCGCTGCGAAGTGCGTCGCCACAAATGCGCTCGTGGCCAAGCTACTGGCCGCCAGCGCGCTGCCCGCATTAAACCCGAACCACCCTACCCACAGCAAGCAAGCGCCGATGAAACTCAGCACCAGGCTGTGCGGCGGCATGGGCTGCTTCGGATACCCAGTACGTTTGCCCATATACAACGCGCACACCAGCGCCGAAACACCAGAAGAAATATGGACTACGGTTCCGCCGGCAAAGTCCAGACAAGGAAACTTGCCTCCCACAGCGTTCAGCAGTCCGCCTTTGCCCCACACCATGTGAGCCAGCGGCGCATACACGACCAGGAACCATAGCGTCAGGAACAGCACCGTTCCGCTGAACTTCATCCGCTCTGCCGTCGCGCCAGTAATCAGCGCCGGGGTGATAATGGCAAACATCAACTGATACACCATGAAGGTGGCCTGCGGAATCGTCCCAGCGTAATCCGGATTGGGGTCCGCTCCCACGCCCCTCAGAAAGGCGTGTTCGAAGCTGCCAATGACCGGTCCGTTCCCGCCGAAGCACAAGCTGTATCCCACCAGGGCCCACAAGATGGTAATCAGCGCCATCAGCGCGAAACTCTGCATCATGATTGCCAGCGTATTTTTCCGCCGCACCAAGCCGCCGTAAAACAGCGCCAGGCCCGGCCCAGTCATCATCAGCACGAGCGCCGCGCTTACCAGCATCCACGCGTTATCGCCCGCCGACTGCGCGGCTTTCACATCCTTATCAAGTTGCACCAGCTTTTCATTGAGTGATTTGGAGATTTCCGGCGTGGCTAGAAAGGAGGCTTTCATTGCAGGAACAGCGAAAGAGGGGGGTGGCTGTTGCGCGCGGAGGGGAACAGCGACGAGCAGGATGGCCCCAAGCACCAGGACAAGGCTGAAACTACACTTCCATCCTACGCACTTCATAAATGTGTCTGCTCCGCTGGTTCTGGATTCGACTGCCGGGGACCCACCGCTTCGCCGCCCTGCATTATACGCAAGCTCGCCCTTCGTCCTAGCCTGAAATTTTAATTTCCACGATTTGTTTTTCTGATGCAGCGCTTCTGTCCGGTCCGAAGGCTTGGCATTTAAACTTCAGGAGCGGTTCTCTCTATTTGACTTAGTTTGTCTGATTGAGTTTGTCGGACTTGCTTGGTCTGCCTGGTCCAACTCGCTTTGTGCAACTTCCCCTCCAGCGTATAATGCCGTGCGGCCTGGCCATTGGCCATCGCCACCCAGACAAGGTAAATTGACTCACGTCATGACTGACCGCCTGCCTATGGAAATAAACGTCCGCGAATCCGGCGAAATCTCGATCCTCGAAGTTCACGGCCGCCTCACTATTGGCGAGCCTGCCGATCAGCTCCACGACGCTCTGCAATCTGTCATTCAGGATGGCGCAAAAAAAGTCATCGTCGTCTTGAACGGCATCCCGCAGATCGACAGCTCCGGTATCTCCACCCTGGTGCGCATCTCCATCCGGCTGGCCCGCGAAGGGGGCGTTCTGCGCCTCGTCTGCGGCCAGGGCCGCGTCCGCGACGCCCTCACGGTCACCCGTCTCGTCGAAGCCATTCCCACCTTCGAATCCGAATCCGCGGCCCTCGCCAATTTCTAGCTGTTCCCGCTTCCGTGATTCCTGATCTTTGCCTTGTGCTACACTCCTGCTCTATGGCGGGACGGTTTCGCTTGCGAACCCCATTGCGATTTTTTGTAGCGGTGTTGCTGGCCCTGGTTGGCGCATCCCATTCTCGCCCGCAGGAAGCGGCGGCCATCGTTCTTCCAGCCAGCGAAATTCGGTCGCTTGTCAGCGGTGTCCTGCGAAACGCAGGAAAAGCAGATTGCCATTCGGGGAATTGCATCGTTCTCATCCTAAACTTCAAGCTTTCTTCCGGCCTGACCTCTCCGCTGGGAATACAGCTCGCGGACGCAGTCGCCAAGGAACTGGCTGCTCAGCAAGCGGGCATCAAAATCATTGAGCGCTCCCGCTTTCGCGCCTATTTGGCGAAGGAGCGCATTCCGGACGCACTTCTCAATAACATAGAAGCGATGCGGTGGCTGGGAAGGCAATTAGGCGCGACTGCAGTCTTGAATGGCACAACCGAAGTTCGCGGCGAAACCCTCCGCGTTGAGGCGGGTTTGTTCTCCTGCCAAAAGGAGAAGGCCGGACCGCCGGAACGATTTTCTTTGCCGTCCTCTGATTTCGCGAGCGCTCTGACCCCAGTCGATTCCTTCCCCAAAGATTTTTCTCCTTCTGAAGAAGCTTCAACGCCGTTGATCCAAAGAGCGGGCCTTAACGGCATAACTTCTCCGGTCTGTGTGCACTGCCCGGATCCCAATTACACCGATCCTGCTCGCACTGTGAAGTTCAACGGCAACATGATGTTGGAAGTAACTGTTTCTGGCGAAGGCCGCACGTTTGATGCGAAGGTTGTTCAAGGACTGCCGTTTGGTTTGAATGAATCGGCGATAAAGACTTTGAGTGAGTGGCAGTTCAAGCCAGCTACGCGCGAAGGCCAACCCCTTGCAAGCAGAGTGATGATTGAAGTGACTTTTCGCCTCAAGTAGGGCACGGAAACTATTTAGTTTTTTTACTTGGACGCCTGCCGCTTGGGAGTGACTCTTCTTACCCGCCCTTTTTCAATTCCGCCAGCACCAGCTTCGCCACTTCTTTCAACGTCTCGAACACGCCCAATCCCTGAATGGCCACGCCTTCCAAAACGGGCTCGCCTTTTTTCTGTAGTTGCTTCGTCAAATCCGCCACGGACATAGCGTTCGGCAAATCGCGCTTGTTCAATTGCAGCACGTACGGAATGGTCGCGAAATTCAGGTTGTGCTCTTTCAGATGCTCCTGCAAGTTTTCCATGGTCTCGAAATTCGCGTCCAGCCGCTCTTCCTGCGAATCCGCCACGAACACCACGCCATCCGCGCCTTTCAAAATGAGCTTGCGGCTGGCTTCGTAGAAAACCTGTCCTGGCACCGTATATAAATGAAAGCGCGTTTTGAATCCGCGCACCGTTCCCAAATCCAAGGGCAGGAAGTCGAAGAACAGCGTGCGGTCCGTTTCCGTCGCCAGCGAAACCATCTTGCCCTTCTGGTTCTGCCCGGTGTGGTCGTAGATCCACTGCAGGTTGGCGGTCTTTCCACCCAGACCTGGACCGTAATAAACGAGCTTGCAGTTAATTTCGCGAGCAGGAAAATTGATGAAAGGCACTTTTTCGTTAACCCGAATTCGGACACAAACTTATAGCATACGCGGCTCAGGCAGGCCAGTATTCCCACCCCTAGGTAAGACCATGCGCGTGCTGCACCTATAAGTGTCCGCGATTCCGCAGCGAACTCCACGCCCTATTTTGCCTTATGCCGCCGTTCGGTAACGCCTGCGCGTCTGCAGGCTTTCAAGTGACTTCGTTTGCGGCGACGTTGACGCGCGAAACGGGCTCTGTTAGCATTCGCCCCATGGCAAAAGCGCACAAGCCCTCGTCAAGGCCAGCAAGGCATTCCAAGGGCGCGGCGCGGAGTTCTTCTAAGTCTTTGAAAAAAAAGGCTTTTCCTCCCCCTCCGCCCGCCCAGCGCGGTGGTGTAGAGCTGGTGGACCCGCGCGTCCAGGCCCAACTCAAACTCTATGATGAAGCTTTGGCGCTCTTTCATCAGCAGAAATTCGCCCGCGCCAAGCAGGAACTAGAAAAAGTCTTGGAAGGCCCCAGCAAGGAACTTGCGGATCGCGCGCGCATGCACGTGAAAATTACCGAACAGCGCATGAAACCGTCCCAGGAGCAGAATCCGCGCACCGCGGAAGAGCACTATCAGCGCGGCGTCGCGATGATGAACATCGGCCGCTGGGATGATGCCCGCGAAAGTCTCGATAAAGCCCGCAAAGCCGCGCCCAAAGCCGATCACATTCATTACGCCCTGGCGGCGCTCGATTGTCTCACTGGCGAAGCCGATTCCGCCCTGGCCAATTTAAAGGTCGCCATTCAATTGCGCGC
>DATKHV010000034.1:0-28844 GCA_035510055.1 Candidatus Cybelea sp. | reverse complement strand
AACGCCGTATATTGCACAAGCACCCAGGCGCCGCGCCACTCCCGTGCGCGATGCCGAAGCGTGCTGGCCGCGCGAGCCCATCCACTCTCGGCCCACGCCACGCGCTCGATGACCATGTCGAAGTCTTCCGCGAGCAGAGCTATCGATCTGGACGGTAAAAAAAGGTGCTTTCATTCTCACCTATTGGGCCGTAGACTGCGCCAGCTGCGCGCGTTGGGACACTATGATCTCTTCGAGGATGGCATCCAATCCCCGCGTAATTTTCCAATTCGGATAATGAGACTGGAATTTGCCGACGTTCGAGATATAGCAGATGTGATCGCCCTTGCGGGCCTCGTCCACGTAGCGCCAATCCAGCTTGCGCCCGGTCATTTGCTCGATCCGCTCGATGGCTTCGAGCACGGAGATGCTGTTCGCGCGGCCCCCACCCAGGTTGTACACCTCGCCGGGCCGCGGACTTGCGGCAAACTCCTCGATGGCGCGGACCACGTCATGACTATGAATATTGTCGCGGACCTGTTTGCCTTTGTAGCCAAAAACGGAATACTTCCCGCCGCTGAGTGTCACCTTCACTAAATACGACAAGAAACCGTGCAATTCCACTCCAGAGTGCGATGGCCCCGTCAAGCAGCCGCCACGAAAAACCCCCACTCTCATGTTGAAATAACGACCATACTCCTGCGCGGCAAGATCCGCCGCCGCTTTCGAAGCGCCGAACAGTGAATGCAGGGTTTGATCGATCCGGCAGGTTTCGGCGACACCGGCAAAATCCTCCGCTCGCGCGTAGTCGTAGCGTTTCTCCAATTCCTTGAGGGGAATTTCATTAGGCGCATCGCCGTAAACCTTGTTGGTGCTCAGGAATACGAACACCGCCTCGGGCGAATGCCGACGTGTTGCTTCCAGCAGATGCACCGTGCCGAGCGCATTCACTTCGAAATCCAGCAGTGGGATCTCCCGCGCTTTATCATGCGAAGGTTGCGCCGCACAGTGCACGATCAAATCGGGCCGCTCGGCTCGAAAGAGTTCTTCGATGGCCGTCCGATCACGAATATCCAAGGCCGCGTGTGTGAATCTCTTCGTCACGCCTTTCAGCCGGGCCAGATTCCAAAGCGTATCGCCGGCCGGGCCAAAGAAAACCTTCCGCATGTTGTTGTCAACCCCGACAACTTGATGCCCCTGCCGGTCGAAGTGCTCGACGGCCTCCGAACCAATCAGCCCGCTGCTGCCGGTAACCAGAATCTTCATTTTCTGCGAATTCCTGACTCACCGCATCGGCCGTATCCATCGCATCGCGGCAAACTTCCTCGACCGCGCATCGCTCCAAATGGCTCCAGTTCGGGGACGAGAAGGCGGCTCCCTCGCTAGAAGAGTACCAGCAGTCGCGAGGTTTTTTAACTGCTGAGCCGAGTCGTCCTATTTCCGGCCCTAGGAGAGCGAGAAACTCTTCCGTGCGCTCCACCGGCAACGCCACCAGGCTCGCCTCATAGGTTTCCCGAAGGGGGGCGGCTCGCCGAGCCACGAAGGCCTATTCCAAAAGCAAAACGGGCGACCCGGGTTGCAGCGGGACGCCCGTTTTGTATTTTTGTGAAGTGCAGCTGGAATCGGGCAGGACCGGGTTAAGGCCGGGCAGGCCGAAAGCAGCTATCGATTAGAGGGGCTGTACGTTCGAGGCCTGCAGGCCCTTGGGGCCCTTGGAAACTTCGAATTCAACAGCTTGGCCATCGTTCAACGTCTTATAGCCATCAGCCACGATCGCGGAGAAATGGACGAAAACGTCCTCACCGCTCTGGCGCTGGATGAAGCCGAAGCCCTTGCTGGCATTGAACCACTTCACTGTACCTTGTTCTTTACTCACTGCTTTACTCTTTTCTGTCAGCCGGGATACGGCTGAGCACAACATTAAGCTATCTGATGCCCCAAGTCCCGAGCCCCTCAACAGAGCCGCGGCCGTCTTCAAGCTTCGTTCGGAAAGACTGCAAAGCGGTCAACCGAACAAAAAAATGGCCGCAAGTGTGACCTTGCGACCGCTTTACTACCCAAAGGCGATACAAGAGCAACAAACGCAAACACAGAGTAACACGAGATGGTGGATTATGCAAGAGGTTTTTGGGGGTTTCTGGGCCGTGTGTTGTCAGGTCCACGGGGTGGAGGGATAGATGCTTGGGGAGAGGCTGACCACCGACAGTTGAGAGTTGAAAAGAAGAAAAGAAATTAAGGCCTCCGCACCGGTAGCTAAGGAGTTTTGTCTTGGAGGTCCAGGACGATCTTTAAGATTTCGCCGGCCAGTTGATTCGCGTCTAGGTTGTCCATGTTGGCGAGCACTGCGACGCCGGCGCGCCGCTCGGGCACGAGGCCAAACGCCGTGCTCGTTCCTTGTTGTCCGCCGGTGTGGGCTACGAGGTGGACACCCATTATGTCCGAGATGCCCCATCCCAGGGCATAGCCAGTCAGCTTGCCGTCGGTGGTTTTCAAACTTGTCCACATTAAATCGCGCGTGGCGCGGGCGAGCAGCTTATCGGCGAGGATGGCGGTCTCGAAACGGGCCATATCGTCAGCGGAAGAGATCAGTCCGCCGCCGGGAATTTTGTAGCTGGAGTCCAGGACGCCAGCGTTGCGGACGAAGCCGGATTTGTCCTGATGATACCAGCGCGTGCGATGAGGGATGACGGAGAAAAAATCATCGGCTTGGGTTTCGGTCATCCCGGCAGGCTTGAAAATGTTCTCGCGCACATAATCCACATATTTCTGGGAAGCGGCGCCTTCCAGCACGCACCCGAGCAGCGTGTAGCCGTAGGTGGAGTAGTTGAATTTCGTTCCAGGTTTGGTAACCAAAGGGTCGGCCGCAAAAACCTGGAGCGATTCTTCCATGGTCGAAAAATGACGGGCGCTGTCTTCGGGGATGTCTCCTTTTCCGTCGGGACGGTAGTGCCGGATGCCTCCCAGGTGGCCAAGCAGTTCGCGCGAGGTAATAGGCCATTGTTTTGGGGGAAAGGCCGGGCAATACTTCTCTACGGGCGCGTCGAGGTCCAATTTGCCGCGCTCCCAAAGTTGCAAGATGGCCGTGGCGGTGATCGATTTGGAGATGGACCCCAGCCGGAAGAGCGTGGAGGACGTGGCCGGGGCGGAATCTTCTAGGTCGGCCATGCCAAATCCCGCGGACCATATTGGTTCGCCTTCCAGCACGACCGCGGCGCCAATTCCCGGCACGCTGTTTGCGGACATGAAACGGGAAACGGCCGTTTCGATTTGCAGACGTTTTTCCGGGGGTAGGCTCTTTTGCTGAGCGGCAGCGAGCGAAGCGCAGGCGGCGAACAAGACGAGCAGGCGAAGGATCTGACTGTGGAAGAAGCTGGCCTTGGCGAATCGCGAGATGGCTTTCACGGGATGACCTCCAGCGCGAGTCTATCTCAAACCAAGCACCCCAGGAACTACGCCGAGCGTGGCCGGCATGACCCCGGGGTGTAGTGAGAACGTCAACCCCCATCCCCACGGAATGCGTTGACCTTACGGTGATACGCTCTTTAACATAAAGAGATGCGGCGCAGGGTGATGATCACTGGGGGTACGCTGCTCTTGGCGGCGGGGTTGCTAGGCTGCGAGGACGCGGGGAAGAAGCCGGTGCAAGCGCGCGTTCCGGCACTGGCATCCACACCGGCGGCAACACAGGCCCCGGTAGAAATTGCGCTTTTGCCGGTGCAGAATCCCCCGCACCGCGACTACGTTTGGCTGCTTGCGCCGGTTCCCGCCTGGAATGACTACCTGATCCAGAAGGTGCAGGAGAAGTTCGCCTCCGGCGAGCAGAATTTCAAGGCCGGTCATCTGGAAGCCGCGCGCAAGGATTTTGACGACGCCGTCGATTGGATGCTGGAGAGCGGCTACGACCCGAACGGCGATCCCAAACTGAGCGAACTGTTTCACCGCGTAGTGGACACGGTGTATGCCTACGAGCTGCAAGCCTTCCAAGCCGGCGACGGCTTTAGCCAAGCGCCAGCCGTTCCGGCGGCGATTGACGAAGTGGCGGAGATGACTTTCCCGGTCGACCCGGGCTTGAAGGCCCGCGCCGAAGAAGCGGCCATGAACTTTTCCCACGACCTGCCGCTGACGGTAAACGACCAGGTGCTTTCGTTTCTGAATTTCTTTCAAACGCCGCGCGGCCGCGCCATCGTGGAAACCGGGCTTCGCCGCGCCGGGCGCTATCGCGAGATGATTTCGCGGGTGCTGCAAGAAGAGGGCCTGCCGCAGGACCTCATCTACCTAGCGCAAGCGGAAAGCGCGTTCCAGCCGCTGGCGTTATCGCGGGCGGGTGCCCGGGGCATCTGGCAATTTGTGGCTTACCGCGGCCACGAATACGGGCTTCGGCACACCTGGTGGATCGATGAACGGCAAGACCCCGAAAAGGCTACCCGCGCCGCGGCGCAGCATCTTCGTGATCTCTACAAGATGTACGGCGATTGGTACCTGGCGATGGCCGCGTACAACTGCGGCCCGGGAAACGTGCAAAAGGGCATCGAGCGAACCGGTTACGCCGATTTTTGGGAGCTTTACAAACGCAATGTGCTCCCGCGTGAAACGAAAAACTACGTGCCTATCATTATCGCGCTGACGCTGATTGCCAAGGATGCGGCCCACTACAACATCCAGGTCGAACCGGAAGCGCCGGTCGCGACCGACGTCGTGAAACCAGGCCGGGCCATTGATCTGCGCTTGGTGGCGGAAACCATCGACGTGGACGTGGAGTCCATTCGCGCGCTGAATCCCTCTCTGCTGCGGCTTGCGACTCCCGACGATCCTTCTTTCGAACTGCATCTGCCGCTTGGCACGGCGCAAAAATTCTCCGCGGAGATCGCCGATATTCCGCCGGACAAGTGGGTCAGCTGGCGCCGCCATCGCGTGGAGACGGGAGAAACGCTCACGTCCATCGGCAAGAAATATCACGTGACACCGGGGGCCATCGCCGACGCCAACAGCCTGGAGCGCAACGCCGCGCTGGAGGCCGGGGAAAAGCTGATTATCCCTTCGACGCAGCCGCAATCGGAAACGAAACGGCGGTTGGTGAGTTATCGCGTGCGGCGAGGCGACACATTTCTAGGAATCGCGGACCGCTTCAGCGTAAGTGCAGATGATTTGCGCAAGTGGAATCACTTGAAAGCCAACCGAGTGAGCCGGGGCATGGTACTGCGCGTATACACCCTAGGTGGAGCACCGGAAACATCGCCGGCGCGGACCGGTTCGAAGTCCAAGAAAAAACCTGCATCCCCTGTGGCGAGCGGTACGTCTGGGGGAGAAGCCGCCGCAAATCACAATTAAGTCGTTTTTTATGTGTGCATTACGGGAACACCGGGCTTCCCCGGATGACCGCGCCGGGTTTCCTCGCCTTTCTGCGGTCGAGAAAACCCCCGAGTCTCCTAGTCGGGAATGCCGCAGAATGCTTGACAACGAACGGCGAGTACGATAACAACGGCTCTCAAGGACGGGGTGAAATTTAAAGGTTGCTCCGGCCAGAACAGCGACGCACCGGGCCCTTTGGGCTCAGGGATTCCCCCAGGGGAGGACGGCATGGATTTCGAGAAGGACAATTTCGAAGATGACAACGAGCTGTCACGGCTGGAAGACGACGAGGAGTTGGCAGGCGAAGCCGAAGAAATCGTCGAGACCGAGGAAGAGGAGCTGGTAATCGTCGGCGAAGAGCCTGAGGAAGAGGCGCCCGAGGCGAAACCTGCGTCCAAGCCCGCAGCGAAGAAACCGGCGAAGAAAGCCGCGAAGAAGAAAGCCACGAAGAAAAAGAAGGCAAAAAAATCGAAACCGAAGAAAGCAGCCAAGAAGCCCGCAAAGAAGCCGGCAAAGAAGAAAAAGAAGCGCTAAGCCGCCGCGCCAATGAGTGCGCATAGAAGAAAATTTCCCTGACTTGCCAAATGGTAGACTGAGAAATGACTCGGAAAGCCAGAGACATTCTCCCCGGCTTGGCCTTCATTCGTCCACAGCCAGCACCAGCAGCGTGGCATCGTCTTGCCAGCGGCCGCCGCTGAATTCGGCCACTACCGTCAGGATTTTCGCCTGCAACTCGTCGGCGGCCAAGGTGCGATGCAGTTGCAGCAAACGCAACAACCGGGCTTCGCCAAACTCTTCTCCCGCCGGATTCGAAGCTTCCGTGACGCCGTCGGTAAACAGAATCAAGCGGTCCCCAGGGAACAAGTGTGCCGAGCCCATCTCATAATTCCGGTTGTCGAACACGCCGAGTACCGTGCCGCCTACCCGGAGGCGCTCGTCGGAGCCGTCGGAGCGCACCACGAAGGGCGGGTTATGTCCGGCGTTGACGTAAGTCAGCCGGCGCGCGGGGCCATGCAGATGGGCGTAAAAAAAGGTGATGAAGCGATCGCTCTCCGTGTTCCGGTACACGATGGAATTCAGCCGGTTGCAAAGGATATTAGGCGCCACCGCAAGCGATGCAAGTCCGCGCACCGCCGCTTGCAGATTGGACATCAGCAGCGCCGCGGGCATCCCTTTTCCAGCGACATCCGCGATGCACAGTCCCAGCGTCTTCTCGTCAAGCGGAAGAATGTCGAAATAGTCGCCGCCTACCAACCGGGCTGACTGCCAAGCGCTAGCGATCTCGTACCCCGGCATTTGGGAAATCTCGCGCGGCAGCAGCTTTTCCTGGATGGCTTTGGCTTCGGCGATCTCTCGTTCTTGCTCTTGCTGGTAAAGGATGGCTTCCTGTTGGGCCTTCTTCTTTTCCGCTTCCTGGGCCCGCAATTCGCGGCGTTCCCTTCCCAGGCCGATCTGTTTCTGAAGTATCTCGAGCAGCCGCGAGTTCGTCCATGGTTTCTCCACGAAATCACTCACGCCGAACTGCATGGCTTCCACGGCCAGGCCCACGGTAGCCCAACCGGTCATGGCTACGACGGGCGGAGCGTCTTCCATCTCCTTCAACCGGCTCAGCAGGTCCAAACCTTCGCGCCCCGAGGTGGTATCGCGCGCATAATTCAGGTCGATGAGTAAAATGTCGAATTCCTGCCGCGCCACGGTCGCAAGCAAATCCGCTGGCGAATTGACGGTCTCGATACTGTACCCGTGCCCTTTCAGCAGAAGCCGCAGGGCATCCAAAACGTCTTGCTGGTCATCGGCAATGAGAATTCGCTGCAGCATCGTTCTGACATTCCCTACAAGACTCGACTGTTGCGGGCACTCCCGCTACATCTCCCCGTATCAGCAAGCGCCGGTTTTCTTGCTCTGGCGACTAGCTAGGGGCAGGCAAGTTGCCAGCGCTCCCGGCCCGTAATGTCCTTCGACTGAATGATTTGCGCGACAGGTAGTTTAGAGAAGAAGCCTCGGCCTGGCCACTACCGGGACCGCCTATCCCAATTTCGGACACTCGGCAGAAGGGCCACGGATTTTCTGCGAGAGAGCTCCGGGTTTGCGGCCTAGCTCGATAGGCAGGGGCGTGAAAAGGAACCGCGTCTGTGGGCCCCCAATTTGAGCCCAGCCTCGCAAGAAGCAAAAATTTTACAGTACGGGCTCGCTCCAGTTCTCCAGCGTCTCCTTCACCTTGTGCAGGAACTGGTGAGCGACCGCTCCATCCACTACGCGGTGGTCGTAGCTAAGCGTTACGTAGCACATCGAGCGGATAGCGATGGAGTCGTTGATGACCACGGGGCGCTTCTCGATGGCCCCGAGGCCTAGGATGCCGACATTGGGCTGGCTGATCACCGGAAGTCCGAACAAGCCGCCAAAAACGCCGGGGTTGGTGATGGAGAAGGTACTCTCTTGGACTTCCTCCGGTTTCAGCTTTTTCGAGCGCGCTCGCTCTGCCAGGTCGTTCATGTTGCGCTGGATGCCAAGAATGTTCTTTTCATCGGCGTTTTTCACCACCGGCACGAGCAAGCCCCAGTCGAGCGCCACGGCAATGCCCACGTTGATCTCCTTGTGCAGGATCACGTTGGTACCGTCGAGGGACGCGTTCAGCGTCGGATAGGCGCGCAATCCGGCGACGGCGGCCTTCACAAAGAAGGGCATGAACGTCAGCTTAGTCTCGTAGCGCTTTTCAAATTCGTCTTTGGACTTCGCGCGCAACGACGCGACTTTGCTCATGTCGATTTCGTCGACGGAATAGACGTGCGCGGAAACGCGCTTGGACGCCACCATGTGCTCGGCAATGCGCTGGCGCATGGTGCTCATGGGCTGGACTTCGTAATTGCCGAAGTAAATTTTTTCGCGCGGGACGGCCGTTTCGAGCGCTACGCGCACACCTCCGCCGGACACGCCCGGCGCGGGAGGTGGCGCCGGCCGCGAAATCGCCGCCGGAGCCGGAGCGGAGTAAGCGGAAGGTGCCGTAGCCGGAACGCCGCCGGCGGCGATCACCGTTTCGATATCCTGTTTGCTGATGCGGCCACCAGCACCAGTTCCCGCAACGGTGGAAAGGTCGATGCCGTGCTCTTTGGCCATGCGCCGCACCAGCGGCGAACTGTGAATCCGCTCGCCGGTAGGGCTTGAAGAAATGCCGGAGGAAGCGGGAGCCGCGGCCATCGGCGTCGCGACCGGAGCCGGAACCGCGGGCCGGGGCGCTGGCGGGGCCGGAGTAGCGGCGACCGGGGCCTTCGCCGGAGCGAGTGCCGCCGCAGCCGATTTCGGCGGAGCCGCAGGGGGCGCAGAAGCCGCCGAACCCGCGGCATCAATGACGCCCACAATCGTTTGAATCGGCACGGTCTGCCCCTCGCCGACCTTGATCTCTTTCAGCACCCCGGCCGAAGGCGAGGGGATTTCCGCGTCCACCTTGTCAGTGGAAATCTCGAAAAGGGGCTCGTCGCGCTCCACCTTGTCGCCGGGCTTTTTCAGCCACTTGGTGATCGTGCCTTCAAAGATACTTTCGCCCATCTGGGGCATTACGATGTCTACGGCCATGCTGGCTCTCCTCTTCTCTCTAAAATCCTAATACCGCGCGAGTTCTTTCGCGGCAGCAAAAACTTTCCTCGCGTTGGGCAAAAAATGTTCTTCCAGAGTCGGCGCGTACGGCACCGGCGTATCCAGCGAAGTGACGCGCATCAGCGGCCCGTCCAGATCGCCAAACGCTTTCTCGCAAAGAAGCGCCGCGATCTCTCCGGCGATTCCGCCGGTCTTGGTGTCTTCATGCACCACCAGGCATTTGTTGGTCTTCTTCACCGAATGCAAAATCGTCTCTTCATCCAGCGGCAGCAACGTGCGCAGATCGATCACTTCCGCCTCGATACCCTCCTTCGCCAGGGCTTCAGCGGCTTCAAGAGACGTGTGCATCATCGCCGCGTAGGAAAGGATGGTCAGGTGTTTCCCCTCGCGGCGCACCACGGCTTTGCCGATCGGCACGGTGTAGTCGCCGGCGGGAACCTCGCCTTTGATGCGGCGGTAGAGAAACTTGTGTTCGAAGAAGAGCACCGGGTTATTGTCGCGCACCGCGGCCTTCAGCAAACCCTTGGCATCGTAGGGCGTCGAAGGATAGATCACCTTCAGGCCTGGCGTGTGCACAAAATACATTTCCGGATTCGCCGAGTGAAATGGTCCTCCATGCACGCCGCCTCCGGAGGGCCCGCGAATGACCATGGGCGCAGGGGCGTTCCAAAGATAATGGCCTTTGGCCACGAAATTGGTAATTTGATTGAAAGCGCAAACGATGAAGTCGATGAACTGCATTTCGCAAATGGGGCGCAACCCGCAGTAGCTCATTCCGCAAGCCGCACCGATAATGGCGCTCTCGCTGATAGGCGTATCGATCACGCGCTCCCAGCCGAAGCGCTCCAGCAAACCTTCGCTGGTCTTGAAGGCCCCGCCGTACACGCCGACGTCTTCGCCCATCAGAATAACGGCTGGGTCCCGCTCCATTTCCTCGAACATGGCCTGCTTGATGGCTTCGAGAAAAGTGACTTGCGTTTCGTGCGGCACGCTGCCATTCGGTCCGGCTCCGTTGGCTTTGGCCATGGCTATCTCCGCGCCTTTCGCGAAGCGCTCCCCGGGGCAGCCTTCACGGTTTTCTTTGACGCCGCTTTCGCGGCAGTTTTCGCCGTGGGTTTTCCACCATTTGCGGACTTCGCTTCCAGGCCAGCTGCCTGCGCTGCTGGCTGCGTATCGCCGAAATGAATCGGGGCGTTGGCCCCTCCCGAGCTTTGACCCGACCCGAATCCCGGGACGGTCCATACCGCCGTGACGCTTGATCTTGGCGGGGTTACTTCCGCCATCGGCCGCTCCCACTTGGCGCGAATTTTGTGGCAATCATCGCCGGTGCAATACACGCCCGTCTCCGCCAATTCTGGCGGGGGCATGGGGGAGTTCTCCGCAAACTCCCGTTCCGCGCTGAGCAGCTTGTTGATGTTTTCCTCGATCTCGTTCCGGCCTTTGGCGTCGAGCAGTTTTTCACTCGCTAGGAATTTTTCATAAAGTGTCAGGGGGTCCCGCGCTTCCCAATAAGCGCGCATCTCCTTGGGCACGTACTCGGCAGGGTCGTGCTGCGCGTGGCCCATGCGGCGGAAGGTCTTGGCTTCAATCAAGATCGGCCCTTGGCCCGCGCGCGCGCGCTCCACGGCTTCTTTCGCCACCGTGTAAACCGCCACGGCATCGTTGCCGTCCACAATATAACTTTCGATTCCATAGGCCTTCGCACGGTCCGCCAAATGTTCGAGGGGCACCTGCTTGCGGACAGGCGTCGAATACGCCCACAAATTATTCTCCAGAATCAACACAAACGGCGCTTTCTGGGCAGCTGCAAAATTCAAGCCTTCGTGAAATACGCCCGTGGAGCTGCCGCCGTCCCCGATCCAGGTCATCGCCACAGTTTTCTGCCCCAGATAGCGCCCGGCCATGGCCACGCCGGTCATCACCGGAATCAAATCCCCCAGCATGGAAATTGGCGAAACAATATGCAGGTCGTCCAGATCTCCGAAGTGGCTCGTGCCATCCTTGCCCTTGGTCGGCGAATCATATTTCGCCATGTGCTGCATAAAAATGTCGCGCGGCCTCACGCCCTTCACCAGCAGCGCCCCGATATTGCGAATCATCGGCGCCAGCCAGTCTTTTTTCTCCAAGGCGTAGGCCGTGCCCACCGAAACCGCTTCCTGCCCCAAGCTGGAGTACAGTCCTCCGACAATTTTATTTTGCCGGAACAGCTTTACCATCATGTCTTCGACGGCGCGGTTTAGCCGCATGTAGTAGTACAAGTCCAGGTACTGCTGCCGCGTCAATTCCTTCTTCATGCCCTGCTCCCGTTCCTACGCTGAAATCGCGACCGCTTGCTCGGCATGCTTCAGCTTCTCCAGCAGTTCTTTTTTCGACGCTTCTTTCATCTCCAGCCCTAGCAATTCTCCCAAATGCTTCACGAGGCGCGGCGCGACTTGCTTCTCCTGGACATTCCGCCCCAGCAGTTTCTCCAGGGAAGTGGCTTTCCGGTCGGTGATCCCGCAAGGCACGATCAGATCGAAGTTCCGCAAATCCGTCGACACGTTGTAGGCAAATCCGTGCGAAGTAACCCAGCGGCTGATGTGCACTCCAATGGCGGCCAGCTTTTCCTCGGTGTTGCCGGCGCGCACCCAAATTCCGGTCTTTCCGGGAACGCGCTGGGCGGTAATGCCGAATTCCGAGGTCGCTCGGATCATCGCTTCTTCGAGCGTGCGCACGTACCACACTACGTCCCTGCGGATGGCGGCAAGATTCAGAATCGGATATCCGACAATCTGTCCCGGCCCATGATAGGTGATGTCTCCGCCGCGGTCCGTCGAGTGAAACTCCACACCCTTCTGCCGAAGCACGAGCTCCGAAGCCAGCAAATTCTCTCGCTTCCCGTTCCGGCCGAGGGTAATCACGTGCGGATGTTCGCAAAGCAGGAGCACCTCCTCAATGGCCCCGGCCTTCCGCGCTGCCACGACTTGCTTCTGCAAGGCGGAAGCTTCCGCGTAGCCTAGGAGTCCCAAGTCGATAGCGAGGCACTTTTTCAGCACGGTTCCGATCTTCTCTGTAGGGGGCGCAGCATGCTGCGTCCCCGCAAGCAAGAACTCAAACGTTGATCTGCAGCCCGCGCACCGACGCGAACGCATCGCCCATCCCTTCCCACACCGTGGGATGCGCGTGCACCATGTTCATCATGTCCTCGATGGTGCCCTCGAGATGCAATACTGCGGCCGCCTCCGCGAGGATTTCCGTCGCCAGCGGCCCGATGATATGAATGCCCAGCACCTCACCGTACTCTTCGTCGGAAACCACTTTGATGAATCCGCCATGACTTCCCAGAATCGTGGCCTTGCTGTTCCCCACAAATGGAAACTTCCCGGTCTTCACTTGGTAACCGGCGTCGCGGGCTTGCTTTTCCGTCAATCCAATCGAGCCGATTTGCGGTTCGCAATACGTCGCATTGGGGATTCGGGTTTTCACGATCTGATGCGTCGGCTTTCCGGCGATATGCGTTACCGCGATGATTCCTTCCATCATCGCCGCGTGCGCCAGCTGCGGCAGCCCGGCAACGATGTCGCCGATGGCGTACAGCCCCGGCTCCGCTGTTTCCATGTTATCGCCCACGTGGACAAATCCGCGCTCCAGCTTGGCCTTCGATTTCTCCAGACCGCAACCATCGGTCATGGCCTTGCGCCCCACGGCCAGCAGCAGTTTCTCCGCTTGCATGGTCTGCGCTTTTCCGTCTTTGTCCTTGAATGCCACGGTGACGCCTTTAGCGTCCTTCTTCACGGACTCCACCGCGCAACTGGTGAAAACCTGAATGCCTTTTTTCTGAAACGCTTTGCTCAGCTCCGCGGAAATTTCTTCGTCCTCGACCGGCACAACGCGCGGCAGCGCTTCGAGGATCGTCACTTCGGTCCCGAACGAATTGTAGATGGAGGCAAACTCCACGCCCACCGCGCCCGCGCCAACCACCATCAAAGTCTTAGGAATCTCCGGAAGTTCGAGGATCGAGCGGTTCGTCAGAATCGTTTTGTGATCGGGTTCCATGCCGGGGAGTGATTTCGCTTCCGACCCGCTCACCATCAGGATATTGGAAGCGGCGATCTCCGTTTTCTTCCCGTCTTTCTCCACGCTCACGCGCCCGGGGCCTTCATACCTTCCCCAGCCCTGCACCCACTCGACTTTGTTCTTCTTGAACAGAAACTCAATCCCTTTCGAATGCTTCTTGACGATTTTGTCCTTTCGCGCCAGGACATTGGCCCAATTGATTTTCAGCCCGCTTACCTCAAACCCCAGCTCCGCCCCGTTTTTGAAATGATCGTAAACTTCGGCGTGGTGCAGCAGCACTTTCGTGGGGATGCAGCCGACGTGCAGGCAGGTTCCCCCCAAGTAGGGGTCTTTTTCCACGACCACTGTCTGCAAGCCCAGTTCGCCCGCCCGGATGGCCGCCACGTATCCGCCCGGACCACTCCCGATGATCGCCACATCGTACTTTGCCACTCGTAGTCTCCCTTCCGCAGGGGCCAGAGCGGTGAGTGGAGTACACGCTCACCGCCGTCACACTCGAAAAAAAACTCGAGGGGAGTCAGGCCGACAAGATGGGGCGCCGGTTCGTCTTACGAACGCCATCCCAAACGGAGAAAAAGCCGCCCGCCCTTACGGCGCAGACGGCTGCGTCCCCGCAAACAACAAATTTTAGCAGTCGCCAGGCCCCCTCGCAACCTCGCTCCCATCGCTGTTGGGGCCCGCTTGTGGCGCACTCCCAAGCGGGGGCCCGGCCATCAAGACGAAGGTGCGGCGAATTCAGCCATACTTTCCTCGAAGAAGGGTTAGGCCCGGCCCGTCTTTCGCCGCCTGGTGCCGCGCGCCAAGACAATTCGCGGATTGCTCTAGCATATCAGCCCTTTTACTTCGACCATCTCCGTGTTCCGCCGTAAATCAATCTGCGATTCGAATCAAGCCCTCGGAATGGCGGGAAAGTAGCGTTCTTCCAGAATGAGGCGGTGGTGCATTTGATGCCCGGCGACCATGAACGCCAGCGCGCGTACGGTTACTTCCTTTTGACTGGCTATCCCGCGCCGCGACCAAGCTGCATCCGGAAAGCTCTTAAAGAGCGCTACACTCGCGCTGCGCACCAGTCCGAACTCTTCCGTCAGACTCCGGAGCGGGCGTTCTCCGAACGCCCCGTTCTTCACAAAATCATCTTGCTCGAATCCCGGTAGTGGCGTCTGGTCCCCTCGGGCGATACGCAAAGCTCGGTAACCAAATATTCGCTCGGTGTCCGTGATGTGGCCCAGAACCTCTTTTACCGACCACTTTCCCGGCTCATACCGGAAACTTCCGTCCCTCTCGCTTCGCCCTGAAAACAACTGCAGCATCTGCAAACGCTGGGACTCCAATACGCTCAATATATCGGACCCCGGAACCTTCGCTATGTATTTTGCGTAGTAGTCCGCATACTCGGTCGCTTCTGGTCGGTTCATGGTTGCGCCTCTTTTCCGGAAACGAGATTATACCGCCAGGAGGAACTCCCGCGCACTCGGAAGTCCTCGGATGCGCGCCCGGGGCTCGCTTCGCCGAAAATGTTAGATTCCTGCTTCAGGAGAGAGCCACAGCCATTTCGGCGGCGGATTCGCTTTGCTGCTGGGAGGCGACTTCGGTGGCCGCTTCCAATTTCCGGTGCAACAAGATTGCGGAGGCAATGGTCAGCAAAGAGCATGCCCAGGGGATCGCCGGAGAGAACCAGAACACTTTTGGCGCTTGGCCCAGCATCACCAACCACAGCAACGTCACCAGCAACCCATACAAAAAGCCGGTTACACGCTCCCGCGCCATCCAACGCACCGGAAACGCGCAAAGTGATTGCATCATCACGCTGAAGGGATACGCGACGACCAAGTCCACGAAGTAGTGTTCCCCCGTCCCCAGCGTCGCAAAAGCGGTGAACACCACAAATGTCAGCGCAATGCCACGTTCCCACACCGAGAGCCCCCGGGAATACCACCACGCCAGCAGAACCCAAGCCATGTGCAGCGAAGGAATCGCGTTTTGCACCCCTTTGGCGGCGACCGGCTCGCGAAACAGGTGGGAGGCTTCGAACGCGGTCATCGGATGCCAAGGAAAATCCTGCAGAAAAATGTGCGCCGGGCCCAGCGCCGGGAACATGTTATAGAACAGTATGCCGATCGGCCCGGTTAGCAGAAACGCAGCCATCGCCGGATAGACTTTTCGGTGGTCCTTCACTAAGTGACCCGCGTAAACCATGGCCAGGGGAATCGGCAAACCAATATAAAGAGCCGTGCCGATGGCCCTAAACCACGGCCACAGGGAATACATCTGCCCCAGGATGAACGCCAACTGCACGCGCAGGCTGGCATCAAACGAAAAAAGATACAGGTCCAAGACCTTGGGATGCCAGACTTGCGTGCGCTCCAGCACCACCCCAGCAAAAACCATGAAAGCTGCGAACAAGAAAGAAGGGGCAAAAGCCAGCGCCAGAAGCTTTTGCTTTTCCCCTTCCGACCACACCGCCCGAAGTCCTAAAACCGCCAGGCTGCCGAGCCCCAACAAGGAAACACAGCTTTCCCAATTCGGCTGGTAGTGAAAATGCCAAACGCTGATCACCCCTAGGATCGCCGCTGCCAATGTCAGAAAGAGCATGTCCAGCCAAGACCGCCGGACGCGGGCGAGCACAAGAATCGCGCTGGCCAGCGTGAGCGTAAAGAAGGCAAAAGGCATCGCCGTGCCGGCAAAGTAGACATTCGTCACTAGGAAAATCGCCCCGCCACCGATGACGGCAGTCAGCAGCATCTTTGCCCATAAGGGAATCTTCATGGTCTTTCGCTTTTGCTCTCCGGGCAGGCATCCGGGCAGGCTCCGCTTATCGCTCGCACGCTTGGCCTGCTTCTCCTAATATTCGAACACGAATGGGCGATTCCGGGTGGCCGCAAGCGGGACGGGTGTGCTCAACGCGTGACGCCAAAAACTTTTTTCGCTGGACAGAGAAACTCCGCTTTTTGTTTTGTGCCTCTTATTGCAAGATAGCGGCCTGCCTATGAGCACAGCGGACCGCAAGACCATGCGCGTGGCCTTCCAGGGCGAACCAGGCGCTTTCAGCGAAGCCGCCGCCATCGAGCTTCTCGGCAGCACCATTACCACCGTCCCTCGCACCACGTTCGACGCCGCGTTCTCCTCCGTCGGCGAACAAGCAGCTGACGCCATCCTGGCTCCCGTCGAGAATTCCCTGGCTGGCTCCGTTGTGCGTGTGTTCGATTTGCTTCTGGAAAACCGGCTGGCGATTGTCGCGGAAACCATCTTGCCGATTGAAATGCAGCTGATCGCCGTTCCTGGAGCTTCCCTGGCTGACATCCGTTCGGTCGCTTCCCATCCCATGGCGCTGGCTCAGTGCGAGCGTTTCTTCGCCGCACATCCCCAGTGGAGGCGCGTTCCCGCTGAAGACACCGCCGGCAGCGTGCGCGAAGCGCTTTCTCGCGGAGACAAATCCTCGGCCGCCATTGCCGGGCGCCGCGCCGCCGAGCACTATAAGGGGGTGATCCTGGCCGAGAGCATTCAGGATAATAGCGAGAATTTCACGCGCTTCGTGCTCCTCTTTCCGGAAAGCGAAGCCAGTGCCTGGCTTTCTCCGGATGCCCGCAAGGTTTCTCTGGCCTTGCGGCTCGCCCACCGCCCGGGCGCGCTTCTCGCCGCGCTTGAGCCTTTCGCAAAGCATGGGGCGAATCTAGTGAAGATTGAAAGCCGCCCCATCCACGGCCGCCCCTGGGAATATCAGTTTTTCATCGATTTTGAGGCCACCGATGTCGCCCGGCTAGACCAGGCTCTCGCCGAAGTCCGCGAAGCCACCAGCGAACTCCGCGTCCTCGGCCGCTACGTCGCCGCTTCCCGCTAATCTTTGACATCCTCCCCTCTATTTGCGTGCTTGCTCTAGTCCTCTTTTGAGGATGCTCCGTGCCCGGTTTACCGCCGCCACTTCCTCGGGTGTTGCAAAGCGGGTGTTGTATCCACTGAAAGCGCCAGCGGCATTAGGAAGGATGTGCCGAACGCATCCCTCGGGTATTGCCGGGAGAACGAAGTTCGGATTCTGTTTGCATGGAGTTCCGCCACAAAGGTAGCCGTCAGAAACTACAACCTTGTTCTGGCGAAGTCTCTGGACTCGCCACAACCGTTACAAGAAACTTCAACGATCACTTCGCCGCCTTTCTTTCGAGGTACTCTCGAATCGCTTGCTGGATTAAGAAACTGACGGTCTCGCCTTCTTTCTTGGCGAGTTTCTCAAGCTCTTCTATGTGCCGCTGGTTGATACGGACGGCTTTCGTCATTTTGACCATAAAAACAGTATAGCGCACGAACGCATCACAAATGCAAGCAACATGTAAGACGCCCTTATCCCGCCCTGAAAGTGCTGGGCCGGCGGCCTGCACCGGGTCAAGCTACGACTTTTCCTGGAGCTGCCTTAAAAGAAGAAAGCCGGCAATCTCGCCGGCCTTCTTCTGCTTTACTTCCTTTACCGCGTCCCTTAACAGTAGCTGCACTCCGGATCCCCCATGCCTCCGGTCATGCCGTCCTGCATTCGCCGCAGTCGCCGTCCCAGCCGCTCCGCCAGTTGATGCCGCGCGCGCCACAACCGCGCTTTCAGGGTGTTTTCCGTCACCCCCAGCTTCTTGGCCGCTTCGCCCGTCGAATAGCCCTGCACCTCGCGCAGCACAAACGCCGTGCGCAAGAGCGGCGAGAGTTCGTCCAGATTCTCGCTGATCATCTCGCGAATCTCCGTGCTCTGAAACACTTGCTCGGGAGTCGGTCCGTCATCCGCGAAGCGCTCCGCGGCTGGCAGTTCGTCTTCTCGCGGCGTTTCGTCCAGAGAAAGCGCCGGGCGCGCCTTCGCGCTCCGCCGCCGCATGAGCGCCGCGTTAATCACGATGCGCGTCAGCCACGTCGAAAACTGCGACCGCCCCTCGAACCGCTTCAGATTGCGATACGCCGAGAGCAGCCCGTCTTGCAGCGCGTCTTCCGCGTCCTCCGTGTTCCCCAGCACCCGCAAAGCCGTCTGGAACAACGGCCGCTGGTAACGGCGGAACAGCGTTTCTACCGCCCGCTGGTCGCCTTGCTGTCCGGCGCGAATCAGCTTCTCTTCATTTGGTTGTATTGCCACTGCAGCTTGCGTTGCCATCGTAGCCCCCCATTGAAATCAAAATCTTGCGCGCGACCGCTGCACGCGGAAACTTTTCTCCTAGTGAACCGGTACACCGCCTGCCGGTGCTTTCGGTTTTTTCATGAGCGCCAAAATCGGAATCACCGCGAAAAAAACAACACCGAGCATTTTGAAATTGTCGATAAACGCCAGCATTACCGCTTGCCGCTGGATCGTGCCGTAAAGCATTCCGTGCGCTTCGGCGCTCGCGTGCGCCGCCGTCGCGCCCGCCGCTGTCAGTTTCACTTGCAGCCCGTTAAGCGTGTTGTGATACGCCCTGCTGAAATCATTGACGTGCTCCATCAGTCGCGATTGATGAAACTGCGCGCGCCGGTCGAGCATCGTGGTCACCGTCGCAATCCCCACGCTCGCGCCGATGTTCCGGGCCAGGTTGATGATTCCCGTGCCCATATTGGTTTTCTCTTTCGGCACGTAAGCGAACGCCGACACGTTGATGGGAATGAACAAAAATGCCAGCCCGAAACTTTGCAGCATGCGCGCCCGCACGGCGTGTCCGTAATCCAATCCCAAATCCCACCCGGCCATCACGAAAAGCGCCGACGCCGACACGATGCACCCAAAAGTGATCAAGATCCGGGTGTCCACTCTGGACACTAGGATCCCCACCACCGGCATCATGCACATGATCACCGCTCCGCCCGGCGATAACGCCATTCCTGCCAGCTGCGCCGTATAGCCGAGCAGTTCCTGCAGGAGTTGCGGGATCAGCACCGTACTCGAATAGAGGACGAATCCCAGGAAAAACATGGCCGCCGTGGCGATGGCAAAGTTGCGGTTTTTCAACATCCGCAAGTCGACCACCGGCTCTTTCTCGCGCAACTCCCACAGTATTCCCGCAATCAAGCCGACCAGCATGAGCGCGAAAAAGACGCGGATGAAGTTCGACGACAACCAATCCTCTCTCTGCCCCTTGTCCAGGATGATCTGCATGCTTCCGAGGCCCAAGCTGATCAATCCGATCCCGATGTAATCGATCCGGAATCCCGCTTTCATGCTTGATTTCTTCATGTACGGCGGGTCGCTTACCAAAAAGTTTGTCAGCAACAGCGAAAGCATGCCCACCGGCACGTTGATGTAAAAAATCCATCTCCACGAAAAATTGTCGGTGATCCATCCGCCCAGCCACGGCCCAATCGTTGGCGCCACAACCACGGCGAGCCCGTACACAGCAAAAGCCATACCGCGTTTCTCCAGCGAAAAAGTGTCGTTCAGAATCGCTTGCTCGCTGGGCTGCAAGCCGCCGCCGCCCACGCCCTGCAAAATCCGGAAAACCACTAGCACGCCCAGGCTGGGCGCCAACCCGCACAAAAAAGAGCTAGCCGTAAAAATCACCACACAAGTCATGTAAAAACGCTTGCGCCCGATCAAGCTGGAAAACCATCCCGAAAGAGGCAGCACGATGGCGTTGGAAACCAAGTAGGACGTCAGCACCCACGTGGATTCGTCCGCTCCGGCCGACAAATTCCCCGCGATGTGCGGCAACGCCACGTTGGCAATGGACGTGTCCAGCACTTCCATGAACGTCGCCAGCGTCACCGTAATGGCGATCACCCAGGGGTTGATCGTCCCATCCGGCATCCGCAGCTTGGCTAGTAACGTGTTGCGCATTTCGCTTGATCTCTGTCCCGTTTGTTTCTACGTATAACCGCGCTACTCCCTATCCTTATTCCCCGTTAATTCGTGATCACCGTGGCATCCACATTCATTCCCGGCCGCAAAATAGTCTTCTCCGCGGGAATGGGGTCCAGCACGATCTTCACCGGTATCCGCTGCACCACTTTCACGTAGTTTCCCGTCGCGTTTTCTGGCGGAAGCAGGCTCAGCACCGATCCCGTCGCTCCGGCAATGGAATCCACTCGCCCGCTGAAGGTCCTTCCATACGTATCCACTTTCACTTCTGCCTTCTGGCCGGCCCTCATGTTCTTCAGTTGCGTTTCCTTGAAATTCGCCGTCACCCACACGTTTTCGAGCGGCACCACTACCAGCAACCCTTGCCCCGCCTGGACGATTTGTCCCGGCTCCACTTGTTTGTGCGTCGCCACGCCGTCAACTGGCGCGGTAATATCGGTGTAGCTCAGGTTTAGCTCCGCCGCTTCCACCGCCGCCCGCGCTTGTTCCACCTTGGCAAGTTTCGCCTGCGCATCCGCGGACTTCATGCTTACCTGCTTGACGTCTGCCTGTGCCGCGGCTACCCCCGCCCGCGCCTGCTCGACTCGCGCCTTTGCCGCGTCCAACTGCGCCTTGGTTACTTCCACGTTGCGCCGCGCCTGCGCCAGTCTTTCCTGATCCGCTTTCAGCGCGCTGGCGCTGGCATCCGCATTGGCTTTCGCCGCGTCATACTGCTGCTTGGAGATTTCGCCTTTTTCCATTAACGGCAGATAGCGCCCCAAATCTGCTTGCGCCAGTTCGGCATTCGCGCGGCTCTTGTCCACGTTGGCCTGCGCCCAAGCCAAATCCGCGGTCTGCGCTTCCTCATAGGTCGTCTGCGCCCGCGCCAGGTCCGCTTGTGCGCCCAGCAACTGCGCATCGGCGCTTGAGTTTCCGCTGGCCACGTTTTCCCGCGTGCGCGGCACATCCACTCCGGCGGAACGCGCTTCGCTCTCCGCCAGCAGGAGCGAGGCCTTCGCTTGGTCCAGCGCCGCTTGGTAATCTCGCGGGTCGATCTTCACCAGCACTTGGCCGGCCTTCACTGGCTGGTTGTCATCCACCAAAACTTGCGCCACGCGCCCATAAACCTTTGAGGCCATCGGCGTGATATGCCCGTCCACCTGCGCGTCGTCGGTGGTCTCGCGATTGTGGAAATACACGAATAAAGCAACGAGCGCCGCCAGCACCACCGCACCGCCGCCCAGGAGCAGCCGCCTGACCCTCGGGTGCGCTAGCCCTTTCGGCGTTTCTTCCAGCAGTAACTCCTCGTCGGGCACGCGCGGCGCCTTGGTGGCGTTCTCCAACCCAACTTCGATCTCAATGCTCATCGTGGCCTCACCCTCACTTTGCGTAAACCTTTTCCATTTGCCCGATCGCTCTAGCCAAGTCCGCTCGCCCTTGGTTGAAGCGGTACAGCGCCGCGATCTGGTTGTCGTTCGCGCGCGACAGCGAATCCTGTGCCTGGATCACTTCGATGTTGTTCGCCACTCCCGCCTTGAAGCGGTCCCGCGCTTGGTCCACTTCTTCCTTGGAAAGTTGCACCCCCAGATTCGCCACTTGCACTTCACTGCGCGCCGATTGCAGGTTGAGCAGCGCCGTCTTCACATCCAGGGCAATCTGGTTCCGCAGGTCGTCTTTCTGTTGCTCGAGCCTTTTGATCTCCAAGTCGGCGCGCACAACTTCCGCGTGTATGCGCCCGCCGGTAAACAGCGGCAGATTCACGCTGGCTTCGTAAGTGCGCGTCGGCAGCGTGGTGTTTCCCGACGACCCCACGTAGGCGAATTCGCCATCGAACCGCAGTGAAGGCAGCCGCGAATCTTGCGCCGCTTTCTTCTGATACTCGGCGGCTTTGATCTGCGATTCGAGGGCCTTCCACTCCTGGCGCTCGCCCAGCGCGAGGTCGATGCTCGTCGCGACTTCCGGCTGGGGCGTATCGAAAAAACTCAGAGAATCCGCTAGCTCGATGGCCTGCCGGGGATCCAGGTTCAATAGCCGGCTCAAGCCAAAAAGCGAAGTCTCCCTGTCGTTTTCCGCCTCGATGAGCCGCTGCTTTTCGTTTTGCAATTCCACGTTGGCGCGTAACGTATCAATTCCGGTGCCCACGCCTTCCTTCTGCAAGTCCGCCGCTTGCTCGTAAAGCGCTTGCGCCAGGCTCACACGCGATTCTGAAGCTTCGACGTTTGCCAGTCCGCGCAACGTCCCGATGTATTGCGAAACCACCAGCAAAATCACCTGCTCGCGCGCCGCCCGGCTGCTGGCTTTGCTCGAATGCAGCGTGCTCTCGGCCGCCCGATATCTCCGCCACAAGGTCAGGTCAAAAACCGGCACACCGAAGCTCGGGCCCGCGGAGAATACTTGGTACGGGCCGAGCGTCGCGGGAAATCCTGGGACAGGTATGCGGCCCCCGAACTGGGCCAGCAGGTTTACCTTCTCTGCTTCATCCGTAATGTTGGCGTTGGCCTGCGGCAGCAACTCGGCCCGCGCAATGTTCTTGTCTTGTTCGCTCTCGGCGGCCTGCAGAATCGCAATCTGCGCCGTGGGATTCTGTTTGAGCGCCAGCCCCACGGCTTGATCGAGCGTCAACCGCAGCACTGGCCCGGGCGCCTTCCGCGGCAGCGCACGGTCCTTACTTCTTTCTTGCGCTCTTGTGGCCGCGGGCCACAGCATCAAACTGAAAAATATCGTATAAAAAATGATGTGCGAGTTTTTCTGGCGGTCCTTCGCGCGGCTGCCGGCGCCCTTCTTCTCTTCCGCCACAATTTCTTGCACGATCGCTTGGTTCAGGCAGCCCTCGGCGACCAGCTGGCCACCTTGCCGATGAATTTCTTTTAGCAGCACTTTTCCGGCGGCATCAATAAAGCTCACTGCGCATAGGTCGACGTGGAACTTTTCCCGCGGCGACGCCGCGTGCAACTCCCGCCAACACTGCTCGAGAGCCCCCACCCAAGGCCCCGCCAAGCGCCCCTCGACGCCAAGGAACATTCTTCCGCGCTTCTTTTCCGTTGTGATTCTCAGCATGGACTCCACCTTTTATGGCGGTCTTAGATGCATGGCAATCGCCAGTCGATGCAAAAATCTGTTAATCTGTAACTAATGATAAAAAAAGGAGTTATATGGAAACCGGAGGGTTTAGCGACTCTGGTGACGAGATAATATGACTAAATATGGGCGTTATACTAAATATGGTCCATAACATTGTGACCACATACGGTCAATCACTGTTGCCGACTGGGGTTCGCTCCTCTCGCCGGCGAGGACTTTAGAATCGAGCACTCGGAGCGAGCAGTGCCCCCCTACTTCTTTACCGCAATGGCCTGCAGTTCAAAGTGTCCCCCCGCCAGGAGCGATCCCGCTCCGATGAACTCCCGCGCGGGATAGTCTTTCGTCGAGAAGTAACTCGCGTAAATGGGATTGAATTTCTGGAACAAAGACAAATCCGTGCATGCAATTTGCACGTACACCAGGTCATCCATGGTCATACCTGCTTGAGCCAGCACTTCTTTTTCGCCATCCAGCAGCACTTTGGCTTCGTCTTCTATTTTTTCTGGCACTTTGCCCGTCTTCGGATCAATGCCAATCCGCCCCGCCAAATAGAGCGTGTTGCCTGCAAGAATGCCGTCACTAAATGGCGCTGTTATCGGGCCGCTTGCGAGCTTGATCACTTTGCGGGTCGCTTGCGGCGTAGGTTGCGAAAACGCCCCGTGCACCGTCAGAATTCCCGCCACCGTCAATGCCACCGCCACAACGCCAATCCGACGATTCATGTTCGGCCTCCCTTCGAACTGCCTCCCAAATTCCGCCGCGCGAGTGTAGTACCCAATCCTCCTTCTCCGCAAGCACCAGCAGCGCGAGCTTCGGGCGTTTCCTCGCTCACCAGCCCCAGGAGCTTCCCAACAGCGAGAGCCTTCTTGACCACGTCGCGTCCCTAAAGTTTGGCTTCCCCCTCGCTCGCCGGAAACAGCGTCGCAAGCATCCGAAAAGTCGTCGTCTTTCTCTAGACCGTTCCGACCCAGGAATCCGTAGAGCGGCCGGTAGCGAATGCAAGAAGATGAAGAAAGTTGCGGAGTGCATCTAAACACGTACTTCTTCGCTTCAGGCTCTTCTCTCCGGCTATTTCACCGTTAGTGTCAACATGGTGTTGTGGCCCAACGAGCCAGAAGTTCCCGTCAAAGTGAGAGTGTAGGTCCCCGACGCCGTGGATGGTGGCGTGGAAGTTCTGCTGCCTCCAGTGATGGCACAACCACCACAGACCAGCAATATAAGCATGGTGACACCAGCGAGGCGCCACCCACGACTTCGCCTGGACGCGGAAATGCCGGTGAGGATTCCGCAAGTCACAAGCGCGATAAGCCACTCCAGCATGATTCTCGTGCCGCTCGCCGGAAAAGGCCAAGCCGCACCTGGCGGCACGAGCGCCGGAGCCGTTGTCGCAACTGTCACATTGAACGGCGCATAGGAGCCACCTATAGCGCTCACCGACGCAGGAGCGCTGCAAGTAGTCAACATCGGAGCGTTGCCGCATTGAAACGAAATCGTCTGGTTGAACCCGCCCGCGGGAGTGATTGTGATCGCGTACGTTGCCGTCGACCCGGCCGCGACCGTCGCGGTGGTCGGGGACGCTGAAAGGGAGAAGTCCGCAACCGTTTGCGTCAGGACCGGCGAAGTGCTGCTCGTGAAGTTGGTATCACCGCCGTAAACCGCGGTGATCGAGTGCGCTCCTCCCACGAGCGCCGAGGTGGCCAGGGTCGCCGTTCCGCCGCTCAGCGTGCCCGTGCCCAGCACCGTGCCGCCATCGTTGAATGTCACCGTACCGGTGGGTGTGCCCGTGGCCGACGAAGTCACCGTGGCCGTGAACGTCACAGCGGATCCAAAGATTGATGGATTATTCGACGAAACGTCAGAAGTGGAGCTGGCTGCTTTGTTCACTGTCTCCGTCAGGGCCGGCGAAGTACTGCTGGCGAAGTTTAGATCACCACCGTAAACCGCGGTGATCGAATGCGTCCCCGCCGTCAGCCCCGACGTGGTGAACGTCGCTGTCCCGCCGCTCAGTGTGCCCGTGCCCAACGTAGTGGCGCCGTCCTGAAACGTGACCGTACCGGTAGGTGTGCCTGTGGCTGGCGAAGTCACCGCGGCCGTGAACGTCACAGCCGTTCCAATAAGGGACGGATTATTCGAGGAGGTGACGGCGGAAGAGGAGCTAGCCGTCTGGTTAATCGTCTCCGTCAGGATCGCTGAAGTGCTGCCGGTGAAGTTCGCATCACCGCCGTAAACCGCGCTGATCGAATGCGCCCCCGCTCCCAGTCCCGCAGTGGTGAACGTCGCTGTTCCACCGCTCAGCGTGCCCGTGCCCAACATCGTGGCGCCGTCCTGAAACGTGACCGTTCCGGTGGGTGTGCCCGTGGCCGAGGAAGTCACCGTGGCCGTGAACGTCACAGCCGCTCCACGATTCGCTGTACTATTCGACGAGACGACAGAAGTGGAGCTAGTTGCTTTGTTCACCGTCTGCGTCAGGACCGGCGAAGTGCTGCTCGCGAAGTTGGTATCACCGCCGTAAACCGCGGTGATCGAGTGCGTTCCTCCCGCTAGCGCCGAGGTGGCCAGGGTCGCCGTTCCGCCGCTCAGCGCGCCCGTGCCCAGCACCGTGCCGCCATCGTTGAATGTCACCGTACCGGTGGGTGTGCCCGTGGCCGACGAAGTCACCGTGGCCGTGAACGTCACAGCCTGGCCCAAGACAGATGGGTTCAGCGAGGAGATCAACGTGGTCGTCGACAACGTGGAGCCAACCTGGCCGCAAGATGTGAACTTGAAGGACCCCACGCGAGTCTTCCAGTTAAACGAACCGTTAGCCGTCAGGTATTCGTTCGTGTACCAGAAGGTGCAGTCATCGGCCGGGTCGACGCTCATACTGCTGTAGTCACCCCAGCGACTGCTACCGCTAGTGCTACCGCCAGTCTGCGCTCCTGTGCCTTCAATAATGCTGTTCTCGCTCTCCATCGTGCCCGCTGGATCGGAGGGCACGCGGCCTGTATAACGAACAGCCGGGAAATTGCTGCTGCTCGAGGCACTGTATCCCACGGCAATGTCACCCGATTGATCCATCGCGACCGAGCCCATCCAGCGGTACTGCGAGTCGGGTGAGAAAGTCCCCTGTTGGAAAACGGTCGGGGTGAGGTTCGGGCTGCGGATCTCATACCACCGCACCCCCACGCTGCTTCCCGCCGTCACCGAGTGGTTGACCACCAGTGACTCATGGTCGCCAAAGTTCCGATACGCCAGCCGGAACATCAGACGGTCGCCCAGGGAATCGAGCTGTTGCGTCGTTCCAGGTTGCGGAATGCATGTGCCGCCGCCACAAGCTTCGCTGAAAGTCGCCACCGGGATCGCTGTGGGACCCGTGAAGGTGGAGTTCGAGGGCGTCGTGAAATCCACGTGAAACTTGAAGAGGTTCAGCGTGCCCGGCGCCACCATCTGAAGATAGAAGTTGGGCTCCCCGGTCGTCGGCGGCGTAGTTCCGTCGAGGTCCGCTGGTAAGAGACTGTCAATGCTTGAATTCTGCTGCATACAAATGGCGTTGGCCGGTCCACCACTCAGCATCGTAGCGCGGTCAAAAGCGCAAGGGTTGGCTCCGACGAAATTAGTTGAACCTGAAAACGTGTTGGCCGTCCAGTAGTAGGCATCGGGCCAGACTGCTAGCTTGGGATAATCGGGCGTGTTACTTCCAAAGGAGAACTCATAACGATAATAGCTTTGGGTCGCATCCGATGTGGTGGAGACAGCCATGCAGTAGGAGGTGAGATTGACATTCATCTGTCCGACCACCCAACGTTGGGCGGGTTTGTCATAAAGGACGACGGGGTCGCTCCCGTCCCCGTTGGCGCAGTCGCCGTTGAAGCCGCTCCAGATGATGTGGATCGGCGTCGGGCCTAACAGCAAGGCACCGGACGTTTTATCGTAAACCGCGTATTCTACGTTCACGATCTGTACGAACTGCGTGGCTCCGACCGAACCGTTCGTATCAGGTGGTGCCACCCCGTCCGCGCCTATTCCGTCAAAGTCCAGTCCAGGTGTGGTGCTGACGAGGGGCAGGGAAAGCTGCTGAAGAGCCAGGTCCTGGGTGGCCGAGGCGAGGGGAGCGGCGGTAGCTTGTGCCGGCTGGCGCAGTGGGATGTTGCGCGGGCTGGTGGGCGCTTTGGGCGGCGCGGAACGAATCAGGTCCACCAAAGGCGGAGAAGTGTCATAGCTGATGGGGGGTATGACGGTGGGACCGGAACTGGCCTGCTGTGCCGGTACCGGAACCGCTAAAGCCAACGCAACGAAGAATAAGGAAAGAACGCTTACAAGCTTATTCTTCATGCGAACCTCTCGCTTCGAGCACTTCCGAATCACTCAGATTACTTCCGACATGGCCCCCTAGCTACTGTCCTTTGGGGCCGGGCTTGTACTGTCCTGTGGGCTAAGGGGGTTCAATCTAGGCACGAGACAAATTGATGCCAAGCCCGGGCGGGCCAAAAAAAATGCCTCGGGCACAAACTTTTCTAGGTCCCACAGGAAATCTCAACTGGTTATGGCGGCAATCATCCCCGCACGCGATTTGTCCGGCTGTAAACCACCAACTCCGAACCAGTCGGCTATGCGGAACGCCAGATGTGTCAACGCCAGATGCACCACCCCTTGACCGCTAATGTTAAGATGCCAGCTCTTTTCGAGGGGTACCGCGATGAAATACAAACTTGGCTTGCTACTGTGTGGGCTGGCAGTTTTAGGCGGAGCCATGCCGCTAGCTGCTCAGAATGATCTGGACCAACGCATCGGGAAAGAAATGGATTCGCTCGTCGCTACCTACAAGCACCTTCACGAAAACCCCGAACTGTCCACAGAGGAAAAGGAATCCTCAGCTCTTGTCGCGGCGGAATTGCGCAAGCTCGGCTATGAAGTCACCGATCACTTCGGCCAGTACGATTCGCCCGGGCTCGTTTCCTACGGAATCGTCGGCGTTCTCCGCAATGGTCCGGGCCCCGCGGTCTACGTCCGCACTGATATGGATGCTCTGCCCATCGTGGAGAACACCGGCTTGCCGTATGCCAGCCACGTGAAGGTAAAGCGCGGCGACGGCGCCGAAATTGGCGTTATGCACGCCTGCGGTCACGACATTCACATGTCCGTCTTCATCGGAACTGCGCGTATGCTGGCCCAACGAAAAGATCAGTGGAGCGGCACGGTCATCTTCATTGGCCAGCCCGCCGAGGAAACCGTCAGCGGGGCGGGCGCGATGTTGCGCGCGGGCCTTTTCACAAAATTCCCGAAGCCCGACTATGTTTTGGCGCTTCATGACTCCGCGGATTTGGCAGCAGGAAAAGTGAGTTGGCACGAGGGAACCATTCTGTCTGGCGCCGATTCGGTGGATATCACCGTCCGCGGGATCGGCGGCCATGGCGCCGCTCCGCAAGTTTCCAAAGACCCCATTCTGATGGCCTCGGAAATTGTCGTTGCTTTGCAAACCATCGTCAGCCGCGAAATGGATCCGCAACTTCCCACCGTCGTCACCGTCGGTTCCTTCCACTCCGGTACCAAACACAACATCATCCCCGACGAAGCTCATCTGCAGCTTACCGTTCGAACCATGAATCCGCAGCAGCGTGAAAAGGTTCTCGCCGCCATCACGCGCATCACCAATGGCATCGCTGCCGCCGCTGGCGTTCCCCCGGACCGCGCCCCGCTCATCGAAGTTGCCAAGGATTCCGTGCCCGCTACCGTCAACAATCCCGAACTGACGCGCCGCGTTGCCGGTGCGCTCGAGCGCGGGCTCGGCAAGGAAAATGTTCTTCCCGGCCAAGCCGCCATGGCCAGCGAGGATTTCAGCTTGTACGCTCTAGAGGATCCCCAGCCGCCCATCTGCATGTTCCGCATCGGGGCCGTCGATCCTGTAAAACTTCAACAAGCCCTGGCCAAAGGCGCTCGCCTTCCCGGACCGCACTCCAGCGAATTCGCTCCCCTCCCCGAACCCACTATTCGAACTGGCGTCAAAGCCATGACCACCGCCGTCCTAGAACTGATGAAGAAATAG
>DATKHV010000033.1:0-4720 GCA_035510055.1 Candidatus Cybelea sp. | reverse complement strand
AGTGCTCCCATGGCAAGAGAGACGGAAATCAAGCTGAAGATCGGCGATGTGCCTGCGTTCCAGCACGCCTTGAAACGGATGGGTGCGCGCCCCGCCGGTCCCGGAGCGTCCAAGGTTCACGAGGAAAATGTGATCTTTGATACGCCGCAAGGCGGGCTTGCGAAGCACGGGCAGTTGCTGCGCATTCGCACGGAGACGGCTGAGCTTCCGGGAAAGTCCAAGAAGAAGGCGACGAAGCAGCGCGTGGTGCTGACCTTCAAGCGGCCACCGACCGAACCGGCAGCCGGAGGGTCGGAAACCGCGCCACCTGGGCCATACAAAGTTCGCGAAGAGATTGAACTCGAGGTAGCCGACGCCGGAAATCTGAGCAGGATCTTTGAGGGCTTGGGAATGAGCGGCTGGTTTCGTTATGAAAAATACCGCACCACCTTTCGGCTGCCTGCCGGAAAAGCGTGGGCCCAGGGCCTCTTGATTGAACTGGATGAAACCCCCATTGGGACGTTTGTGGAGCTGGAGGGCCCTGCCGAGGCGATCGATCGAGCGGCCGGGCAACTGGGATTTTCAAAACGCGACTACGTCTTGAAGAACTACCTCCGCTTGTATATGGAAGACTGCCGCCGGAAAGGCCAAGAGCCGCGTCACATGCTCTTTTCAGACCGTAAGGTTCCGTCCCAATAGCAATTTGGAATTAAAAAAATCAGTTGGCAGGTCATTTTTTCTTGACTTCAGAAAGCACGCAGCTTATGAAGGAACTGTGACTGTATTTTGGTCATAAACGGAGTGAATTTCCTCTCGATGCGCGCGGGTAGCGAAGTCGAACCTGGCCCTAGTCGGTCCGGATGGCAGTGCGGCCAGCGACAGGTCCGTAAGCCGGGCGTCCAGATAAAGTCGCGCGAGGCGCAAGCCATGGCGCGCGCGGTCGGTTGGGGAGGGTTCACCGGCGGCTAAAGGTAAGTCCATTTGTATGAGGTACTTGCCCGCCGCCGAGGTTCTTCGGTGCGCGGGTTTTTTGTTGCCGGAATGCTTGCGATTTAGGAGCGGTGCGAATCACAGTGCCGACTTCTGAGGAGAGCGCACATGGATATTTTCGCAACGGAATTGATGGGCGCCAAGACGTACGACGTGGAGGGACACTACGTCGGACGGGTGCGTGAATTCTTTGTCGAGCCGGCGCAAGCGCCGAACCGCGTCTCGCACTACCTCTTGTCCCGGGGCCACTTTCAACCGCTAGTGGCCAAACACAATCAGGTGGCGTCAGTGGCGGCGGGGAAACTTGAGTTGAGCGTCAGTGAACGCGCCTTAGAGCTGTACCGGCCCAACGAGTCGTGGCTGGCCGTGCAAAAGGATTTGCTAGACCAACAGATCATCGATACGCGCGGCCGGAAGGTGGTGCGCGTCAATGACGTGGATCTGACACCGTTCCGAACAAATGGCAACGTCGAGTTACGTTTGGCGCAGGTCGATGTGGGACTTCCCGGGGCGGTGCGAAGGCTGCTGCAAGGGGTTGTGCCGTCCGCCGTGGTGCGAAAGCTCCAGAGCAAACTGCCGCAAAGCGCGATTCGCTGGGAGTTTGTGAACCTGGTGGAACCGGACCCCATGCGGCGGGTGAAGCTGCGCATCACGCACGAAAAGCTTGAGGATCTGCACCCGGCCGACATTGCGGAAATTATGGAAGATCTTTCCGCGGCGGAGCGCCAGGGTATCATCGCGTCCCTGGACGAAGAGACAGCGGCGGCGGTCTTGGCGGAACTGGACGAACGGCTTACCACGCAAATTGTCGAAAAACTTGATCCCGAAAAGGCCGCCGACATTTTGGAAGAAATGGCGCCCGACGCGGCGGCCGACCTGCTGGCTGATTTGTCCAAGGAAACCTCCGAGGAACTTCTGGGCGAAATGCCCGGCCAAGAAGCCGACGAAGTGCGGGAATTGCTGGAATTCGATCCCAAGACGGCCGGGGGCATGATGAACACGGAATTCGCATTTGTGGGGGAAGCATCCACGCGGAAGGAAGTGCTGGAGTGGATGCGCGGACAGGACTTGAATTTTGACCAACTCGACACCATCGTTCTGCTGGACGGTTCGGTGCAATTTTCAGGCACCGTCCCGGTGGCCCGGCTGCTGCTAGCGGCAGAAGACCAACGCATGGCGGAGTTGAAAATGGAACCGCTGCTCAGCGTGCCCGCAAACGCGGACGATAAGGAAGTCTTCGAACTCTTCGACAAGTACAACTTGCGGATGTTGACGGTGATAGATAAGGAGAACCGGCCGATTGGCGCCATCACGGTGGACGACGTAGTGTCCAAGCTGGTGAAGGATTAAGAAGGGAAGTCGAGCAAGCGGATGAATTGGAGCGCCATTTCCGAAAGATTTGACCGCGTCCGGGCGGGGGATACGGATTTTCTAAGAAAGATCCGTGGACTGCGGCGCCGGCTGACGCTGCTGCTGGCGGTGATCGGACCGGGGCTGATCACTTCCAACGTGGACAATGACGCCGGGGGAATTTCGGTTTACACGCAAGCGGGAGCGCAGTATGGCTACGCGCTGCTTTGGTCGCTGATTCCGATGACCATTGCGCTGTACGTCACCGAAGAGATGTGCGCGCGGATGGGAGTGGTGACCGGAAAAGGGCTCTCCGACCTTATACGGGAAGAGTTCGGTTTTCGCTCGACGTTTTTTGTGATGATCACGGGCTTCTTTGTAGACCTGGCCAACGTGGTGGCCGAGTTTGCGGGTGTCGCGGCCTCCATGCAGATTTTTGGCGTGAGCAAGTACATCGCGGTGCCGCTCGCGGCGATGCTGGTTTGGGTGCTGGTGATTCGCGGAACGTACCGCCAGGTGGAGGTGATTTTTCTCTTCGCCTGCGTACTGTATTTGTCTTACGTGTTCTCCGCATTCTTGGCAAAGCCGGATTGGCTGTTCGCCGCGAAGCAGACGGTGATTCCGAATCTGAAGTTCGAGTCGGGCTACCTGCTGATGCTGACGGGGCTGGTAGGAACGACGATTGCCCCGTGGCAGTTTTTTTATTTACAAGCAGGATTCGTGGAGAAGAAAGTGGGGCCGCGTCAGTATCGGCAGGCGCGGGCGGACGTGCTGATTGGCAGCATCAGCTGCATGGTGATCGTGTTCTTCATCATCGTTTGCACGGCGGCGACCCTTTACGTCTCCGGCCACCGGGACATTACCGACGCGGCGCAAGCGGCGGCGGCGCTGATTCCACTGGCAGGCAAAGGAGCAGGAATTTTGTTCGCGTTTGGTTTGCTCAACGCTTCGCTGTTTGCCGCTTCCATTTTGCCGCTTTCGACGGCACACGTAATTTGCGAAGGACTGGGCTTTGAGGCGGGGCTGGACCATAAATTCAAAGAAGCACCGATCTTCTATTGGCTCTACACCATTTTGATCGTGGTGGGAGCCGGTGTCGTGCTGCTGCCGCATGCGCCGCTTTGGAAGATTCTGATTTTCTCGCAGGTAGGCAATGGGATCTGGCTCCCGGTGGTGGTGATTTTCATTTTGTTGCTGGTGAACCGGCGCGAGTTGATGGGCGAATATGTGAACACGATGACTTTCAACATCGTAGCGTGGGTGACTGCCGTCGCCATGATCGTGCTGACGCTGATCCTCGCTTATACGTCGATTTTCCAGAGCGGTCCGCCAACCGCAGGCTGATGTAACACTTGGCACCCGACGTTGCGCTACCCCCGAAGCGTATGTTAACTTTGCGACGTAAAGGGGTTTCTTAACAAGGCCCTACATACCGTGTCCCATAGCCACAGCCCCAAGACGCTGCAAGTCGCCACGACCAGTTCGCTCGGGCCGGTCACGCCGGAAGAGGCGAATCTGCTCGAAAAGCTGGATTTGGCGCGGCTGCCGAGGCACGTAGCGGTGATCATGGACGGCAACGGTCGGTGGGCGCAAAAGAGGCACCTTCCGCGGATTGCGGGGCACCGCTCCGGGACGCAATCAGCGCGGATTACGATTGAGACGTGCGCGCGCTTGAAAATTGAAGCGCTGACCCTTTATGCGTTTTCGGTGGAAAACTGGCGGCGGCCGAAGACGGAGATCGACTTCCTGATGGCGCTCTTGCGCGAGTATTTGCGCAAAGAGATGCCACGCCTGCAGAAAAATAACATCCGCATGAGGTTCCTCGGGCGAATCGATGAACTTCCCGCAGGCGTGCAGGACGACGTACGGGAGGCCATGGAGAAGACCGCGGGGAACCAGGGCATGGTGCTGTGCGTAGCCCTGAATTATGGCGGGCGCGCGGAGATTGTGGATGCCATGAATGCGATTCTTGCGGAGCGCAACGGGCATGGAGCCCCACACAAAGTTACCGAGGAGCAGCTTTCGCGGCATTTGTACACCGGTGGCCTGCCCGACCCCGATCTACTGATTCGTACCAGCGGGGAGATGCGGGTGAGCAATTTTCTGCTGTGGCAGATTGCGTATGCGGAGATCTTTGTGACCGAGACGCTTTGGCCGGACTTTGCACGAGCGCGGCTGCTGGAAGCCTTGCTTGAATATCAGAAGCGCGAACGGCGTTATGGCGGTATTCGAGAAGGAGCGCCTTCGGATGAGAAGCCGGCGCGCGCGGCGGGGAATTAGCTCCTGCTGACTGCGAAATATATCCGGGTCCTACTTCGACTTGCCTACCTTCTGGCAGGTCGTCAGTTGTCGGTTTTAAGTTCTTAGACAGAAAAGATAGAAACAGACTACGCTAGCGGGC
>DATKHV010000032.1:0-38253 GCA_035510055.1 Candidatus Cybelea sp. | reverse complement strand
CAGGGGCACCGCTCGGTAGCGAAGTCTGGAAGAGATAAATGCTGAATGCATCTAAGCATGAAGCTCGCCCTAAGATAAGTTCTCCCAATCCGCTTCGGCGGATAAGAAGGGCAGTCGAAGACTACGACTTTGATAGGCTGGGGGTAGAAGCGCAGCAATGCGTGAAGCTGACCAGTACTAATCGCCCGTTCGGCTTAATCATAAAACTTTCTCAAACCGTCTTTGAGGAAGAAGCAGATGTGAGTTTGAAAAAAACCACAGGCTAGTTACGCCTTTTCTGCACAGTATTGTTCGACCTGAAGTCGAACTTGTAATGCCAGCCAATTCTGTTGTCGCACTCGCGCTCCTTTGCTCGGGATGAGCTCAGGAATCCGTTCGCGAGTTTCGAGTTTCCGGTGGTTATACCGCGAGGGTCACACCCGTTCCCATCCCGAACACGGAAGTTAAGCCTCGCCGGGCCGATGATACTGCACGGGCAACTGTGTGGGAACGTAGGTCGCTGCCGGGATTAAATCCAGAACAGGCCATGCGCGAGGTATGCGTATGGCCTGTTCTTGTTTTATGGTGTTCCCTGACGGGTCGTGACCGGAGAGAGTTGTTTGAGTTCCCTTTTCTTAGGCATGATTGCGAATCCCCGATATTGGGGTGTCGGCGAGTCGCTTGGAGGGGGCAGCGTGCGATTTCTTGCACGCTGCGCTTTTTTTTGCGCCTCCTGGGCGCAAGAAATGTATCAAAACTGCTTTTGTTGCTCCCGGAACGTCCGAGAATGGGCTGGGGTGGCTTTCAACTAGAGGAAATGAAATATAGGGGGATTACCGGAGGGGGCAGACCGGCCTTTTTGCTTTTTTAGAGGATAATGGAGGCCCACCGAGGGAGCCGGTGACTCCCCGAGGTCACTTCTAAAAAGTACTATTGACCCGGGCAAAACGCAGGACTAGCCTGTAGTTGTCTACCTACCTGGGCCCGGTACAACTTCCGCAGAGAGGCACCCATGGCCATAAAGCTCGCTCCAAATTTTCCAGACGCCGCCGTACGAGAACGATGGGAAAGATTGCGCAGCCACAAGCGCATCATCTCCCGTGTGAAGTTACTCGTGGAATGGGAACAGGGTGGAACCAAGGAAAGCGCCAACGCAGTCACTGTGGACGTGAGCCACTCTGGCTGCATGGCCGTGGTCGGGGCGGACCTGCCGCTACGCAAGCGCGTCCGGCTGGTCCATCCGGAGACAGGCCGCAAGGCGGACGCCGAGGTGGTCTGGCGCAGCCATGAAGCCTGGGACGCGGGTTTCGAATTGGTAAAGCCGGATGCTACCTTTTGGGGCCTAAAATAACGGACCGCGCGGCGTCCCGGCGCGCACCTACTTGGGCCACTTCTCCTTCGGCAAGCTCTTCTCGATCGTCTCCAGATTCTGAAAACCATCCTTGATCACGGTCTGTTTGACGTTGTCCTTGGTCACCACCACGGGGACCAAGAGCGCCGCAGGGATGGTCTTGTTTCCGATCGCTAAGCCGGCAGTGGTCTGGATGCTCTCTCCCTTAGCCCAGGCCACGGCTGCTTCCGCGGCCAGGGTTGCCTGGGCCCCGAGTGGCTTGTAAACCGTCATCGTCTGAGTGCCCTGGAGAACGCGAATGATGGCCGCCAGATCGGCGTCCTGGCCGGAAACGAGAACCTTTCCGGCGAGCTTATGTTCGTCGAGCGCCTGGATGGCGCCGCCCGCCGTGCCGTCATTGGAAGCCACGACCGCAACGACATCCCCGTTTACGGCAGCAAGCGCCGCGGACATGTGTGCGTAGGCTTCCGCGGGATCCCAATCCTTGCTCCAGGTGTCTGAAACAATCTTGATGTCGCCATGGTCCACCAAGGGCTGCAGAACCTTCACTTGGGCATCGTGCAGAATTTTCGCGTTGCTATCCGTGGGTGAACCTCCAATCAAAACGTAGTTTCCCTTGGAAGCCCGTTGCGTAAGCGCCGAAGCCTGCAGGTATCCGATTCGAGAAGCGTCAACCCCAATGAAAAAGGAGACCTCCGGATCGCGGACCAAGCGCTCGTAGCACAGCACCGGCACCTTCCTGGCTTTTGCGGCGTTGACGATGCGCACGGCTTTTTCCACATCGTGAGGAACTAGAACGAGAGCCTTGACGCCGGCAGCTAGCAACTTCTGGGCCTGCTGCAACTGCAATTCATCGTCGCCCTCGGCCGTCTCCACCAGCACTTCCGCACCTAACTCCGAAGCACGTTTTTGGAACTTGTCGAGATCCGTCTGCCAGCGTTCCACTTTCAAGGAATCCATAAGAAAGCCGATTTTAAGAGTTCTGGAGGAAGCTGGTTTCTCTTGCGCTGATAGAAAAGAAAAGCAACAGAAAATGGCGAACACCAACAAAACAAGCCGCAACCCTTGCGATTGAGAACTGGGCATGGCAGCACCTCCACGCGTGCTCCACGAACCGTAGCACCGCCACACCAGCGGCACAACGACAATGCTATTGAGCACACACAATAGGTTATGTCTGGCTGGTGCCCAGGTAGTGCGGAAGGTAAGCGTCGGACCGGGATCAGCGGTGGAAAGTGCCGGACCGGAACGTATAGGAGCTCAGCACGCGCATATAATTCCCGCGTTCAAAGGCCGTTGGATCGGGAGCCGATCGGCGGCTCATGCTGCCGCACATTTGCTGGACCGAATCGTATTCATGCTCGTCCAGCCATCGACGGAGGTCAGCGAGAACATAAGCGGCGTGCGGGATGCCTTTGTGGAGCAAGGCGGAAGTCATCATGGCCACGCGAGCGCCCGCCATCATGCACTTGACGACATCTGTGGCCTTGTGAACTCCGCCGGTGATGGCGAGATCGGAGTGCACATGGCCATAGAGAATCGCGGTCCAGTGAAGGCGCAACAGCAATTCATCCGCGTGGCTCAGGGTTAAACGCGGTACCACTTCCAGCGATTCAATGTCGAAGTCCGGTTGATAGAAACGGTTGAAAAGCACGATACCGCCGGCTCCGGCCTCGCCGAGCCGCTTGGCGATGTTGGCTGGGGCGCTGAAAAATTGCGAAAGCTTCACGGCAATCGGAATACGAACCAGACGAGTCATTTGGCGGACCAGGTCCACGTAGCCTTTTTCTACATCGGCGGCGCTCTCCGCCGGTTCGGTGGCGATCGAATAGATGTTCAGCTCTATAGCATCCGCTCCGGCTTCCTCCATCAAGCGGGCGTATTCGGCCCACCCGCCCGGGGAGACTCCGTTGAGGCTGGCGATGACAGGAATGTCTACGGCCTCCTTTGCGTCATGAAGCAAATTGAGGTAACCGTCCGGCCCCCCATTGTACGTTCCTAGATCCGGGAGCACGGATTGCGATTCCGAGAAGCTTTGGGCTCCTCGCCAGAGGTCTTCATCCAAGGTTCTGCTTTCCAATTCGAGTTGTTCCTCGAAGAGCGAAGGAAGCACGACTGCGCCGATGCCGGCGTCTTCGAGCTCCCGAATATTTGAAACGGATTCCGTTACCGGGCACGCCGAAGCCACGAGTGGCGACTTCAAAGTGAGACCCAGATAAAGTGAAGTAAGGTCGCTCATTCCTCGCCTCCTCCCTTTTTAATCGTCTCGGCAGCGCTTTCTTCTGGTTCCTGTGGAGCGATGTTCGGTGTTTCCGCGCGGCCCGGCATGGCGGCGCGATTGGAATAGACGCGCCACTGGCGTTCCACATCGTCCTGAGCCGCATTTAGGAGCTCGCGCGCAGCACTGGCATTGCTTCGCGCCAGCATGGTGTAGCGCGCTTCCTGATAAGCGTACTGTTTGAGTGAAATGGTTGGCGCTTTCGAATCCAACAAAAAAGGGTTCTTGCCTTCGAGGCGCAAAGCCGGGTTGTAGCGGACGAGCGGCCAATAACCGGAAAGCACGGCCTTTTTTTGCTGCTCCAGGCCAAAAGCCATGTCGTAGCCGTGCGCGATACAGTGGCTGTAGGCGATGATTAGAGATGGGCCGTGGTGCGCTTCCGCTTCTTGAAAGACTTTCACGGTGTGCGTGTCGCTGCCGCCCAGGGCCACGCGCGCCACGTACACGTTCCCATAGCTGATAGCCTCCATCGCCAGGTCTTTTTTGTTGGTGTGCTTGCCCCCAGTCGCAAATTTGGCGACGGCGCCGCGCGGTGTGGCCTTCGACATCTGGCCACCGGTGTTGGAATAGACCTCCGTGTCGAGAACGAGAACGTTTACGTTGCGGCCGGAGCCGAGAACATGATCGAGCCCTCCGAAACCGATGTCGTAAGCCCATCCGTCGCCACCAACCAACCACACACTCTGGCGCACGAGATGGTCAGCCACGGCCAGCAAGCTGCGAGCTTCCTGCGAATCGAGCGAAGCGAGTTTGCGCTTGAGTACGGCCACGCGCCCGCGCTGCGCTTCGATGCCGGATTCCTTGGATTGGTCTGCCTCGAGGAGTTCCTTTACCAGCGTGTCGCCCAGCTGACCGCAGAGGCGAGCAAGCAACTCCTGTGCGTAAGAAGCGTGCTGATCCACGGCCAGGCGCATTCCCAGCCCGAATTCGGCGTTGTCTTCAAAAAGTGAATTGGACCACGCCGGGCCCCGGCCCTCGGAGTTCAGCGTATACGGAGTCGTCGGCAAATTCCCTCCGTAGATGGAGGAGCATCCCGTCGCATTGGCAATGAGCAACCGGTCGCCGAAGAGCTGTGTTAGGAGCTTTAGGTAGGGAGTCTCGCCGCAGCCGGCACAAGCCCCGGAGAATTCGAAAAGCGGCTGGAGAAGCTGAACGTCTTTTACTTGCGTGTGAGAAATGCGCTCGCGGTCAAAATCCGGCAGCGCCAGGAAGAATTCCCAATTGTTTGCTTCGGATTGACGGAGAGGCGGTTGCGCTTCCATGTTGATAGCTTTGTGCTTCGTTTCGGTCTTGCTCTTTGCCGGGCAGATTTCCACGCAAAGGCGACAACCCGTGCAGTCTTCCGGAGCCACCTGAAGCGAGTAGCGCAGGGTTTCCAGTTCGCGCCAGCGAGGCTTGCTGGATTTGAAGGTGGCTGGAGCATTCACCAGTTGCGAGGAGTCATAGACCTTCGCGCGGATGACCGCATGCGGGCAGACCAACACGCATTTGCCGCATTGGATACAAAGCTCCGTATCCCAAACCGGGATTTGCTGGGCAATGTTGCGCTTCTCCCATTGCCCCGTGGCGGTTGGAAAGGTTCCGTCGATGGGCATGGCGCTGACCGGAAGCGAGTCGCCGTTCCCTAGAATGATCCTACCCACGACATCGCGCACGAAAGCGGGGGCGCGTTGTGGAACGGGCGGCAAGATGTCAAAGACCGCCGAGACCTGCTCGGGAACTTTTACTTCGTGTAGGTGCGACAATGCTTGATCGACAGCGGCAAAATTCTTCTGTACCACCGCTGGGCCCCGCTTTCCATAAGTTTCCTGGATGGCGTGTTTGATAGCCGCAATGGCTTCGACAGGTGGAAGCACCCCGCTAATGGCAAAAAAACAAGTCTGCATGATGGTGTTGATGCGGGTGCCCATGCCCGTCTCGCGAGCGACGCTGTACCCATCGATGACAAAAAACTTGAGCTTCTTCTTGAGGATGGTCTCTTGCGCCTGACGTGGGAGACGGTTCCAAATTTCATCCGGTCCGAACGGAGCGTTTAGCAGGAATGTCGCTCCGGCTTCAGCGGCGGCAAGAACGTCGATGCGATCCATGAATTGAAATTGGTGGCAAGCGACGAAGCTGGCCTTGGAAATCAAATAAGTGGACTCGATGGGATCCGGGCCAAAGCGAAGATGGGAAACGGTGACGGCGCCGGCCTTTTTCGAATCGTAGACGAAATAGCCTTGCGCGTAATTGTTTGTCCCCTTGCCGATAATCTTGATCGAGTTTTTGTTTGCTCCCACCGTGCCGTCAGAACCCAGCCCATAGAAAAGTGCGCGAACCGTTCGCGGATCTTCGGTGGAAAATTCCGGGTCGTAGCTGAGACTCGTGTGTGTAACGTCGTCCCGGATGCCAATGGTGAAATGATTTTGCGGCTGGGCTTTTTTCAATTCGTCAAAGACGGCTTTCACCATGGCCGGCGTGAATTCCTTCGAGGACAGCCCGTAACGCCCGCCAATAATGCGCGGCAAACGCGCGGAGCTTGTTGCCGCATGGCGTTCCATGAAAGCGGTCACCACATCCTGGTACAGCGGCTCGCCCACGCTTCCCGGATCTTTCGTGCGATCGAGCACCGCGATGCTTCCTACCGTCGGGGGAAGAGCGGCAAAAAAGTTCTCCAGTTCGAATGGTTTATAGAGCCGTACCTTGACGACACCAACCTTCTCGCCGGATTTTTCTAGAGCGGTCACGGTTTCCTCGACGGCTCCCGCACCGGAGCCCATCAGAACAATCACGCGCTCCGCGTCGGCGGCGCCAACGTAATCAAACAGGTGATAGCTCCGGCCGGTCTGCTTAGCGAAGCGGTTCATCACGTCCTCGACGATTTTCGGGCAGGCGCGATAGAAAGGATTCGAAGCCTCGCGCGCCTGGAAGAAGACATCGGGATTCTGCGCCGTGCCGCGCAGCACTGGACGATCGGGAGAGAGGGCCCGGGCGCGGTGGCTTTGGATGAATTTATCGTCGATCAACGCGCGAAGGTCTTCATCTAGCAAGGGAATGATCTTGTTGACTTCGTGGGAAGTCCGGAAGCCATCGAAGAAATGCAAAAAAGGTATCCGGGATTCCAGCGTCGCCGCTTGCGCGATGAGCGCGAAGTCGCTCGCTTCCTGAACGGAATTCGAAGCCAGCATCGCGAACCCCGTAGAGCGCGCAGCCATGACGTCACTATGGTCGCCGAAGATGGACAGCGCATGCGTAGCCAGCGTGCGGGCGGCCACGTGAATCACCGCGGCGGTCAGCTCGCCGGCGATCTTGTACATGTTGGGAATCATCAACAGCAGGCCCTGCGACGCCGTGAATGTCGTGCCCAGAGCTCCGACTTGCAATGCCCCATGCAAAGCGCCCGCGGCTCCGCCTTCGCTTTGCATCTCGATCACGTCGGGCACGGCGCCCCAGATATTCTTTTTGCCTTCCGAGCGCCACTCGTCCGACCACTCCCCCATCGGAGAGGAGGGTGTGATGGGATAAATGGAAATCACTTCGTTGAGGCGGTAGGCGACCGAAGCAGCCGCTTCATTTCCGTCAAGAATCACAGGAGCCCGGGTCATAAGGGACCTCCAAGAGCTTTTGTCGGTTATGCCGTTCTCGTCCAAGCCAGCGAACGAGCAGTGAAGTCGATAGAGAAACAACCCCCAAGGTCCAATTAAGTACCTTAGGAATGACTACATCCTGAACTATAGGGGAAGCCCATCTGACGTGCCTGTGACCAGGGTCACCGCTTACTGTGATGTCCTAACCGGTTCTCATCTATCGGCGAAAGTTTAACAAAACAAGCAAGTTAGGTGATTTCTACTTGCCGCCAGCGATGAGTCGATCGATCGGCGGGGAAACCTGCTCGCTGAGATGGGCCACCCAGAGCGCCGCGACGATCCCAGTGAATACATCCATAGTGTAATGGGCTCGCAGGACCAGGACGGTAGCGACTTCAAAAATGACCATCAGAACCGCAAGAACGGTAAGCCAGTTCCGGCGCAAACGGGACAGCTCCACGGCCCCGAAAACCGCAATGGCGGTATGACCGGAGAAGAAAAAGTCATTGGCTACGTGATAGGTCACCAGGAGCGAGGGGAAACCCGGGTAGTGCCAGATCATGTTGGGCGGGGGTGGCAACCGAGAGATGGCTTCGAGCACCTGCCGCAAAGCCATCAGCAGAAACAATCCGAGAAATGGGCGCACGCTGCCACCCCAAAGCCAGCGTCCCAAGAGGAATAAACCCAAGCCATCAATCAGCGCGGAGCTTACCATGAGCAGCGCGTCGGCCGCGCCAGCGTGGCGGCCAAAATAGGAGTTGAGTCCTGCGGTCAGGTCGTGGAGCCCGTCGCCGATACCGGATGCTGGCGCGACCCGCGCGCCGATCAGTGACTGCGTCCAGAACCAGAGCGCCAGGACAATTCCTGTCACCAGGATGCGCCGCAGCAAGCGGCGCTGGCGGCTGGAGTTTTCAGCTTCGGTCATCGAGAACTTTCGATCGCCAGCATACCTAGCTATTCATGCACCGTGCGTTGCGTCATCTCCAGCGCCACATTGCGAGCTTTTCGCAGATCGAGTTTTCCGGTGCCGAGATAGGGAAGATTCTCGATACGCACGAACTGGTCCTTCCGTGGCCGCCATAGCGCGGGCAGGTCGCTCTTTCCCAATTTCAGGAGACATTCCTCCAACTTGGCCTCATCGAGGGTATGCAGCACGACGAGACGTTCGCCTTTCTTCTCGTCCGGCACGGCGGTAACGACAAAAGTCTGTTCCGTGGCGCCCGCCAACTCTTGCAGCAGATCCTCTACCTTGATGTGCGGCACCATCTCGCCGCCAATCTTGCTGAACCGGCTCAAGCGGTCGGTGATGCGGATAAACCCGTCTTCATCCATCCGGGCGACATCTCCGGTGTTGTACCAGCCGTCGCGGAGAACTTCCGCGGTTTTTTCTGGCTTGTTCAGGTAGCCGCGCATGATGTTCGGGCCACAGACGAGCAGCAGGCCGGGCTCATCTACGCCCACCGGTTCGAGCGTGTCGGGATCCACGATTTTCACTGTAATGCCCGGCAAGGGATGGCCGATGCTGCCGCGCTTCGCTCCCACTTGACGGAACGACGCGGCACGAAAATCAATGGTGTTCACGGTGACCGCCGGCGAACATTCCGTACACCCGTAACCTTCCTGCGGGCGAATCCCAAACTGATCTTCAAAGGCTTGCGAAATGCGCTCAGGCAGTTTTTCCGCACCAGCCATGACAAAGCGCAAGCTGCCAAAATCTTCCGGCGTGCAACGGCGTGTGTAAGCATTTAGAAACGTCGGCGTCGCCAGCAGCATGGTGACCGCGTATTTGTTGACTAGCGCGCCGATCACCCGCGAATCCAGCGGATTGGGATGAAAGACGACGCCAATGCCGGTGGCGGCTGGCAGGCAAAGCGTCCCCGTAAAGCCAAAGGAATGAAAGAACGGAAGAATGCCCATGATGCGATCGTCGGCGTGCAGCATGAACACCTGGTTGAGTTGTGCCACGTTCGACGCAATATTGTAGTGGGTCAGGATGACGCCTTTGGGATCGCCGGTCGAGCCGCTGGAAAAAATAATCGTGGCAACATCATCCAGCGACGCCTGGCGATGGCCACCGGCAAATCGCATGAGTGCTTTGGCAGGCAGGAAGCTGGTCGCCAAAGCGGCCACCGCACGTTCGCCGAACCCGGCCTCCTTGGCCACATCCTCGATGAATAGGATTTCGCCCGGGGGCTGGATTTTCACTTTTTCCAAAAAGACCCGTGCCGTCAGGACCGTCTTCAAATTGCACTGTAGCGCGCAAGATGCCAGCGTTTCATTCGAAACGGTATAGTTCAGGTTTACCGGCACTTTGCCCAGCAACATCGCGGCGTAGTTCACCAGCGCGCCAGGGACCGACGGCGGCAAAAGGATGCCCACCATTTCCTGCCCCTGCCATTGCTTTCCTAAGCGCCGCGCGAGCACCACCGCCCCCACCAGCGCCGAGAACCAGCTTAGCTTCGGCCACTGCCCATCGGCCATGGCCAAGCGGAAGGGATGCCGGCGCGCCGAATAAATAAAGGATTCCGGCAGCGTGTGCATGTCCTTCTTGCGGCGCGCGAAAGCTTCCGCGCCCAGGTCCTCGACCGCCCGGCGCACCTCCTGGGCCGTCGACGTCGAAGGCAGCGCTTTCCCAAACGTTATTCGCACGGGGTAGGGAATGCGCCTCGGAAATTTCCATAGAAAACGCCCGCCGGAAAAACTGAAGATGGAGCCCCACACCCCGTCCAGATTCACAGGAATGATAGGCACGTCGACGCCTTTGATGATGCGCTCCATGCCGCGGCGGAACGGCAGCAGCTGGCCGATTCGCGTCATCTGCCCTTCCGGAAAGATGCAAACCACTTCGCCGTTTTTCAGGGCTTCGGTGGCCAAGCGCAAAGAATGGATCATTTCGCGCGGACCTTGATCCGAGGCAATCGGAATCACGCCCATGATTTTTGCAAACGGCTTCACGAGCGGGTGCTCGTAGGAACCTCGGAACATGATAAACCGTATCGGCCGGTCGATGGACGCGATGAGCAGTACCGCGTCGACCATGGAGACGTGATTGGGAGTCAGCAGCGCTCCGCCGCGCGCCGGCACCTTCTCTCGCCCTTTCACATCCAGCCGGTACAGGGTGTGCGTGGCCATCCACAGCATCAGCCGCAGCAAAGAATCCGGCAACAGCCACAGTAGATAAGCGGTCGCTCCCAGCGTCGCAAGCGCCGACCAGAAAAAAATTCCTCCTGGCGTCAAATGAGCGAAATGAGTGGCCGCGTAATATGTCGCGGAAGCGGCGCCAATACCTACGAAAGAAAGCCAGTTCGCCGTGCCGATGACCACGCCCTTCTTATTCTCCTCGGGCTGGTGCTGAATCAGGGCGCTGATCGGCACAATGAAAAAGCCCCCGAAGAAGCCCAACGCGGCTAGCAACAGCAGCACGCCCCGAAACGACAAGTTGGGGATGCCCAAGCAGAGTCCGAGAGCGGTCATGCCCAAGGAGCCGAGAGGGATTAGTCCGTACTCGATTTTCCCGCCCGAAAGGTAACCGGCGGCAAAGCTGCCAAGGCCAATCCCAATGGCAATGGCCGCTTGCAAAAATCCTCCTTCTGTCGAGCGAATATGCAATACATCTTGCCCGTAAATAAAAATGTTGAATTGCAGCAGCCCGCCGACGAAGAAGAAATAGGTGTTGCCCAGCACGGCCAGCCACAACACTCGGTCACCGCGAATCACCTTCATCGGCGACCACACATCGACTAGGGAGGTGAGGTGGAATTTCTTCTGCGGGTCTGCCGCGGGCACGCGGCTGATTCGAAAGCTCCAGGCCAGGCCGACAATGGTAAAAGCAAGCAGCAACGCGCCTGAATAGGCTTCGCGCCCGTCGAAAGCTTCCGCCAGAAAGGAACCACTCACGCTTCCGGCGATGATGGCAAGAAAGGTCCCGAGTTCCAGGACGCCGTTTCCCCAGGAAAGCTTTTCCTGCGGCAGCAGCTCCGGCAACAATCCATACTTGGATGGTCCAAAGAATGCACCCTGTGTGCAGACGAGAAAAATCGCCACCAGCGCTAATTCCAAATGGGGGCCGACGAGCGCCGCTGTCGCGAACAGCATAACGCCGACTTCAAACACCTTCGTCCAGATGGTTACGCTGCGTTTGCTGAAACGGTCTGCCAGATACCCGCCCGTGAGCGAAAAGAGCACGAAAGGCGCCGCGAATAACAAGCCGACCAGCAGTTCAAGCTGGTCGCGCTTGGACTTGTCCTTTTCGACGGCCAAAATGAGGTAGATGACGAGAAATTTCAGTCCGTTCTCGTTAAAAGCGCCTTGAAACTGCGTGGCCATCAAGCTCCAAAAAGCGAGCCGCCACTTTTTTTCGGGTTCCGGGTTAGCAAGGTTATCTTCGGCCGGCATCGACGCTCACCAAGCGTTGCGATTAGAACGTAAGTAATCCACTTAGTCTAGCAATGCTGATCTCTCCAGCGCGAAGCGCCACCTGGCCTTGTGCCGAAAACGGGACCACGACAGTCCCCCGCGCGAGCCGTTCTCGTTCGCGATACTATAGCCTCCTTCATCAGGGGGCGGAATGAGTACGGATAGCGGCTTAGAGACAGTCCTGATTACTGGCGCCACGGACGGATTGGGGAAGGCCGCGGCGCTGTTGCTTGCCGAGCGAGGCTACCGCGTCTTTGCGGCCGGGCGGTCGGTAGAAAAACGCACGCGGCTCGACGCCCTGGCGCGCGAGAAGAACCTCCCCCTGGAAACCTTGGAGATGGACGTATGTGAAGATAGCTCGGTCGAACGGGCGGTCGCCAGGGTCCATCAGAAAGCTGGCCCGATCGATGTGCTGATCAACAATGCGGGGCTTGTCTACCTTGGCGCCGTCGAAGATCTACTCATAGAAGACTGGCGGCGACAATTCGAAACGAATTTTTTCGGCGTTATTCGCGTGACGCAAGCCGTTCTTCCTCGGATGCGTGAACGCCAGAAAGGGCGCATCTTGATGATGAGCTCCGTTTCGGGATTTGTGACGCCGCCCACGCAAGGCGCCTACAGCGCTTCTAAACACGCCATGGAAGCTCTAAGCAACGCCTTGCGTCACGAACTTTATCCCTTCGGCATTCACACCATCCTCATTCAACCCGGCTACATCATGACCAACATAGAGAGCACCGCCATGCAGTTGGCGGAAACTTACCAGGAAAGGTTAAAAACCGGACCCTACGCCCACTTGTATGCATCTTATCTGGGCAAGGCCAGCAGCACTCGCGCCCAGTCCAAAACTACGCCGGAAGACTGTGCGCGCATCATGTTGAAGGCCATTGCGGCCCCCCGGCCTAAAGCGCGCTATGGCGTGACCCCGCTCGCGACCTTCGCAAAGCTTGCCAAGTGGCTGCTGACGGATAGCGCGGCCGATCGTCTCATCCGGAGAAGGTACGGCATCACGCGCCACAACTAGCCGCTCCGGGAACGCTCAGGGATTCGTGATCTGGAAAGACAAGCTGTTCTCGCGCTGTTCTTGCCAGGTCTTGGACCAGGCTTCATGAACAGGGCTTTCCGAGTAGTCGGCAGCGGCTTCCGCGCTCGTGAATTCAATGGCGTAGACGCCGCTGAAATCGTTGATCTGGTTGCGCCCGGTTTTCAGCCACACGTTTTTGATACCCGGAATTTTTCCAGCCATGTCCTTGATGCCATTGATGGCGCGTTCTCGGTCGTAATTGGAAACAGTATCTCTGAATTTATACACCACCACGTGCAGCACCGTTTTTGGCTGGCCAAAGCGGTTCCCGACCGCCGCGCTGCGCGCATGGAGCGAGCCTGCCGCGATTCCTGAAACGAATATCACCGCGCCCAGGGCAATCTGTGTGGCGCGTTTCATGGCCGAAGTCATCTCTTCCTCCCGAATAACAACCTTGCCAGTGTAGGTAAGGCGCGTAGGTCAAAGCAACCTGCCGCGAAAACGGCCGCGGCCGCTCCTGAAGTGGTTTGACGGCGCGGCCGCCAAGCCGTTACGCTCCTAGTCAGGACCAAGGCGAGCGAGGCCTTCAAGAAACACCCGCCGCCAAAGAAAAACGGCCCGGTGAAGAGGTCTTCTCCGGGCCGCAATACTTGTGATCTCCGAACTGGCTAACTACAAATTAGGGCTTGCCTTGCGTCGCTGCATTGCTCGGCGGCACCGCGCTTGCCGCAATGGGTTTCGCGGCTTCGGTGCCATAGCGCATCAGGTAGGGCATGAACGGAGTCACTTCGAACGGCATCTTCTCCCGTTCGGCAACCGTGCCCACTGGTTTGCTCTTGATGAGTTCCAGCTTGTCGCTCCAGGGGTCCAGCTTCACGCGTCCCCCGATGGGAAGTGCGGCGATCATCTGCGAGTTTTGCTTCTGATCGGCCGTTATCGACGACTTGAGATCGCCGATAACGGGCACGCGATCGCCGAGGTGCGGGCTAATCAGGTTTGGAATTTCCTTCTCCCGGGTGGTCAGCGCCGTCAGGAACAGACCGGCGTTCCCCAGCTGGTTCTTATACGGCGAATTATTCAGTATTTGTATGGCTCTGGTGTTGGCGGCTTTCTCTTCATCGGGAGTCCGGGCAAATCCGAAGTGCCGGAAGGTTTCTTTGTCGTCGATCAGCAATTGATCGAAGAACGCATAACTGGAATCGAGCCGGTGACCCAGAACGACGTGGCTGAGCTCGTGGGCGATAATCGTTGCCAGACTGGCTTCATCGGGAAGCACGTCGATCAATCCGCGGCTCATCACGATGGTATGGCCGACGGTGTAGGATTCCAGCGTTGTCGTCGTCATCACCCGGCAGCGGACCTCCGGGTCCACGTCAATGTTGTTGGTCACTTCGAGGTTGTTGACTACCGTCTCGAGCACCTTGTCGACTTCCCCCTTGGGGGCGATCAATCCAATGCGCTCCAGCCGGTCGATCACGTTATCTTCCGCCTGGCGGTCCCAGGAGCGTTGCGCTTGAATGGGGGAGAGGTCATTCGCCGTCTTGGTGTCGTCTTGTACCGGCGTCTCCACCAGGATCTTGCTCAATTCCTGTTCTTGGCTGGCGTGGCCCAGATTGTAGCCCCATAGCCGCGTCTGCGCTTTGAAGTCCAGTTTCTTGTTCAAATTGTAGTGCATGTCCTTCTCTTCGCTGTACACGAAAGAAGGCATCCACATTCCCGGCTGCACATTGGCGCGCCAGCTGTCGAAGTGGAACCACCAGCTGGAGTGCCCGTTGCCGTTATAGGCGCCATTGAATCGCACGATGTTGTAATCCTGATCTTCCACCCAGATGCGCCCCAGGAACCGCCCCTTCCCGGATTTTTCCTGCGGCGTCACGTCGAATACCAGGCAGCGCACTTCGCCCAGGAATTCACGGCGCACGTAATCAAACTTGTAATGCTGCTTGTCGAATCCGTTCGTGTCTAAGAAGATCATCTGCAAGAAGCCGTCCGGCACGAATTGCAAGGCAAACGAAAAGAAGTTGCCGATCGAACCAAAAAGCTTCTTTCCTTTGGTGTTGACGTCCGTCAAGGAGATGAGCGAGACGCCCTTCGCGAAGTCGGCACGCCCAAGAAAATACTTGTCGCCGGCCGGGGCGTACCCCAGATCCTTGTCGGGCTTGAGGTTCTGGATGTAGGTCTCAACCAGCGGCGAATACTGCCGGATTTGTTGGCTCGCCCGGTTCTCATTCGTGATCACCCGGTCGATGACCTGATCCATGGTTCGCGCCTGATCTGCCGGCTCGGGGGCCGCTGTCGAGGCCATGGTCCCGAGCCCGCAGAAAACCAGGACGAAAATAGCTGTCGCTGCCTTACGCATTTTCTCTCTCCCCTCAATATGCCAAACGAAATTCAATTCGAACGCGCGCCGGAAAATCCACTGCTTGACCGTCACGTCTCGCGGGCTTGAACTTGATTTGCTTGGCTGCCCGCGTCGCCGCTTCATCCAGACCATGGCCCAAACCGCTGACTACCTGGTTCACCTGAATGCTCCCGTTTGCCAGGAATACCATCTCGAGAACCACGTCACCTTCTATTTTCAGACTACGCCCTTCTGCGGTGTATTCCGGATGTGGTTTTTCTAATATGTCCACAGGTGTCGTGGCGCCCTCGCTTGACGCTGCTTTCTTTTTGGGCGCTTCTACCGCTACGGTTTGATCCGCGAAGCCCGTCGACTGCAACGTGCCTCGCTTGGGGGCTGGTGGCGGATTCGCCGTGCTATTGCCAAAGCCGGTGCTCGCCACGGTGCCGCGAATTCCTTTGTCGCCTCCCGTGCCGTTGCCGTATCCCGGTCCACCAGGCAGGGCCGGCGAGCCGAGACGATTGACGTTGGTGGCTTTGTTCGGGTCGCCCTTGCCAGCTATTCCGTTGGGATCGCCAAAGCCTCCAGTTTGTACTTTATTTACCGGAGCCACCACCGTCGGCGGAGCTGCGCTTCCTGAGGACATAAGCCCGGTTTTCACTTCATCTTTCGGTTTTTTTGGCTGATTGGCCGGTGTATCAATTTTTGCCTGCTCGAAAACAGGATTAACGTCCACCGGTTTCGCTTCCAAGGTCTTTACCTTTGGCGGCTCTGCTTTTGGCGCTAGGAAAACGTGCGTCTGTTTCGGGCTCAGCTTTACTGGTTCCGGCACCACCGGTTTTGGTTCCGGAGGGACAACCTTAGGTTTGATCTTCGGCGGCGGCGGTGGCGGCGGCGCCACCGGAATTAGTGTCACCGGCTGCATCAACTCCGTCGGCCGAAGGTTCAGTGCGGTTCTCATTTGCTGGGGGAAGAGTAGGGGAAGCAGGAGCAAAAAACCGAAGAAAGCCAGTTGTACGCCGGCGCTTACTCCGATGCGGTCCCATCGCGGTTTGGCTTCGGGCAGCAAAGCGAGGCGCGCGGGAATGGGCTTGGTGCCAATGGCGTTCTTCCAGGCTTGCGGCTCGCCCGAACGGCCGTGCCTTCCTTCAAAGCCGACGCCCATCGTCGTCTTACGTGGTGGATCTGCAATCATGGTTGTCATCCGCGTGCCGCCTCGTGAAATTTCCGGCCTGCAAACTGGAGGTGTCTCGGGATTTAGCGCTCCCAAGTCCGCTTGCGGGAAAGAAGTGCGCTCTGCAGTACCAGGGTACCGACGAGGTTGCGGGAGCCCGAATAGGACTTTCGTACTAGCGTCGCGAAGTCGCTAATGCTCCCGCGAGCGCATCGTCACGCACCCTTAGGTTCCAACCCGGAGAGGCAGTTTCGGTTGCGAGCCTGGGGGCGCAACGCCTTAATAGGATACTGCAAATCCTGGTTGGGTTGTTCGAGTTTTGCGCACCACTTTCCGTCTGCCGGGATTATGCTCTAGGATGCCAAGATAGGCGCAGGGCAGGTGTGGGTCTATCCGGGATTTACCCGTGTAACCCGGCAGGTTAATAATGGAAGATCTCCCAAAGCGGGCCAATGAGAATCCAGTAGTCGATCTCTCCCGTCCCTTCGAGGGCCAGACCGCCCTCGGGGACTGGTTCTATGCCCAGGCCCAGGCAGCCCACTGGGGAGTTCCCCGCGAATGTTTTGCTGCCGCCCTCGAACGGAGCGCCAAGAAGGCTTTGCCACCTGGAGAGACCACATCGCAAAAACTACACGATTACCTCGGCGCACTTCATTTGCAAGACCTGGCCCTCGCCACCGCTTGCGCTGAGGGACTGGAGCCCGCTTGGGAGCATTTCGTCGCCACTTACCGCGTTTACTTGCGGACGGCTGCGGCCGCTATCCTCCGTTCCCCGCCCGCTTCCGCGGAAGCCTGCGATCTGGCGGATTCTCTCTTCTCGGAGTTGTACGGTTTGACTGGCGGCCAGGGAGCGCAGCGCTCGCTGTTCCGCTACTTTCACGGACGCAGCTCCCTGAAAACTTGGCTCCGCGCCATCCTGGCCCAGCGTCATATTGATTCCCTACGTGCTGGCCGGCGCTTCGAGGAACTCACCGAGGAAACCAGCGATCGATCGCCAAGGACTTTGCTCGGCCCGCCGGCGCAACCTACTGACCCGCACCGGGAACGTTATGTCGCCTGTTTCATTCGTGCCTTAGAGACCGCGCTCGATGGCCTCACTCCCGAGGAAAAGGAAAGGCTCCGCCTCTATTACGCCGAGGATAAAACGCTGGCCGAAATCGGTCGGCTCCTAGGCGAGCACGAATCGAGCGTTTCTCGTCATTTGGATCGCGTGCGGCGCGAATTGCGCCAAGCCGTCGAACACCTTCTCGGCGGCGGTATGGGAGCGGCAAACGGTTTCGCTCGGCAACCCGCCATGAGCGACGCGGAGATTTCTCTCTGCTTTGAATACATTGCCGGAGACAGCCCTCTCGATTTGGATAAATTGCTGCCGCGCTCAAAATCCCCGGGGCCCGCAGCTGGAAAGCGCACGCCATGACCAGGCCATGCAAGGAAGCCGCGGAATTTCGTTCTAAGGATGGAGAGGCTTATGGCGCCTGACGAACGCGATCGAATTTTTGACCAGGCGCTGGCGCGCCATCTGCGTTCCGCCGCGCCTGCCGGCGAAGCCGCGGGAATACCCGCTAGCTCGGCTGCGACGGGCGGCGTATGTCCCGATTCGGAAACCCTGGCCGCTTATCACGAGCGCTCCCTGCTTCCTGAACAATTGAATTCCTTGAAAGAACACATCGTCGGCTGCGCCAACTGCCAGACTATTCTCGCGCACTTGGAAACCACGGACGAAATTCCGTTCGAAGCCGCCGGTCGAGAACAAATCTTCGCTCCAGCCGCAGCGACATCCATTGCTTCTGCTGCCCGTCAAGGGCCGCCGCCGTTGCCCGCCGCCCTTCCCGCGAAGTCTCGCCGCGCACGCCTGTTGCGAGGCGCGCGCTGGCAGTGGCTCGCTCCGGCTGGCGCACTCGCCGCTGGACTTCTCGTGTGGGTGGCCCTGCACGAAAATCAGCATTGGCCTCTTCCCAGCGGGCGTCAAAGCGATAGCAAGATGGCGGAGAATAAACCTCCTGCGCCCATTCCTTCTGGCACAACGCGCGTCCTTGAACCTCCCGCATCTAGGAAACCCGTCCCCACTCTCACGCTTCCGCAACCAGCGGTCGACGAAAAGACGATCTCTAGCGGCAGCATGACCTCTGACGCCGCCCAGGAAAGCCATTCTCTCGGCGGCGCAGCGGGGACGAGGTCCGTGAATTCCCTCCACGATAAGGAAGTCAGCGAGGGAAAGGATCGCTCCCGCGACGCCTCCGCCGATCAGCTCTCGGCCGCAAATCGCTCCGATCTCGGCAAGAATCTTCCCGAAGCGTTACAGAAGAAACAGGAAGTTTCCCCGCCGGCGTCTAACGTTCCCGCGGAGATCGCCCCATTACAGAACTCCCAGACGCAAAATCAATCTAATAATTACCCCCAGCAAAGAGTCTCCGGCCCCAACCCCGCGACCCAGACGGAAATTCCGAGGAGGGCGAAAGCGACCGCTGCCGCCGCGACGGCTCCAACTGCTCCTCCGGCAGACCCAGGTGCCGTCGGTGGCGTTACATCCAGCTATAACGGCAGCGCTTCCTTGAAAGTCGCCAGGGAAATTTACAATTCGCGTCTGATCTCCCCGCCGGGTTCCAACGTTGTCTGGCGCGCCGGACGTGGCGGCCAGATCGAGTTCTCCGAGGATGGCGGCTCCTCCTGGTCCCGCCAGGCCAGCGGCGTCGGCGTCGATCTCTTCTCGGGCTCCGCTCCTTCAGACAAAGTGTGCTGGATCGTCGGCCGCTCCGGCACCGTTCTCCGTACCACCGACGGAGGTTTACATTGGAATTTGCTCCCTCTCCCCACGAAGGACGATCTCGGCGGAGTGCAAGCCTCCGATGCGCTGCACGCCGGGGTCTGGAATTCTCTTAATACGAAAAATTTCGAAACCAGCGATGGCGGCCTGACCTGGACCGCCAGCCCGCGCCCATGATCATTCCATTTCTCGAATCCTTGCCCCATGGGTCAAACTCCAGAGGAGCGCGGGATGTGCTTTTTCTCTACACCCATGCCAAGCACTCCTACCTGTTGCAAGAAATTCCTCCTGCCACGTTCTAAACAGGGAAGGCCAATCCAGATTGAGGTGCTAGTGATGAACATCCCCGGAACCCAACCAGCCAATCGATGGCTATGGAAAATCTCCGCCGTTGCCGTTTTCGCCACCGGAGCGGCAATTCTTTATCCGGCCATGCGCGGCAACAAAGTCTATGCGGCACAGGAAAAAGAGTCCGTGCGCCGAAGCGCCGGCGATCCATCCACCAGCCTCAGCGATCAAACCGATCTGAACGTTACTGTTTACAACTCCAACATCGCGCTCATTCGCGATGTCCGCAATCTTGCGCTTCCCAGCGGCACGTTTCGCCTCAAATTCATGGATATCGCCGCCACGGTCAATCCCGCTACCGTTCATTTCCGTTCCCTGAACGAACCGGAAAAACTCAGCGTCATCGAACAGAATTACGAATACGACCTCCTCGAGCCCGCCAAGCTCCTTCATAAATACGTCGGCAAGGAAGTCACCCTGGTGCGTACTTATCAGGACAGCGGCACCACCAAGCACGAAGAAATCAAGGCTACGCTGCTTTCCGATAACAACGGACCTGTCTGGAGGATCGGCAACGACATTGTCACCGGAATGTTTGCCGAGAGCTATCGCTTCCCGGAAGTCCCGGCGAATCTCTACGACCGTCCCACGTTGCTGATGTCCCTCGAGAATTCCGGCGCGAAAAAACAGCAAGTCGAAGCTTCTTATCTGGCGAACAATTTGTCTTGGAACGCCGATTACGTTTTAACCGTCGCTCGCGATGACAAGAACGCCGACCTCGATGGCTGGGTCACCGTCGTCAACAACAGCGGCACGGCTTTCCACAATGCGCGCCTCCAACTCGTCGCGGGAGAACTGAATCGCGTAGCCGAGGGCGGCCTCAGAACCAGGGACATGACGGCACCAATGGCCGTGGCCAAGGCGGCTCCACAGTTCCAGCAGGAAGCCTTCAGCGAATACCACCTCTATTCGCTTGGTCGCAAGACTTCCGTCGAAGACAAAGAAACTAAACAAATCAGCTTGCTAGAAGGCTCCGGCGTTCCGGTCGAAAAAATCTTCATGGTCAACGGCCAGAGCTACTACTACCGCAACCAACAGACTCCCGGCGCCCCACTAAAAGACCCCGTCATGGTCTATTACAAATTCAGAAATGAAGAAAAGAACGGCTTGGGCATCCCGCTCCCTGCCGGCAACGTCCGCGTCTATCAGAAAGATTCAAAGGGCGGCATTCTCTTCGCCGGGGAAGACCGCATCGACCACACCCCCAAAGACGAAGATGTCAACATCCACATCGGCAACGCCTTCGATGTCGTCGCCGAACACAAGCAGACCGACTACAAGCATATCGACACCCACGTTTGGGAAATGGAGTTTGAAGTTACCCTGCGCAACCACAAAGACGGCCCCGTCGTCGTCCAGGTCAACGAACCCATCGGCGGCGATTGGGAAATGCTCTCTTCCACCTACAAATACGCCAAGACCGCCGCCTTCGCCGCCCAATTCCTAGTCCCCGTCCCCAAAGACGGCACCTCGGTTCTAAAGTACCGCATCCGCGCCCACTGGTAACCGGTGGCTTCAGCAGACAAAGCTCTAGGTGGCCTAACGTTGAGGGATTTTCAGAAAGTTTCGCGGGCCCTAACTAAAGGCCACTTACCAAAAAAAGGGGGGACCCTACCTGCCACCTCCCTCACTCCTCTCCGCCACAAAGATCATTTCCGGGGAATCATCATGGATCGGCGTCCGGTCGAAGTTACCGTACTCCGCCGCCACCCGGAACCCGCACCGCGCCAGGAGGTGGGCGACCTCATAGCGGAAGAAGTACCGCAACGGCCAGGCAAACACCATGCGTTCTTTGCGCCCGCCCGGATATACCACGGAGAAGATCATCTCCACGTCATTGATCTGCTCGGCACGATGAAAGCCAGCGACTCGCTCGGTGATCTTTACTCGCCGGCCGTCCGGGGTACTGTATTCCGTCACCAGCGTCTCGCGCATATGCACGGGATCGTGTATGCGCTCCGCATCCGTTTGGAACACATCCAGGATCAGCCGCCCCCCTGGGGTGAGGTGCTGGCGCACGCATTCCAAGCAGCTCATCTGTTGTTCCACCTTCAGCAAGTGCTGCAACGGCCGGAAAGGAATGATGGCCAGCCGGAATTTTTCCCCGAGCTCGAACCGGGTCATGTCTCCCTGGACCAGGTGCAAGCGCTCGCGTGTCTCCACCCGCATGGCGGCGCGTTTTTTGACGGCGCCCTCCAGCATGCGCTCGGAAAGATCGAGCCCGGTAACCCGCTTTCCCGCTTCGGCCAGCTCGATGGCGATGCGCCCGGTGCCGCAACCCAGCTCCAGCACCGGATCGCCGAATTCGCGCGCCGCGTCGCGGTAAAACGCCACGTCCTGGCGCCGCCCCTTCACAACCGGGGACTCGTCGTAATAATCCGCAATAAACGAATCGTACAGCGCGTTAGCCATCATTCCACGATCGCGTCCGCTTCAATCTCCACCAGCATTTCTGGCGCAATCAGCTTGCTCACTTCCACCATGCTCGTCGCCGGGCGAATTTCGCCAAAAAATTCTCCATGCACTCGGCCGACTTTTTCCCACTCGGCGATGTTGGTTACAAAAATTCGTGTTCGCACCACGTCCTTCAAGCTCGCTCCCGCCTTGGCGAGCGCCGCTTCGATGTTCTTGATCGTTTGCGCCGTTTGCGCGCGCAAATCGCCCACGCCCACGATCTTTCCGTCCGGCCCGGTCGCGGTCGTCCCCGACACGGTAATCACATTCCCGATCCGCACCGCGCGCGAGTAGCCCACAATGGGCTCCCAAGCCGTCCCGCTCGAAATATTCTGCCTGGTCATGCTGGCCCCCCGATCTGCGAAATCTTCGGAAAGGATAATCCACTCCCGGCTCTTTTGGAGGTAAGAAAATGGTTGGTGCCGCTAGCGTAGGGGAACTCCTCCCTAAGATGCTAAACTGATTTCAGTTCGGCGGGGAAATCGAGAAGACCCATGAAATGCGACAACATTCTGGAAGCCGTTGGGCACACGCCGTTGGTGCGCTTGAACCGCATCAACAAGGGCCTGAAACCGCAAATTTATGTCAAAGCGGAATTCACTAATCCGGGTGGCTCGGTGAAAGACCGCATCGGCATCAGCATGATCGATGAAGCCGAAAAAAAGGGCTTGCTCAAGCCCGGCGGCACGATTATTGAGGGCACTTCTGGCAACACCGGCATGGGTCTGGCGCTGGTCGCGGCGGTGCGCGGCTACAAATGCGTTTTCACCACCACCGACAAGCAATCCAAGGAAAAAGTGGATTTGCTCAAAGCGCTCGGCGCCGAAGTCATTGTTTGCCCCACGGCCGTCGAGCCGGAAGATCCCCGCAGCTATTATTCGGTGGCCAAAAAACTCGCGCGCGAAATTCCTAATTCCTACTACCCGAATCAGTACGACAATCCCATGAATCCCGAAGCGCACTACCGCACCACCGGTCCCGAGATTTGGGAGGACAGCGAAGGCCAAGTCACGCACTTCGTTTGCGGCGTGGGCACCGGCGGCACCATCAGCGGCGTGGGAAAATATCTGAAGAAAAAAAATCCCAGCGTAAAAATTATCGGTGTCGATCCCTACGGCTCGCTGTACTACGATTTCGTCAAAACCGGGCAAACCAGCAAAGCCAAGACCTACGTTGTCGAAGGCATCGGCGAGGATTTTTTTCCCACGACCATGAATTTGAAAATCCTCGACGACATCATGCAGGTAAACGACGAGGAATGTTTCGTCGTGGCCCGGCGCCTAGCCAAGATGGAAGGCCTTTTCACCGGCGGCTCCGGCGGGGGGTGCATTTCCGGGACGCTGCGTCTCGCCAAGGATCTCGGGCCAAGAGATTTCGTCGTCGCGCTGCTGCCGGACACCGGCACGCGCTATCTCAGCAAAGTCTATAACGACTTGTGGATGCGCGAGCGCGGCTACGTGGACGCGGCGACCGCCATCACCGCGATGGAGGTCGTCAATGCCAAACACGCCAGCGGCAAAGTGCGTGAACTGGTTATCGCGCGGCCGCATCAAACCGTCTTTCATGCGCTGAAGACCATGCAGGAGCAGGACATTTCGCAGATTCCGGTTTTCGAGGAAAACACTCCCATCGGCACGATCTACGAAGATCAAATCCTCAACCTGGCGCTGCAAGGCAAGGATCTTCGCAAGCTCGTGGTCCGCGAAATGATGAGCAAGCCGCTCCCGCAGGTGCCCAGAACCGCGCCCGTCGAACGCATCACCCAGATCCTTAGCCACGAGAATCCCGCGGTGTTTGTCCTGATGGCTGACTCGCGTTTCGAGATTCTCACCAAGTACGACCTCATGAGCACCGTCGCCAGCCTCATGGAACAAAAGCGCTGAGCGCTTCGCCTCTTGCCAAATTTTTTCTTACAGACCGGGAATGTGAACCTTGAAAATCTTCGATTTTAACGAACGACTGAAAGACGCGATCCTCATCGCCGATGGCGCGATGGGCTCGATGCTCTACGAAGCGGTGGGCCCGCAGCGCTGCTTCGATGAGCTGAATTCTACTGAGCCGGAAGCGGTATTCCGCGTGCACCAGGCGTATATCGAAGCCGGCGCGCAGATCATCGAAACCAATACGTTTGGCGCCAATCGCTTTAAGCTCGCGCCGCTCGGCCTGGCCGAGGAAGTCCAGCGTCTCAACAGCCGCGGCGTGAAAATCGCCCGCGAAGCGCGCGAATCGGCCGCCCGCGAAGTCTTGATTGCCGGCTCCATAGGCCCGTTGGGGCTGGGCGTGCAGTCGCGCCATCCAGAGGACGACGAAATCGAGGATATTTTTCACGAACAAGCGCTCGCGCTCGAAGAACGCGGCGTGGACTTCTACCTCCTCGAAACGTTTTCCTACATCGAGGAATTGCTCCTGGCCATCGATGCGATTCGCTCGTTTTCCGGCTTGCCCATCGTTGCCCAGCTTACCTATGCCGAGGAAGGCACAACTTACGGGGACGTGAGCCCAGCGAACGCCGCGGGGCAGTTGAAAAACAAAAACGTTCAGGTCATCGGCGCGAATTGCACTCTTGGCCCGCAAGCGCTTCTCCCGATTTTGCAGGAGCTGGCCGCCGTCGATGGTGTTCGTGTCAGCGGCATGCCTAACGCCGGCTTTCCCAAGCGCGAAGGCGACCGCATCGTCTATCCGAAATCTTCACCGGAATATTTCGCGCTCTTCGCGCGCGAAGCGGCCGGGCTGGGAGTGCGGATTCTGGGCGGCTGCTGCGGCACGACTCCGGCGCACATTCGCGCCATGGCCGAAGCCGTGAAATTGCTGCGCCCCGCAAAAACACGCGCTGCCGCGCCCACTGCGGAAATGATCCGAAAACCGGTGCCGGTTGCCGAGCGCCATCCGGAAAGCAAATTCTGGAAGAATCTGCAAGCCAAGAAATTCATGGTGTGCGTGGAAATCGATCCGCCCAAAGGCCTATCGCTCGAGCGCATCTACGAGCAGGTCGACAAGGTCATGGCCTCCAGGAAAGTCGATGCCATCGACATTAATAGCGGCGCGATGGCGCGCGTCGGCATGGACGCGCTCGTCGTGGCCGGCGCGCTCGAAGCCCGGGGCGTCGAAACCGTTCCGCACCTCACCACGCGCGATCAAAATATCATTGGCTTGCAAGCGGCTCTTCTGGGCGCGTGGACCGTCGGCGGCGTGCGCAATGTTCTGGCCATCACCGGCGATCCGCCGTCGGTCGGCGATTATCCGGAAACCAGCGGCGTCTACGAAGTCGATTCCGTCGGCCTCGTCAAAGTTCTCTATCGGCTGAATCAAGGAACCGACTGGGCGGGAAAGACTTTGGGCGGCGCGACGAATTTCACCATCGGCGTGGCAGTAAATCCCGTCGCCGACGATCTGGACAACGAAATCGAGCGCTTTCACGCCAAGGTCGCAGCCGGCGCGCATTTCGCCATGACCCAGCCGCTGTTCGATCCCGCGCACTGGCACGCCTTCCTCGACAAACTCGGCGGCAAGCCGGCGATCCCCGTGCTGATCGGTATCTGGCCGCTGAATAGTTACAAGCAAGCCTTGCGCTTGAACAACGAAGTTCCCGGCATCGTCATCCCCGAGCCTTTGCTGAAATCGCTGGAAGCCGCCGGGGCCGCCGCACGCGAACGCGGCTTCGCCGTCGCCCGCGAAATGCTGGCCTGGGCCCGCAGCGAACTAGCCGGCGCGTACTTGATTCCGCCTTTCAAGCGCTACGAGGAAATTCTCGAAATCCTGTAACGGCAAACCCGCTCCGGTAATTTTCTACCTTGCGGTCTTTCGAGACCGGTCTTTTCGCTTGCTTCTTTCTTGGGGGGTCTTCCTTTCTGCATTTCTATTCTCGCTTTGCAATTTCGCCGTTTCCTCACTTCTCGTCTGCTACCTGGCTGGTGTGGTCGTGAACGATTTTCCATCCCTCCGGGAAGCGCTGCCACACCAGGGTGAAGACGCCGCCGAGATCGCCATTTTCCCGCTTCAAATGCCAGCGTCCCAGGAGCAGCGCGGCGTGCGGCCCCAAAAAGCGAAATTCCAATTCCGAAAAATCCAGCTTCCCCATCGCGGCCCGGTCGGGATAGTTCTTCTTGTAGCGCGCCATCACCCCATCCCACCCCCGCGCCAACCCACTGCTTCCGGAAAACGTCAGCTCTGGCGACCGCCAATATCCCACCAGAAAAGCGTCCACATCGCCGCGGTTCCACGCCGTCTGCTGCGCGCTGAGGACCGCCCGGAGCGCCTCCCGGTCGGCCCGGTGTTCATCAGCGGCGATGGCGAAACTCCTTTCTAGCCCAAAGAGAAAGACAGCCATTCCAACTAGCCTAGCAGCCAGAACCCATCGACGATCGACTCGCATACTTGCTCTCCTTCCTAAGTCATTCCATACATTGAGGATAGGCGTTGAAGATAACTCTGAGGGGCGACTTCCAGGGCACCGCTTATCCACGCATAAGTCCAATGGTTCAGAAGGGGCCGGCCTCCTTTGGGTCCAGTCCCCTAGTACTTCAGAGCTATTGGAATATATTTTCCATTCCCCCAGAATCCCTTTAGAGGCTGAGGGATGTATAGCGCAATGCTACTCGCGATCTCCATTGTGGCTCTGTCACAGTTCGCCCTCTATTATTGGAGGGCGGTCCTGGCAGGAGTTGCAGCGCAGCCGGTTTCCGACCGGGTGATGGTTGCTGCCCATGTGGAGAATGGTCGCCTCATGCCACAGCACTTCCAGACCTTGGCGGGCCTTCACGACTTGACCCCCGATCTCAATCCCAATCGCGGCGGGTTGCGCTTGGTGCGCGTCTATTACCGGATGATTGAGGGGCTTGACGGCCTCATCGGCAAGAAGATTCCCACCTTCGCCCTGTGGAGCGAGCGGGAGCGCTCCATTTGCGCTCGTTACGCGGCAGTGCTGGTGGACCGCCGGCTACAAGCCAATCTCGATCTAGCCGCTTCATTGCGCTCCTGCTAACTCCGGGAAGCGCTAGAAAACCCTAAGCCAGAATCATCCATACGCCCAGCGCAGCAACACGGCGCCGGTCGTGTATCCCGCGCCCACGGTAACAATCAAGACGAGGTCGCCCTGGTGGAGGCGGCCCTGTTCCACGGCGTCCGATAGACCTAGCGGAATCGTTCCGGCGGTGGTGTTGCCGTAGCGGTCGATATTTACCATCACCTTCGAATCGTCGATTCCCAAGCGTTCCTGGGTCGCGCGAATGATACGGAGGTTGGCTTGGTGGGGAACTAGAAGTTTCAGGTCGTCTTTCGTGAAGCCATTTTTTTCTAGCAGCTGCCCCGCCATCTCGGACATGCGCCGCACCGCGTACTTGAAGACCTGCGACCCTTCCTGATGGACAAAGTGCATGCGCTTCTCGACGGTTTCCTGGCTAGAAGGATGGAGCGATCCGCCGCCGGGCATGTAGAGAAAGGCCCCGCCGGAGCCATCCACGTCGTGAGCGAAATCAATGATCCCGGCTTGCGAACCGGCAGCTTCGAGCAGCACCGCGCCGGCGCCGTCGCCGAACAGCACACAAGTGGCGCGATCCGTATAATCCAGAACGGAAGTCATGGTATCGCTACCGATCACCAGCACTTTCTTGTGCGTACCCGCGCCGACGAACTGCGCGCCCACGGTCAGCGCGTAAGCAAAGCCGGAGCACGCCGCGGAGAGGTCAAAGCCCCAAGCTTTTTTCGCACCGATGCGCTCTTGCACTAAGCAAGCGGTGGCTGGGAAAAACATGTCCGGCGTAACGCTGGCGAGCACAATGAGTTCGATCTCTGCGGGATCTGTTTTCGTTTGCGCCAGCAGGGCCTTGGCCGCTTCCACGGCCATGTGCGAGGTGGCCGTACCCTTTTCGACGATGTGGCGTTCACGGATGCCGGTGCGCGTGCGGATCCATTCGTCATTCGTCGAGACGATTTTTTCCAGGTCCGCGTTGGTCATGACCTTCGGGGGAACGTAGCCGGCTACACCCGTAATTTTTGCCGCAATGCGGTGGGACATGACGCTCCTTGCGAATTGCTTCCGGAAGCAAAAGAACCTGAATTTTATGCGATAGCGCCGTAGTGTTACAAGGCATCCACAGTTTCTTTTCAATACCGGAACAGATAACTGAGTTTGACGAAGAACAGGCGGCTCGTGGAATTACTGGGCGCACCCTCGGCGGTGACAAAAGGCGGCGCCCCAGGATGCCAAGAGAGATCGCTGTAGCCGTTGTTGTAGCCCACATAGATGGCCGTTCCAGGATGAAGCAGATAGGTGAAAAGCAAATCCGTCGTGAATTGTTTGGTTGGCGCGATGGGACCGGCGTCACTGCTGCCGAGATTGGTCTGCAGATCCACGAGGCTCGAGTTGGCTAGCGTCGCGTTGTAATCGAGAATCAAGCGCAGGGACAATTCTTTGGTGAACTGGTAATTCAGTTTGGCGCGGTTCAGGTAATTGTTGAAGACGCTTTGCCCCGGCGAAAAAGGAGGCGTAATCCATCCCGGCCGCGTTCCGAGGCGGTAATAAATCAGCGTCTCATCAAACCGGAAGCGCGAGGAGGGCCGCAACGTCAAGCCAAAATTCACGCGCTTGGAATTCGCCAGGAACGGCGACAAGCCGGGAGGCGGAAAAAAGTTCTCCCCGATGCCCTGGATGTAGCGGACGGTGAAAGAGATCCATTTGTAGGGTTGCGTGGCGGCCAGTAGGGAAGTGCTGTGCTTTCGGAAGCCAATATTGTCGAACAGTTCGTAAGCTTCTCCGCGGCTGATATTGAAGGTGGTTTGTTTGGTCAGGTCCACCTGAAAGGCCACGGCGGCGCTCCAGTCCTGCAAAATATTGTTGTGATTCCAGTCCACCGTCTCACTGACGCTGGGCCCCAAGTCGACGATCTTGCTGCTATTCGGCCTCCAGAAATAGCCAGTGAAGGAATTGTTCTGCCGGATGTCGATGCGGTTGACGAATCCCAGCTCCGAGCAGAAATTGGGGGAGAAATCGTTGTAGTTGGTGGAAAAGGCGAAGTGCCGGCCGGTGTAGGATGCATCGGCCCACATGGCGTTTCCTTGTTGGGAACCGCTGGCGGAATGACTGGAGGCAAAAGATAAGCAAAGCTGTCCGGCGTTGAGATCCTGGCGCGTCCAACTGTGCACCGCTTGCAAATCGACGACCCAGTTCTTGGAAACTTTCAAGCGCGCATCGAGAGAAGCGACGCGATTGCTGGTGTCGGCAAAATCGCGGCTCGAAAAAAACGCGCCAACGTAGGATTGTTTGCCGAATTCGCGCGTTACGCGCAGCACCCCGTCCGCCGCCCGCGTGTGGTAGGGACCGCTCGGGAATCCCAAGCCGGGCTGGCGGTCGTCGATGACCAGCGCGCCCAAGGTCCAGTTGCCGAGCTTGCCGGTCATGCGGCTGCCGAACTGAGGGTCGGCAATCTGGCGGGAGAAAAAGAGATTGACTGGAGTCATGAAAAATCCGGCATTCTCGATGAAGAACGGGCGCTTCTCCGGAAAAAAAACGGCGAAGCGCTGGTTGAGGGTGACCTGCGGGTCGTCTGATTCCACTTGGCTGAAATCCGGATTGAGGGTGACATCGAAAGTGAGCGCATCTTTGGCAACAAATTTCGCATCGAGGCCGGCGCGGTGCTCGAATTGATCCAGGAAGGCGGGCGGCGGAGTCGTGCCCGGTGAAGGCCTGGGAGCGGGCTGATTCAAAAAGTGATCGCTGGCCAGCAGCCCGTACGGAATGAGCTGAATGTTGCGCCCCGGCGAGACATTTTCCAGGCCGGCAACCGGCGCGAATTGCTGCGTCAATCCTTCGACGCGCTGCGTCAAGTACGGCCAGTAGTCGTATTCGCTTTTCCGCAGGATCATGCGGTAAAGCGCCACTCCCCAGGTTTGCTCCGGAGCGTGCGAAAACCGGAGGCTCTTGAAGGGAATCGAAAAGAAAACCATGTAGCCGTCGTTCAGGACGCGGCCCGCGTTATCCCACAAGGTGTCGAAGCTGAAATCGTATCCTTGGCCTTCGGTGTAGATCGCATCGCTTTGCACCCCCAGGGGGTTTGAAAAAAAGTAATAAGCACGGTGAAAATCGCGAAAGGTGTCCAAGAGCACACCGACGCCGTCGTCCTGATCGGACTCTTCGCGTTTTGCAAGATGCGCGCGAACCACGCCCGCTTCATCATGACAAAGAAAGACGGCGTAGAAATTCTTTTCGTCGTAGGAGAGATAAGCGGTAGTGGACTCGGTGGCCGGCGTACCGTCGCCGGGAGCATTCTGGCGGAAGTCGGTGACCACTAGCTCGGCTTCGCGGGCATGGTTTTCCAGGAAATCTTCGAGTTTCGGAGCGCGATGCACGCGGGGGATTTTGGACAACGGAATTTTGGCGGCATCGGGAGGTGGCGCTGCCGGAACTTGAGCGGAAACCGGGGCGATGACGGCGAAAACGAGCAAAACCCCAAAGACAGAACTCCGGTTGAGAGCGCCCATCAAGATGCCCTTTATATAGCTGTAGATGTTCTGTTGCGCAAGTCCAAAGTCGTATAGTGTCCAAAGTCGTATAGCTATTGTTTTGTTGAGTACCAGCGGGTTGAGGCTCGCGAAAAGTGCCGGTGCTAGGAAGCCGGAAGAATTTCGTAGCGCCACGAGAGCGCCGCTGTTTTCCTGAGCATGGCGGCCACGGAGCAGTACTTGTCTTCGCTCAGCTGGATGGCGTGCTTTACGGCCGCTTCGTCGAGGGGGCCAACGAGACGATAGAGCAGCTCCAACTTGGTCCAGACCGTGGGCGGCTCCGCCGCGCGCGCTCCCGAACAAATCACTTCCAGCGACTCGAGCTTTTGCCGTTTTTTTTCGAGAATGATGACGATGTCGGTGGCGGTGCAAGCGCCCAGCGCGAGCAACACAAGTTCCATCGGGCCTGGCGCCTGGTTCGAGGCACGATCGGAATCAATGGTCATGGCGTGTCCAGACGGGCTGGTAGCCACAAACTTCTGTTCGCCAATCCACTTCACTAATCCAGTTTGCATGCGGCCTCCGGAGAAGAAAGAATAGCAGGGCCGGGAGCCGGAAACGAGCCGCGCCCGGCGCGGTTCGCGTGCCAATCTTTTTTAGTTTCGATTGCGGAGCTGGCCCGGTAGTCTGTAAGGGAGTTCGCGGAGGAGCGCAAAAAATGAACATCTCCATTTTAAAGACCAAGCGTTGGCTGCTGATCATCGGGCTCGGGCTGGCGGCGCTGCTTTGCTCATTGGCAATGCGAGCCGGGGCGCGGCAGAGCGCCATGGCCGCGGAAGGCCAAGAGCAGCCGTTTGTGATCGAGTACTATTACAAAGCGAAATGGGGCCATGCGGAGGAATTTCTGGCGCTTTTCAAGAAGAACCATTACCCGGTCCTGAAAAAGGAGCTGGCCCTGGGCCGCATGCTAAAGGTGAGCATGACCGTTCCGCGCTTTCACACCACCGAAGACGGTCGATGGGATTACCGGGTCACCATCGTTTTCAAGAACGCCGCGATCGCCAACGACAATTTCGACAGTTCCGCTCTGATCAAGCAACTCTATCCGGATCAGGAAACTTACAAAAAGGAAGAACAACGCCGCTTTGAAATCCTGGAAGCGCACTGGGATCTGCCCATCAAGGATTTCGACCTTGACGGGCGGTGAATATTTCGTTTGAGGAGGGTGTGGCGGCAACTTCGATGATCGGGTTGGGCAGCGCCCGCATCGTGCGGACAAAGACTTCCACGACGGCGCCGTCAAACTGCGCATTCGAACAACGCTCCAATTCGGCGAGTGCGTCTTTCGCGTTGCGCGCTTTTTTGTAGGTGCGGTCGCTGGTAATGGTATCGAAAGCGTCGGCGACCGCGATGATGCGAGCTCCCAGCGGGATTTTCTCCCCGCTTAGGGCCTCCGGATAGCCTGAGCCGTCGAAGAATTCGTGGTGGTGCAAGACCATTTCGCGAATGCGCGCGAGCGGAGTCAAGGGGTCGAGGATCTTGGCGCCAAACTTCACGTGTGATTTCATGGTCTCCCACTCTTCGGGATTCAGCGGGCCGTTCTTGTTCAGGATGCTTTCCGGAATGCCCACCTTGCCGATGTCGTGAAGCACCGCGCCCAGCCGAATCTCTTCGACTTCGGCGTCATTCATGCCCAGGGCTTCCGCGATCAGCGCGGCATAAGCGGAGACTTTCTGCGAGTGGCCTTGGGTGTAATGATCTTTGGCATCGATGGCGAAGGCCAACGAAGTGACCGTGTCCAGCACCGCTTGCGGCAAAGCCTCGGGGCCGTGCGCTGTTGGCGCCGCCGGCTGGCCGTTCGTTGGTTCGGTGGCCGCCAGCGATTCCGTGAATTGCCGTAAGCGCTGGTAAATTTCTTCAAACGCCTCGGGCCCCGTGGAAAAGAGGCGCTTGAGAGTCACGCCCAGATAGGCTTCAAGGACGTCGCGCTTCCATTTCTTGGCCTCATTAGGATCGAAGTGATCGGCGGTAGAGACGGCATTGCCGCCCTGATGTTTCGAGAGATACATCGAAGCGTCGGCCACCTGGATGAGTTCTTGCGGCGACGAACCGTGGAGCGGATAGCAAGCGATGCCGAAGCTGGCGCTGATGTTTTTCTCCCGCAGCAGCGGATCCGAAGAGACCCAGCCGCGAAGCTTGCTGGCCAACTGGCGCGCGTGCTCCATGTTCGTTTCCGGCATTAGAATGACAAACTCGTCTCCGCCATAGCGGGCCACGACGTCGGAGCGCCGGCAATTGGTTTCCAGAATCTGCCCGACGCGCTGCAAAACAAGGTCACCTTCGAGGTGCCCGTAGAAATCGTTCACGAACTTGAAGCGATCGAGGTCCATGAGGACAAGCGCAAAGGCGCGGCCGGCTCGCGTGGAGCGCTTCCATTCCGCGGAGAGCGCTTCCATGAAAAAGCGATGCGTTTTGACGCCGGTGAGGCCATCGGTGATGGCCTGCTCCTGCGCCTTTTGAAAAGAAAGAGCGTTGTGCAGCGCGCCGGCAATGAGGTCGGCTAGCGTGCGCAACAGCAGAACTTCTTCTTCGGAGAAGTCCACCGCCGCGGACGACTCGATATAGAGAATGCCGTGGAGCTGTTCGGCGTAAAAAACTGGCAAGGCGATGGCGGCTACGGAATCCGGCAATAGCGGCTTCAAAGCGCCATCGGCGGGTGAAGTGGCGCGGTAGACCGCCAGATGCCCATTGCGGGCCACGTGGCCGATAAGGCCCGACCCCAGAGCGACGCGGTGCCCCAGGGTCCCGCGGCGTTTTCCGGCTTCGGCTTGGATGACCACCTCGCGTGTCGCGTAGTCCAAGACGCCGATGCCAATGTGATCGTAGGTCAAGCCGGCTTCGAGTTGCTCGGTAATTTTGGCGAGCATCTCGTCAGGATTAAGAGTAGCGATGGCATTGCGCGAAATCGTATTGAGCAGCGAGAGGTGCCGAGCCTTGGTGCGCTCTTCGCTGAAGAGCCGCGCGTTTTCAATGGCAATACTCGCTTCGCTGGCCAGGACCCGGAGAAGCTCCAGGTGGCCTTCGTCGAATACCCGCTCGTGGTCGGAATACACCGCCATCGCGCCGATGGCGTGATCGTAAGCCACCAGCGGCACGCCGCAGAAGCACCCCATGGTGCGCAGGGGCTCGACGCCCAGTTTTTTCATTTCCCGCACGTAATTGTCGCGGATGAGCACCGGCTGCCGGGTTCGAATGATGTATTCGGTGATGTGGTTCCCGGCCGGACGCGCGCGCTTTGGCATGCGCGCCCCATCGACGATCTCGAGGTCGAATTGAATTTCGTCGCGCAGCGGATCCATCTCCGCGATGTAGAAATTCTCGACGTCGAAGAGCCGCCGCAATTCCTCCCAAACTTTTCTCGTGAGATCTTCTTTGTTTAGCGTGGAGCTAAGAGCGCGCCCGATTTCGTTCAATACATGCAGCTCTTCGGACCTTCGCGAAGTCTGCTGAATCAAGTAGCTGTTTTCCACCGCCATGCCAATCTGGTGCCCCAGAGCGAGAAGCAGCCGCAACTCCGCGGGAGTAAACCGCCGGCTGTCGGGCGTGCCGAGCAGCAGCACGCCGAAGGCTTGCTCCTTAGCTTGCAGGCTGATGGCCACCACGCTGCGCAAGCCTTGCGCCAGCGCCAGCTCACGGAACCGGCGGATGGACTTTTCCTTTTCCAGTGCCGATAGCGAATCGTCGCGAAGGTCGCGAAAACCCAGCAAGCCGCCAAGGCGCGCCACCAAGCTGACGAGATAATCGTCCAGGGCTTCGTTCTGAGCGGCGCGGCAGAAGTCATCGCTCAAGCCCACGGCCACGACCGACGTTGGACCTTGCGGATCGCCATGGTGCAGAAAGAGAGCTCCAGCAGGCAGCCGCACAACACCCAAGACGCGGTCCAGCGCTTGCGACAGCATGCGCTGAATTTCCCCGCCCAAAAAGCTGGAGGTCGCCAGATTGAGATTCGAAAGCGCCAGCATGTTTCGTTCGATGCGGCGTTTTTCTTCTTCATAAAGCGCCATGACCATGAGCATGGCCACGAACGCGCACGGAGCCGCGGCCACCACGTTCATACCCGGGCCTTGAAGCTCCGGAGTCGCATTCATAATATGAAGAGCGAGCCACAGAACTCCCCAGCAAGCGAAGGAAACACCCAGCAACCGGTCCGCCAGCGTTTCCTGCCGGCGGCTTTCCTGCCAAAACACCACTGCCACGCCGATATACAGCAGGGAAGCGGGAATGATCACGGAGACGGAAATGGCGTTGCTAACATTGGCCGCGGACCAGAAGCCCAAGAGTATAGCCACGGCCAGTCCTGGAATTTTCCACGGTTTTCGCTGCGCGTAAAGTTGTGCTCCCAGAAAAAAAAGCACTCCGGAAAGGGCGTACAGCCAATGGTTCAAAGCGCTATCCGAGGGGTTGGCCGTCCAATTGGGGGCCAGGCTGGCCCCGACGTAGTGAAGTCCGAACACCGCCCATGCCGCCGTCCATAGCAGCAGGTAGGTCTGACGCTTGATGCTGTGGATATACGCGAAGAACCCCGCCACCAAAGTGGTGGCGATCAGCAGCGCCAGGGAGATGAAGCTTTGATGCATCAAGAAAATATTCAATTCTCCGCCCGCCAAGCGGACGGCATTCGGAGCAGTCACGAGGACGGGAAAATGCCTCGTCTTCTGTCACCTACCCGCGACGCCGCGACGCACACGAGAGGACATTCGTGCGGCGAGGCACAAGGTTACGCCCGAACACAAAACAAAGTACTTGTGATTATGGATTATGGGATTTTCAGGAAGCAAGCGTACCTAGGTACTGGTAGCCAAAGAGACAGCAGCCTGAAAGTAACCAATTCCATACCAGTATGGACGGCTTCAGGACTGGACCGGGAGCCATCATTTCATAGCTTCGGTGATCTGGACATGATGATGTTCCAGTAAGTCTCCCGTCGCATGGTCCAACTGGGCCACGGCAATCTGAAAACTGACCTGCGCCTGGATAAGATTCAGCTCGGCTTGAGCTAGTTGCGTTTGCGCGTCGAGAACAAAAAAGACCGGCTCGGCGCCCAATTCATATTTTCGTTCATCGGCATGTAAACTTTCTCGGGCCAGGTCCACGGCGACCCTAGCGGCCTCCATGGTAAGTTTGGCTTCTTCCAGAGAGTGCACGGCATTTACGACTTCCAAGGTGATGCTCTGCCCCGTGCGGCGTTCCTGGTACTGATCCTGGCGGCGGCCGACCAAGGCATCAGCGAGATTCGCTTCCGCAGAGTGTCTCCTCACGGGCAGGTTCAGCGAGAGCGAGGCCCCGTAGGTGGGGTAGGCGAAACGGAACGTTTGGTTCAGACTGCCGCTCAATCCTATGTCAAGTCCTGCCGGTGAATTATTGAGACCATTTCCGGAATAGAACCCCGACAGTTCCAAGTCCGGCTTCAGATTATTATGGGCCAGGCGAATGTTCAGCTCGTCGCTGGCGAGTTGCTGGCGAACGGTCTCGAACTCCGGCCGGTTGGCGAGCGCGCGAGAGAGAGCCACGGCGATATCCGTGGCCGGCAAGTCCCCGAGAGGTGCTGGCTGGTCGGTTAGTTCCACGTCGAGCGCGCGAATGGCGGGATCAAGGTCGGCGCCGATGTCGTGGCGAAATTGATCTACTGCTTGTTTGAGGGAATATTCCGCTTGGATTAAACCAACCCGGCGAGAAGCGACTTGAGACTCCGAGCGGTAAATGTCCAGCGGCGGGAGAGCCCCTAGGCTAAGCGCCTTTTTGTCGTGATCATAGCTCTTTTGAGCTTCGTCTAAGGACTTCTGTTGTACGGAGAGATTTTCCCGGGACAGAATAACACTCCAGTAATCCCCGATGATTCCGAGAATGACGTTGTTTACTTGGGTTGTGAAGTTGGAACGCGCCTGCTTCAAGTTGCGTTGCGCGATAAGAATCGGGGCGCGATTCGGAAAAAGCCCAAAATTGCGAAGCAAGGGCTGGCTAACCGTGAACTGCACCGCGGTCTCCAGGGCGGGGTTCACGACGTTAAAGGAACTATTCGTAGAAAGTTTGTTGGCGTTAAAGGCGGTCTGAAAATTCGTGCCGGTCATGAAGGTTTCTTGGTAGCCGAATAGCGTGGCTTGCGTTAAATTGCTCAGAATCGAAGCGCCTTGAAGTGTCGAGGTGGTCAGGGATTTCGCCCGAGTATCCGCAAAGCTGGACGTCGCCACCGGGTCGAACGGCGAATGCGCGCGCGCAAGATTGTTTTCGGCGAACTCAATCTGGGAATGGTCCACCCGGATGTCCGTGTTATTCGAAAGCGCCAGGCGGATCGCATCGTTCAAAGTGAGCACCAGCTTCCCGTTGGCAACGTGATCGGCGAGCCCCTGGGGCGCAGGGAGCGGCGGCGCCGACTTCTGGTGCTGGCCGATGCCTGGCGGCCTTTCCACCCGTGTGGCGTCTTGCGCCAGCGCCGAAAAGCTAAACGGCAGGGTCCCAGAGATCAAAACAAAGAAAAAGCGCGGCCCTCTCATCCATCACCCCCCAACGAATCTTTTCCGGACGATTTCTTTTATTCGTAGCGGATGGCTTCAACGGGATCGAGCCGCGCAGCCTTCACCGCCGGATAGATCCCGAATATGAGCCCCACGGAAATGGAAACCACGAATGCCAGAAGAATGGAGCTGATGGTCACAATCGTTGACCATCCAGCAAGCAAGGCGATGAGCCGGGACATGGCGAAACCAAACAGGACGCCCAGCAACCCTCCGGCGAAGGAGATCAGCACGGCTTCGATCACGAATTGCCGGATGATGTCCCAGCGCCTGGCGCCCACGGCGCGTCGCACGCCAATTTCTCGCGTGCGCTCCAGAATGGCGGCCAGCATGATGTTCATGATGCCGATGCCACCGACCAGCAGGGAAATGGAAGCGATGGCCACCATGACGGTGTTGAAAAGCTGTTCGGTGCGTTTTTGTTGGGCGAGCAGCTCGGCGGGAACGATCACGTTGAAGTCCCCGGCACTGTGATGCGAAGCGTTCAAGATGCCCCGCACCACTTCCGCGTCGGTGGTGCTGGTCTCCGGCGAGGCCAGATGCAGATACAAGCCGTCGACTTCGTCCTTCAAATCGCTTTGCGAGTCTTCCAGACGATACAAGACCGCGTTTAACGGCGCGTACACCAGATTGTTCATATCCTCCGTGCGCACTCCGGAAACTTCCGATTGCGGGGCCAGTTGTGGCGCGACGATTCCAATCACGTGGCACCATTGTTCGTTGATCTTGAGGTATTCGCCGATCGCCGTGGCCGCGCCAAAGAGACTCTCTTTCGCCGCCGCCCCGAGAACGCATACCGGCGCAGCCGCCTCATTTTCCGCGGCCTCAAAGAAGCGGCCCTCGGTCACGCGCAAGTGGCTGATCTCCAGATAGCTTGGCTCCACGCCATAAACGATAGGAGTGTCCTGCTGCGGCTTGGGCAGAAGCTTTCCGGGACTAAACCGTTTTCGCGGCGTGCCATCCTGGATGTCGGGAACATTCTTTCGAATGATCTGATAATCGCTAAGCGTCAGCCCGGGCGAGTTTTTCCGGACTTTCTGCAGTTCTTGCCAATTGTGGGCTTCCTTGGCTTCGACAATCAGATTGCGCACGCCGAGCTGCTCGATGAACGCCATGACCTTCTGCTGCGCTCCGGCTCCGATCGAAAGCATGGCCACCACCGCGGCCACGCCAAAAATCATTCCCAGCATGGTCAGCAGCGAGCGCAGCTTGTGGCTGGTCAGGTTTTCGAACCCGAAGACAATATCGGGGAGCCACTGTTCGAGGGATCTCGGCTCGGCGATGGAGCTGGGTTTCATCGTTGACATCCTCCCCACGCCTAAAGGCGGGGGATTCTTGAAAGCCGTGCGCATCACGCACAACTCACAAGTGGTTCCTGCTTCACAGAGACGAGCCTAAGATTGCTCTCAGGTCTTACAGTCTCTCCACAGGCTGCTAGCCGAATGCCCTCGGCTAATATATTGCGAGCGGCATTGAGGTCTCGGTCATGGGTTGTTCCGCAGTCGCACGTCCAGGTGCGAACGCCGAGTGGGAGAGAATCCAAGACCTGA
>DATKHV010000031.1:0-37893 GCA_035510055.1 Candidatus Cybelea sp. | reverse complement strand
ATTCAATTCAAAGCTTTTCGCCCATTTTTCAATTTGCCGCGGCGTGACCAGCAATTTTTCGTTCCGCACGTTTCCTGTCTGCCCGTCCGTCCCCCAATAAAACTTTTCGAACGCCGCTCGCGCTTCTTCATAAGTCGCCGGATGCCCCAGCGAAGTCACCCACGCCGACACCATGTTCCAGTCATCGTTGAAGCCCGGCTTGCTTTTCCAGCGATGCAATTCCGCGTATGTCACGCGCTTGCCGGTGAAGTAGCCGACCGTCTCGAGCGCCGAACGCCAGTACGTGCCGCGCACGTCCACGAGCACCCCATCCACGTCGAAGATCAGGATTTGCGGTTGCAGCTTGGTCTTCTTCCGGGTCTCGCCTGCCATGGTGGAATTTCCCGTCAGCGCGCAAGGGAAAGCGCACTAAATCCGCTGTGCAAGTCTAACGGGCAGGATAGCACGAGGGCCGAAACTCGAAAATTGCCGATAACCTAGCGTGAGCGGAAGCCAGCGCGCGGGCATGGAAAAGGAAAAAACCGCACCCCGCCTAACGGACAAGCATTTTGCTCATCCGCTTTGTGTGGTGCGGCAGTTCCAAGTCTTCGGGCGTTCGTCTAGAAGAGGCAATTGGCGGCGCTGCGGTTGGTTCCGCTCTTAGTAGACCAGCGCTCGCTGCGAAACCATTGTGTAGGGCATTGACTGGGTCACTGAGCTGATCCAGCAACTGTCGTATTGGATAAGGGCGTTGCCGCCACCATTCCAGGTCATGGTTGGCGGGCCCGGAGGGAGATTCGAACCCAAAGCAATGAGATGCGCATAGGTCGTGTCGGTATACATATTGGCTACGAACGTGGCGCCATTGTATACGCCGCCGCCGCCGCCATCTTTGACGATGGCGCCTTTTCCAATAACTAAGACAAGCCCGTCGAAAGTCGAACCGCCATTCTCCGTCAACGTGCCAGTAACCAGGAGAATACCCGCGCCGCTGCCTATCGATAGGTCACCGTTTACGACGTTTATTACCGGCGCTGCATCGCTTCCGAGGTTTATGCCGCTCACGGTGCTAGCGTTGTAGACATTGCTGCCTGCGGCGGTGGTGATCATGTTGACGAGCTTCGTTATGCCATCTACGGTGTCCAGGTTCATGGCCGGGTTGGAACTCAGAGTGGTCCCCACAGCCGCCACCCCGGCTGGCGTCCCAGTGAACTGACTCGGGTCGTTCAGCTGGGTATTTACGACCGTCGCCGTGGCAGCGTCGGGTGTCCCGATGGCAGGCTGGTTGACCGCGGCTGAGCAGCCAGCTCCCGCGTTCGGTCCCTGCGCGGCGTCCGTACCAGTTGCATGCAAATGGTTCGAGTGCGGGTTGGTGCCAAAACTTGCGCCCGTGCCGTCAAAAATCATCGCTCCAGGGAAGGTCGGGAACGCTCCTCGGGTAATTTCGTATTGTGTCATTCGTCGCGATCCGCTGGTGGTCATCGCCAGCGCCGTCAGTTCATATACTGGCTGGTAGTTGCCGTTAGCCGCGCCGCAGCTTGCGTAGGTATTGTTGACCGCAACTTCGTTCGTCCCATTCCAGCAAACGCGATACCCATCGGTCGTGCCGTCGACCGACGTTACGCGGGTTGCTCCCGTGTCCGACTTGTTAAACTTGGCCATCACGCGCACCCATTTCCAGGGCAGTATGGGAGTGGCAGCGTAGCTCGAGCTAGCGGATTGCGAAGTGTAAGTACCCGAAGCCAAATTTGACCCACAGGGAGTCAGTTCCTTGCAGATTTCGTCGTCGGGATAATTGGCGTTCTGTGTGTTCCAGGGAGCGACTGTCTCGCTGCCCAGGGGATTGGTGATGTAGAGAATGCCGTTAGCCGCTCCGGGCAAGGTCGTAGGAATATTGGCGCTCAAGCTATTCGTGGCGCTGGTGCGCATGCGGTCGCGAACTTCTTCGATACCGGCTTTCGAAGCGAAAAACGCCGTTTGCTCGTCGCGGAAATTCGAACTCACGTTGGTTTCCGTATTGGACATGATGATCATGCCCGTCAGCGCCGCCGTCAGGAGCAGCAACATCATCAACGCAACGACCAATGCCACTCCTCTTTCGGAGTTCTTCGCTTTCTTGCCTTTCATCGCTTTCATGGTCATCTCCTGCTAGCACGACATGGTTTGGCCTGACGCGGCCATGGAGCAATTGTTGAGAGAAACTTCACCCTGGAACGTAGTTTCGATGGGCTGTCCCGACTTGACATCGAGCACGGCGTTGTTGCGGATGAGCAAAGCGACCCGGATCGTTTTGACGGATGCGAGAGCCTGGGCCCCGGCCAAGGTGCTGATGTCTTGTGGCACCGTGATTTGTGTACCGTCAGCTTGGAAATACGTGAATATGGGCGTGCTGATCACGTCGTTCACTTCCGTTCCCCAATTCTTCGTCTGGCCCGTCAGCGTATCCCCAATCACCTTGTCTGCTTGGCTCCGTTGCAAGCACAGCGTGCAGTTCCCCGAGCCGTTGATCTGGTACATGACGCTCTGAATCACCCCGTCGCCGTTCATGTCGCCTTCGAACTGGATTTCGTTCGCGTCTATTTTGACTAATCCCACAGCCATGCGGTTGTCATTGACATAGGGTGAGGCCCAGGTATAAGTGAGTAGCGCTGATGTATCTAAAGCTGGCGACCACGCCGCCGTGGGATCGATCATCCGCGAACTGGGATACCCGATCTGGTTGATGTCTCGAAAAAACTGATCCACGAAGTCGCGCGCTTCCTGGAAATTGTCCAGCTTCACCTGTTCGCTATAAGCACGCTGCTGAGCCGTACTAATCACTGAAAAAAGTCCCGCGCTGACGATGCCCAGTATGAGCAATACCGTCATCATCTCTATCAGCGTGAAGCCTCTTTGACGAGTGTGGGTTTGGCGGTTTTGCTTCATGCTAGTTTCCTCCCACCATCGAACGAATCGTCACCGGCAGCGAGAACAAGACCTGATTCGAACCGGAACCCTTCAGCTGCGCCGAAACCGTTACCAGCTTCACGTAATTCGACGGGGTCTGAATGTTCCACCGCACGTCATAGGTTGATGTACGGCCGGAAGTCCCGCAAGAAACGTAAGACATGTAATAGCCGGCCGGCGCTCCCGTGCTTCCCTGGGCCTGGCTAAAATCGATGGAGCCGCTGGACAATACCGTCGCACCGCTTCCCGAAGTTGTTCCCGTCACGCTGATGGTATTCGAGGTGCCGGCGCAGTCGGTGAGCGTCAGGGCGGACGATCCGGCTGCCGCCGAGCTGGTTATTTTTTCCATGGTCATCTGGGCGATGACCGTGGAATTGCTCTGTTGCCGGTTCTTGCCGTTCGTGCCGATGGCGATGGGAATCAAGACCGCGGTTCCCAGCACGCCGACGGTCAGGATCAGGCTCGCTATCATCAGCTCGATTAGAGACATTCCGCTCTGTCGGGCGAATTTGATCTTTTTCCTTAGTTCCATGCGCCACCGTTCCAAGTCACGATCTTGGTGCGGCCTCCTTTGGTCACCACCACGGCGGCCCAGCCTGTTCCACCAGCGCCCACCCTATTAATCGTAAGGTAGTACACGAAATATTTTGCTGGTGGCGTGGTGCACGTCGCCGGCGTAGTCGTCGTATCGTAGTTGCAAGGCAGTCCACGCGATGTAAAACCCAGCGTATTGGTGTTGTCATAAGCGCCGCTTCCGGAATCCCCAGCCAGCACGTACGCGGTCGGTTGTCCCGTGCCGCTGGGAGCCCCGGAAGCCGCAACCGTGCCCCCGCTCAACTCCACCATCGGCTCGCTCATGGTGATCGACTGACCGCCGATGGTCACGGCGACGTTGTTCTCCCAAACACCGTCACCATTGAGATCCACGAACGCTATTTGCGCCCCGTTGCGCGTGGCGTAAAGGACGGAATACGTCGTGTTATTCTTCGCTGAAAGGATGCGCGCTTGCTGCATGAGCCCTGCCAGATCGCCGGCGGAGGCCCGCAATCGAATGTTGGACACGGCCATCAGAACGTTGGGAATGGCAATCGCGGCGACCACCAAAACGACAAACACGACGATCACCAATTCAAGGATGCTGAATCCACCCTCTTGCTTCGGTCGCAAGCGGTTGCCGCTCGGATCGTTCTTCATTCCTATCTCCAATTCCTTGGGGGCCTCAGAAAGCCCTGCTAAGTGAGAGGGTGAGCGCATAGCCCTACCCTGTCAAAGAGAAGGGCAATTTGAATGCCGCCGCTTGACTTCATCTAAAATTTTTAGATTGAGTGGGTTAGGAGACGCTTGATTCTCGGCTTCCCTTTGCGTAAGGTCTCGCTGGGTAGAAATGTAACAATTCGGGTGTCCGAACGGACAGGGTGGGACCATTGGGGCATGTTGCCTACCCATATCTTGTCCGGCCGGATCGTCTGGGGCATTTCCGCCGGCTCGTAAAATGAACGAAGCCTTAGCCGCATTTGGTTCGTCGAGCTACCCCCACCTCTAAACAAATTCTTTGCTGGGACACGGTAAAACGGGATGGCATCTTCCGCCCCCCAGTGGTCTTCACGCTTTGGACACCTTTGAGGCTAGCCGCTCAGCCTCTCCCGGTGCTTCTGTCGTATTGTTAGGTATGGAGTTGTCCTTGGACCGCAGCGGCAATGCGGAAGATTTCGCGCCGAGGGAAACCTTATGTCGCTCAAGATCATGGTTGTTGATGACGAACCTCAGAGTTCCAAACTCATCAGGTCGCTGGCTGCTCCCTTGGATCACACGGTGTTGACTTTTGAAGACGGCCAAGCCGCCGGTCAGCGCGCGGAAAGCCAGCGGTTTGACGTGGCCTTTCTGGGCATGGGAACTCCCCAGTTGGACGGCCTGGAACTGGCCCGCCGAATCCGTAAATCGCCGCTCAACCTGGAAACCGCCATCGTCATGCTCAGCGCTGCCGACGACATCGGGAGTTTGCGGAAGGCTTTTGGAGAAGGCGCGGATTTCGTCTTGGCCAAGCCCATATCCGCTAGCCGCATTCGGCCGATGCTGGCTGCCATGGAATCTCCTGACTGGAAAAACAAGCGGCATGCAGTTCGCTTACCGCTGATTACGGAAGTCATCTGCATTTGGAATAACCAGCAGTTTCTTTTGCGCAGCCTGAATATCAGCGAGAGTGGCATGTTCCTGCAAGGCTCGGCCGATATAGAAGTAGGAAAAGAAGTGGGGTTGGAATTCAAGATCGCGGAATTTCGTGCCACTTTGAAAGTGCTTGGGCGGGTCGTACGCCAAGAGCTACCGGACCGCTTGGCCGTAGGATTCATCGGCTTGGCGCCGGAAGACATCAATGCGATTCACCTTTACGTCATGGGACGTCTGCGGGATATGACCCCGCACCGAGACCTGTCCAGCATCGGAATGCGCCGGCTATTCACTCCCTAAGACGGAACCTCTCTCTCTCTGGTAGTTCTGGACTCTCACCGTAGAAGACTTCCTTCTCCTACACCGTGCCTTGTCTCCTGACTGGCCAGCGCCGTTTGTTGCTGGCGAATCCGGCGCGTTGTTACACTGGACGGGCGCGCTGCGCAAGGAGCCGAGAATGGCCAAGTATGGCGGAGTGGATTTTATTGACTTTGATTCCGAGTTGAACGACGAAGAAAAGCTGGTGCGGCAAACGGCGCGCGAATTCGTCGAGAACGAAATTGTTCCCATCATCGAAAAACATAGCCGCGAAGCGACTTTTCCAAGCCATTTGATTCCGCAATTAGGCGAGCTGGGATTTTTTGGCGCGAACCTGCACGGTTATGGTTGCGCCGGAATGTCCAACGTAGCCTACGGGTTGATGACCCAGGAATTGGAGCGCGGCGATTCGGGATTGCGGAGCTTTGTTTCCGTGCAGGGCGCGCTGGTGATGTATCCGATTTATTCCTATGGTAGCGAAGCGCAGAAAGATAAATGGCTGCCGCTCTTGCAGCAAGGCCAAGCCATTGGCTGTTTTGGTTTGACGGAGCCGCAGTTCGGATCGAATCCCGGCGGGATGCTGACGCGCGCGGTGAAGAAGGGCAACAAATATATTTTGAATGGCGAAAAAATGTGGATTACCAGCGGGTCCATCGCGGACGTGGCGGTGGTGTGGGCAAAAGCGGAAAACGACAAAGTCCGCGGATTTCTGGTTGAAAAAGGAACGCCAGGATTTAAGGCCTGGGACGTGCACGGAAAGTGGTCGCTGCGCGCTTCGGTGACCTCCGGATTGGCTTTCAGCGATTGCGAAATTCCGGAAGAAAATCTCTTGCCAGGCGTGGTGGGCCTGAAGGGACCGCTAAGTTGCCTGAATCAGGCGCGCTACGGAATTGGCTGGGGCGCGTTGGGAGCAGCGATGGCTTGCTACGACACGGCCCTCGAATACGCCAAGACGCGCAAGCAATTTGCGAACAAGCCGATCGCTGCACACCAACTGGTGCAGGAAAAACTCGCTTGGATGATCACGGAAATCGTGAAGGGACAATTGCTGGCGCTGCACGTCGGGCGATTGAAGGACAACGGCAAAGTTCATCCATCTCACATTTCGATGCTGAAGATGAACAACGTGGGCATCGCGCTGGATACGGCGCGCAAGGCGCGCGACATCCTCGGCGCCAACGGCATCGTGGACGATTACTGCATCATGCGGCACATGAACAACCTCGAAAGTGTGTTTACCTACGAAGGAACGAACGATATCCACAAGCTGGTGATCGGCGAGCGCATCACCGGCATTGCCGCCTACGTGTAGAGACCGAAAGCACGGACGGAACTCCGCCCCTCAAGCGCAATCCAAGCTAGTGTTGGGTACGGCGAATCTATATCCTATAGGGCGCGGGCATCTCTTAGCGTGGATCCCCACGGAGAAACTCAACGGAAAGCTAGACCTATACCGCGCCCCCCGCAGGAGCCATGTACGTGAATGCACTCTCGATTTCCGCACCTCGCCGCGCCATTCGATTTGCGGCTTGTTTCGCTTTACTTCTCGCCGGTTGTTCCAGCCGTGCCTGGGCGCAAGCGAAAACCGCCGCCACGGCGCCGGATAAGCCAAAGATCCGGGCGATTACGGCTTTTATCAATTTAGACCCGGCGCAGTACCGGGAGCAGGTGGCGGATGCCCTGAACATGCTGCGGCGCGCGCAAACGACACTTGAATCGCGCGGGTACCAGGTGCAAACGATCCGCATCGCGACGCAGCCGTTTCCGGAATACACGAAAGGGTTGACGGCGCAGCAAGCCGTCGCGTTTTTCAAGGAATACGACGCGCTGGCGCAGAAAGAAAAATTTGCGGCGTCGATCGGGCCGGCCATGCTGAACCAGGGTGACAGCGCCGCCGAAGCCGACTTACTCGCGGAAATTTTGACCAACACAAAAACGTTGAATGCGACCCTCGTCGTAGCGGGCGACGATGGCGTGCGATGGACTGCGGTTGGCGCGGCGGCTCGCGTGATGAAAAAGCTCGAAGAGACGGAGCACAGCCAGGGCAATTTTCGTTTTGCTGCGATTGCCATGGTCAAACCGCTGACGCCGTTTTTCCCGGCGGCTTATCACACGGGGTTCGGCCATCAATTCGCGATTGCCCTGGAATCGGCGAACGTGGTGGCGGCGGCGTTCAAGAATGCGCCGGACCTGGCCACGGCCAAGCAGCGGCTGACGGATTTGCTGGCGGCCAGCGCGTTTGACATCGAGCGCCACGCGGGGCGCGTCGATCAGGAAACCGGCTGGGCGTACATGGGAATCGATCTGTCGCCAGCGCCGTCAGGAAATGTTTCGATTGGCGAGGCCATAGAAAACTTGACGAGACAGCCGGTGGGGATGAGCGGAACGCTGACGGCGGCAGCCCTGATTACCGGAGCGGTTAAAGACGTCAAAGTAAAACAAACCGGATATTCCGGGTTGATGCTGCCGGTGCTAGAAGACACGCGGCTGGCCGAGCGCTGGAGCGAGGGGCACGTCTCGATGGATGCGCTGCTCAGTTATTCAGCCGTGTGCGGGACGGGTTTGGACACCATTCCGCTGCCCGGCGACGTAACCGCGGACCAGCTTTCGCTGATTATTGGAGACATGGCCAGCTTGGCGTTCAAGTGGCATAAGCCGCTTTCGGCACGGCTCCTTCCTGTTCTCGGCAAGGGCTGGGGTGAAATGACCGAGTTTAATGATCCTTTCCTGGTGAATGCAAAGCTGCAGTCGTTAGACACCAAGTAACACTTTTCGGATGGCCATCGCGGTCTTCGGAGCGAACATGGAAAAAAGATGTGTCGCTCTAAGGGATTCGAAAGCCAACAAGGCAGAAAAGAGGAACCCGGAGCTAAGCACCGCCAGGAGTGGCTCTACCACCGCTGGGACTATGGTCCTATTGCGGGGTGGCGGGAGAAAAGGGAGAGTGGAGGTAGCGTACAGGGAACCTCAATTTAGGAAAGCCTCAAGCGGTTGGACCTGCGCGGGCATAAAAATTATTTTAAAGTGGGACTTCCAGTGAGTCTTAATACGAAACTTGGGTTGTGCTCGTCTGCCTCGGGCGCGATTGCGCGCTCACGACGCGGCATGAGTGAGCTGCGATGAAGCGGCTGGCGCATTGGCAACTGGGGGCAGTGGCCGGGTTCCTGGTGGTGTATACGGTTGTTTCGCTGACCGCGCCGCGTGGTTTTCTGTTGACGGCGTTTTCCGATAGCTGCGGCTTGGGATTATGGCTGATTGCGGTGGCGGTGATGCTGTGGGCGGCGTTTGCCAATCAGGGGCGAACGCGGTGGTTCTGGGTCCTGATGGCGGCAAGCGCCGCGATGGTGGGCAGCAACTTTGCCGGGTGGTTTTACTATGAGGTGATCGCCGGGCGAAGCCCACCGGAGCCGTTCTGGGCGGACATCCCACTGTTCCTGCAACCGGTCCCGATGATGGCCGCGGCGGCGTTGCGGCCGGGATCCCGACAGCAAGAGCAGAAATTCCATCTTAGCACGCTGAATTTTCTGATTCTGCTGCTGTGGTGGATCTACATTTATATGTTTCTCGTTTATCCCAACGAATACATCCTGCCGAACAAGGCTTTCTTCAATCGGTATTACTACGTTCTGTTCGTGCTGGAGTTCGCGGTGCTGCAAGCGGTTCTGGGGGGCATGGCGATCGTGGCTAAGGGGGCCTGGCGGGGGATTTACTGGAATCTGTTTTTCGCCGGCGCGCTCTACCTGCTTGCTTACCAGTGGCTGAACGCGGCGTTGGGGCGCGAGCAGTACTACAGCGGGAGCATCTACGACGTTCCGGACTACGCGGCGATCTGCTGGTTCATCTTGATTGCGTTGCGCGCGAGGGATGTGCCGTCAGAGCCGCTGGCGGGCGGGGAACGCGAACGATGGGCGGACATGCCAGGATTTCTTGCCGTGCTGGCGGTGCTGTCGTTGCCACTGATCGGACTGAGTGAACTTTTTCTGGACCCGCAAGCCAGCCAACTCCGCGGGTATCGAGTGGCGGTCACGCTAATCGGGATACTGCTCGTGGGCTTGTGCGTTTTTCTGCGGCAGATCCTGTTGGCGCGGGAGATGACGCGGCTGCTCGTGGACTCCAAGCAGAATCTGGAGCATCTACAACGCGCCCAAAGCCAATTGGTGCAGAAGGAGAGGCTGGCAGGAGTGGGTCAGTTGGTTGCCGGAGTGGCGCATGAACTGAACAACCCGCTGACGGCGGTGATGGGTTACTCCGACTTGCTGATCGAGCAGGGCTCGGAAGGCGCGTCGCGCTCCAAGTTGGAAAAACTGAAGGCGGAAGCGCAACGCATGAAGCGGATCATCCAGAACCTGCTGACGTTCGCGCAACCACAGCATGAAGGACGGCGGCTGCTGGATATTGCCGTGGTGGTGCGAGAGTCGCTGATGCTGCTGGACTATCAATTGCGGAACTCCGGGATCAGCGTGGAAATGAAGTTTGCGCCCAATCTGCCGAAAATTGCGACGAATGAAGGGCAGTTCAAACAGGTATTCGTGAATTTGTTCAGCAACTGCGCTCAGGCTTTGGAGCATGTGCCAGTAAAGAAAATTGCGGTGGAGGGGTACTTGGAGGGAGAAAGAGTCGTTGTGCGGTTCAGCGATTCGGGGCCGGGGTTCAACGACATTAGCCGGGCGTTCGATCCGTTCTACTCGACCAGGCCGGTTGGACAAGGAACCGGCTTGGGCTTGAGTATTTGTTACGGGACGGTGCGGGAACATAACGGCAGTATTTACGCGCAAAACCTGGAGCCTAACGGAGCCGCGGTGACCATCGAACTGCCTGTTGGATGAGGATAGAAAGAGTCCGCTCCGAGCCAACCGAAGTCTCTAAGTAAGAAGTGTTCACCTCTCCAAGTCCGGCATTCCGTCTTTGATTTCGCGGAGAAGACCGCTGGCGACGTCGTAGACAAAGCCGCGCACGGCGACGTTCTGGGGAATCCATGGATGGGTGCGGAGCTTCTGCAATTGGTGGCGGACATTTTCGTCGATGTTCTGGAACGCGTAAAAGAAGGCGGGAGCCACGGCAGCGGTCCCGGTGCGATTCTGGATTCGGTTGCGCAGGTCTTGTTCGGTCGTGTGCATCAATCCGCAATCCGTGTGGTTGATGACCATGAATTCTTTCGTGCCGAGCAGATGATGCGAGACGATCAGAGAGCGCAGGGAATCGTCGGTGACGATGCCGCCGGCGTTACGGATGATGTGAGCATCGCCTTCTTTCAGTCCTAGCGTGCGAGTCGAGAGACGGGTATCCATACAAGTGAGGACGGCGAGCTGGCGCTCAGGGCGAGGCGTCAGTCGGCGCAATTCGTGGGTGCGCGCGTAGATTTCGTTGGCAGCGAGAACTTCGTCGATGACGCTCATGAATTTACAACTGGGATTCGATGGCTTTGGTGAGTTCTTCGTAGCTGACCAGGCCCTGGACTTTTTTCACGATTTTTCCGTCGCGGGAGATCAGGAAGCTGGTGGGATAGCCGAGCAGTCCGCCGAACTTGTCGGCAATGTCGTCGTTGCCGATGACGATGGGATAATTCATGGGGAGTTTCTGGCCATTAACGTCGAAGCGTTCCTTGGCAAGGAAGGGAACTACGGCGGATTTGCCTTCTTCGTCCATGGAGACGCCGAGAATGGTGAAACCCTTGGCGGCGTACTTTTGCTGCATCTCGATGAGCCACGGAATTTCGACGTAACAAGGATCGCACCAAGTGGCCCAGAAATTGACGAGCACGACGGTGCCCTGGTACTGCGCGAGCCTGACGTCTGCCCCGTCGAGGTTCTTGAAGGTGACTGCGGGAGCGGGATGGGCGTCGCTTGTGCTGCTGGCCGGCTCGGTGCTTTGCTCCGGACCGGTGGCTCTGACGCGCGTGACTTTGTCCGCGTAGTAAGTGCCGATGATCAGCACGACTACGGTGAGTACCGCTAGAAGAGTTTTGCTGCCTTGCATGGCCGTGATTTTCTCCCAGCGCTTTACCACCGCGAACAGCACCGCGGTCAGAATTGCGACGCCCATCGCTAGCAAAAATATCTTACTTCCCGTTGCGCTCGTGAGGACCTGTTCCAGCCACAAGACCAGGGTGTTTAAGAAACTCAACTTGGCGGTGAGCCAGGTCAGCTTGTTGACGAAGACCAATCCGCCGACGAACAAGAGTAATCCGCCGCTCGAGAGTTCGACGGCGTGAAGATATTTTCTGAAATTTTTATAAAACGTCATGAACTTGCCGATGCCGAGAGCCGTAAGCAGAAACGGGATAGCCAAGCCGGCGGAGTAGATGGCCAGGAGCAGGATGCCGCGCCGAACGCTCGCGCTGGCCGCGGCCAGCGCGAGCACGGACGTGAGAATGGGTCCAATGCAGGGAGTCCAGCCGAAGGCGAAGGCGAAGCCCAGCATGAAAGCGCTCCAGGCGCTAGGCTGCGCGATGGAGCTGCGGAGGTGCACGTCGCGGTTGAGCCAGCGGGCCAGTCCCGGACCAAAGAAGCCAATGAGCGAAAGCGAGAAAAAGTGCAGCGCACCGAATCCGGCGAAGAGCGGAGCATGGCGAGCTAGGGAAGCGGTGCCGAGGGCCACGAGCACGACGCCGAGAATAACGCCGGCACGAGGGTTGAGCTTGATCAGCAGGCCAAGAAGATGAAGGCCGAAAAGAAGGATGAGCGCACCGGCGATGGGAGTCAGGGTATTGCGATTCTGTTTGAGGAAGACGCCGACGGCGCTCGCGGACGCTCCAAAAGAGATGAAAACGACGGAAAATCCGGCGATGAAGGTGAGTGACGAGCCCAGCAAGCTGCGGCTGGGCACTTCGCCCTTGCGAAGTTGCTCCATGCCAATCCCCGAGAGCATGGAGACGTAGCCGGGAACAAGCGGCAGAACACAGGGCGAAAGAAAGGAAACCAGCCCGGCGAGAAAAGCTCCTGCTAGGGAAACATCAGCATTCATTCTGATTCATTCCTCAGTTACGGTTCGCTTGTGCGACAAAAATGCGCTTGCGCCTAGACTTCAAGCGACCTTCCTATTCTCCCATAATTCTCCTTCGTCCTCGCGTCGCCCGTGGAAGTTCCTAGGTCGGGGTCAGAATCCGCGGCTTTAGGGGCCTCATTGTTTCGCTACCAAATGACACCCTAAAAACGAATGCGCGAATCACAAAAACGAAGTCTTCTTATTAGACGCGCAAAACGAGGAAAGGAAACAAGGTGGGGCGAATGGGCGACAACTGACGGACTTGGCTGGCGCGGGGCGAGACAGAAGCAAGGCCAGCCCGTTCGTAAGTGGTTGAAGAGAAATATGTTGCCAGGGCCGGGTGTGGCATCAAGCTTGCCACTAGAGGGGCTCCGACGCGGTCTCGCGTCTCGGGCAGGTAAGTATGCGATGGACACCGAACAAAGTGACGCTCTTAAGAGTACTGGTGGGATTCGCCGCCGTGTGTCTGTTTGGCCGCGGGGCGTGGGCGAACCTCTTGGCGGTGGGACTGACCGTGGCGGCGATCGCTCTGGATGCGCTCGACGGGCACCTGGCACGAAAGGAAAAAATGGCCACGCCGGTGGGCGCCGACCTGGACATACTTGGCGACCGCATGATTGAAAACGCCTACTTCACCTATTTCGCCGTTGTGGGGATGGTGTCGCTGTGGCTGCCGATTTTATTTTTTGCACGCGGAGCGGCGACGGATTTCTTGCGCGGGCTGGCCCTGAAGGCGGGGCCTTCTCCGCTAGCAGCCGGCTGGGGCGCGCACGCCATGCTGCGGACCTGGTGGGGGCAAGCGCTGGTGGCGTCGCGCTGGAGCCGGGGATTGTATGCGGCGATGAAGTGCTTGTGCTTCTGCTACCTGGGATTGGAGCTGGCGCTGACGCGCGGTCCGGTGGCGCTGGTGGGTGAACTGGCGGCAGACGTCCACGCCATGATTCGCGCGGGGGCGCATGTGCTGACCTGGATGACCGCGGCGTTTTGCCTGCTGCGCGGGTTGCCGGTCCTGGTGGAAGGATGGAAATACTTTGCTGGAAACGTTGGGCCGGGGCGAGCCAAGAGCGCTTCCGAGGAGGCCATGTGAGGGGACCAAGTGTGGTACAGGAAGCAGATGAGGTTCCTGAGGTAAAGGAGCAGAACGGAAGAGTTGCGGCATTTTTTGATTTGGATGGAACGCTTGTGGCGCGGCCGCCGCTGGAACGGAGGCTTTTTCGGACGTTGCGATACCAAAAGTTGATTCCGCTCAAAAATTATTTTCTGTGGCTAAAGGAAGCCTTGCGCCTGATTCCGCTGGGGATCAACGCGACTTTCGAGACCAACAAAATGTATCTGCGCGGCTTGCAAATTTTTGACGAGCGTGGCGAGGGGGACCTAGTTGTCTCTTCTTGGCACCAAAATGGCCACCAGGCCAAGGGACAGGCGTCGGCTCCCCCTACCAAAAGGGCGCAGCGCAATCGAGGATTGCCTGTCCCTCCTTTTTTTGCGCCCGCGATCGCCAAACTGGCTTGGCACGCGAACGAGGGGCACGCCATTGTCCTCCTGAGCGGAACGCTCGATACCCTGGCGCGCGAGGTTGCTTCGGCGCTCGAAGGCGAACTCGCCGCGCGCGCCATTACGGCGACCATTCGCGTGATGGCCACGCGGCTGGAAGAAAAGGACAACCGGTGGACAGGGCGAGTTTTGGGCGACCCCATGTTTGGGAAGGCCAAAGCGCGCGCGGCAAAACGACTGGCTGCGGAGATGCGGCTCGACCTGGGGAAATGCTACGCCTACGGGGACAGCTTCAATGATCGCTGGCTGATGGCAGAAGTGGGTCGGCCGGCGGCTGTGAATCCATCGAACGACCTTGCGGGCATTGCGCGAATGCGTGGGTGGCCAATCCTATTTTGGGACGAAAAAGAAAGCTTAACAGAGAGACAGTAGCGGACCCCGAGAAGCGGCAGAGAAGAAAAAGCAGCCGGCGACGATCGCCGGGTACAAGTGGTGAGACTGGAGAACGCTCTCAAATGGCCGACATGGAGAGGCAGAATTATCAAGGAAATGAAGCAGCGCTTTCCTGGCGTGCCGAAGCGGCGGCGCGAACCAAGGAACGCGCCGTCAACTTCGCTCGCGACACGCCAGGAATCGCGGCATGGATTAGCCGGGAAGCGCTGGCGAGCTGGGCGGCGTGCGGAGCATTCGAATGGGTTGCTTTGGCATACCTGGTGGCATCGAGCGCGCTCGTCGCCATATTTGCGGAAAACGCTCGGCATCCCGTGAAGCTCGTGGGCGTCGAAGCTTTGGTGGCGGCGATGATTATGGTTTTGTGCCTGGCAGAAAGCCGGGTTGCGAAGCGCGCGGAGTGGCAGGGCGCGACGTTCTCAGCAAGGTTCTGGCGTTTCTGGCGGCATTGGTATCCGCACCTTTTTTTTCTTTTTTGCTTTGAGGAACTGGGAAAGCTGGTGCATCTGGTGACGCCCGTCTGGCAAGACGCCAAGCTGATCGCGTTTGATCAATGGCTGACGGGAGTGAATCCTTCGCTGTGGCTGGAGCGATTTGCTCACCCGGCGCTGAATGAATTCATGCAATTCGCTTATTTCACTTATTTTCTTTTTCTTCTCATTCTGGGCGGGATTCTCTACTACCGGCGCGATTGGGAAAGCTATTGGAGCGTGATGACCTATTCGGCGGTTGGCTATGCATTCGGCTATGTCATCTCTATATTCTTCCCGGTCGAAAGTCCGTGGTTCACGTTCGCCGGCTGGTGGCACGGCGATCTTGCCGGTGGGCCGTTCACGGCGCTCGTCAACTTGATCGAGAAATGCGGACGAGTGCACGGCGCCGCTTTTCCCTCGCAGCACGTGGCCGGAGCGGTAGCGGCGCTTTGGGGAGCGTGGCGGCACCGGCGGTGGCTCTTCTGGATATTCCTTCCATGCGTCCTTTGTATGTGCGTTTCAACGGTTTACGTACGCAACCATTACGTGGCAGATGTGTTCGGCGGAATGGTGACGGGGACGCTGGGATATGTGATCGGTGGTTGGGTGATGAAGAAGCGAGGCGCAGTTCGAACGACAGCCGAGGAAGTGCCCGCACACTAGCCGGCCATAGATGGACGCGGTTGGCGTGGGCAGGCCAGCTCAAACAACTTTGCAATTTGCAGAAGCAGATGCTCGTCGGTGACAGCGCCAATAAGCTGAAGACCGACAGGCAAGGCGTCTCGCGTGAAACCGCAAGGGACGGAGATTGCCGGGAGACCGGCAAGATTCGCCGGACGATTCAAGCGCAGGAGCAAAGCGCGCGTGGGGTGATTAGAACCACCGACGCTGGTCGTCTCTTCTCCAATCATCGGGGCAGGAATAGGCGTGGTGGGGACAACCAGCGCATCCACATTTGCGCTGGCCATGGCTGCATGGAATTGTTCAATGAAGGAGTAGCGGAGCTCCAGGGCCTGGAGGTAAGCCGTCGCGGAAACTTTTGCGCCCACTTCGAGCCGCGCGCGCACATCCTCGCCGTATTCTCCGGCGCGGGCCGGAAACCATCCGGCTCGCTCGTGGTAGTGAGTGGCTTCGGCCCAAGCAATTTGGTTGCCCGCATCTGCGGTTTCGAACAACAAAGGAATGGACACTTCTTTTAAGCTGGCATCGGATTCAGGAAGGAGTCGAAGCGCTTGCTCAAAACTGGAGGCCACTTCCGGAGAGATATCGCTAGCGAGGAAGCTCTTCGGCAGGCCCAGGCGGAACCGCCGGGATGCTCGGGAGGATGTAGTGGCGCTTTCTAAACTGGGTTCGCCCTTGCCGCGCACAAAAATTGGATCAAGCAATCTGGCAGCGTCTCGGCAGGTACGGGCCAAAGGCCCAACGCAATCAAGGTGCGGTGATAACGGAATTATGTCCTTAACGGAAACGCGGCCGAAGGTGGGTTTAAAGCCGACCACACCCGAGAGCGCGGAAGGAATGCGAATGGAGCCGCCCGTGTCTGTGCCAATGCTGCCGTAGCAGAGGCCAGCCGCAACCGCCGCGGCGGAACCACCACTGGACCCACCCGGGATGCGTTGGAGATCCCAAGGATTGTGGACCGCACCATAATGGGGATTATTCGACGTCACGCCGTAAGCAAACTCGTGCATGTTGGTCTTGCCCAAAATCACCGCGCCGGCTTCTTTTAGTCGCACTACCACTGGGGCGTCGTGCTGGGGAACGAATTCAGCGAGAATCTTCGAACCGGCTGTGGTGCGAATGCCTTCCGTATAGATGTTGTCCTTCAGTGAAATGGGGATGCCGTGGAGCGGTCCGCGGTCGCGATTCCCCCTGCGGCCACGCGGCGCGAAGAGTTCCGCTTCGGCTTTTTTGGCTTGCGCAAGAGCAACTCGAGCAGTGACGGTGATGTAGGCGTTCAGTTGGGGATTGCTCCGCTCGATGCGTCGAAGCATGAGCTTGGTAAGCTCGAGAGGAGAAAGTTTGCGCTTGCGAAAGAGTTTCCCGATCTCTTCGATGGAAGCAAACGCCAGATCGCTGTCGTCCATGCTCAGAATATTTTCTCCTGGTGGCGCAGATTCCCAAACGTGCCGATGTTGGCGATGATGAAGGCGATGCGAAACTGATTCTCCGCGCGCACCTGTCCGAGGTTGATGCGGCGATATTCGACGGCCAAGCCGCAGCAGTTGCCGTTGTAACTAAGCTGAGCAATCTGGTTTTGCAGCGTCTTGTTCTCGAAATCGTAGCCGACGCCGGTGATGAGGTTGAAGCCCTTGCGTGTTTCGCTTCCGTATCCGACGAGCGCGCGAATCTGGTTCGCAAGCGGCTGCTGGAAGTTGCTGATAGGTAGCGGAGGAGGATTGTCATTCAAGCGGAAAAAAGCGGTGGTGACGAAGAATTCCCGATACGGCTTTACTTTCAGAAGGGTGCCGATGGTGACCAGCCTTTGGATTTGCGTGTCGTACTGAAGAATCTGCTCCAGGTCGTAGGGTCCGCCGGGACTAATTTTGAAATCGCTGAGAATCGGAGACCAGTTGCGCGGACCAAACGCAAAAGCAAAAGGAGAGATGGAATCGAACGCCTGGAAGACGTTGCGCTGCCCGTCGACGATGGCGCCGCCAAACGTAGGATCGAAGTAGTGCTTCTGGATGACGCGCCAGGAAATGAGTTCTTGAGGCTGGTCTTCGCCGTCCTTCCGGAACAGCCGCTGCGTTACGCCGTATTCGACTTCACTCGTGTTCGTAAGCGTGGTATCGGAATCGAACTGTATGAAGTCAGCGAAATGGTTCACGCCGGTAACGTAACGATAAGCCAGAGCAGGTTCGATGGTGTGCCGGTAGCGGCGCCGCTTCTGGTCCTTTTTTAAAGAAGCGCGGTCGAAAAATCGCTCAAACGTAGGTGGGCGGAGCTCGACGGCAAATTCGCCGGTGTTGCGTTTTATGGATTGGACGCTGACACTGCCGGCGGGATTGAGTGATTCGGAGTAGCTGGTGCTCCGGAATGCCGCGGAAGTGGTGACGCCGAGCCAGTAACCCACATGGAGCGGGACCGTCACGCGCGGCGCGAATTCGTAGCGATCCACGAAATTGGAAGTCTGATTAAACTGATCGCTGCGGTATACCAATCCCGCAAACGAATCAAAACCGAAATAGATGGGGAGGCTCGACCAGGGCGCTTGCTCGACGGATGCAAACCGCGCTTCCGGCAGGTTACGAAGCGTCACGCTGGTGGCCGGGACCGTGATGACAGCTCCCGTGGACGAGGTCGTGGTGGTGGGCAGGGTCAGAAAACTCTTGTCATTGAGGCCCGCCAAATTCAGGCTGAAGCCGCCAAAATTGTTAGCGAGGAACGTGGCGCTGCGCACTTCGGAGTTGATGGCTTCGCCAAAAGAGTCGGAGAAGGCCAGCCGGAAGGTAAGCGAAGAGAGGTGGTTGTAGTCGGTGACGAAGCGCCAGCCCCCGGGAAGCAGGGCTTGGATTTCCAGGCGTTGCTGCTCGCCGCCTTGCGGACTGCGTGTCCCGTCAGGGTTCAGGAGACCACGGTCTTCCACGCCAAAATAGGTGTACGTGATCGAAGTGTTCAGAAAAGGTTTGGCACGGAGTGATCCCCGCTCCATCACTCCGCGGCGGCTCATGTACTGGCCGCCAAGAGTAACGTCCATCCACGGGTTGGGAGCCAGATAGAAAGCGTCGCCAAAAATAAAACCTTTGCGCGAACTTTGCCCGATATCCGGAATGAGGATGCCGGAAGCACGAACTTTGCTGCCCGCCGGTGCGGAAGCGTAAGGAAGCCAAACGAGGGGCACGCGGAAAAGGCGGAAGTTGGCATTGACGAGCGCAACGGTTTTATCGACGTGTAGCCGGGCGTTGGGAGCGTAGAACTGCCACTTGGGGTGTTCGGGGTCACAGATGGTAATCCAAGCCCGGTGGATGAGGTAGACGTCACCCGGGAAGCGTTCCACGTCGCGTGCTGCAAAGTAGAGCGGGTTGTCGGAAACCAGGAGAGCGGGATTAGGCCGCCGTTCAATCTTGACGGTGCCGTGAACGTTGTGAAACAAGCCATGACCGGTGCTGACATTGTAGTGTGCCTCGTCAGCCGCGAGGTGCTCATTGCCGTAATCGAGCTGCACGTGGCCGCGTGCCGCGGCTTCATAGGTCTTGCCGTTGTATTCGACGTGGTCGGCCCGCAGGCGGCTGTCTAGATAGTGGATGTCCACATCGCCGTCGGCGGTGGTTAGATCTCCTTTGCCCTTTTGGGTCTTGGCTTCCAGACTTGCGACCCCTCCTTTGGCGGAAGGGAAACGAGTTTGCTGAGCGGAGGCAATGTTTTGCGGGACGGCTAGCCCCAGGAGCAGCGCGGCCAAGAAAAAAAAAGGGCGGAGCGCGGACTGAGCCCGTCGATGGGGATAGCCGTTCAATCGGAGCTTGCCATCATTCGAAACAGGTGGATAGCCTAGCATGCGGTCGTAGGGATTTGAAGGCACCGACAGGCGATGAGTTGTACGCGGAAGGAAGGCCTAAGTGAGCCGGGTGGCGTGGCATGTGAAACGGACGAAGCGCGCCGCGCGTCTGTTTTCTTCGAACTTGGTTTGCCCTTCTGAAAAGTCTTGATGCGTTATATGGCCTCGGCGGAGTAACATGCCGGGCCTTGCACCTAGGGAGATGGAAATGAATCGCCTACAGAATGGTCTACGGAACTCGCTGGTTTCGGCGGCGTTTCTCGGCGCGTTAGCAATGTGCGCTAAGGCGGCGCCAGGCGACCAAGCGAATCCCACCGATAAGTTCAAAGCTCTGGAATTTCGCGAGATTGGTCCGGCGACGATGGGCGGGCGCATTGATGATTTCGCGGTGGTGGAAAGCAATCCCAACATCGTCTATGTAGGCACGGCTTCCGGGGGCGTATGGAAGACCACCAACAACGGCACCACCTGGGAACCGATTTTCGATAAGGAGAGCGTCTCGACCATCGGCGACATCGCCATTGCGCCCTCGGATCCTTCGGTCGTGTGGGTAGGAACCGGGGAGCCTAACAACCGGCAAAGCTCTTCTTGGGGCGATGGCGCGTACCAGTCGCTCGACGCCGGAAAGACCTGGAAGAAAATGGGGCTCGAAGCCACCCGGCACATCGGGCGAATCGTCATTCATCCGAAGAATCCGGAAGTGGTCTACGTTGCGGCATTGGGACATTTGTGGGGCCCGAATTCCGATCGGGGTGTTTATAAGACCGCCGACGGCGGGAAAACCTGGTCGCAAGTCTTGAAGATCAACGACGACACTGGCGTAAGCGACATCGCCATGGATCCGGAAAGCCCCGACACTCTGTATGCGGCGGCTTACCAGCGCCGGCGCACCGTTTTTGGATTCAATGGCGGAGGACCACACAGCGCCATCTACAAAACCACCGATGGCGGTCGGAACTGGAAAAAATTGACCAAAGGGCTTCCGTATGAAAACGGCGGAGACACCGGCCGCATCGGCTTGGATGTCTATCGCAAGGATCCCAACATCGTCTACGCCATCGTACAGCACGAGAAAGGCGGGACTTACCGCAGCGAAGACAAAGGCGAAACCTGGAAGAGGATGGGCGACACCGATCCGCGCCCGTCCTACTACAGCCAGATTCGCATCGACCCCAACAACGATCTTCGCATCTGGGAGCTTGGCGCGCAGATGTTCTATTCCGAAGACGGTGGAAAGACGTTTTCGACCCAGCGCGTGCGAGGGATTCACGGCGATTATCACGCCATGTGGATCGATCCGGCGGATTCGAGTCATATGCTCACGGGTTCCGATGGTGGAATTCACTGGAGCTATGACGCGGGAAAAACGTGGGACTTCGTCAACACCATCGCCATCGGACAATTCTACGAAGTGGCCCTCGACAACCAAAAGCCCTATCACATCTGCGGCGGCTTGCAGGATAACGGCAGTTGGTGCGGACCCGTCGAGACGCTGACGCGCGACGGCATCATCAATGACGACTGGCAAGTGATTCACGGCGGCGACGGTTTCTACGCCGCCATCGATACGGTCGAGCCTTGGATCGTCTACACCGAATCTCAGGATGGTTACATCGATCGCCGCGACATGCGCACCGGACAGATGCGCTCGATCAAGCCGGAAGCCCAAGCCGGAGAGCCGCACTATCGCTTCCAGTGGAATTCCCCGGTGGCCGTTTCCGCTCACCAACATACGACAATTTATTACGGCGGAAATTATCTGTTTAAGTCCACGGATCGCGGGGACACCTGGACCCGGCTGGGCGGCGACTTGACCACCGGCGTGGACCGCAACAAGCTCCTGATTTTCGGGAAAGTCCCGGACAAAAACACCCTCTCTCGCCACGACGGCGTCCAGGAATATCCTACGATCACCACGCTCTCGGAATCGCCGCTCACTCCCGATGTCCTGTGGGCAGGCACCGATGATGGCAACGTAGAGGTAACGCGTGACGGTGGAAAGACCTGGAAAAACGTGGCCGCGAAGGCGCCCGGAGTACCCAAGGGAACTTATGTGAGCCGCGTCGCGGCATCCAAGACCGGCGACGGCGCTGCCCTGCTGGCGTTCGACGGCCATCGCGGCGGTGATAATAACGTCTATATTTTTGCGACCACCGATTATGGCGAGAACTGGAAAGCCATCCGCAACGGAATTCCTGACTCCGCGGGGACCGTCCATGTGGTCCGCGAGCATCCCCGCAACAGCAATCTCTTGTTCGCCGGAACGGAGTTTGGGCTGTGGGTTTCCTGGGATCGCGGCGCAAACTGGACGGCCCTAAAAAACAATCTCCCGACCGTCCCGGTGGATGACCTCGAAATCCAGGCTCGCGAAAACGACCTGGTACTTGCGACGCACGGGCGCTCGGTGTGGGTTTTTGACGACTTGACGCCCCTAGAAAAGATGGATGCCAACGTGGCCGGTTCGCCGCTGACATTTTTCCCGCCCCGGACCGCCATCAATTGGTACTTGCGCAACCGCCGTTGGAGCGCTGGCCAGAAAATGTTCACCGCAAAGAATCCGCCTTACGGAGCGCTCCTGAGCTACTACCTGAAGGACGCGGTACCCGCCGAGGCGCCCAAGAAAGAAAAAGAAGGAAAAGACAAGAAAGACGCGGCCGAAGAGCAGCCCAAGACTGACGCCAAGGGCGACGCCGCGGAAAAGAAGGAAGGCAAAGTAAAAATCACCGTGCTCGACAAAGACGGCAAAGTGATCCGCGAGATGGACGGCCCGGGCGCCGCCGGCGTCAATCGCACGAATTGGGATCTCCGTTCCAATCCGCCCGGCGAGCCCACGCCTGAGCAATTGGAAGCCATCGCCGCGGGATACGGCTTCGGGCCGCGCGGGCCGTCCGTCGAGCCCGGAGAATACACGATCAAGATCCAGGCTGGCGACAAGGAGGCCTCGCAAAAAGTCACGGTCGAAGAAGACACGCGCTTCGTAATATCCGCCGCCGACCGCTTGGCGCGCCGTGAAATGATTGACCAGGTCTATCCCCTGGTTAAAACCACCGATAAGGACCGCAAATCCATCGAAGGCATGCAAATCGCTCTGAAGGCCGCGCGTGAACAATGGAAAAAGGATGTAGGCAAACCGGGCGCGCCAAAAATCCCGGAAGACATCGTCAAAGCCGCCGATGAACTAGAGAAGAAAGTTGATACCGTCGCGGAGAAGTTCGTCCGCGAACGGCAAGGTCTGGGGAACGCCGGCCCTCCGCTCGAATGGAAACCCGACCCGCTGCCAAATCAAGTGCAGGAACTCCTTAATGATCTGGACGGTTTTGCCGCCGCACCCAGCGGGCACCACAAGGAAAAACTCGCGGAACTTATTCCCCTGGTCAGCGATGCTTCGGCGCAGGTCAAAAAAATCGCTGAAGAAGAACTGCCGGCCCTGAATAAAAAGATGAACGAAGCAGGCATCCCGCATATCGTTCCCGCTCCGCCGCCATCGCGCGGCGGCCGCGGCGGCGAAGAGGAGCCCTAGCGCAGCATCGGCTCGTCGGCAACCCCCCCGAGACGCTTCCGCGCTGCTGGCGTTTCGGGTTGATGAAAAACAGTGAATGGTAGGAAGGCCACCAGCGGAATCAAGTCTGGCCGGAGCTACGAGTCTGTCTTCGCCGCGGCCTTCGCTTGTGTTTCACGATACCACTGGAATGTCCGGGCTAAGCCGTCTTCGAAAGCTACCTGGGGGTCATATCCAAGAAACACCTGCGCTTGCGAAATGTCCGCCTGCGAATCCCGGATATCTCCATCGCGCGGCGGCTCGTAGTTGGCTTCGAGGGTCTTGCCGGTGATCTTTCGCAGTTCGCCAAGCACGTCATTCAGTGAGACGCGTCCACCCACGCCCACGTTGAAAACTTTTCCGGAAACATTGGGCGCTTCGCAGGCCAGCAAATTCGCCAGCACCGCATTATCGACGTAGGTGAAGTCCCGGGTCTGCTGGCCATCACCGAAAACCACCGGCTGGGTGTCTTCGAGGAACGCCGTGCAGAACTTGGCCAGCACACCCGAATACGGGGAACTGGGATCCTGGCGTGGACCAAAAATATTGAAGTAGCGCAGCGAAACATTCTCCAGCCCGTAACATCGTCCGAAGGTCTGCCCGTAGAGCTCGCCCACGAACTTGGTGACGCCGTAGGGGGAAATCGGCTGCGGCTGCATGGTTTCCACTTTAGGAAGCGTCGGCGTCTCCCCATAAGCCGATGACGAGGCCGCAAACACCAGGCGCTTCACTTTCAGCTCTTTCGCGGCCACCAGAACATTCAGCGTTCCCTCGATGTTGATCTTGTTCGTTTCGATGGGGTCCTTCACCGAACGCGGCACCGACGTGCGCGCGGCCAGGTGCAGCACATATTCCGCTTCGTGCATGGCTTTCCGCACCACTTCGATGTCCGTGATGCTGCCCTTGATGAAGGTTATCTTGTTGCGGATCTCCGCTAGATTGTCTTCCTTGCCGGAAGAAAGGTCGTCGAGCACGACCACGCTATGGCCGCGGCGGACGAGTTCATCCACCGTGTTTGAGCCGATAAAGCCGGCGCCGCCCGTGACGAGGTAGCGCATTCGAGAAATCCTCCTAAGCTTCGACGGCCGCCGCGCCGCCGGGGATCGTGTCTGCCACCGTAGCCGTTTGCTGCCAGCACCGGAAAGACGCGCGGCCCGCGTTTTGGTACGCTCTTAGTTCGCGGCGAGCCGGCGACAGTAACCGCATGATTTCCGCGCACCGAAAACCATTGTACGACGGAACCCTGGCGGGCAAACGTTTGATTCCCGGGAGCGTCACACAAATAGCATGAGTCGCAAATCGATATTGGGCCTCACCGCTTTCAGCGCGCTGGCCTTGGCGGTCGTGGCCTTTTATTGGCTGCACGCGCGCCGGCCACAACTCCCCCCGGAAGTCGCATCGGCGGAGCCCCCAGGTTTTCGTGAAGCGCCTCCCGCGGAGAAGCCCGTAAGCGCACCGCCAGCGAAGTCCCGTGCGGCGGGCGCCCCGGTGGATTCAGGAAAGGTCCTTCCTCGAGACACCGCGTGGCCTTGGGGTGCCGGCGAAATTCTAGAATATTCGGCCAACGTTTCCAATCTTACCAATGTGGCGACTCTAAAGCTCGAGGTTGCTGGCCGCGGCAATTTTCTGGGAAAGAGCACCTGGCACTTGAAAGCCTTCGCCCACACCGAGAATCCGCTGCGTATGGTTTTTGAGCTTGACGATCAATTCGATTCCTACAGCGAGGCCGGAACGTTAGCGAGTTTGCAGTATGAGATGCACTTGAGCGAGCGCGGCCAGAAAGTGGAGTCCGTCGAGCGCATGACCGCCACCGGCCAGGAGCCTGCCCCACCCGAAGCCTCCGAAACCCGCGTGCTTCCCGGGACGCGCGACCCGCTCGGCATGATGGAATACCTGCGCAGCGTCGATTGGACAAAAACTCCCGAAGTGCGCAGTCCCGTCTACGACGGGCACAAACTCTACGAGCTTCGCGCCAAACGCGCACTTGGTTCCCAAGCCGTAAGCGTCCCCGCCGGCGACTATACCGCCTCAAAAATTGTAATTCGCATTTTCGAAGATGGCCTGGAGAAAAAAGACGCTTCTTTCTCGCTGTACCTGGCGAACAACTCGGCTCGCACACCGATTCTTCTCGAAGCCGTCATGCCTTTCGCTACCGCCCGCGTCGAATTGCTGAAATCCAAGTAGCGCCCACATGCGGAACTGGTTGACCAGTCGCCATCGCAATTTCCAACTGTCGACCGGAGAACTTCCTTTGCGGGACAGCTTATCCGCAAGCCATTTTCTCAATGAGGCTGCACGCGATATGGCCGATGGTGATGTGACACTCCTGGATGCGCTGCGCGTCTTGGGAAGGAACATTCAAGAGAAGATCCACTTTGCTGGCCAGATGCCCGCCGGTTTCTCCGGTGAAGGCCACCAGATAGGCGCCGCGGGCGCGTCCGGCTTCGATTCCGCGAAGCACGTTGGGGCTATTGCCGCTGGTCGAGAGCGCTACAAGAATATCTTGCTGGGCAACGAGAGATTCTATTTGACGGGAAAAGATTCGTTCGAATCCGTAGTCATTCGCCGCCGCTGTCAATAGGGAAGGATTGGCCGTGAGCGCCAGCGCCGCCAGGCCCGGCCGTTCCTTTCGCAGCCGCACCACTAATTCCGCGGCAAGATGCAGCGCATCCGCGGCGCTGCCGCCGTTTCCAAAAAAAACCAGCTTGCCGCCCGCGCGCAGCGCGCCCGCGGATTTCTCCGCGAATTGCGCGATTCTTCCTATCAATTCATTTGAAAAACTCTGTTTGACACGAGCGCTTTCCTCGAGCTGGCGGCGAATCTCTTCTCTAGGCCGGGCCATGGTTGCCAACTCTTTCCGGGAATCCACCTTTGCGCATCCGCCTTTCCGTCCGCCACCGGGCACTCCAAGTTTTGTCATCCCGAGCGCAGCGAGGGGTGTGCTTTTTCCTAGAGAGTTCCAGCCAGGGTTTTTCCGTTCTTACTCTAAACTTTCAACTGTCGGCTGCCAACTTCTAACAAAGCACGATTTTTTCGCGGTGGCGCATCACTCGCCGCGTGGCGTTGCGCGTGTCGACGATCAGTTTGGCGGCATCGGCGATGGCCGCGTAGTCGTAGCTAGAATGGTCGGTGGCGATAATTACGGCGTCGTAGCTGCCCAGCGTGTGCGGATTCAGCTGCACCGATTTCATCCCTTCGTAATTGAAGTGCCGCATCTTGTGAAGCTTCGGAAAATAGGGGTCGTTGTAATCGATATGCGCCCCGCGTTGGAGCAAGAGCTGCATGATCTTTAGAGTAGGAGATTCGCGGAGATCATCGACGTCTTTCTTATAGGCGACACCGAGCACCAGGATTTTCGAACCTTTCATGCTTTTCTTGTGATTGTTCAGGGCGTTGGCGACGGCGTTGACCACGTGGTAAGGCATTTCAGTATTGACTTCGCCCGCCAGTTCGATGAAGCGCGTCGCGAAATCATATTCGCGCGCTTTCCAGGAAAGATAGTAGGGATCCACCGGAATGCAGTGCCCGCCCAGCCCCGGCCCCGGATAAAACGGCATGTAACCGAAGGGCTTCGTGGCGGCGGCGTCGATCACTTCCCAAATGTCAATGTTCATGCGCAGGCTGAGCTGTTTGAGTTCGTTGACCAGGGCGATATTCACGCAGCGAAAAATATTTTCGAGCAGCTTGGCCATCTCCGCGGCGCGCGTGGAGCTGACCGGAACCACGCGTGCAACGACTTGCGTGTAGAGCGCTTGCGCCGCGCGCCCGCTCGGCGGGTTCAATCCGCCAACGACCTTGGGAATTTGCGCCAGACCGAACTGCTTGTTTCCGGGATCTTCGCGTTCCGGCGAAAATGCCAGGTAGAAATCGCACGCCATATTTTCATTTTCCGGCCCGGAAGCGATAGCGCAGCGCAAACCGCTTTTTTCCAGAATCGGCAGAACCAATTCTTCGGTGGTGCCTGGGTAGGTCGTCGATTCGAGAACCACCAACTGTCCCTTTTGCAGATGCGGATAGATGGAAATGGCGGTCTGCTCGACGTAGCTGAGATCCGGTTCGCGGCGCTCATCGAGAGGCGTGGGAACGCAGATCAGGACAGCGTCAACTTCTTTCAGCTTCGCAAAATCGTTGGTGGCGCCGAAATGCTTGCTGTTCACGAACTGCTGAATTTTGTTCTGAGGAATGTGCTCAATGTAGGATTTGCCAGCATTCAGCATCGCCACTTTGTGGGCATCAACGTCAAATCCGGTGACTTTGTGACCCGCTTCCGCGAAACGCAGCGCCAGCGGCAGGCCGACGTAACCGCAGCCAATGATTCCCACTTTGAGCTGGGCGCCTTTGAAAAACTCGGGTTTCCGGTCGATGGGCATAGGTTCCGTCGCACTCTTCTTTCATGTCTGACCCCGATCCAGTCCGGGGCAAGGGATTCACGTTTTCTAGGGATACCGGGTTGCCGACGGGCACGCTACCGCCAGCAGGCCACAGGACCGACGTGACAAAGACAAGTAAATATAGCAGGTTCCCCGCAAACAAAAAAACCGTTGCATTTTCCGGTGTTACCGCTTGTTCAACGGACTTGCCGCCGGAGGCCGGAGGTGGAATATAGTAGAGCTGGCTTCGAATCCGTGAAACGATACGCCGGCTTTCACCATGATATGGATTGTTCTTCTTCTAGGACTGGGTGTTGGTGTGCTAGTGGGCCTTCTCGGCATCGGCGGCGGGATCGTTCTCGTGCCGGCCATGGTCCACCTTTTGCACATGGACCAGCACATGGCGCAAGGCACTTCACTTTTCATCTTGCTCCCGCCCGTCGGACTCGGCGCATTGCGGGAATACTGGAAGCAGGGCCAGGTGGACTGGCACGCGGGAATTTTGTGCGCGCTAGGAATGCTGTTTGGCGGATATGCCGGGAGTTTAATTGCCCTTCCCATGGCCTCGCGGCACTTGCAAGGAGCTTTCGGTTGTTTTCTCATGCTGGCGGGGTTCCTCCTTTGGAGAAAGACGCACCAGGATTCGAACCAGGCCGCTTCTGGCAGCGCTCGGGTGAATTCTCGTGCCTAAGGCGATGGGCCGCAGCGCCGGAATCTTCACGATCTCCTGCGGCTGTGGAATTGCGGCGGGAATGTTTGGCGTGGGCGGGGGCGTGCTTCTTGTGCCGCTCCTGGTGCTGCTCTTTCGATTCGAACAGCATCGCGCCCAGGGGACTTCCTTGATCGCGCTCATACCGCCCACCGGCGTGCTGGCACTGCTAGCGTATTCGAAAGAAGGATTTGTTTCCTGGGAAACGGGGCTGCTGCTGATCCCCGGCGTTTTTTTGGGTGGCGTCGTGGGAGGAAAGGCTGCCAAGTGGATCAAGCCGCAGCTGATGCGCCGGATTTTTGCTGGAATGGTGTTCGTGCTGGGCGCGTTCGAGGCTTTTAACGCCTGGTGGCGGTAAGGATGGTTCGTTCGAATGGTCGATCTGCACTGTCACATTCTGCCGGGTCTCGATGATGGCGCGGCCAACATGGAGGAATCCATGGCCATGGCAGAGTCGGCGATCGCCGACGGAATTACGCACGTAGTCGCCACACCGCACTCCAGCAACAAATATTTTTTCGATTTTGCGCAAGTGCGCGAACTTCGCGACGAACTGCAAGCCCAGCTAGGGGACCGGCTGACCATCGCCACGGGCTGCGATTTTCATTTGAATCCGGAAAATCTTGAGGCGTTGCGCCAGGAAGCCCGGCGGTTTTGCATCAATCAACGTGATTTTCTGTTGCTGGAGTTCAATGAGTTTTCGATCCCGCCTTCGATGGACCAGACGCTGCACGCCATTCAGCTAGCGGGAGTGCAGCCGGTGATCACCCACCCGGAGCGCAATAGGATATTGCGCGCCCGTCCGGAACGGCTGAAGAAATGGGTACGCCTAGGCTGCTTCGCCCAGGTGACCGGAGGCGCGCTGACAGGCGGGTTTGGCGCCGGCGCGCAACAAGATGCGCTGCGCTGGATCGGCGAGGGCCTGATCCATTTCGTGGCCAGCGACGCGCACAATACGCGCACTCGGCTGCTGCGCCTCGAACCCGCTTACAACGTGGTTGAGCATCAGTTTGGCCAGGAGAAAGCGCGAGCGCTTTTCCAGGACAATCCGCTCGCGGCGTTGGAAGGCCGCCAGTTGCCATACGTTCCTGAATTGGAAGATGAGTTGCCGCCGCGGCGGAAGCGGTTTTTCTTTTTTTGATGGGCGGGGGACAAGTTTCAACGGAAAACGTGCGTTCCATTTCGCGACGGTGGCAGAGAAGAGAGTACGTTTCGGTTGAGCGACGGTGGCTGCCGGAAAAGCGGGAGCTAGCCCTCGCACTCCAAAGCTAGCGCGCCGGATGAAGGGGCAGGCCGGCCCAGACATTCATGAGACCGAGAGCTTCGCGAACCACATCGAGGGCCTCGCTGGTGGTGCGCCACCAGTGCCGGGGATCAAAGGAATCGCCGGACGCGGCCCGCACGATGGCGCGGCCCTGGCCAGCTGCAAGCCGGTGCCAGAGCAGGCGGACGCGTCTCGTATGGGCTTTGGTGGTCACAAGAATTACGGTTTCGCCATTCCCACGCTGGAGAGCATGGGCGGCGACTCTGATTTCGTCAGCCGTGTTCCTTATAGGCGTTTCGAGAACGTGAATCGCTCCTGCGGGGACGCCTTCGTGAATCAAAACAAGCTGGTTGTAATAGTCCTCGCCAGCGAAGGGAATGCTCATCGATTTTAAAGTTTCGCCGGGCTCGGTCGAATGCGTCAGCCAGATTTCCGGGGCGTATCCTTCCCGGTAAAGCTTCGCTGCTTCCATGGCGCGCAACGGCATGGACCCGCTCAGCACTACGATCGCTTTGGCTTTCTCGAGCGAGTCTTCGACCACCAGCCAGCGGCCGATGCCGAAAAAAATGACCGCGGCGAGGAGCAAACCGCCGCTCGCAACGGCCAGAACAACATTCCGGTTGCGGAAGCGCGGCCGGGAAACCACAACTGGATGGTCCGGAGTCGCCATGGGGGAACGGGCGCATGCTATCCCGCCCTCTGGCGGTGGTCAATCGGCGTTGTTGGTCTTAACGAGGGTTTGACGCGGCTTGGGCAACTTGCTTAATCATGGCATCGTTCTGTTCGATGCTGCCCTTCACGAGCTCGGTCTTTACTTCCGATTTCTGTCCCGCCAGGAGGTCAAGTTCAGTCTCGAACGTCCGGTAGCCGGGCAATTCAATCTTGATGCGGTGTTTTCCCGCTGCAATCACCACGGAATGAAACTTCCCGCCAAATTCACCGACATGTCCAATGTAGCGGTTATCGAGAAACACGGCGGCGCGATTCGGCTGTACCGTCAACTTCAACGTCGCTGTTGCCGATGGCGTCATCCATCCGACGCTTTTTTGCATGGCCACGCGCACCGTTTGCTTTTGGCCGGGTTCGACCACAATCTTTCGAACAAAGTCGTCGAGACCTCCCTGCCGGACGGTGATTTCATGCTCTCCAGGTAGCAGCATCACTTTCTTGTCGCCTTTGAGTTCCTTCAGATAGCCTACATACTGCCCATCGATCCACACGCCCGAGTCCCGTTCCGCTTTGCTCGCGCCTAGAAACTGCACTTCCCCCAGGACGCGATTGTCCGCATAGCTATCTGCCGCGGAGAATAAGAGAATCAATACCGCCACAGCCGGGAGGAACCTCCCAAACGAGATCTGCTGCCCACCTCCTAAACCATTACTTTGCCCACGGAACATGCTTCCCCCTTTACTAGTCCACTACGATGTTAATGGGTGTTGCATTTGCGCCACCAACGGCAAATTTCTAAAGACCCGCCCCAAAGCTATGAAACGGTTAGGTTTGCCGCAATCTCTGCTTCCTTGTACGAATCCGCGAGCTAGTACTAGACCGCAAAAATTACCGTGCATTCGCCGTTCTCGCTCTCGTCGTGCTTCGCCGTCGATACTCTGCTGGCCAGTCGGCGCGTTGCCTGCATTAGGGGGCTGGGTTAAACTCCATCGCCAGTGGCGGAAACTTCTACCTTAGTCGGTCGCACGATTTCGCACTACACCGTTGTCGGAAAACTTGGCGGCGGAGGCATGGGTGTGGTCTATAAGGCTACCGACACACGCCTGGGGCGGAATGTCGCACTGAAATTTCTACCGGAACACATTTCCCGAGGCTCTGACGCGATCGAGCGATTCCGGCGCGAAGCGCGGGCGGCCTCCTCGCTGAATCATCCGAACATTTGCACCATTTATGACATCGGAGAATTCGAGGGCCGGCCGTTTATCGCCATGGAGCTGCTGGAGGGTCAGACCTTGAAGAATCGCATTGCCAAGAAGTCGCTACCCGTCAGCGAACTCCTGGACCTCGCCATTCAGATAGCCCACGGTCTGGAAGCCGCCCACGCCAAGGGAATCGTGCACAGAGACATCAAGCCGGCAAACATTTTTCTCCTGAAGGGAGGCACGGCGAAAATACTGGATTTCGGATTGGCCAAACTCGCCGCGCGCTGGCAGCCGGAGATGGAGTTCCGAGGTGAATCCTCCCTCTTGCCCGCGCTCTCGCCGGAAGACGACGAACTGGTCACCAACCCAGGCGGCTCGATGGGGACCGTCGCGTACATGTCGCCGGAGCAGGCGCGGGGAGAACCGCTCGACGGGCGCACGGACTTGTTTTCGCTCGGTGTGGTGCTTTACGAGATGGCCACGGGGGTGCTGCCATTTCCCGGCGCAACGATTGCTTTGATTTACGAAGGCGTTCTGCACTACCAAGCAACTCCGGCGAGCCGGGTGAATCCCCATCTGCCTCAGACCTTGGAACAGATTCTGGCTAAAGCACTAGAGAAAGATACCGAACTCCGGTACCAAACTGCCGGCGAGCTTTCGACCGACTTGAAGCGGTTGAAACGCGATCTGGATTCCGGTCCGTCGAGTGCCGGCGCGGCGCTACCGAGTGGGCTTAGAGAGGTCCGAGAAACTCGCACCCGTCGGGGATGGCGCACCTGGGCAGCCGTGGCCGGCGGGGCGGTTATGGTAATGGCGGCGCTTGCTGGGTATCTCTTAACGCGCCCGGCAACACCGCCGCGCGTGCTGCGAACCGTTCAGCTCACGCGCACGAATCGTCCGAAATCGGGTGTGGTGACCGACGGTACGCGGCTTTATTTCGTCGACGGCCAAGCCGGCCTCTCCCAGGTTTCCGTCGCGGGTGGGGAGACCGTTCCCGTCCCGACTTCCTTGGAGGCCACTGGCTTTCGAAACGTATTCGATATCGCAGCCGATGGGCCCGCGCTATTAATGAATACGGCCCGGGGCACGGTGCTCGACGGACCGCTATGGACCGTGCCGGTGCTGGGCGGCACGCCGCGCCGATTGGGCAATCTCGAGGGCCACTCGGGGGCGTGGTCGCCGGACCGCGCGAAAATCGCTTACAGCAAGGGGAACGAAATATTTTTGGCCAAGAGCGATGGCAGCGAATCGCATCGGCTGTTGATCACGGATGGAACTGCCAGCGACCTTCGTTGGTCGCCCGATGGGTCGGTTTTGCGTTTTACGTTGAACGATCCGCACACCAACGACCGCGCGATCTGGGAAGCTTCAGCCGAAGGCGGCAAACTTCGGCCGCTGCTTCCGGGGTGGAACGGCCCACCCAACGAATGCTGCGGCAACTGGACGCCGGATGGAAAGTATTTCGTTTTCGAGGCTACGCGAGACGAGACCGCCAACCTTTGGGCGCTGCGCGAACGCGGCGGGCCTTTCCATGCGGGCCCGCGAGGGCCTGTGCAGTTGACGACGGGGCCAATGAATGTCGGGGATCCCGTGCCGAGCCGCGATGGCAAGAAACTTTTCGTGCAAGGCTGGGGGCAGCGGGGAGAGCTGGTCCGCTACGATGCGAAATCCGGACATTTCGCGCCGTATCTTTCCGGACTCTCCGCGATGGGACTGGACTTCTCTCGAGATGGCCAGTGGGTGGCCTACAACGATGGCACCGATGGCACCATGTGGAGAAGCAAGGTCGACGGAACGCAAAAGCTGAAACTGGTTTTCCCGCCAATGCTGGCGTATCTGCCGCGATGGTCTCCAGACCGCAAGCGGCTGGCGTTTTTCGGCCACCCACCTGGAGAACCCTGGCAAATTTATATCGTCCCCGCCGAAGGAGGGGCCCCGGAATTGATCTATCGCAGTGGCAAGAACCTTGCGGACCCGAGTTGGTCGCCGGATGGGGCATCGCTGGCCTTCGGAGAAAATTCACTGAACAATCAGGGATCAGCCGTGTTTGTGATGGATCTCGAGACACGAAAGGCCAGAAAATTGCCAGGGTCCGATGGACTTTTTTCTCCACGCTGGTCCCCCCGTGGACGTTACATAGCGGCTATTCCCCTGGATTCCCTGAAGCTCATGCTTTTTGATTTGGAAACACAGAAATGGACGGAACTGGCCAAGATTTTCGTGGCGTATCCGACGTGGTCGCGAGACGGACGCTATTTATATTTTAACGGGGCGGTCGACAACCAAGAAGGCTACTACCGTGTTCAGATTTCCGACCACAAACTGGAGCGGCTCTTCAGCCTCGAAGGATTTCAGGCGGCTGGTGGAGCGTTCGGGAACTGGAGCGGTCTGGGGCCGGACGAGACTCCGCTGTTGGTGCGTGACGCCAGCATCCAGGAAATCTATGTTTTGGATTGGGAGACTCCTTAATCGAACACTCTTGATTCAATGGCCGCCAGCTGCGCCGAGGGCAAGAACGGCGTAAGCGGTTGCCGCATCGTTCATGAAAAGCGCCGTCTCCGGGCTCAGGTGATGTTCCTGGTTTTTGTTTAAGGAATAGGATGGCCAGTTGCCTGCGGATTTGTTCTGATTAGCGGCCAGCCATGCGAGCGCCCGCTGTTCTTGAGCATTTTCTCGGGGGATGCCCGCCTCGAGCAGCGCGAAGGCGATCAACCCGGTCGCGTAGCCGTCGCTACCCGCTTCCTGCTGCGTGTCATCGTGCCGTTTCCAGTTGCCAGAAAGTGAGGACAGGTTCCAGCCGCCGTCCGGCTGCTGATGGCCCAAAAGTTCCGTGATGATCGCTTTCTGCTTTCCCGGTTCGAGGAGTCCGGGTAGTTTTGCCGAAGCCCACAAAAGGACCGCGCGATTGATGGCGGTCGCGGCCGCACATTTGCGGTTCAGGTAGCCGCGCAACAGATTGATGTTATTTTGGATTTCCGGCTTGGCGCGATAATTTCCCGGGGCCGTGCCTAGGGCGATGGCGGCAAGAGTGGCTCCATAAAAATCGGAGTCATCCGCTTCCCACGGCTCATTCGCAAACCGTAGCCACAACCAAGCGCCCTTTTTCTCTCCGGTGGCTTGTTGCTCGGACCACATGTTGTCGAACGCCGTGCGCGTGTCGTCGCTGAGTTGGCCGTTCTCTCGATCGTTGCTGGCCAGGATCAGCGCGTTGAGAACGGATTCCGTGCCGCGAGACTCGACGGTTTTGTAGACACCGCGATCCGCGTCGCTGTAGAACGGAGCGACTTCCTTCCAAAGGCGTACCCGCTTGGTGACGTTGAGCAGGAGTTTCTGTTCATTCGGGGAAAGGGCTTGTTCTCTAAGAGGCCCGCGAAGGAACGGACGCGACATGGCGTAGGGCACCGCGGTGTGACACGACACGCAGAAAGTTTCGTGATCGCGCGCGGCCTTCGGCCAGGCCATCCACCAACTGGCCCGTTGGTCGAGATAAGCGGCGGCGGCCTTTTGGTCCCAGGTGCTGGCCGCGCTCGTTTCTGTGTGCCGAGAGACCAGAAGAGCTCCAACAACGAGGCCCGCAGCCAGGGCCGTCGCTCGCCGCAACCTAGAATTCATAGGGATTTTCTCCCTTACTTCGGACTCCCATTGGATCACGCCGCGCTCCAGGAGACCGGAAGAAACTACGTCCCAGCGGAAAGATTACCACGAACGCCGCCCAGCGCCACGGGGCCGTCTCCCTGTTGGATGTTCGAACGCCCTCAGGCTACACTGTCCCATTGGTTTTTTTTTTTTACAGGAGCGTCGATGCGCGCAGTGGTGACGGGCGGGGCGGGATTTCTGGGGTCGCACCTTTCTGACAAGCTGCTCGCCGAAGGGTGGGAGGTGCTGGCGCTGGACAATTTTATTACCGGCGTCCAAGGCAATCTGAGTCATCTCAAGAAGAATAGGAAATTCAAGTTTCACAAGGCGGACGTAAGCAAACCGCTGAAAGTGGCGGGAAAAGTAAGTTACGTGCTGCACTTTGCTTCACCTGCCAGCCCGCCGGATTATTTGAAGCACCCTATCGAGACCATGATGGTGGGTTCGCTGGGCACGATGAACGCGCTAGACCTGGCGCGGGCGAAGAACGCGAAGTTTTTTCTGGCTTCCACAAGCGAATGCTACGGTGACCCGGAAGTTTCACCGCAACATGAACAATATTGGGGACACGTGAATCCCATCGGGCCGCGGGGCGTTTATGATGAAGCCAAGCGCTTTGCCGAAGCGATGACCATGGCGTACCACCGCTATCACAAGGTGGACACGCGTATCGTGCGTATCTTTAATACTTATGGCCCGCGCATGCGGCTGAACGACGGGCGTGCGCTGCCCAACTTTGTGTATCAATCGCTGAGCGGCAAGCCACTTACCATTTATGGCGATGGCCAACAAACGCGCAGCTTTTGCTACGTGTCCGACCTTATTGAGGGCATCTACCGGCTGATGATGTCGCGGGAACATTTGCCGACGAACCTCGGCAACCCGCAAGAGATCACCATTTTGGAGTTCGCCGAGCACATTCGCAAACATTTCGAGAATCCGCCGCCCATCATTTTCCAACCCTTGCCGCTGGACGATCCGAAACGGCGTTGCCCGGACATTACCAAAGCGCGGCGTATCCTCAAGTGGGAGCCCAAGGTTCAGTTAGAAGAGGGATTACAGCTCACGCTAGCGTACTTCAAGGGCATCTATAAGAAGAAATAAGGAAATAAAAAGGTGAAATGGAAACATGGAACTGCCGGGAGCCGCTATGGGAGAGGAAAAACCGGTATTTCCATGGCCTGTCCTGAACACTACTCGCGGCCGAAGGAGTAGTACTCGAAGCCTTTTTCGCGCATGGCTTGGGGTGTAAAGAGATTGCGGCCGTCGATCACCAGTTTGCGGGCCATGAGTTTTCCGGCGCGATCCCAATCAAGTTTGCGGAAAACATCCCACTCCGTGCAAACCAGCGCCGCGTCGGCGTCTTCAAATGTCTGGTAGACGTCTTCGTGATAGTGCACTTCTGGAAAGAGGGCCTTGGTGCGCGGCATGCCTTCTGGGTCTGTGGCATGCACGACAGCCCCTTGTTCGAGCAGGCGCTTGACCACTTCGAGCGCCGGAGCGAAGCGGATGTCGTCGGTGTTAGCCTTGAAGGCCAAGCCGAGGACCGCGACGCGCTTGCCTTTCACTACCCACAGAGCCTGGCGGATTTTTTCAAAGTAACGGTCGATGCGCTGTTTGTTGACGCGCTCGGTGGCTTTCAGGATATCGAAGTCCACTCCCACGGAAGCGGACAGGTGAAGGAAAGCTTGTACGTCCTTGGGGAGACAGAAACCGCCATAACCGAGCCCCGCTTTGAGGAATTGGCCGCCGATGCGCGCATCGAGTCCCATGGCATGCGTGACTTCCTCGACGTTGGCGCCGAGCTTTTCGCAGAGATCGGCGATCACATTGGCGTAGCTGATTTTCAGCGCGAGAAAAGAGTTTGAGGCGTGCTTGATGAGCTCGGCGCTGTTGATGGTGGTGACCAGGAATTCGGCTTTGTGGCCCGGGGGGCAGGTGCCATGGTGTACCGGGCAGCAAAAGCTTTTTTCGAGAATGGGCCGGTAGATTTCGCGGAGTTCGGCGGCGGAGGAAGGATCCTCGACGCCGACGACGATGCGGTCGGGGTGGAAAAAATCAAAAACGGCTGTGCCTTCGCGAAGAAACTCCGGATTGGAAGCGACGCGGTGCTTCACGTTGCTGTTTTTGGAATATGCGGCAAGAGCGCGGCTGAGTTCTAACCCCGTGCGCGCCGGCACGGTGCTTTTCTCGACGACCAGCTTAGGCGTTTTTGCTTCCGCGGCGATTTGGCGAGCCACATGGTCGATGGCGGAAAGATCGGCTTCGCCAGAATCCTTCGGGGGCGTGCCCACGCAGATAAAGATGGCCTCACCGGCGCGGATGGCCTCACCGGCGTCAGGCGTATAAGTGATCCTTCCGGCTTTGTGGGCGGAAGCGAGAATCTGGTCAAGATGGTGTTCGTAGATTGGCACGCCACCGGCCTTGAGCTTGGTGATGCGCTCGCGATCGATGTCCGTGCAAACTACTTCATGTCCAGCCTCGGCGAGACATGCTCCAGTGACCAGACCCACGTAGCCACAACCTATGACGGAAAGACGCAAGACGAACTCTCCCTAAGATGAGTTGCGAAGGGCGAAAATCCTCCTCTTCGGCTGCGGCATGGCAACTTCTCTCATTTTGACCCATTCACCGGAAGGAACAAAGTTTCCCCGGGATCGATGTTGCCAAAAAAAGCGGCATTCCTCCGGGCGGACAACTTCCGGGAGGCGCCAGGTCGCTACCCTTGTTTCTTAGAAACTCTACTCGTTAGGTCTATGGACAGCCCCCCCAGGCCCTCGATACGTTTAAAGCCAGGTCATTCTCTCAGATCACTTCGGTATTAGTATAAGGGGTACGGAGGCAGCTATGAGACGAATGCGTCTCGTGGTTCCATTTTTCGTTTCACTCGGACTGCTGTTGTGCGTTTCCGAAGAAGCGGCGGCACAATCCTCTAACCAACCTGTCAAATCCGCCGAGGCCCCGGGCGATCCTTCTTTTCCTACGCGGGTACCCCTGCCGCGCCCCGGGCCAGCAACCCGCGGGCCGGAGATTTTCTATTGCGAAAAGCCGGATACTTCCTGCCGCACAACCCAGGATACATTTCCGCTTGCCGACCTTCGCGATCTATTCGTTTTTGTGGTGTGGCCAGGAGTGACCGGCCAGCACATTCAAACGGTCCAGTTTTTGTTGCCAGACCGAGGCGTTTATTCATCTCA
>DATKHV010000030.1:0-40784 GCA_035510055.1 Candidatus Cybelea sp. | reverse complement strand
CCGGCGACTTATGAAGAAGCGCGAGCGGCGTTCGAAAAGTTTTATTGGGGGACGGACGGGCAGACAGGAAACGTGCGGAACGAAAAATTGCTGGTCACGCCGCGGCAAATTGAAAAATGGGCGAAAAGCTTTGAATTGAATCTTTTCACCGGGCGTACGCGGCAGGAATTTTCGTTTACATTTGAAAAATGGCCCGGCACAAAACACTTTCGTACGATTATTACCATGGACGATGCCAAGAGGAAGCCGCACCCGGAAGGATTGCAGAAAATACTTGGCGGGCGCGATCCAGCGACGGCGCTTTACCTTGGCGACAATATTGACGATGCGCTGGCGGCGCGCGACGCCGGCGTTCCGTTCATGGCCATCATCGCTCGCGGCGAGCACCGTTACCGGCAACGCGCCGCGCAGTTCCGGGAACTTGGTGCTGTAGCGCTTCTAGGACGAGTGGGCGAGTTATTCCGGATTTTGAGAAAAGCCTGAAAGAAGGGGCGGGGCAAGCCCTGCCCCTCGACACCAAACCAAAATTTTGGGAGAAAACTTGGCGGCCGGCTAGCTGGCAGGATAGCGGGTTCGATAGAAGGCAAACTCCCCGGCATTGGCCGGGCCGCCGAGATGCCACTCGGGGAAAGCGGCTAAATCGTCGGCAATGGCTTCGACGGTGGAACGCAATTCGAGCGCGGCGAGCCAACGCTCGGGAATCGCTTCGACCCCGGCAGCGGCGCCGAGCAGATTGCCGGTGATCGAGCCGGTCGAATCGCTGTCACCGCTATGATTTACAGCCAGAATGATTCCGTCTTCAAAGTCTTTTGCGCTGAGCGCGCAATAAAGCCCCATCGCCAGAGCTTCTTCGGCCACAAACCCTTTTCCAAGCTCGCGCAAAACGCTGCGTTCGCGAGGGCGAGACTTTGCTAAACATTCGGCTTTCTCGATGGCGGCTAGAGTCTCTTTGTGGGACGGATGTTTGCGGAGTTCTTCTTTCGCCGCTTGGATGGCGTCCGCGAGCGCATGGTCTACCAGCACCAGACTGACGATGACGGCAAGCGCACCGGCGCTGAGGCAGCCGCTCGGATGTCCGTGAGTGACGGCCGCGAGATCACGGCCAGTCGAAAAAATATTGGAAAGCAAGCGGCCTGGATCTCGCTCGCGGCCGAGGGAACACGCGAAGTACATGCCCACGGGAGCGATGCGCATGACGCCGCCGCAGCCTTTGCTGTCGTTCGTGGCTCGCGTCACTTGGCCACGGCTGGCTTGCAAGGCGGAAAGACAAGTGGTTCCAGGAGCGCGGCGGCTGAAAAGCTTTTTTTGCTGGAGCAGCCAGCTCGATTTCGTGTTTCCCGAGGAAACCAACCGGGAATTCTCCTGGGTCATCAGCCAGCGCGCATAAGAATTGGCAGCGGCACGAAAAAAATCCGGCTCCTGGCCATCGAAAACCGACGCGAGATGAGCAGAGAGCACGGCCTCGGCGGTAAACAGCGTCATCTGCGTATCATCGGTGATGGCGCCCAATTTCCCATAGGCTGGAGAGTAATCGCGAATTCCGGCTTCTCCGAAAGCGCGAACAATCTCGTCCAGGTCCAGAAATTCGACGGGCGCGCCGAGAGCGTCGCCGACGGCCCCGCCGAGCAAGCATCCGCTGAAGCGGGATCGTAAGCGGGAATCCGATGAAATCCTGGGAAGGGACATTTTTTCTTGCAGCCTTGGGGGCGGCTTCTCTCCGGACAGGATACAGCGATTCGGCGGAGGTCAGCCAGCCCTATCATGGGCTCTCGGCATCCTATAATAGGGAACTCTTTGCTTTCTTACAGGGAATGTATAAGTGGGAGAATTCTCGCTGATGCGGGGACCAACATGAAAGCTATTCGTTTTCTTAAGCTGCCGGCATTGACAGGATTTGCCGTGCTTTGTCTTTTGGCCGCGGAAGTCGCGAACGCGCAAGCTCCTTCAGGGCCCATAACGGCAGCGCCGGCGCAGCCCGCTCCCGCAACCAGGGCCAACGCTCCGAATTTAGCGCCAGCCCCGCCTCCACGCACGACCATTTTTGGCGCGTGGAAACTCAACCCGGACGATAGCGACGATCCAACGAAGAGACGGCAGGACTCGGAAGACTCGAATGGCGGGTACGGCGGCGGCCGGGGCCGCATGGGCGGCGGATATCCCGGAGGCGGTGGCGGTTATGGCGGGCGCCGGGGCGGCGGAGAAAGCGACGAACAGCGGCAGAAGATGCAAGCGCTGTTGAGGCCGGCAAAGACACTCAAGGTTTCCATGACCGGCGCGGAAGTCGACCTGGTGGATGAAGCGAACTACAAACTGGCGCTCATAACCGACGGGCGAAAGCTGCAAAAACCCAAGGACAACAGCTATCAGGAAATCGCCGCGAAGTGGGAGGGCAACCGGCTGGTCACCGACGAGAAGGATCCTCGCGGCAACAAGATGAGCCGTACCTTCGAGCTTTCTTCCGATGGCATGCAGCTTCTAGAAACGCTGCATATGACCAGTGGCCGCAGCAATACCTCGCGCGTCGTCCGCTACGCGTACGACATCCCGGTTCCCGCACGGCAGTAATTCGATCCAGCGGTTTTCCACCGTCTTCCTAGGAAATTCATTCGTTACCGGCTTCCGACGGGGCGGCTTCCCGGGCATTCGAAGCTGCAAGCGCTTTTCTGCTTCGCAAGCCACAACCTCTCAAAACTGAGGTACAATCCGCACGCCAAACAGAGTATTGGCCGGCCGCCTAAGGCATGCCACGATTCGCGTTGGGGCCCTAGTAGTCCCGAGATCATGGCCTAACGGAGGATTTCCATGTCCATCAAAGTTCTGGGTCGTTTTGCGTTTTGCCTGTCGGTTGTGCTGCTGGGAATTCTGGCGGTAGCGAGCCCTCCGGCAGGGCAATACCACTTGCTGAAGAAGGTGCCGCTGGGCGCGGCGGCGGGCGGTGGGCGAGAGTATTTTGACTATGTCACGGTCGATTCAAAGGCGCGGCGCGTTTACGCCTCCCACGGCACGGAAGTGAAAGTAGCCGATGCGGACAGTGGCGCGGTGGTCGGAACGATTGCCGGATTGCAGCAGTGCCACGGAATCGCGCTGGTAGAGGAACTCGGCAAAGGATTCATCAGCGATGGCGGGGCCGCCAAGACGGTTATTTTCGATATGGCGAGCTTGAAAGTGACCGGCGAGGTGAAGGGCGAGGAAGACGCCGACTCCATTATTTACGATCCGGCGTCGAAGCACATTTTTGTGTTCAATGGCGACGCCAAAAGCGCGACGGTAATCGATCCGGCGAAGGGGACTGTGGTGAAGAGCATTCCCCTCGGAGGCGGGCCAGAGTTCGCGGCGGCCGATGGCAAGGGAATGGTCTACAACAACATGGAAGACAAAAATGAAGCAATAGCGATCGACGCGAACACGCTGACGGTGAAGTCGCGCTGGCCGGTGGCGCCCGCCGGACAACCGACGGCTTTAGCCATGGACCGCGAGCACCGCAGGCTTTTCTCGTCTGGACGCAACCCGCAAAAACTGGTGATTATGGACGCGGACAACGGCAAGGTGATCCAGTCGTTCCCGATTAGCGCGGGGGCGGACGCGAATGTTTTTGAGCCGGAGACGGGATTGATCTTTGTTTCGACACGGGAAGGCCATGTTCACATTTTCCATGAAGACACGCCGGACAAATACAGCGAAGTCGAAACGGTAAAGACGGAGTACGGAGCCAAGACCATGGCGCTCGATACCAAGACGCACAACATTTATTTGACGACCGCGGATTTTGGAGCGCCACCGGCTCCCACGGCGGAGCGGCCGCACCCGAATCCGGCCCCCATTCCGGGGACATTTCACCTGCTGATTTATGGGAAATAAGCGCTCGGGTTGCGTTGACGTAACGGCTCTTTGAATGCTATAAAATTAAGTTTCAAGAAGGCAGCGTTAGCCCGCCGTGTGCTCCTACCCGGGTTCGCGCGCGGCTGCCGACCTGGTGGCCGGTTGGCGGCCACACTAGACGGAATTTTGACGAATCCATTTCGATGCCGACCATAGTTCAGCAACTTGGGGAACTGTTCCTTCAGGCTGTGCCCACAGTCCTGATTATCCTCCTTTTTTACTTCATCTTACGGGCGATTTTCTTCAAGCCGTTGCTGGCGGTGATGGCCGAGCGGGATGCCAGAACGGTGGGGGCCAAGAAGGCCTCGGAAGCCGCCCAGGCGGCGGCCGCCGAGAAGGTCAAGCAGTACCAGGATGCCCTGAGGCAAGCGCGCGGCGAGTTGTATGCCGAGCAAGAAGCTGCTCGGAAGAAACTTTTCGAAGAGCGCGCCGCCGAGATCAAGGAAGCGCGCACGCGAGCTTCGGCAGAAGTCAGCGCCGGGAAAGCGCGCGTAGCGGCGGAATGGACGGCTGCTCGCCGGGATGTCGAATCTAGCGTCCGACAACTTTCCGCGGAAATTGCGCGGCGCATCCTCGAGACTCCGCCGTCAAGCGGCCCCGTCGGAGAAGCTCGATGACCCGAAATCGCCGGGTTTTTTTGGTTGCGGGAGTGCTATTGGTGTGGCTATTTGCCGCGGTCACTTTGCAGGCCGCGGAGGAAAACGGCAACGCGGCTACCGAGGGCGCTAAAGAAATCTTCAAGTGGATTAACTTCGCCATCGTCGCCGGCTTGATCGTATGGGTCTTCGGCAAGAAGCTAAGGTCGGTATTCCAGCAGAGGACCGCGGCGGTCAGCTCCGCGATCAGCAATGCCACGAGCGCCAAAGCCGCCGCTGACGCCCAGCTCCGCGACGCGGAAGCCCGGCTAGCGAATTTAGAAAAGGAAGTAAGCGAGCTTCGGGCGCTGGCCGAAAAAGAAGCTGCTCAGGAAGTGCAGCGCCTTCGTGCGGCCACGCAAAGGGAAGCGCAGAAAATCGCGGCCGCCGCGAAGGCGGAAATCGCAGCGGCGGAGCGCGCCGCTCGTCTGGAGCTGAAAGCGCTCGCCGCAAATCTTGCCGTGGATGGCGCTCGATCGCTTCTCGTTAAGCAGCTCACTCCCAAAACGCAAGAATCGCTGATCGGCGATTTCCTCCTAAGCCTGGAAGGGAGGCCGAATTGAAGTCCGCGAGCCTCCAGTATGCCAACGCGATGGCGGACGTCGCGCTCGCTCAAGACGCCGCCGAACCGGCCGCCAAGCAACTCCAGGAATTTGGGGCAGCGTACGCGCAGTCCGCGGAGCTGCGGACATTTCTGGCCAGCCCGGCGGTGAGCATGGAAGCCAAGCACGCGGTCATCGAAAAAATCGTGGCGCGGCTGGGCGCGGGCAAGATCATTCGCAACTTTCTGTTTGTTCTGGCGGACCACCGGCGTACCCCACTCATTCCGCAAGTTATCGCCGCGTTTCACGAAGTCATCCGGCAGCGGCAAGGAATCGCGGAAGCGCAGATTTCTTCCGCCGTGGAATTGAGCGCGGCGCAAAAGAAAGAGATGGCGGCGACGCTAGCGCACTTGACAGGCAAGAAGATCGAAGCGAAGTACGCCCTGGATCCGGCGCTACTGGGCGGTGCCCGGGTGCGCATCGGGGACACCATTTACGATGGCTCGTTGCGCAGCCGGTTGCATGAGATGCGCAAGCGCCTGGCGGCCGAGTAAGCAGCGATTTTCGCGAGTGGCGCCCGCCGCGGCAGGCATCCCTTTTCGGGAGATTCCAGGTTTCAGCTACGGAGCAGGCATGGCCAACATCAAGGCGGACGAAATCAGCAAGATTCTGCGCGAGCAGATCGAGAATTACGAGCAGACCGTTTCGGTCGACGAAGTCGGCGCGGTCATCAGCGTCGGCGACGGCATTGCGCGCGTTCACGGCCTGGAGAAGGTCATGGCCGGCGAGATGCTGGCTTTTCCCAACAATGTCTTTGGCATCGCGCTCAACCTGGAAGAAGAGGAAGTCGGCGTGGTGCTGCTCGGCGAATCGCAGGAGTTGAAGGAAGGCGACGTCGTCAAGCGTACCAATACGATTATGTCGGTGCCGGTGGGCGAAGCGCTGGTGGGGCGGGTGGTGAATCCGCTGGGCCAACCGGTGGATGGCCAGGGTCCCATCGCCACGAAACAGCGCAACGCTCTGGAGCGCATCGCCCCGGGCGTGCTCGATCGTCAGCCGGTTCGCGAGCCTTTGCAGACCGGCATCAAAGCCATCGACTCCATGATTCCGATTGGCCGCGGACAGCGCGAGTTGATCATTGGCGACCGCCAGACCGGAAAGACGGCCGTAATTCTCGACACCATCATCAATCAAAAGGGCGGCGACATCATTTGCATTTATTGCGGCATCGGGCAGAAGCGCTCGACGATCGCGCAAGTGGTGAAAACGCTTACCGATGCGGGTGCGATGGACTACACCATCGTGGTTACGTCGTCGGCCGCCGAACCGGCTTCACTGCAATACATCGCACCTTACGCCGCTTGCGCCATGGGCGAGTTTTTCCGTGACACCAAGCGGCATGCCGTCACGTTTTACGACGATCTTTCCAAGCACGCGCAAGCTTACCGAGAAATTTCGTTGTTATTGCGGCGTCCTCCGGGACGCGAAGCGTTCCCTGGCGACGTGTTCTATCTGCACTCCCGCTTGCTGGAACGCGCCGCTAAATTGAATGACAAACTCGGCGGCGGTTCGCTCACTTCGTTGCCGGTCATCGAGACACAAGCGGGCGACGTTTCCGCCTACATTCCGACGAACGTGATTTCGATCACCGACGGCCAGATTTATCTGGAAGCGGACCTTTTTAATGCCGGTATTCGTCCTGCGATCAACGTCGGCATTTCGGTGAGCCGCGTTGGCGGCAACGCGCAGATCAAGGGCATGCGTCAGGTGGCCGGCTCTCTGCGGCTGGACATGGCGCAGTACCGCGAACTGGCGGCTTTCGCGCAGTTTGGCTCCGATCAGCTGGACAAGGTAACCCAGGGGCAACTCGCGCGCGGCCAGCGGCTCACGGAAATCCTCAAGCAGGATCAGTACGTGCCGCTGCCTGTCGAAAAGCAGGTGCTGATTCTTTACGTGGCGACGAGCGGTATGCTGGACACGACGCCGGTAGCGGAAGTCCGCCGCTTTGAGCGCGCGTTCCTCGAGTTCGTGGAGAGCAACTATCCTGCGATTCTGAAGAACATCGCGACTAAGAAGGCCCTCGACGACGGCATCAAAGCGGAAGCCAAGACCGCCGTCGACGCTTTTAAGGAACGCTTCACGGCTGCCGTTCGAACGGCAACGAACTGAAGATGGGGCAGCTTAACGAATAACCATGGCTACACTTCTTGATTTCCGGCGCCGCATCCGCTCGGTGAAGAACACCCAGCAGATTACCCGCGCGATGAAATTCGTCGCCGCCGCCCGGCTGCGCCGCGCGCAAGAAGCGGCCATGGCGGCGCGCCCGTATGCGAAAGAACTGGCTCGCATGCTCGGATCGATCATGTCGCGCATCGCCGAGCCGCAGCACCCGCTACTAGCGAAGCGTCCCGAGGAGCGGATTCTCGCGCTGGTTTTGACGGGAGAGCGCGGCCTGGCCGGCGCTTTCAACGCCAATATTCTGCGCAAAGCGCAGGACTTCTTCCGCGCCAACAAGGGCAAGAAGATTTCCACCATTCCCATCGGCAAGAAAGGCCGCGACTCGCTGAAGAAGGCCGGATTCAGCATCGTCGCGGAGTACGTCAACGTCCTCGCGCGCGTCGATTTTGCGACGGCCCGGGAAATCGCCGCGCTGGTTACGAATCTCTACGCCAAAGAAGAGATCGATTCGGTGTATATGGTCTTCAGCGAATTCAAGACGGTGATGACGCCAAACTTGGTGGTTAGCAAGCTGCTGCCGGTCGCGGCCATTCCCACGGATGAAGAAACCGCCGCGGAAAAAGAGAGTTCGCAGATCGATTATATCTACGAGCAGCCCGTGGAGCAGCTCCTCGGCAAGTTGCTGCCGCGCTATGTCGAAACCGAGATTCTCCGCGCCATGCTGGAATCTTCCGCGGCCGAGCACGCCGCGCGCATGACGGCGATGGAATCAGCGACAAAAAACGCTGGGGACGTCATTGAAGCGCTCACGCTGCACATGAACAAGGTTCGTCAAGCAGCCATCACCAAAGAAATCATCGAAATTGTCAGCGGCGCTTCTTACGGCGCTTAGGAGAAAGCAGCATGGCAGAGAAATACGCAGGCGTGGGGCGTGTCGTGCAGGTCATCGGACCGGTCATGGACATTCAATTCGAGGCCGGGCACCTTCCTGCTATTTATAACGCGGTGCGCATCACCAGCGATGGCTACAATCTTCCCACGCCGCTCGATGTAACGGCGGAAGTCCAGCAACACCTCGGTGAAGGCCGCGTCCGGGCCATCGCGATGGAGCCGGTCGAGGGCATGGTGCGCGGCATGAAAGCCTACGATCTCGGAAAAGGGATTGAGGTTCCCGTGGGCCGGCCAACGCTGGGCCGCGTGATGAACGTTCTTGGGAAACCCGTAGATCAGCTCGGCCCCATCGTTAGCGACACGCATTACGCGATTCATCGTCCCGCGCCATCGCTCGAAGAGCAATCCACGGCACTGGAAATGTTTGAAACGGGAATCAAGGTTGTCGATCTGATCGAACCTTATTTGAAGGGCGGCAAGATTGGTTTGTTCGGCGGCGCCGGTGTGGGCAAGACTGTTTTGATCATGGAGTTGATTCACAACGTGGCGATGAAGCACGGCGGCGTCTCCGTGTTTGCGGGCGTCGGCGAGCGCACCCGTGAAGGCAACGACCTGTGGTTGGAAATGTCCGAGGGCGGCGTGATCGTGCCGGGCAATTCGGAGAAATCGCGCGCGGCGCTGATTTACGGCCAGATGACCGAGCCGCCCGGGTCGCGCCTTCGCGTAGGCTTGACGGGCCTTACGGTCGCGGAATATTTCCGCGACCAGGAGCATCTCGACGTGCTCTTGTTCATCGACAACATTTTCCGTTTCGTGCAAGCGGGCTCGGAGGTTTCCGCGCTTCTCGGCCGCATGCCTTCGGCCGTCGGGTACCAGCCGAACCTCAACACCGAAATCGGGGAATTGCAGGAGCGCATCACTTCGACCAAGAGCGGTTCGATTACTTCCGTGCAAGCCATTTACGTGCCGGCCGACGACTACACGGACCCCGCTCCGGCCGCGACGTTTGCGCACCTGGACGCCACCACCAACCTCAGCCGGCAGATCGTCGAGCGCGGCATTTATCCGGCGGTCGATCCGCTGGCCAGCTCTTCGCGGATTCTCGACCCGCGCATCGTCGGCGCGGAACACTACGCCGTGGCGCGCGGCGTTAAGTCCATTTTGCAGCGTTATAAGGACCTCCAGGACATCATCGCCATTCTCGGCATCGAAGAACTTTCCGACGAGGACAAGCGCACCGTGGCGCGGGCCCGCAAAATTGAAAAATTCCTTTCGCAACCCATGTTCGTCGCCGCGCAATTCACCGGCCTCGAAGGCAAGTACGTGAAGATCGAAGACACCGTGCGCAGCTTCAAGGAAATCGTGGAAGGCCAGTATGACGACGTTCCGGAACAAGCGTTTTACATGGTCGGCACAATCGAGGAAGCCCTCGAGAAAGCCGAAAAAATGAAAGCGAGCGCGTAAACAGAAATGATGCCCGACGACATCCAACTGGTGATCGTCACCCCGGAGAGGCAGTTGCTGCGCGAGAAGGTCGCCGATCTGCAAATGCCCGGCGAGAATGGCTATCTGGGGATTTTGCCGGGGCACGCGCCGCTGATGACGGAATTAGGGATCGGCGAGCTCACGTACCACCAACCGGGAGCCCAGGAATCCGCGCACCTCGCGATCGTTCGCGGATTCGCCGAAGTTCTGCCGGACCGTGTGACCGTTCTGGCGGAAACCGCCGAGCGCGCCGAAGAGATTGACGTCGAACGCGCTAGAGACGCTTTGACGCGCGCTGAAAAGCGCCTTGCTTCCAACGATCCAAGTGTCGATTGGGACCGCGCCAACATTGCGCTACAGCGCGCGCTGATTCGTATCCAAGTGGCCAGCAAGCGGCGCAGCGCCCTGGTAGCAGGCTCCTGAAGCTTCCACGATTGCTTCTTGCGGGAAAGCCGCTTGCGACTTCCCATCGTCAACCGCATCGAAAGGAATGAAACTGGGTAAACGATGGAACTGATCACCATGTACAGCACCCGATGGTGCCCCGATTGTTGGCGCGCTAAGACTTTCTTGAAGGAACGCGGCATCCGCTTTCGCGAAGTAAATATCGAAGAAGATCCGTCGGGGGAAGAGAAGGTCCTAAGGGCTAACGACGGCTTGCGGAAAGTGCCCACGCTTGAAGTGGGCGGCCGTTATTTTGCCTGCAGCCCTTTCGATGCCGAGCAGCTCGCCAAGGAACTAAACATCCCGCTGAATCCTTGAGTGGTCCTAAGCCTCCTCTCTCTAGTTCAAAGCCACCCCACGGGCCCAGACTCCCGCCAATTGCAATCCTCGATCGAGGAGCAAAATATCCGCATCCGCTCCCACGCGCAGCGAGCCTTTCTTGAATTCGATTCCCAGCAAAGTAGCGGGGTTTAGCGTGAGCATGCGCACAACGTCCGGCAAAGATATACCCAGGGCCACAATATTTCGCAGCGCGCGGTCCAGCGTGAGAGTGCTGCCCGCCAGCACCCCATCGGCATTGCGGCACACGCCGCCGCTCACGGTCACGGCAAATCCGCCCAGCATGTATTTTCCGTCTGGCATGCCCGTAGCGGAGAGGCCATCGCTCACCAAGGTCACGTGCGCGGCGCCTTTGGCGAGGAGCAGCAGCTTCATGGCGGCTTCTTCCACGTGCACGCCGTCGGCAATCAGTTCCGCATTAACGTCCGGCGTCGTCAGCACGGCGCCGATGACCCCGGGATCGCGATGGGAAAACGGGCGCATCGCATTGTAAACGTGCGTCGCACTGTGCGCTCCCCGGGCCATAGCCGCGCGAGTTTGTTCGTAAGTGGCGTTCGTGTGTCCGATCGAAACGAGCAAGCCAGCTTCGCGCGCGGCATCCATGCAGGAAGCGGCGCCCGGGACTTCCGGCGCAATCGTCAGAATCCTGGCGTTCCCCGCGGCGGCTTTCAGGAAGCGGCTGAGCGTCTCCGCCGACGGCAACTGGATCCATTCGGCGGGATGAACACCGCGGCGCTCCTGGCTGATAAAAGGGCCCTCGAAATGGATCCCCAGGACTTCCGCGCGGGGTTCATCCGTCTCGTGCTGCCGGGCGATGTAGCCGGCGATTCCTTCGACTGCTCGCAGAGTTGCATCCGTGCTAGCCGTTACCGTGGTGGCGACCAGAGACGTGGTGCCATGTTCCGAGACTTTTCGACTGATGGAGCGCAACGCGGCGCTCGTTCCTTCCATGACGTCGTGACCGCCCGCCCCGTGGATGTGTATGTCGATAAAGCCGGGGATGGCGGTCTTTTCGGCGGCGTGAATTTCCTGCCCGCTCGCTGGCAAGGTCATCCCGGAACGCGGTCCGATAGCCTCGATGGTACCTTCCCGAATTAAGATGCCCGCGTCGTGGATTTCTGTCGTGGGGGTAAGCGCATGGCCGGCGTGAAGGAGTAGGGTCGACATGGCAGCACAACATCGTAACGGAAATACATCGCGGCACAAAATAAAACGGGCGTCCCGCTGGGGACGCCCGTTGGTCTAGAAAAAGTTATGCCAAGTGTTTTACATGGATTTTGCAGCTGCCATGTCGATGCTGGCCAACTTGAGCGTTTCGCCCTCCACGGTGCCCTTTACGGTCACGTGGTGGCCGGCGTGCGCCGCTACTTTGTCCTGGGCGTCGACAACATAGATCTTTTTGTCGGCGTCGTTCACGAACACGTACTTGGCGCCATGCTCCTTGACGCACTTGGTGGTGCACTCGCCGGCCTTCTCATTCGCGCCTTTCACTCCACACTGGCTGTCCGAAATCCAACCGGTCCATGTACCATCAGCCGCCATCGCGAGAGTTCCCGCGAAGAGCATTGCTGCCATTCCCACTGCAAAACGTACTTTCATGATTTCCCCCTCCAGAAATCCACTTGCGGATTTTGATTCCCTGGGCCGTCTAATAGCTTGGCACAGCAACGGTTCCGTGTCTAGCCTCTATCTAAGACCTTGCTGGGAGACTACTTATTCCCCATGGACCGAACAAAAAAGGGAGAATTATCTCTTGGAATCCTCCCTGTCTTGTTGTGCTCCGGTAGGAGTGGGAAACGACACTCTTTCCGAATTCGCTTACTGTCCGGAAGTAGCGGTGCTGGCCGACGCTGCTCCGGCGGCCTTGGGTGCGCTCAGATACCCGCTGGCGGTGGTCTTGGTGACTTTGTTGACCACCAGTTCGAGAGCCGAGCGGTTGCCGCCGATGTAGAAGAAGATCGGTTCGTTCACGGAGCGATCCTTCTTTTCGAAACTGTTGTCGTCCGCCAGCACGTTGATGGTGTAACGGTTCTTCTTCGTGTTGGTGTCCTTTAGTTCGACCTGGATGACGCCCACTTTCGTTGCGCCGGCTTTGCGCTGCACGGTGAACTCATAGTAATCGCGCTGGCCCATACGCCGGAGCTGGTCGATTTCATCGTGGTTCCGCGCGATGAGTGTGCCCATCTCGCTGCGCGCCATCTGAATGCTGTTCTTGGTGGCGTCCAGGTCGGTCTTTACCCCGTTGACGTCGCCGTTTAGCTTGTTGACGTCATCCGTGTTCGCCTTGGTCGCCAATTCCGCTTTTACCGAAGTCGCTAGGTTGGTCACCTTTTGATCCACAGCGGTAGTGGCATTCTTGTTCTGCATGCGCGCCGCGACTAGATCCGCGTGCGTTACCTTTAACTTGTCCGTAACGACTTTGACGTCGCTCTCGAGTTGCTGGTTGATCTCGTCTTCTTTTGCCAACCGCTGCGCCAACGCGTCGTTGGATTGTTTTACGTTGGCTAAAGTCGTCTGCTCGGTGCTCTTGGCTTGATTCCATGCGCTCCAACCCACTCCGAGGCTGAGGAGCGAGATACCGCCCAACACCGCTACTGCCAGCGCGACCCACCGAGGTGTGCCGGTGGTGCTTGTGTGGACTGAATCTTGAAAGTCGCTCATAGACTTCATTTCTCCTTTTGGCTTTTCGCCCTGTGCCCAGGAAAGGAGCACCCGTTTCGCCAAAGGGCCGAACGGCCGGATTAGCCATCTAATCCATTTACAATCAATAACTTAGGATAAATTAGGGAGATGACCTAGGATAGATTCAGTAGTACCAGTACCAGTAAAGATTACTCTGTACACCTGAAAACCGTATAATTTGCTTTCGTTACTCTTAAGAACAGAAGAGAGGACATGGGAGTTCATTCGCTTTGCGCAGGAGGTAGGCCATAGTTTCTAGTTAAACGTCAATATTTCAATGAGTTAGAGGAGAAGCGACTAAGCAGCGCGTGTGGCAGAGTCGGTCGCGGCATTGCGCTCGGAGCTGAAATACCGATCCAGCGTATTTACGGCCGCTTCGAGAACTAGGTGGCAATCAGAGCAAGTTTCCAGATGGCGCTTGATCTCCCCTTCGACCGACGCAGAGAGACGCCCCTCTAAGTACCAGCAAATCAAATGGATGGTGTCCTTACAACTCATTTCCCCCGTCCCCTCAGATTCCCTGAACCCGCTCTAGGAGGAGAGTGCATTTCTCGCGCCAAACGTGAGGTTTTGCAATTTGAATTTGTATCTGCTTCTAAATCAGTGGCTTAGCTGGAATCGAAATATTGGCCTATCCTGGTGCACCCAGTTCTTTCTTGATAAAGATTACACTTCGCGTGCTTCAAATGCGCAGAATCTAGTCCACGACCAGCTACCGCTGAGGCGTGACCGTCATTTCGCGCAGGGCCTGGATGCGTTTCTCGAGCGGAGGATGTGTGCTGAACAGAGACGGTATACCGCCACTGCCAAAGAGCGGTTTTACAATGCACAATGCCGACGTCGATGGAGAGAGGGAAGTGGTCGGTATACGCTGGTTGTAGGCTCCCAGTTTTTCGAGCGCACTGATCAAGCCATAAGGTTGTCCCACCATTCGCGCACCGGTCTCATCGGCGGAGTATTCGCGCTGCCTGGATATTCCAAGTTGTAGAAGAAAGGCCGCCACAGGAGCCAGAAAAATCATGAGGATGGCCGCCAAGCCTCCGCCCTCCCCGTCTTCGTCGCGATTTCTACCATAACCACCAAAGATCATCGCCCAGCGGCCCATGGAAGCAAGATAGGTGATGGCGGCTGCAATCGTGGCGGCGATCGAACTGGTCAGGATGTCATAGTTTCGGACGTGTGAAAGCTCGTGAGCAATTACACCTTCCAGTTCTTCATCGTTCATCAGCTCCAGGAGCCCATCCGTTACGGCTACGGACGCGTGCTGCGGGTTGCGCCCGGTGGCGAAAGCGTTTGGCGCCGGTTCAGGGATGACGTAGAGTTTCGGCATCGGGAGCCGCGCCTTGGCGGCTAGACGCTCCATCACTTGGTAAAGCCGCGGTACCTGTTCACGCGAAACTGGTTCGGCGCCGCTGGAGGCCAGCGCGATCTTGTCCGAGAAAAAATAGGAAATCCCGTTCATTACGACGGCCATGCCCAAGGCGATTTTCAGCCCGGTCTGTCCGCCAATCGCTCCGCCGGCAAAGACCAGCAACACACTGAGGAGAATCAACAAGAAGCCTGTTCTTAAGATTTTCATGTCGCATCCATGGGAGCTACTTTCCTTAGATTCCCGCAGCCGCAACAGGTTGTTTCGCCGGCCCGCGTAGAAACTTCATGGCATCTTTCTGCCCGTCGCGGTCCACGCGCACACGATCCCCAGGCAACACTTGGCCTTCCAAGATTTGCAAAGCCAAAGGATCCTGAATCAACCGCTGAATCGTTCTTCGCAGCGGCCGAGCCCCGTAAGCGGGATCGTAGCCTTCGCGCAGGAGCAATTCTTGCGCCGCCGGTGTCAGTTCCAGAGTAATCTGCCGCTCCTCGAGCAACTTCTCCACACTCTTCAAGAGCAAGCTGACGATTTTGGCGAGTTGCCCCTTGCCAAGTGGATTGAAAATCACGATCTCGTCGATGCGGTTGAGAAACTCCGGCCGGAAGGAAGCGCGCAATGCTTCCAGCGCTTCTTTTCGCGCGCGCTCCGGATCTTCGTTTGCCAATTCAAAAATCGCCGTCGAGCCTACGTTGCTGGTCAGCACCAAGACAGTGTTGCGGAAGTCTACAGTGCGCCCTCGGCCGTCGGTAAGCCGACCGTCTTCGAGAATCTGCAACAGCACGTTGAACACGTCCGGATGGGCTTTCTCGATTTCGTCAAACAGCACAACGGAATAAGGATGACGACGCACTTGCTCAGTGAGCTGCCCGCCTTCTTCGTAGCCCACATAGCCCGGAGGCGCTCCGATGAGCCGCGATACGCTGTGCTTCTCCATGTACTCGCTCATGTCGATGCGAATCATCAATTTCTCGTCGTCGAAAAGAAATTCCGCCAGCGCCCGCGCCAGTTCCGTTTTCCCAACACCGGTAGGACCGAGAAAAATAAACGAACCGATCGGCCGCTTGGTGTCAGATAAACCAGCGCGACTGCGCCGCACGGCATTGGACACCCGCCCGAGCGCGTCGTCCTGCCCCACGACTCTCTGCCGCAAACGTTGTTCCATGTGTACGAGCTTCTGCGCTTCGCCTTCGAGCAACCGGCCTGTCGGAATGCCGGTCCACTTGCTCACCAGCTTGGCAATATCTTCTTCATCGACTTCTTCCTTCAGCATCGGTGCGTCTTTCTGCACCGCGGAGAATTTCTCTTGAGCCAGCTTCAAGTCGCGTTCTGCCGCGGCAATCTTGCCGTAGCGGATTTCCGCCACCTTGGCCAGTTCGCCGCCGCGTTCGTATCTTTGCTCTTCCGCTTTGAGCTGTTCGATCTGCTCCTTCAGCTTGCGGATTTTCCCGATGGCTTCTTTTTCCGCCTGCCAGCGCGCTTTTCGCCCGCTGGAATCTTCCTTCAACACCGCCAGTTCCTTCTCAATCTGTTTGCGCCGCTCCTTCGAGTGCGCATCGCTCTCTTTCAACAGCGCCTGGCGCTCTATTTCGAGTTGCATGATGCGCCGTTCAATTTCGTCGATCTCCACGGGAAGTGAATCAATCTGCATCCGCAGGCTGGCCGCCGCTTCGTCGATCAAGTCGATGGCCTTGTCCGGCAGGAAGCGGTCCGAGATGTAACGGTTGGAAAGGGTGGCCGCTGCAAGAATGGCGGCATCCTTTATGCGTACACCATGGTGCACCTCATAGCGTTCTTTCAATCCTCGAAGAATCGCGATGGTATCCTCGACCGTCGGCTCGCTAACCAGTACGGGCTGGAACCTGCGCTCCAGGGCCGGATCTTTCTCGATGTATTTCTTGTATTCATTGAGCGTTGTGGCGCCAATGGCCCGCAGCTCGCCGCGCGCTAGCGCTGGCTTGAGCATGTTGGACGCGTCCATAGCGCCTTCGGCGGCCCCCGCTCCCACCAGCGTGTGCAGCTCGTCGATGAACAGAATGATCTGTCCTTCGGCTTCGGTGATTTCTTTCAGGACCGCTTTCAACCGGTCTTCAAATTCCCCGCGGTATTTCGCTCCCGCCACCAACGCCGCCAGATCCAAAGCCACCAGCCGCTTCGTCTTCAAGACGTCCGGCACGTCGCCAGAAACGATGCGCTGCGCCAAACCTTCGACAATCGCGGTCTTTCCGACGCCCGGCTCGCCGATCAGCACCGGATTGTTCTTGGTGCGCCGCGCCAGAATCTGCATCACGCGGCGAATCTCTTCATCGCGTCCAATCACCGGATCGAGCTTTGATTTGCGGGCCAGTTCCGTCAGGTCGCGGGCATATTTCTCCAGCGAAGCGTAAGTAGCCTCGGGATTTTGCGAAGTCACGCGCTGCGTGCCGCGCACTCCGGTCAAAGCCTGAAGAATGGCTTCGTGAGAAGCGCCCTGGCGTTTTAACAATTGCCCCGCCGGATCGCGGTCGGCTGCGGCCATTGCGAGAAAGAGGTGCTCGGTCGAAACATACTCATCCTTGAATCGGTCCGCTTCTTTGAACGCGCGCTCCAGCACCTCGTTCAAGGCCCTGCCCATGTGTTGCTGGCCAAAACCTTGCACTTTTGGCAAGCGGTCGATTTCCCTGTCAATTTCTTGCGACAAGGTTTCGCTGCGGGCGCCCAAGCGCGTGAGAATCGATGGCACCACGCCGTCGGCTTGGGACACCAGTGCGGCAAGCAAATGAATGGGCTCCATCTGCTGATTTTCGTGACGCGCGGCAACTTCCTTTGCGCTCTCTACCGCTTCTTGCGCTTTCACCGTCATTTTTTCAAATCGCAACATACCTGCCTCGTTTTCAGCCGCTCCTACTGGAAAAGGGGCCAGCCCTCTCGCCAGCCCCTTAATTTACCTCTGCGCCCGAACATCGGCCAGAATTACCTGCCGCCAGCTGCCGCGGCCGCCGCGGGAGTCCCGACGCTGACCTTGATCTGCTTGGGCTTGGCTTCTTCGCGCTTCGGAATGCTGAGCGTCAGCACCCCGTTCTGATAGTCGGCCTTGATGGCTTCCGAATTCACGGTGTTCGCCAGTGTGAAGCTTCGTGCGAAAGAACCGTACGCGCGTTCCACGCGCAGATAGTTCTCTTCGTTGACCTTCTTCTCGAACTTGCGCTCACCACGAATTGTCAAAATGTTGTTTTCTACGCGGATGTCCAGATCCTTCGGATCGACTTCCGGCAGATCCGCCTTGACCACCAGTTCTTGCTCGGTTTCATAAATGTCCACCGACGGCGCCCAAGCGGTAAGGCTGGACTCGTCAGCTTTGCGCTCGAAGACATCGTTGAACAACCGATGGACCTGGTCTTGAAGGGAAACGGCCCCATGAAAGGGTTCCCAGCGAGTAAGTGTTCTCATGTTTATAGCACCTCCTAAGGTGACTGCTAAAACATAATACAATATGAGTGTATCAATGTCAAGTACGATTTCTGAATTCCACAACTTCCTTGTAACTAGTTGTATTTCAGTACGTTATAGTTAATTCAGGTCTTAGATGGATGGTTTGCGACCGTCTGTTCAGCTTTGCTAAAGGGCTCCGGAAGGCAGCCGACTCCGCTGTTTTTGCTTGTCTTAGCCGCTTTGCTGCTAGACTGCCACTTTCTATGCGTTTGGATGAACTTGATTATCACCTTCCGCGAGGGCAAATCGCCCAGCGTCCTCTTGAGCGTCGAGAATCCTCGCGACTTTTGCTCTTTGATCGTTCGTCGGGAACCTTCCAAGACCGTCTTTTCTCGGAATTCCCGAACCTGTTAGGCGGCGATGAACTCGTGGTGTTCAACAATGCGCGGGTAATCCCTGCGCGCTTGTTCGGCAGGCGTGCCGGTGTCGATTCGCAGCCGCCAGCAAGCGCAACAAAATCGCCACACCTCACCGGGAAAGTTGAAATCTTCCTCACCCGCCAGACGGACTCGGAGACCTGGGAAGCGCTGGTCCGGCCAGGCCGCAAGATGCAAGTCGGCGAGCGGGTCCTGTTCGGCACCGGTGAACTGGAAGCCGAGGTTCTGTCGCGCGGAAAGCTTGGCTTGCGCGCTTTGCGTTTCCTTAGTCACGACCACAGCACCATCAGTCAGCACTTGGAACGTCTCGGGCACGTTCCGTTGCCGCCCTATATTGAACGCGCCGATGAAAGTTCTGACCGCGAACGCTATCAAACCGTTTTTGCCAAACGGCCCGGCGCCATTGCTGCTCCCACCGCGGGCCTCCACTTCTCGACGGAAATTCTGGAGCAACTCCGCGCGCGTGGAGTCGAGACCTGCGAACTTACCTTGTATGTGGGCCTCGGCACGTTTCAACCGATTCATAGCGAAACTCTCGAAGGCCACGTCATGCACTCGGAAAGCTACGAAATTCCGGAAGCAACCGCGGAATGTCTCCGTGCGGCACGCAGCGCGGGACGCCCCATTCTCGCCGTTGGCACGACTGTTGTGCGTGCGCTCGAAGACGCGGCTCGGCGCGCGGCCGAATCCGGCTCCGCGAATCTCGTGCTTTCCGGCAAAGCCGAAGCGCGCTTATTTATCATGCCCGGATTCCGTTTTCGCGTAGTCGAAGGTCTGCTGACTAACTTTCATTTGCCACGGTCTACACTCCTGGCGCTGGTATGCGCGTTCGCCGGCCGCGCGCCTGTCCTGGCAGCCTACCAGCACGCCGTCCAAGCCGGCTACCGGTTCTATAGTTACGGCGACTGCATGTTAATTCGCTAATTTTGGAGAAGGCCTATTCGCTGAAGCGCAAGTCGCCGAACGAATGGCAGTAAGCCGCTGGCCGCCGATACCAGCTCTTGCCCGTTCAGGAGTTCGATAGAACAACCAGCAGAGAGGCTCCCGGTCGCAAGGGGGAGCCTCTCTCCTACATTAGAAAGGAGTGGAGGAAGTCTGCCGCCTTATTCGCTGAAGACGAAAACACGAGCTTGGCCGGCAAAGCGGACTTCCTTGACCCGTCCGTTTTCGCCAATGACGATGGAGTCGTATTCCGATTTGGCGCTGCGGTCTTCCCATCGGCCTTCGCATTCGGCAACGATCTGCTTGCCTTTTTGAACCGTGGCTTTGTTTCCTTCGATCGCCAGTCGGTATTCGCCGGCCTGCAACTCGGATTTCCCGACTTTCGCGGTTTGCGCGATGTTGATGGTTTTAGCAAAAGGCTTCGCAAACGCCGGGACTGCCAGTGCGATAGCGGCCAGCAAAGCCCAGCTGCGAACTACTGAATTCGTTTTCATGCGTGTCAATTTCCTTTCCAGGATCGAGTCAGCTGGCACGGCGGGACATCACGGGCAAGAGGGAGTTGACACGCAAATGGCGGACGAGTACTCTCGCCCGTGAAGACACCTACTCTTCCTGGACTAACGGCCGGAAAGACTGCGTGTCATAACCCCGCGGCTGCCACCGCGGGGTTTTTCTGAAATCTCGCCAACAACAGCCCGGTAACCGGCTGCACCCGTATAGACGAGTCACTAGCGGCGAATGTTTCGTGCGTTTTTAAAAAAAACTGACTTTCATGGAAAGAAACAGCGCTGGGGGCTTTTTTATTCGTTTCGGCTCGAAAGTTCGACCGCTGGCTCCTTAATTGTGCATAACCAAGTAGTTTTTTATTTCAAATTCCTGTCCTTTCTTGTGCCACCTGCCCGCACTTTACGCATCCCGCCGTGCATCGGCGCGACTGTTCATTTATACTCAGTTGCCCTTTTCGGACACTAAGAATGCGGATTCTCGTTCTCAGCGATTTGCACTCCAACGCTACGGCACTAAACGCGGTCCTCGATGCTGCCAAGGACCGTTGGGATATTTCCGTCTGTCTCGGCGACGTCGTCGGCTACGGTCCCGATCCCAATGAGGTCACGGCGCGGCTGCGCGAACTGGGCACGCAGACCATTCGCGGAAATCACGACAAAGCGGTCACCGGTTTGATGGCCACCGAGGATTTTAATCCGGTAGCGAAAGCAGCGGTGGACTGGACGCGCGCGCAGCTCAAGCCCGAGCACCTCGCATGGTTATCGACCTTGCCTCGCGGACCTCTGGCGACGGATGGCATCATGCTTGTCCACGGCGCTTTTCAGGATGAGGACGAATATGTCTTCACACCCGCGCAAGCACTTGATGGCCTGCTCGACTCTACCGCGGCCGTCACCTTCTTTGGACACACGCATCACCAGGGAGGTTTTTCCTATCACGACTCGCAGCTCGAGGTCCTGCAGATTCACCCCCGCCCCAGCGAACCGTTTGCCGCGCTGCGCATCGAACTCCCGCGCCGCTATCTTCTGAATCCCGGTTCGATAGGCCAACCGCGCGACGGAGATCCCCGCGCCGGTTTTGCCATCGCCGAGCTGGAGCACCAGGTCATCGAATTCTGGCGTGTGCCGTACGATGTTTCCGCGGTGCAGGAACGCATGCGCGCCGCCCGCCTGCCGGAGCCGCTTGTCCAGCGGCTTGTGGCGGGCCGTTGATCCTTAAAGCAAACCTCTCGACCACCGGCAATTGCCAAGCGGTGAGCTCCCTTATTCTCCGCGTTTTTTCCGGGAGCAACTTTTTTGCGCACGACTACTAGCCCGCAAGTAAAATGTCTCTCCCGGCACACCGGGTAGAAATCGTGCAGCCCACAAACTTTGCCGTCACCATCCGTCAAGCCGGGCCGATATCTCTCGTCGACGTCTCCGGTCGGCTGACTTCCTTCGAGGTCGGCGCGCTCGGTGATTCGATTGGGCGGCTGCTCGAGCAGGGCCGAAAAAACATCGTCTTGAACTTGCGCTCCTTGCAATACCTGGACAGTTCCGGGATTGGCGAACTTGCAAGAATTTATGTTTCAGCCATAAAGCAGAGCGGGCAGATGAAAGTCGTCGGTTTGTCGGCGAAAGTGGAAGAAATTCTGAAGATTACCCAGCTCTACCAGGTTTTCCCGGAATTCCCGAGCGAAGAAGCCGCCGTGCGGAGTTTCCCGGAATCCTTGCACAAGGAATCACCTTAGGGATGCCGGCAGCCGAAAATCGCCCTTAAAAGGAGAGAAGCGGCTAAGGCCTAGCCTTAACCGCTTCCCGGGGTGTGTCCTCGAAGTGGTATTGATAAGTTAGATGGCCGCCAGCAAAAAAGGTTTCCCCCGAGGCGAAATTATTTTCGCAAAATCGATTTAGCAGCGTAAATATCAGTAAAACAGATACTTACGCCACCGTTCGTCCCGGTGCCCGATCAGCCTCATCAGCTGCCGGGAGGTGTGCAGGGTAAAGGGGCGGGGTTTGCGCGCCAGTTTCAGCCCGGCTTCTTCCGGTGTCCGGTCGCCTTTGCTGTTGTTGCACCGGTAGCAGCAGGCCACCAAATTCTCCCAGGTGGATCGCCCACCACGCGAACGCGGTATGACGTGGTCCAGCGTCAATTCCGAACTCGGAAACACGCGCACGCAGAACTGGCAGGTATTGCGATCTCTCAGCAAAATATTCTTGCGCGAAAGCGCGCGGCTCTGCTGCGGAATATGCCGGTACGCCAGCAAGCGAATTACGGAGGGCACTTTGTGCGCATGCGCCGCGGAATGCACTTCCGTGTTGTGCATTTCTTCCGCTTGGGCCACGCCTTTCAGCATCAATACCATGGCGCGCCGCACCGCCGTCACGTTGATCGGCTCGTACGTCGCATTCAGCACCAGCACCGGTTCCTGCATCAGGGATGCTCGGCGGGTCGAAAGCAAGTTGTGGGATCTACTGCCTGTGGGACCTTCGGAACCGGGCATGGGCTCGCCCATCGCTTCGGGGGTAAAGCGCCCCCGGGAATCCACCGACATGTGCCGGTTTGCGCCCATCGCGCCTTCTCGACCTATCTTACCACGCTCCACGGCTGGAGAGGGGGTTTCTGACGGCTCGCGCGACGGGCCCGCTACGGACTTGGCTCCCGCCTCGCGGAGCACTCGTCGACAGGCAAGCCGTGTCGCCCCTGTCGTCAATACATCATCTAGCAGTACAACCCGTAGGTTGTCAACTTGGCTGCCTGGACGTGTGGCAAAAGCGCCACGCACGGACTCCCAGCGTCCTCTAAACTGCAGCACTTTCTTATCTGGCCGTATGCGACAATCTCAGCCTTTTTTGCCAGTGGCGTGGAGAGGAAGAGCAGCTCTCGCTGGCGATCGAGCGGTACTGGGACCACCACGTCGCCACCCGCCTGTCACCCTCACTTCTTGTTACTTCCGCCAGCTGTTAAGGAAACCACCCACCCAGTGGCTCGATCTGCCCGAATTCGAACATCAGAATCGCCGGCACCACCGTGCCTTCTTACTATGCAAAGCTCCGGGCCCTCTTCGGAAAGGCGTAGGTTCTATCCTGACAGGCCGGGCACACGGCGCTTCCCCCTCCTTCGGCGTTAATCCTAGTTGGCATCGGCCGCGCGCAAATCTCAGAGACGATGCCGGGCAAGCGTAGAAACGAAGTTGTTTTAATCAAAGTGATAATGTAGCCTGAAGTAATCGAACCCTTGCGATGGCCTGTAGCGACTGGTCTCGAGACCTGGCTTCTTTCCCTTGGCCCTTACTGCAGCAGCCCCTGCTCCATCTTCTCCTGGCAAGCGATGCAATGTTTCGCCCACGGCACCGCCTCCAGCCGCTTCTGTTGCAACTCCTCCTGGCAATTCGCGCACACTCCGTATTCATCTGCTTGAATGCGCTTCAGGGCCGCATCGATCATGTTCAGTATCGTGCGGTCCGTGTTGGTCATTCCAAACAGAAACTCTTTCGTATAGGAGTTCGCTGCCTTGTCCGCCAGGTCCACCGTGGGATCTTCGTCCGCCGTGCGGCCCTCTTCCTGGGTGCGCGCGATGGTCTTTGTCAGCTCCTCGCGCCGCGCCAGCAATTTCTTTTTGTAATACTCCAGCCTTTTCTTGTCCATGCCTGCCTTGACCTTGTCTGAGCCCATATTCGTGTACTCTTGCATGCACCCGCGTGCATGCTTTTGCTCCTGCTCAAATTCCATCGTGGTCCCCCACTACGGGTTATTCGGGACCATCTAAAAACTCCGTAGTGTAGGCCGAGTCAACAGCCATGTCAAGGCGACCTGATTTTTGGTGTCCTGATTTTTGGGCGACCTGATTTGGGGATTTGGGGCAACCTGATTTGGGGATTCAATTTGACCCCCCAGTGAGTGGCGCAAGCTCGGGACTTCAGCCCGGGGTAAGCCACGACAATAGCCGTGTCGCCTGCTGCACGATGTAGCGTTTGATTACGTCGACCGGCGCGCCGTCGTATGATGCGGCAAAGTAAGACGCCGACCACAGCACATTCTTCCAGTAGCACTTGGCTATGCGAGGCAAGCAAGAGCAACAAAGCAACTGGCGACGGAGAATGTGACTCGATACCGCGCTTAAAACGGAGGTCGCTTTCCCTACTGCTCCACGGGTTCAATTCTCGGATACAGATCCGATGGATCCGAATTCAAGACCACCTGTTTGGTTGGCGAAATGATGTAGATGACCGGGCCATTCGTCAGGGTTAATTTCCCGTTGGGGGAAACCACGTAGGTATAACGGAAGGCCTGATCCGATTTGAGAGTGGGATGCAACGAGGTCGATCCCAGTAATGCCGTGTCGCTGGCGCCTGAAACCACTCCCACGCCATCGTAATTGGCCACGCCGGACTCGTGCGTTATGTTCTGGTGCGTCACGGTGATCGAGCCAAATACGTACGTCCCGTTCGCAGATTGATTTGTGAACGGGCCTCCGGTTTGCGGCTCGGCGAACCCCGCATAGACACCTCCATCCACGAGCATCACAAACGCCCTGTTCGGGCTAACCAGATAAAGGAGCGGAGGTCGCGCGGCCCCCGACGTCGTTAGTCGGCCATTGGGAGCTACATTGACGGTCGCCGTATCATTGAACGAGGAAAGGCTACCGGCTTTGCTTTCGTCCCCATTAAAAGAATAGCTGCCGGAATTCGAGACCGTGAAGATACCGGCGATCAGATCTGAGGTTATTGCCGAACCCGGCCCACAACTTGCGCAGAGTCCGCTCAGGTACAGAACGCTCGGGCCGCTCACGGACGAAATCGAAAATGGCCCTCCGGATTGTTGCAGCGCCAACCCGGTAAACGGCGCGTCGCTGGACTGCGGGTCGACGCTGATGAACAGCAGTTCGTTTGCGGAAATCACGTACAAACTGATGTTGACGGTTTGTGATGCGACGGCAAAGCTCATCGCGCCTCGGCCATTCGATGACACCGTATAACTCCCCGTAAAAAGCAGGCCGTTCGTGGGATAATTCAAACCACCACTCTTATTGATGTCTCCGCTATAGTTGGCGTCCAGTTCGCCGTTGGCGATCACCCCGCTTCCGCTCGCGGCAAACGTCCCCACCATGGCGAATCGGTTGCGCGTGCTGGCGATAAGAGTACTCGCCGTATCTGCACCAAACGCGTAGGTGCCGCTAATCCCGGAAGTCGAGAATGCCGTGGGATCCTGCTTCTCTAAGACGCCCGACCCTAACGTTCCCGTGTTGTCAAACTCGATGAAACGGCCCTTCGTGGCCACACCCGAACGGATCACCCCGAGGGCAAAGCGGTAGTGCGAGGTCCCGGCAGAAGTCGCAATCGTCAGGCACCCCCGGTTATCTCCTCCCACGGAATAGGAGCTGCTCGCACTGTTTATCAGGAGATTGCTTTCAACTCCCCTACTGCTGTTAACGTCTTCTACGCCGACGACCGGCGCGATATGCCCCGCGCCGTCGGCGTCGAACATGCCACCGAGCGTCACCACCCCGTTGGCGTCGAAACCTTGCATCGTGAATGCGTACTGGCCGTCGAGGAGGGACTCGTGACCAGATCCACAAGCCGGGGCTGAGCTGTTTATGGTAATACTCAGATTCTCGAGGGCCGATTGGGCGCCCGCACTGCTCGAGTCCGTGGCCTTTACCGTGAAACTCGTTGTTCCACTCGGTCCGGTGGGCGTGCCCGTGATGTGCCCCGACGAATCCATACTCAACCCCGGCGGCAAGCTTCCACTGCTGAGCGTCAGCGTCACGCTCCCGGCGCCTCCAGAGACCGCCACCGTCTGGCTGTACGCTGTGCCCTGCGTTCCTGCTGGAAGCGATGTGGTGGTCAGGGACGGACCGGGTGTGACGTTGATGGTTACCGAGGCGGACTTTGTAGATTCCATTACCGAGGTAGCCGACACTGTCGAAGTTCCCGCATTGCCGCTGACGGGAGCGTTATAAGTAACTGAAGTCGGCGTCTCCCCAGAAAGGGAGCCAGCACCCACTAACTCCCAGGTGACTCCCTGACCCGGCATGTTGCTCGTACTGGATGCGCTGATACTTACGCTCTGCCCGAAGTCGATGGTTTGTCCACTGCTCGGCGTCAAGATGATTCCAGAAGGTGGAATTGGTTTGACTCCACCGGAGCATCCCCCAAATAACAAAACCAGTACGAGCTGCAGGCATACGCGAGACCGCTTCATGGACTTCCCCCTTGGCGGGCCGTGTTTTTCACGGCTATTTCTTGTACTGATGGCGTCCTTGGACTGGGGCGAACGCAACACGGTCCTAAGGGCTGGCGAGTTGCAAGACTGTATTATGGGAAGGGTGAAGTTAGAAAAATACCCGAGAGGAGAAAAAACGCGGCCTTTAAGGGTTTCTACCGCCCCCGACTCTCAGGTAATTCCCGTAATTCCCTGGAGAGCTTCTGCGGAAAACTTTTTTCTGCGTTGCCTTGACGGGTGATTCCACCGCTACACCGAGCGCTCGGGATGCAAGCGGTAATTAGCCGGTCTGGAATACGGTGGGAAAGGGCTATGATGACGAAGTAGAGAACGACTCATGTTTCAATCAGGCACGATCGGCACCAGCAGTGCCGAAGGATGTGCCTTATCATGATAAATCACATTCGTGGCCTTCACCATCAGCGTCCCCCGGGCTTGCTCTTCACCGGTGTTCAGGTTCCTGTCGAACCGCGGAAAATTGCTGCTCGATACTTCTAGCCGCAGCTTGTGCCCCGCCAGAAACACGTTGCTAGTCGCCCACAAGTCCACCGTAATGTGATACGTCTCACCGCGATTCGCCAACTCGGGTTTTTCCTGCGAATTTCGGTAACGCATCCGCAAAATCCCGCTCGTCAAGTTCTGCGCATAACCATTCGGCCAAACGTCCACCAGCATACCCGTGAAGTCCGTGTCCACCGCCGAACTGCTCGCGTACAACTCCAGCGAAACCGGCCCGGTCACCTCCGTGTCCTTCGCAAATGCCAGCGTCGTATAAACCAGCACGTCGCTGCGCGCCTCCGCTGGCCGCTGGTCTTCGGGACCAATCCCCGTCGGCAGCGGACCGCAGCACAACGGACCGCCAATTGTCGGCGCCGCATCGCCCGGATCGTAAACATACGTGTCGGCCTTCTCCTCTGCCGGCGCCACCGCACTGAGTGTCCCGTTGCCGGTTTGCCCCGGACCGCTCGGGGCCATCCCGTTCGCTGCGCCCGCCGAGTGCAGGTAATACTTCGTACTTTTCGCGCGCGCCAGCGGCCAATCCTCTTCTTGCCGCCACTCATTTTTCCCCATCACGAAAATCTTCACCGGCTTTTCTTTCTCGATCCCGTTTGCTTCGCCCTTCAACAACCAGTCGTACCACCGCAGCGTCAACTCATCGCCATCGATTGGCAGTTTCTCTCCAAAGTCCAAAGCGCCGACTTTTCTGCTGTCCCAACCTCCCGCGTGTCCACCAACGTATACAAGCAGCCGTTGCCCCTTGCGAGCCGCTTCCGTGCCCGCCTCCGTCTTCAGCCGCATATAATTTTTCAGCGTGCCGCCCAGAAAAATGTCGTACCACGCGCCCAGGCTGAAAACCGGCACCTCGATCTGCGCGTAGTGGTCCTCAATCGAAATCTTCTTCCAATACTCATCGAAACTCGGATGCGCCAGCCAATCTTTGAAGTACGGCGCGATCCCCTCCGCGGAAGGCGATTCCAGCACCGGGTAGGCAACGAGCGGCAGCACTTTTGTTCCGCCTACAGGATCGGCGCTCTTTTCCAAGCGCCGCCGCATGGTGTTTTCCGCCAGCCCCGTGGCCCACGATTCGTTGAACCACTGCTCGAATGCCCCACCCTGATACGTCCATCCATCGTGATAATTCGAGGCCGTCACGTTGGGGCAAATCCCAGCCAGATGCGGCGGCTTGGCCAGCGCCGCCAGGAACTGCGTCGCACCCACGTACGATCCGCCATACATTCCCACTTTCCCATTCGAATACGGCAGCGCTGCCGCCCACTCCACCGTGTCGTAGCCGTCCTGCGATTCGTTCTTGAAGGTGTACCATTCCCCTTCCGAAGTGAATCGCCCTCGCACATCTTGCGCGATCAAAACGTACCCGCGCGCCGCCGCCCGCAATCCAAAATTTGTTTCATTCGTCTTGTCGTACGGAGTGCGCACCAGCAGCACGGGGAATTTTCCATCAGCATTCGGCCGGTAAATATCCGCGCGCAGCGTCACGCCGTCGCGCATCTTTGCCGCCACGTTGCGCTCCACGGTAACTTCACGGTTTTCCGCCGCTGCGGCAAGCGCCGGCGAGCTCATCGCCACGGACAGCGCCATCCAAGCAAAAACCACCAAACCACATGTCGCCGACCTTCTTGCCAAACGCAGCAATCTTCCGCGTCTGTCTGGTTTCATCTTGTTCATGGGATGGCCTCCGCTCTTAAATTCGTGGCGCTAATTCCAAGCCGCGCGAGCGTAGGCCGTCTAATTCATACTGTCAAGGTTTCGCTTTAGTCTGTCGCTTTAGTCTGTCGCTTTAGTCCAGGCGCGTAGAAGCGGCTTAAATCAACAGATGATTTCTGCTCTCTGAATTTTCCATGTATCGCTGTAGGTAAAACACCCTAGCCGGAATTACAGGGTTCACCTGATACAAAGCTCTTCTCCAACATATTATTAGCCTTCCCCGGTTGGCTCTCACAATCTCACCAACAAGAGGGCTTGGCGCCTGCACTCTCGAGGGCCCAGATGCACTCTCGGTCCGCGCGGGCAAAGCCCGTCGACAGGTGAGTTATCGGTGAGCAAATTATCGGTCGGCTGGCATTCCCCAGCAGAGACCTCGTTTGCCGATTCGAAGATACGGAGGGGATCATGAAGAACGCGTGCCGCTTAGGTGTCTTGGTGCTTTTCATGAGCCTGGTGGCCTCGGGCATATTGTTTGCGCAATCGGACCTTGGCAGGATTTCAGGTTTTATCAAAGACCCGTCAAGCGCCACGATCGCGAACGCTAAGGTCACCGTCCAAAACAAGAGCGGGGTGGCCCGCCAGACGGCCACAAACGAATCCGGCTATTACATCATCACCAATGTCCCGCCCGGCTTGTACACTTTGACCGTCGAGGTCTCTGGTTTCCAAAAGTACCAAAGCACTGAAAACAAGCTCGATCCGAGCGGCGATCTGGTCATTGACGCGACGCTGAGCGTGGGCGCCGCCTCACAAATGGTGGAAGTCACGGGGTCCGCGGTGCAGTTGCAAACGGAATCAGCCTCCGTCCAAAAGGATGTCACCCGCGAGCAAATTGACTCGCTCGAGATCAACGGCCGCAACCCCATCTTCATGGCCAACCTCGTGCCTGGCACTCGCGGCGGCACGCTCGCCAACCTTAGCTTCAATTTCACCCAAGGCCCTTCCAACATCGATGGCGCCCGCACCCCCGAGAGTCTGATTACTTATGACGGCGCACCTGCCGTTCGCACGCGCTCGAACGGCACCAGCATCGGCGCCGCGGACGTGGACTCCACTCAGGAAATTAAGATTCTCACGGCTGACTACGCTCCGGAATACGGACGCTCCTCGGGCGGCCAGATTCGCATTATCTCCAAGGCCGGATCGCAGGACTTCCATGGAGCCGCCTATGAATACGTTCGCAATACCGTCTTTGACGCCAACCCCTGGCAACGTAATGCCAACCCGGCAACCACTGGCGTCACCGCCCCCATTCACTACAATCAATTCGGATACAACATCGGCGGACCCTTCTTCATCCCCAACCACTTTAATACCGACAAGACTAAAGTGTTTTGGTACTGGGGAGAAGAATGGGTGCGCTACATCTTCACAGATACGAGCACTCTGGCGGTTCCTACAGTCAAGATGCGGAGTGGCGATTTCAGCGAACTGCTCGATCCCAAGAATGTCTTCTATCACAAGGCGGTAATGATCATGGACCCCAAGACCGGCCTGCCATTTCCGGGCAACATTATTCCAGCGCCCGGCACAGCGACTGCGGGATCAACGGCAACCCCCAATGGCCTGGGGATCTTAAATGCCTATCCTATGCCCAATCTCACCACTCCTATCAATGGAAATCAAAATTGGTTCTTTTCCGCCCAGCATCCCATATATCAGCGCAAGGACACTACAGCGGTGGACATAAACCTGACCGAAAAGCAGCGGCTCCGCCTTCGCCGCGTGTTCTTTTCCTACTGGGAGTATCAGCCCCTCGATGGCGGTACCAATGAAACACCCAAATACTTCATTCGCCCTAACCAAACCAACTCGATCGACTACGTGTGGACCATCAGCCCCACCAAAGTGAATGAAGTCTTATTGACCGCCAGCAAGGACAATGTCCACATCCCTATCGACCTGGCTCATTTTCTGGACCGCACCACCGTGGGCCTCAACTATCCCTATATCTTTCCCACTGGAAAGGAAGATCCGACCCGCATTCCCACGGTGAACATGTCCGCTTTTTCCGGGCTGAGCGGCGGCCCTTATCCCTCACATTCCGCTGGACCCATCATCAATATGTCTGACAGCTTCAGTTGGATTAAGGGAAATCACACCTTCAAGTTCGGCGGTCTGTACGAGTATGACGGTGAGAATGACAACGATGAAATTAACGTGCAAGCGTGTAACACCTGCACGAACAACCAGAACGGCCAATTCGCGTTCAGCGACAATGGAGGGGGTTTTGTGCGGCCGGGGTACGTTTTGGCTTCGACGGGCGTCGCGGCGGCAAATGCAGCGCTCGGACTGTTCGATTCATACTCGGAAATTGGTCAACGGGCGTATACGGTATTCCGCGGAAGCATGTGGGAAGGTTTCGGAGAGGATACCTGGAAGGCCCGCCAGAACCTGACGATTACCTACGGGATGCGGTACTCGGTCATCGTTCCCTACCATACGATATGGAATAATATGATCGTTTTCGATCCGAGCCTCTACGATCCAGCGAACGCCGTGACCGTTGATCCCAAGACGGGTCTCATCACCGGCACACCTACAATCGCACAGCTTTACAATGGAATGGTTATTCCAGGAAGCGGCTTTGGCTTTCCGAGTTCGGCCATAGGCCGCGTTCCTGCGGCCAGCTCAGGTCTATATAATGGCCTGTTCCGCAACATTCCCAATCGCTACTCCGATATCCAGTTGGGGGACCTCCAGCCGCGCTTGGGCATCGCCTACCAGCCAAATAACAAGACCGTAGTCCGTGCTGGCGGTGGCCGTTTCTTCACTCGTCTCGGCGTCAGCGACTCGATCTTCCTCGGCGGGAACCCGCCCTTCCAACCCAACGCCAGCGTTTCGTTTGGTTCCGTGGATAATCCGGGAGGAAGCGGAACCAACAATGTTCCGTTGGTGGTCACCACACAAAGCAAGGCTTTTAAGAACCCCGAAGCGTGGGCTTGGAATTTCACGGTCGAACGCGAGTTGTTTTGGAAGTCACTGTTCAGCGTGGGCTACGTCGCTCGCCGCGGACTACATTTGCAAAGAGAATCCGACATCAATCAGCCCACGACGGCAGTCGTGGCCGCGAATCCTGGCGTCAATCTTAACGCGCTGCGGCCATATAAAGGCTTCGGCTCGATCCGTGAAACCGATAACGTCGCTAATTCCATGTACAACTCTCTGCAGGTCACCTGGAACCGCCGCTTTAGCAATGGCCTTCAGTTCGGAGTCTCCTACACTCTCTCGAAGAGCATGGATAACGGTTCTAACCAGCGCGATGTTGTTCCCGATACCTACAACACCAGCATGTTGTGGGGGCCCTCCGAGTTCGACTCCCGCCATATCGTCATCATCAACTACCTCTACCAATGGCCCTTTTTCAGCAGGCAATCGGGCTTTGTCGGAAGGGCCCTCGGTGGATGGCAGATTAGCGGGATTACTCAGTTTCAAACGGGTCTGCCTTGCAGCGTTACCGGCCCAAGTACGAATGACTATGCGGGCGTCGGGGCAGACGCCAATTGGGGTTGTGGACAAAACGGACAGTTTTGGGTCGTAAACGGCAATCCTAATATCATCGGCACATTTGGACCGAATGGCCAATGGTTTCGCACTTGTCTTATTAGCGCATCGCCTTGTCCGGACGGCAGCGTACAGTTCAATGGTGTTGATGATCGAATCTTTAGGCCTCCAACGCACGGCACTTTCAACACCCAGCGTGTTCGCGACCTTATCTACCAACCCGGCTTCCAGAACTGGAACATGGGCTTGTTTAAGACCATCCCGATCAACGAGCGTTTTCGCTTCCAGTTCCGCGCCGAAGCTTACAACGTGTGGAATCATCCGAATTGGTGCGGCAACAGCGGCTGCAGCGGCACAACCAATATAGGCCTAAACCCGACCAACACAGCGACCTTCGGCAAAGTGCTTTCCAAGGGCAGCGGTAGTTCTGGTCAAGGCGAACGCAATTTGCAGCTCTCGCTCCGCTTGTTTTTCTAACAGCACGCCCGGGGCTTGTCTTTGCTGCCTTGTTGCGCCGCGCGCTATGAGCTCGTCCTTTTTCGCCGCCGCCGGCCGGTGTGGCTAAGCCGCCTACAACCCCCACTTTCAACTTTCCTTTCCCTATCGCGAAACCGGGCGACGCATTTCAACCAGCCCCGCTCAAGAAGGCGCGCTTCTTCACCCTAGCCTTCAACTTTGAACTTTCAACCCCCCCCAATTTCGAATTTCCACTTCGCAGACGCAGTGAATTTTCCTTCCTCCCACTTCCCTACCGAACGCTGCCGTTTGCTGCTTGGCCTGCCATTTCCAATCGTTAAATGCTTTTCGACTCCGCGCCAGCCGCCGCAGCTCGCGAGGCGACATTCTTCTCCGCTGGTTCCGTCGCGCTCCGGTCAATTTCGATCGATCCTTTGAAGTCCGCGCCGTCTTCGATCATGATCTGTGCCGTCGTCAAATTCCCGATGATCGCGCCGTCCTTTTTGATCTCGATCCGTCCCTTGGCGCGCACGTTTCCTTTCACCGTGCCGTACACCACCACGTCGCGCGCGTGGATGTCCGCCGTGACCATCGCCGTCACCCCGACCGTCAGTTTCTGCGCATCCAGATGAATCAATCCTTCCACCGCCCCCTCGATCAGCAGATCCTCGGTACCGGTGATTTCGCCTTTCACCTCGAGGCTCGAGCCGAGCCACCCCGTCTCGTGCTCCGCTGTCGCTTCTAGCGGATGCATCGCATCGGCGTTCTTCTTGCCCCACATAGAACCTCCTAAACGGTGTGTCTCGCCAGGACGAGGTCCGGAGGGTTCCTGCAAGACGCAGCGTGGCCCTGAATCCTACTCCTGCGTTCGGGACCCATCAAGCCACCACGCGTCCGCTGCGTCCGCTAACGAGGCTTGGCCCTAAACTTTTCCACAGATTTCCACAATTCTTTCGACTCCCGCCTCTTCAAGCAAACCCTTTCCCTTCTTGAGCTTGTAGCCCACGGTATCCAATAGCTCAAACGCATCCGAGCACTAACAAGTTATCTTTGACCGGTGCTCCGCTCTGCGCGTGTTCCCTTCGTCGGTTATCCTTAATTCGCTTACATCACTGACTTCATGTACGCTAATTGCATGCTCGAGGAAAAAGACTTTCAACGAAAGGCCGACGCCGCCTTCGAAGACCTCAAGCGCCGCATGCTTACCGCCGGCGATGAACACGGCTTCGACGTCGAAGGCGAAGCCGGCAAGCTCGAAGTTCTCTTCGAGGAGCCCGAAGAGGCCAAGTTCGTGGTTTCCCCCAACACTCCCGTCCGCGAAATTTGGGTCTCCGCGCTTTCCACCAGTTTCAAGCTCGGCTGGAACGAATCGCGCAACGCCTTCGTCCATGAAAAAACTGGCGAAGATCTCCGCGCCGTCATGAGCCGCGTCATCTCCCAGCAACTCGGCGCCCAGGTTACATTATGAAAGCCAAAGCAACCGTTCTTTTAATCGGCTCGCTGGCCCTGTCGGCGGCGCTGCCTTCGCAAGTTCCTTCCGGCCGCGACGTGGTCAAGCCGGAAATCTACGCTTCAGTCGATCCCGCCGTCCGCGGCAGTTCGTTCCAAATTGCGGTGGTGATGAAGATTCGCCCCGGCTTCCACGTCAACGCCCGCGAAAAATCGGAAGACTATCTCATCGCCACCGATCTAAAAGCCGTGCCTCCAGCGGGTTTTAGCAGCGGTGAAGTTTCCTACCCCAAGGGCAAACTCGAACAATTTTCTTTTTCGAAGACTCCGCTGAACGTCTACCAGGACACGGTGATTCTGCGCATGCCCGTAACGGCGCTCGCCAGCGCACCTCTCGGCGAGCAGCACATTCCTCTCAAGCTCCGCTACCAGGCTTGCAGCAACGAACTTTGCCTGCCTCCGGTCACGCTCACTCTGGACGCCAAGCTGAACGTCGCGGCCTCCGCCGCCAAGCCCGCTCATCCGGAAATTTTCCCGAAGCAATAGGCCACCATGCCAAAGGTAGAAAGCAAGTTTTGGCACGCAACTGAAATGCGCAGTTTTTCAGGAGGAGATTTGCTCTAGGGTTTTCCGAAACCGGCCAGCGCATCGCGCAATCGCCGCACCACGCGCTGCTGCCCGAGCACGACCATGGTGTCGAAAAGCGGCGGCGCCACGGCCTGGCCCACAATCGCCACGCGCGTCGCATTGATCAGCAGCCCAGCTTTGACGCCGCCCGCTTCCGCGACGGCGCGCGAAGCGTGGTCGCAAGCGTCGTGATTCCATTCCGGAAGCGCTTCGAGCGCAACCGCGAGTCTAGCAAGAAGCTCCGGCACTTTCGGATCTTTCCAGAATTTTTCTTTGGCCGCCGCGTCGCGCGTAAATTCGTCGCTAAAAAATGCAAGCGACCAGGAAGAAAAATCCGGCAGCAAACGGATTCGCGAACGCAGCAAATCGACGGTCTTTGAAAACCACGCGTGGTCGCGTCCATCGGGACCCGGAGCAGCGCCCGGCGTCCACTCCGGCTTCCACAGCCCGCTGCGCTTCAATTCGTTTTCGACTTCCGGCAGCAGCTCTTCGATGGGAAGTTTCTGCAAGTACTGCGTGTTGAACCACTCGAGTTTCGGCCGGTCGAACACCGCGTTGGTGCGGCTCACGCCTTGGAGCGAAAATTTGCCGATCAAATCCCTGGTCCTAATAAATTCTTCATCTCCGCCGGGAGACCAGCCCAGCAGCGCCAGAAAATTGCGGAAAGCTTCCGGAAGAAAACCTTCCGCGCGGTACATGTTGACGTCGGTGGCGCCGTGCCGTTTTGAGAGACGGGATTTGTCCGCGCCCAGAATCAACGGGACGTGCGCGAACACCGGGGGTTCCGCGCGCAACGCGCGGTACAGCAGCACCTGTTTCGGAGTATTCGAAATGTGGTCCGCGCCGCGAATCACGTGGCTGATGCGCATATCGATGTCGTCGACGACCACCCCCAGCTGATACATGGACTGGCCAAATTCTTCGTCGCCTTTGCCGGAACGCAACAGCACGAAGTCTTCGATTTCCTCGTTCGAAAACTCGCGCTCGCCAAATACCGCGTCGCGGAATTTCGTCGTTTCGCCAAGGGGAACTTTGAAGCGCACCGCCGGCTTGGCCCCGGGCGTCGAAGGTTGGCCATCGCGGCAAGAGCAGCGCGAGACGCGGCGCGGCCCGCCAGCCTTGGGCTCCTCGTCCTGGGCCGGTTCGGCGTGATCGCCGCCGGCATATTTTTCCGCCGGGCAGTAACACAGGAAGGCGGCCCCATTCTCCAAACATTTTTTCGCCGCCGCGCGATACAATTCCGTTCTTTGCGATTGGTAGAACGGCCCTTCGTCCCACAGGACCCCCAGCCACGCTAAGCCCTCGAGAATTCCCTGAACGAGTTCGGGCTTGTTGCGCTCGGCGTCGGTGTCCTCGACGCGCAGAATCATGGTGCCGCCCTGGCGCCGGGCGAACAGCCAATTAAACAGCGCGGTGCGCGCGCCGCCCACGTGCAAATAGCCGGTGGGGGAAGGAGCAAAGCGCACCCTCACGGCAGAGGTCTTGGGATTCGAATCACTCATGGTCAGCGCGTCTTCCACTGGAATGGAAACTCTCAGTGTAGCCAAACGCTCGAATCGCGTCCAATGGGGGTGATTTCCCTACGGTCTTTGGTTTTTTAGGGTATTTACCTGAGAGGTTCAGCGGGCCCTTCGAACCCCAGGGCAAACCGTAACCAGCGGCGACCGCCGATTCAGGCGTATTCCCTAGCAAACTTCTAAGATAGACTCTTGCATTGCGCGAAACAGGATTCGACGGGATGCGCTTGACGCAACCATTTTGCGGGATTTGAATTCCAACAAACCAGTTTTGGGCCCTGTACGTCAAAGGTTTCCAGGTAGTCGAGGCGATGGTCAACAAATCTCTTTCCGGCGGAGAAGGCAACAAGCTCATCCTTCGTCGGTCCATCTTGCTGCTCTTTGTGGCCACCCCCCTGTTGTTCAGCTATTTCCGGACCGGGCGAGCGTCGACGAACATGGAAGAGTCCCTCGTCAAGGTGGAGAGAAAAGATTTCACAGCGAGCCTGCGGCTCAATGGAAGCACGCAAGCTTCGCGGTCCTTCGTGGTTTTAGCCCCCAAGCTGGAAGGCGCGCAAGTGGGGTCGATGGTGATCACCAAGCTGGCGCCCGCCGGGTCCCCCGTGACGAAGGGTGACGTGCTGGTGGAATTCGACCCCCAAGCACAGACCAAGGATTATCTGGATAAAAAAAGCACGTACGAGAACCTGGTCGGACAGGTAACCCAGAAGCAAGCAGAAGAAAACATCGCGCGCGCTAAAGACGATACGGCGATGAAACAAGCGGAAGATGAACTGAAGCGCGCCGAGCTGGAACTGCAAAGAAACGAAATCGTTTCGCGGATCGACGCGGAGAAAAATCAGGAAGCCCTGGACGAAGCGCAAGCCACGCTCAAGCAACTGAAGGAAACCTATCAGTTGAAGCGGCTGGCCGCCGCCGCCGCCATTCGTATCCAGGAGATTCAGCGGGACCGCGCGCGGGAAGACATGAACTACGCGCAAGGAAACGCCGCGAAGATGGTCGTGCATTCGCCCATGCCCGGAATCATCGTCTATAACACCATCTGGCTCGGCGGGCGCATGGGAACGGTGCAGCAGGGCGACCAAGTGAGGCCGGGCGTGCCGTTCTTGCAAGTGGTGGATCCATCGCAAATGGAGGTCCGCGTGGAATTGAATCAAGTAGACCTCCTGAAAGTTCGCCCGGGCTTGCAAGCACAGATGCACCTGGATGCTTATCCAGGCATGAAGCTGCCGGCGACTCTCGAAGAAATCTCGCCGCTTGGCCATCAGGGACAATTTTCCGAAGTGGTGCGCTCATTTTCCGCGCGTTTTTCCGTTCAGGGAATGGATGCCAGGCTTTTGCCGGACCTTTCCGCGGCGCTCGATGTCGATCTGGGATCGCAAAAAAGCGCTCTGGTGGTTCCGTGCCAGAGTATCGGGACGGAAAACAATCATGCCTACGTTTGGGTGAAATCCTCGGGTGGCTTTCTAAAACGTAGGGTCGAAACGGGACCGCGCAACGATCTCGAGGCGGTGGTGAATTCCGGGCTGTCGGAGGGAGACATTATCCGGCGGGTCGCGAACGAGGACCAAACGGGAGCCGGGAAGCCATGATGGGCCGGGAGCGAAAATGGAGGCCCGGGAAGAAAGCCCTGATTAGCACCGCGTTGGTCCTGGGGGGTTTAGGTTTTGGCGCTTTTCGCCTGGCCAGTCCCGCGGCGAAGTTCTCGACCGCCGAGGTGAAGCGAAAGGAATTCGTGGACTACCTGGAAGTCAAAGGCGAGGTTAAAGCACTGCATTCGGTGATCCTGGCCGCGCCTTATGGCGCTGGCGACCTGCAGATCATGAACCTAGCGACGAATGGAGCGAAGGCCAAAAAGGGAGACGTTCTCGTCGAATTCGACAACACCACCGTGAAGCAAAAGCTGGCGCAAGATCAATCCGCGCTGAAGTCGGCGGAAGCCGAGATTCATCAAGCGCGCGCAGCGGCGCGTTTGAAGGAAGAGCAGGACCTCACGGACGTGATGGCCGCCAAGTTCGCGGCCGAGAAAGCGCGCTTGGACGCCAGCAAACAAGAGATTGTCTCCGTGATTGAGGGCGAGGAAGCCAAGCTGAAGGTTGCCGATGCCGAAGAGAAGATGAAGGAAACCGAAGCCAAACTCAATGCCGACCGCTCCGCCGCGGCGGCTGATCTGGCCACCAAAAAACAAAAACAGGATCAAGCGGCGTTTCAGGTGCAGCAAGACGAGCGCAGCTTGGCTTCATTAGCTTTGCGGGCGCCTCTCGATGGAGTGGTGGCGCTGCAGAATCACTGGCAGCCACAAGGTGGCCCGACTCCGTTCAAACCCGGAGACCGTGCGTGGCCGGGCGCGGCCATCGCGGAACTTCCCGACCCATCCACACTGAAGATTTCCGCGCGCATTGAAGAAGCCGAAAGAGGGCAGTTGAAAGTAGGGCAGACCGGCGCGGTGCGGGTCGAAGCCGTTCCCGACGGGAGCTATGAGGGGCGCATCGAGACGATTAGCCCCACGGCCAGCCTGGACTTCAACGCCGGATGGCCGGTTCCCAGAAACTTCACCGTGGAAGTGGCTTTGGCAAATAGCGATGCGCGCCTGGCTCCGGGAATGGGGGCCGTCGTGCGGGTGGCGGTAGCCCGCGTCGCGGACGGCATCGTGATTCCGTCCTCGGCGCTTTTCCGGAAAGCGGGCCGCACGGTTGCTTATGTGCGGCACGGGTCGAAGTTCAGAGAGACGCCCGTGGAGGTATTGCGGCGAAGCGGCGATGAGGCCTTGATCGCCAAAGGACTCGAACCGGGAGAGCAACTGGCGCTAAAAGATCCAACGCTGGCGGAATAGGAAATATTGGTATGAATAGACCTCGAACATTTCTACTAGCCCTGGCGTTGGCCAGCAGCGCCTTCTCGTGCCGCCAGACCACGGTCCTGGCGACGGATTCCGAGATTCCCACCGCTACCGTCAAAGAGGTCGACCTGCAACTCAAAGTCTTCACCACCGGAGTTTTGCGTACGGTGCAATCGCGAGCCATCACGGCGCCGCCCATCGGCGGAGGCACGCTGCAAATCGTGACGCTAGCGCGCGCCGGCGCGCAAGTCCACACCGGCGACGTGGTGCTCGAATTTGACCCCAGCCAGCAAGAATACAATCTGGGACAAAGCCGTAGTGACTTGCTGCAAGCGGAACAAGAAATCGTCAAAGCCAAAGCGGACGCGGACGTCCAGACGGCAGAAGACCAGACGGCGCTCCTCAAAGCAAAATATGCGGTGCGGCGAGCGGAGCTGGAAGTCAGCAAGAACGAACTGGTAAGCACGATCGACGCGCAGAAAAACCTGCTAGCGCTCGATGAAGCCAAGCGCGCCCTGGCCCAGCTCCAACAGGACATCCAATCCCACAGCGCTTCGAACCAAGCAGCGCTGGCCATCAGCGAAGAGAAACGGCACAAAGCCCGGCTCTCGATGGAGCAAGCCGAGCTGAACATCAAGAGAATGCACATCACCTCGCCCATCGATGGCCTGGTGGTCATTCACGGGAACAGGGATTCCACCGGCGGATTCTTCATGGACGGGATGACGCTCCCGGACTATCACGTGGGGGATCAGGTGAATCCGGGAAGTCCGATCGCGGAAGTCATTGACATGTCGCACCTGGAAGTATCGTCAAAAATTGGTGAAACCGACCGCATCAACCTGAAAGCCGGGCAATCCGTGGAATTGGCCGTCGGCGCGCTGCCGGGCGAAAAGTTCTCCGGCAAAGTGCAAACCGTGGGCGGGGCCACCAGCCACGAATTCTGGGACGATAACCAGCAGCACACCTTCGACGTGACCGTCGGGCTCGACCGGCCTGACCCGCGTTTGCACCCCGGCTTCGCTGTTCGGTTGAGCATCTTGGGTGACAATCTTTCCCACGCGGTTTCGATTCCTGGCGGAGCGATCTTCGAACACGACGGCAAAAAAGTAGTGTATTGCAAACGCAACCGCGGTTTCGAAATGCAGGAAGTCAAAGTCAGCGCCGTGAGCGAAGGCCGCGCCATCCTCAAGGGCCTTTCCGCCGGAACGGTGGTCGCTTTGGTGAATCCGGAGAAAAAGTCCGCCGGCAACAGCAAGAGCAGCGGAAGCTCGAATCCCAGCCTGGGGCCCGGTTCCCTTTGAGGTTCGGCGCTTACCGAAAAGCGCCGTAAAGCCCCTGGCTTTAGCCATTGGGATAGAAGGCGTGAGGTGTTCCCGGTACGGATGGACTGTTAAAAGATATCTATTGGCAAACAAAAGGCGAAGGTGTATCATTCTTTCATGATGCTGGGATACAAATCGAACAAGAATGTCGTGTACAGCAGCAAATATCACGTCATTTGGTGTCCGAAGTATCGCCGCAAAGTTCTCGTTGGTGCTATCGCCAAACGGCTCAAGGAAATCATGCATAAGACCGCTCTAAAGTATCGAGCGGACCTCATCGCTCTGGAAATCACGCCAGACCACGTTCACGTGCTTTGCGAAGTGGACCCGCAGTTTGGGATTCACCGTTTTGTAAAGAACCTCAAGGGTGCCACGTCGCACCATTTGAGAAAAGAGTTTGTATCCCTAAAGAGGCGTCTGCCAAGCCTTTGGACAAACGCGTATTTCGTTTCCACCGTTAGCGGAGCGCCGCTCGAAGTCATCAAGCAGTACGTCGAGAACCAAAAGAATGTCTAACAGCCAAATTCGTGGATTTAAGTATCGCTTCTATCCGACCCCGGAACAGATTGAGCACCTGTCCAAAGTATTCGGGCATTCTCGCTTCGTGTACAATCGCCTGCTCGCGGAACGGAAAATTGCCCGCCTGACGTTCTCTCAGGCATGCCGGCGTTTGACGGTATTAAAAACCGAGCACTTGTGGCTCAAGGAGGTCAGCAGCGTACCGCTTCAACAAACACTTCGCAACCAGCAGCGTGCCTTTGTGAACCTGGCTCAGAAGCGTGCCAAGTTCCCCACCTTCAAAAAGAAAAATAATAAGCAGTCTGCGTCATTTGTTCGAACGGCATTCACCTATCGTAATGGTGTTCTGGCTCTAGCTAAAATGGGCGCTCTCCAAGT
>DATKHV010000029.1:0-5441 GCA_035510055.1 Candidatus Cybelea sp. | reverse complement strand
GTCATCGCCCGCGTGGAAGCTATTTTGCTCGATGGTGGTTGGATGCAAGGCGGCCACGATGAACGCGGCGCCGGAAAAGCGGTTGGCTACTGACCGCCCCCTTGAGCTCTTAAGTGCGTGCTCCATTCCCCGCCCCGTAGCCGCCATTCGCCGGTAAAACCTCCTTTTTAGCCGAATCCTTGATGCACTCCTCCCCAGAGGCCCCTATTCTCACGTTGGGGCGAGGAAAAGGCCCTTCTGGAGGACAACATGGCAGCCCGGCAGACGGCTTCTAAGAGTATGAAATCCCTAACAGGCGCGGGTATTCTCGTTCTCGGGCTTTTCTTGCTGTTCGTCAATCTGGATGGATTAGCCGCCCAAGTCAGCGACGTCATCGGCGCGCCCGCGGGAAATTCCATCATTCTTCCGGCAATCGGCCTGGCGGGATGGCACGCCGTGCAAGCCTACACGTTCGACCACGCCGGGTTTTCCTCCAGTGTCCTACATCTCTTGGTATCATTCTGGCCGCTGATCCCGGTCACGGCCGGAGCCATGCTGTTGAAGAGCGCGGCTCAAGGGCGGCCCGTGAAGTCCGCAATGGTCGCCACTTCAGGTAAGAGGGCTTAACGATGAGTCTTATGAAACAGATTTGGTCCACCGGAAATGACTGGAGAAGTCTGTGAGCGACGAGCGCAAGTTCGACCCCAAGAAGTTCGCGGATGACCTTCGCGACCAGATTCATGACCGCATTCATGCCAGTTTGGGACGCGATGATAAGCAGGGCTTGCGGCATACTCCCATGGTGGTCGGCATTGGCCTCAAGGGCCGAGGCGTCCCAGGCATGGTTTGGGGCCTGATCTTAATTTTGGTCGGATTGGCCTTTCTGCTCGATCAACTGGGAATCCTCTCCAACCTCGGGCGCTTCTGGCCCCTGCTCGTGGTCTTAGCCGGCCTGATGCACTTCCTATCCCAGCGCCGCGCCTGGGGAATACTCGTAATGATTGCGGGCGTTATTCTGCAGCTCAATCAATTGGGTATCACCCACTTTGGCTGGGCTACGCTTTGGCCCATGATGCTCATCGCCTTCGGCCTTTATGTCATGTGGGGCTCCTTTCAGCGGAGTTCTAAACCAGCCGCCACTACGTCGGCAGCAGGCGATCCCCGCACCACACTGAACGAGGCCGTCGTCTTCGGAGGCCTGGAGCGCCGCATGACCAGCCAGGATTTTCAAGGCGGCGATGTCACCGCCATATTTGGTGGCATCGAACTGGATCTGACCGAGGCCAACATGGTGGCGAACGAGGCCACTTTGGCGATCACCGCCATCTTCGGCGGCGTCGAAGTTCGCGTGCCTCCCTCCTGGCAAGTAGCGTTTCGCGGCGCGCCCATTTTCGGTGGCGTCGAAGACAAAACGCGAACCGCCCGCGGGAATGACCCTGCGAGTTCCAATTTCAAAACTCTGGTGATCACGGGCGCCGTCATCTTTGGCGGCTTGGAAATCAAGAACTGAGCCCGTCCGATGCACCCGCTACTCACACGCAACCGACTGGGACTCTACCTGCTGGGATGGATTCCCCTGGCGGCGATTGTGGTCCTTTTGATGTCCGCTGGCGGCAATCTCACTTGGCTGGAATCCGCTCTCATTGTGGTCCCGCTTTGCGTGCTGTACGCGTTCATCTGTCTGTCCGCTTGGTATACCGCCAAGAGCCTTCCCATCCGGGGCGAAAGCGCGCTCCGCCTCATCGGTGTGCACACCCTGGCTGCGGCGCTCGTTAGCTATTTCTGGATGGGGCTAGGCTGGGTATTGGTGGCATTCCTAGGGAAGACATCCGCGTTTCAGGGGCTGGACCGGCGCTTCGCTCCACAGGCCCCGATTCTGTTCGGTGCCGGATATCTGCTTTACTCCCTCGCCGTAGCCTCGCACTACGTGATTCTCTCGTTGGAGGCCTCGCGACAAGCGGAAGCTCGCATGATGGAAGTGAATATTCTGGCGCGCGACGCAGAGCTAAAAGCCTTGAAAGCCCAGATCAATCCGCATTTCCTGTTCAACAGCCTGAATTCCATCAGCGCTTTGACCAGCATCGATTCATCTCGTGCGCGCGAAATGTGCGTTTTACTCGGTGACTTCTTGCGTTTGACCCTGGGGTTGGGCGAGAAAACCGCGGTGCGCTTTTCCGAGGAATTGGATTTGCTTGAAAAATACATGGCCATTGAAAAAGTCCGTTTTGGCGACCGCTTGAGGATGCAGGAAACCATCCAGGAAGATTCCAAAACGTGCTTGCTGCCGCCTCTCTTGCTCCAGCCGCTCGTCGAAAACGCCGTCAAACACGGCATCGCCAGTCTTCCCGAAGGCGGCGAGATCCGCCTCGCCGCGGAGCGGCAAAACGGCCGGTTGGCGATTGTCGTCGAAAATTCATGGGACCCGGAAGCTCCGCCTCGGCGGTCTGGAGGCAGGGGGCTCGAAAACGTGCAGCGACGTCTGGAGGCCCGCTACGGAAAGGATGCCAGCCTTCGCGTAAACACGGAAGGCGAGCTCTTTCAAGTCAGTCTGTCCCTGCCGGCCGAAAGCGGGGAAAGCGCGTGAGCCACTCGCCGGACAAACGATGGAAAGCGCTCATCGTCGACGACGAAGAGCTCGCGCGCCACGTGATTCGCGAGTTTCTCGAATCCCATCCGGAGATTGCCGTCGCCGCCGAATGCGCGAATGGCATGGAAGCCCTGAAAGCCGTCGCCGAACACAAACCTAATTTGATTTTTCTCGACGTGCAGATGCCCAAGCTGACAGGCTTCGATGTCCTCGAACTGATTGGCACGGACGTCCCCGTTATCTTTGTGACCGCCTACGATCAATACGCGATGCGCGCCTTCGACGTCCACGCCGTCGACTATCTTTTGAAGCCTATCGGCCGGGAGCGCTTTGACGCGGCAGTGGAAAGAGCCAAAGGCCGGCTCGGTGAAAAAATGCCTTCAGCGCAGGAACTCGCGGCTGCGGCCCGCCCGCCGCAACAATTTCTGGAGCGCCTGGTGGTAAAAGACGGCACCAGAGTCACGCTAATCCCCGTGGCCAAGCTCGACTACGCCGAGGCCCAGGACGACTACGTCGCTCTAGCCACTCAAGGAAAAAAACATCTCAAGCAGCAAACCATCGCCGGCCTCGAAGCCGGTCTTAATCCGGACAACTTCGTGCGCATCCACCGCTCCTACATCGTCAACCTGGAACGCGTCGTGCGCATCGAGCCTTACGGCAAGGACAGCCGCTTGGCCATTCTCGGCGACGGCACTCGACTGCCCGTCAGCCGCGCCGGCTACGCACGCCTCAAAGCCCTCCTCGACGAGAGAAAATGACGCGCAACTTGGAGGTGCTCTCACCGCAATGGTCGGACTACGAATTGCTCGACAGCGGGAACGGCAAAAAATTCGAGCGCTTCGGCGAATTTACTCTCATCCGTAGCGAACCCCAGGCGAAGTGGTTACCCGCCCTCGCGGCCGCCCGTTGGGAGTCGGCGGACGGTGAGTTCAGGAAAACTGGCATCGGGCAGCAAGGTGAATGGAAATTCTCGAAGTCCCTTCCTCAACGCTGGGCGATCGAGCGCAACAATTTGCGGTTCTGGGTACAGCCTGCTCCCTCCGGCCACGTAGGCGTATTCCCCGACCAGGCATGCCATTGGGATTGGATAGCAGAAGTGACAAGGCGAACCTCTCGGCCCGTGAGAACCCTGTCTTTGTTCGGCCATACCGGATTGGCAACGCTGGCGGCATCTGCGGCCGGTGCGGAAGTGACCCACGTGGACGCTTCCGAGAAAGCAGTCGGCTGGGCCCGCGAGAATCAGGCTTTGTCGGAACTGCTCGAGCGTCCTATCCGCTGGATTGTGGAAGACGCGTTGACATTCGTCCACCGCGAAGCGCGCCGCGGCAATCGCTATGACGCCCTAATTCTCGATCCGCCCCGCTTCGGCCGCGGTCCGCATGGCCAGATTTGGAAACTGGACGAGTCGCTCCCGGAATTGCTGGGCGCGTGCGCCAACCTTCTGACCGCGTCCCCCGCGTTTGTTTTGTTAAATGTCTACGTCACCGTGCTTTCACAAGGGCGAAGCGAAAAAGAAACGGCATCCTTGCGCTTTTGCCTCGAGGAGATGCTCAAACCATTTCCCATGAAAATTACCGCGGGGCAATTGACGCTCCAGGACGCCGCTCGGCGACGAATTCACGCTTCCATCTTCGCCAGAGCTTACTAGATTCAGCGAACCGTCTTATATTGTTTCTTGAGCCCACCATTCTAGGCGGCGAACAAAGCTCGTAAGGGAGGATGGAAAGGGTCTCGTCAGGTAAACACGGCAAGGTCCCATGAAAATTCTTCCTAGTGCTCCCACCGCCTCTCGCCATCCACGTCCGCAAAATCAAATTTCTTAGTCACTTACGGAGATCTCGTTTTGGACACTCGGTAAGCACCAGCGAACCAGCCAAGTCACTCGTCGCTTCTCGTCCCAGGAAGCGGAGGCGGCATCCTCCGCGCCCAGGGATTGGAGATCGCTGGCAAGACCAATCCTTAAAAGATCTTTTCTGTCCCGCGCCGGGAGTGGTGTCTCCATTTCCACTGGCGCGGACAAATTTAGCGAGGGAACCATGACCCCGGCCATCTTGCTAGTGGATGTTGCTTCGGAGAATCGCGAAGGACTGAAATCCTTCCTGCAGTCAGAGAAGTGCGATGTAGCCGAAGCCGCAGATGGCGAATCTGCCCTCATGTGCTGCCTCGAAATGCGGCCGGCTTTAGTCCTGCTCTACGATAGCTTGCCGGACATCGCCAGCTGGGCGCTTTGCCGTCAGATCAAGAACGATCCTCTCCATCAGCTGGCGCCGGTTGTCTTGGTGAAGCCCTCGCCGGATCCATGGGACATTTATCGCGGGCGGGCAGCCGGCGCCTTGGATATTTGGGCTGCTCCTAGAACACTCTCGGACGCCCTGGGGCGCATCCAGACTCTTGCGCCGCAACGTGTACCTGGAAGAGCAAGCAAAGTCCCGGGTGTTCGCCTTGGCACGGAGCGTTGATTCGACCAAGAACATGCGTAACGGCCACTCGGATCGTCTCCTAGACTACTCGGAGCAATTGGGAGAAAGCTTCGGTCTCGGTGAAGAAGACCTGCACGAACTCCGCATCGCAAGTTGGCTTCACGACATCGGCAAAATTAACGTACCGGAACCCATCCTTCTAAAGCCCGGTCCTCTGAACGCGGAAGAACGAAGAATTATGCGGGAGCATCCCATCACGGGAGAAAACATCTGCAAGCCTCTCAAGTCCCTTCGTCCGATCCTTCCCGTCATCCGGCATCATCATGAAAGAATGGACGGAAGCGGGTATCCGGATGGCCTTCGCGGCAAAGACATTCCTCTGAAGGCGAGAATTCTGCAAGTCGCGGACATCTATGATGCGTTGACCACGGACCGGCCCTATCGGAGCGCCCTTC
>DATKHV010000028.1:0-3190 GCA_035510055.1 Candidatus Cybelea sp. | reverse complement strand
GCGGCGCTGGAGGATTCGCATCCGGAGTTGGCGCAGGAGGAAGCGTCTCGCCGTTACCAGCCGGCTCGGGACGCAAAGTGAAATCCACGCCACGCGCTGCATTCTCGTTCACCGTGCGCTGCAGATCCAGTTGCGACTCGTCGATCATATTCTCGCCGCCGTAAGACGTCACGTAGTGCAACTTTCCACCGAAGAGCCAGTAATCGCTCACGGCATAGCTCGACCCATCCTTCAGATACAGAATCACGTAAGGCTGCTGCTGGGAAGATCCGTCGCCGGACGATTGTCCCGCACCAGAGGACGGTGCCGCGTACAGCGACGGGTTGGGCTCCTGCGACGCATCATTGGGGGTGTCGTAACTCAAATCTGCGCTGTAGTTGCCATTGAAACTCCCGCCGTAGTATCCGTATCCGCCGCCGCTGTAACCGTAGCCGTAGCCGTAGCAACCCCAGAAAGGATCACAGGGACCAAACCCGCCCCACCACAATCCTCCGCCCCACCCGAATCCGTAGTTCGGATAGAAGTAGTACGGATAATACGGGTAAAACGGCCGCCCTGGGTGATGCGGCGGAAATACATGCGGAGGTGCAGCGACCGCTCCACGCGACGAGGCGATCACGCCGTTCGTCGGATTCTTTTGCGGCCCCGTCGGCCGCGGCCCGGTCGCCGAACCGTGATCTATGTGTCCCGAGGGGTGTCCGGCGGTAGCGGGCGGGTCCTGCCAAGTATTGTTTCCCGCCGCATAACGTTCAGAACTCTGATTTGACCCAGATTTGACGCTCCCGGCGTTTCCGCTGTTCCCGTTCCCCGACGAACCGCTGTGGAAGGGATTCCACCAATGGCCGCCACTATTGTTATTGCTTCCACCTGCGCTGGTAGCGCTTGTGTGTGACCCGCTGCCGCCTCCCGAAGGCGCGCTCGCCCCACCGGCATGGGAACCGCTGCCTCCAGATCCGCCGCTTGCGTGTCCGCCGCCTCCACCGCCTCCACCGTGCGACCCACCACCACCAGCCCCGCCGCCACCGCCACCGTGCTGCGCAAAAGCGGGCGCGGACGCCAATGCCAGCGCCGCCGCAAATATGAGGACAGACGAAAACCTAAGAATTGTGGAATGCCGTGCTGGAAAGCCTTGCGTTGGTCTAATTCCCGAAGCGTTGACTTCTTGAGAGAGCGTTCTCATTTTATAGCCCTCCACCCGACTGGACGACTGAAGGGACCTCTACGCTTATTGCTACTTCCAAATCTGATTCTAACTTATAGGACGCCTGCAAGCACGCTTTGGTTTCCCGAACCTCCCTGAAATCGAGGATCGCGCTTTTGGCGCCGTCGGCGAGGCTCCCGGGCCGCGCAGGCTTCATTGCTTACCGCGAACTCGAGTATCCGTCAAACCGTCGGCACGACGAAACGCTATACTGCTTGCGATGATTCCCTTCCTTCAAATCGGCCAACTTGCCATACCAACGTTCGGACTTATGGTCGCATGCGCCATGCTGGCGGCCTATTTCCTGCTCCGTGCGGATCTCGCCCGTCGCGGGATCGCCGACAAGAAATCAGGCGAAGCGGAAACGCTCATCGCCGCTCCGTGCCTCGCCGGATTCATCGGCGCAAAGCTGTACCACCTCCTGGAATCGCCCGCTGAGTTTTTTGCCGATCCTATCCACCTGCTTTTTAGCCCCTATGGATTCGCATGGTTTGGTGGCCTACTCGCCGGATTCGGCACATTCGCCCTTGTCGCGTGGCGTCTGGCCAAGCGTAGCGCCACGAGCGGCAAAAATGTCTCGCTGCTTACAATCTTCGATGCCGGCTCTCCCGCTGCCGCGCTCGGCTACGGCGTTGGCCGGATCGGATGCTTCCTCTCCGGCGATGGCGATTACGGGATCCCCACCTCCCTGCCCTGGGGCATGAGTTTCCCGAACGGTCTAGTCCCCACAACCGAGCGTGTACATCCCACGCCCATCTACGAATTGATCGTCGCCTGCGGTATCGCTTGGTGGCTCTGGCGTCTTGGAACTCCTGCTGCGGGCTCCCGCCGCCCAAACGCGAAACCCGGCGAGGTTTTTGCCGCCTATCTGATCCTCACCGGCGTCGCTCGCTTCCTCGTTGAATTCATCCGCATCAATCCAAGGTCATTTCTGGGAATGACCAACGCGCAGACCGCGGCCGCCCTGTCTATGATTGCGGGTGTAATCCTATGGCAATGGACGCAGAAGCGTTACAGAGAGAAATCGTAAATCGTAGCGCGCTCTGGCAAGAGCTTATATCGGGTGGAAATTCAAGCTCCGTTTCCAACATCCACGGATTCAAGGCGCGCTTGCCCAACGATCGAACGCCCGTTCTATCACAGGCAGCCACAGACATGTTTCCGAAAGCGCAATTGAGATTAAACAGGTTTCCAGACTGGCGCGCCACCAACGGCGCCAATTCACGGCCGCTGCCGTCGCGCACATTTTCGGCGGCCAGAATCACTTTGAAGCGGATCGTTTTGAGCACTGTTTCCGCCTCTCGCACGTTATCCACCGCATGGCAACCCCGCCCGGCCCGCTGCAGCGTTCAAGGGCCTGGACATTGGCGGAAGTAAGTCCAGCGACAAGTGTCCCGATGGGCGCCGCAAGCATAGTTCCACCTTTGGGAAGGTGTCTGCTCTACGGGCGAAATTTGATTCACCATCACCCGGACGCCTGCTGACTCATGTGTCCGGATGCTCGAGAGGCCACCCACGCTCCGATGCGTGTGACCATCCAAATTAGTGACCACGGCGTCGGCATGACGATATTTTCGCCGCGGCCGCCTGGCGAGCCATCCTCGGTATCGGTATCGCAGGAATGCGCGAGCGCGCGAAACAACTCGAGGGAGAATTCCTCATCCCCATCTCAATTGGCATAGGCACTACGATTCAAGTTGTGCTACCGTTGACTCGTAAGGAAGACACAAAGTGACGGCCGCGCTCGATCGTCTATCGTTCGCCACCCGTTTCGCGATTGTATTGCCCCGCCCAGTCTTCCGACCCAGCTCTCGGACACTGTTCCTATGCGTCACTTCTTGTCTCCAAGGGGACCCCTATGAGCAAAGAGAGTGCACCGGCCAAGCCTTATCGCATCCTGGTAGCGGATGATCACGCCGTGGTGCGTCGCGGCGTTCGCACGCTGCTCGAATCTCAACCCGGCATCGAAGTGTGCTGCGAAGCCTCCAC
>DATKHV010000027.1:0-2578 GCA_035510055.1 Candidatus Cybelea sp. | reverse complement strand
GATTTGGTGCTCTGCGCGCGCAAGAAGGAGCGCTGCCAGCAGGCCGCCGAGGAATTGCAGAAACTCGGCGTGCAAGTTCTTGCGCTCGGCTGCGACGTCAAAGATCCCGCGAGCATCGAGGCGGTTGCTGATGCCGCCATGAAACAGTTCGGCCGCATCGACATTTTGATCAATAACGCCGGAACTTCCTGGGGCGCGCCGGTGGAAGCAATGACGCTTGAGCAGTGGAACAAAGTCATAGAAACGAATCTCACTGGAACGTTTCTGTTTTCGCAAGCCGCAGGCAAGATCATGATTTCGCAGCGCAGCGGAAAAATCATCAATATCGCCTCCACAGCCGGACTGCGTGGCTCGCCGCCGAAGTTTTCCGCCATCGGCTATAGCGCCAGCAAAGGCGGCGTAATCGCTTTCACCAGGGACCTTGCTTGTAAATGGGGTATGCACAATATCCAAGTCAATGCGATTGCGCCCGGCTGGTTTCCCACGGACATGTCTGCAAAGGTGATCGAGCGCAATAGAGAATCGTTCCTCGCGACGATACCCTTGGGCCGCTTTGGCGGACCGAACGATTTGAAAGGCGCCGCGATTTTTCTGGCTTCCGGCGCCTCCGATTTTGTGACTGGGCACACTTTGGTGGTTGATGGAGGTCAGTCGGCCTGATTCATCTTTATATCCGGCGACGCACGCCATGAACATCCCACTCACACCTCTGCGCTTTCTTCGTTACGCGGAACAGCAGTACCCGCGCAGGACCGCGGTCGTCTGCAACCACGAAAGTTTTACGTACGCGCAATTTGCCGAACGCGCCCGGCGTCTCGCGGGAGCGTTGCGCCAGGCTGAGGTGCGCCCCGGCGATCGGGTCGCCTTCCTCAGCGCCAATTGCCACCGCTTGCTGGAAGCGTATTACGGCGTTCTGGAAGCGGGAGCGATTCTTCTGCCGTTGAATATCCGGCTCACGGCCAACGAACTGGGCTACGTCCTGAACGACGCCGAGGCCACAATTCTTTTCGTCGAGAAGCAGCTTCTCGGCGTAGCCGAATCCTTTCGCAAGGATGTTCCTTCGATAAAAATGTTTTGCCAACTGGACGGCGCTCCAAGCGCGCCGTGGCTCGCGCCCCGGAACTACGATGCTCTGCTTGCCGCCGCCACACCGTATCGCGCCGACATCACGTCCATCGACGAAAACTCCCTGGCCGAGCTTTTCTACACCAGCGGTACAAGCGCGAATCCCAAAGGTGTGATGCTCACGCACAGAAACGTGTACCTTCACGCGCTGCACGTCTGTCTGGGATTACAAACGGAAAAAAGCGAGGTGGAGCTGCACACCATTCCTCTTTTTCACGCCAACGGCTGGGGCGTCGCGCATTTCCTGACGCTGCTCGGCGGCAAGCACGTGATGATCCAGCGTTTCGATACCCAGGAGGTTTTCCGCCTCATCGAGGAGGAAGGAGTCAATACTTTAAGCCTCGTTCCAATCATGGCTACAGCGCTGGTGAATTGTCCCCAGCGCCCGAATTACAATTTGAGCAGCCTGCGCCGCATCATCATCGGTGGCGCAGCCTCCTCGCCGACTCTGATTCGCGAAGTCCAAGAGAAACTCGGCTGCGAGTGTTACTCCGGCTACGGTTTGACGGAAACTTCGCCAACTCTTTCGGTTTCTCCCATGAAATCCGGGTTGGACTGGCAAGGAGAGCAGTTCTACGCGGGCCAGGCGATGACCGGCTTTGCGATTCCCGGCGTCGAATTGCGTGTCGTGGACCCGGACGATCGCGACGTTCCGCGTGACGGCCAGGCCATCGGCGAAATCGTGGCGCGTGGGGACGGCGTGACGGAAGGCTATTGGCGGCAACCGGAAGCTTCCGCCGAAGCCCTGCGCGGCGGCTGGTTCCACACCGGAGACATGGCCACGCTCAACGAGGACGGCTACCTCCTGATCGTCGATCGCAAAAAAGACATCATCGTGAGTGGCGGCGAAAATATTTCTTCCCTCGAACTTGAGAAAGCTATTCTCGCCCATCCCGCCGTGCTGGAGGTTGCGGTGATCCCCGTTCCCGACGAAAAGTGGGGCGAGGTCCCTCGGGCCTTGGTGGTTTTGAAGCCGAACGTCACCACGACGGAATCCGAACTCATCGAATTCTGTCGCTCGCGATTGGCCCATTACAAATGTCCGCGTGCCGCCGAATTCGTTGACGCTTTGCCCAAAACCGGAACCGGAAAAATCCTCAAAAAAGACCTCCGAAAAAAATATTGGCAGGGCAGGGAAACCATGCGCCCAAGTTTTGCCGCCGCGGCGCCCAAGCCGAAACCAGGCGCTTGAGCGCGCATATTCGCAGGGATTTGTGTCGTAGCTAACGAAAAAGGTCGGATGCAGACCGCATTCCGGCGATGTTAGGGAGTCTGGCTAATGGATCTGAATCTAACCGGCGAGGAGTTGGCGTTTCGCGATGAGCTTCGCGCGTGGCTCGCTTCCAATCTCCCGAAGGATTGGGCCGAGTGGCGCGAAAAGCCGATCGAGGAATCGTTTCCCTATCTGCGCGCCTGGCAACGAAAGCTCCAGGAAGGACGCTGGGCCGCGGTT
>DATKHV010000026.1:0-45001 GCA_035510055.1 Candidatus Cybelea sp. | reverse complement strand
TTTGTTCCCCAACAGCTTTCGCCGCTTCCACCCAGGCTTCGCGCTCCACGCAGCTCATACGCGAGAATTCCGGGGCTTTGACCACACCGGGACAGCGCGCTTCGAGTACGCGCCAGTAGTTGACAAATGCTATTTCACCCTAGCCAAGCGTCTTGCATGACGGCAATCATGCCCAACTCCGGGCGGCCAGCCATCGAGCGAACGCCTTAAGTTAAGAGAATATCGGGTGTACACCTTAGCCCAGTTCCATAACGGTCCTTCTAGAGTGGTTTGCCTGCCCCCGGTCTGCTAGACTGTATATTGCTGCACCGCACCTAAGGATGTGTGACCGCCGGGCGGTCAACCTACATAAAGGTACATTCATCAAGGCTGCTGGTCGTTTCAGCAGCTATTTTTGTCTTTAGAGGACTTGGCCTCGGCCGCCAGAGGCACGACAAGCAGGAATTATGAGTCAAAATATTCGAAACATCGCCATTATCGCGCACGTGGACCACGGCAAGACTACGCTGGTGGACGCCATGCTGCGGCAAAGTGGGATTTTCCGCGCCAACGAAACGGTCGTCGAGCGTGTGATGGATTCCAACGACCTGGAACGCGAACGCGGCATTACCATTCTCGCAAAGAACACCGCGCTTTTTTTTCACGACATCAAGATTAACATTGTGGATACGCCGGGACACAGCGACTTCGGCGGCGAAGTGGAACGCGCGCTGCGCATGGTGGACGGCGTGGTCGTGCTCGTGGACGCTAGCGAAGGACCGCTGCCGCAGACGCGCTACGTTCTGCAAAAGGCGCTGGCGGCCAAGCTGCCTCCCGTCATCGTGCTGAACAAGATCGACCGCGTCGACGCGCGCGCCAAGGAAGTTCTGGACGAGATCTACGATCTTTTTATCGACCTGGACGCCACGGAAGACCAGCTCGACTTTCCGATCATTTATACAAATGCGCGCGACGGCGTGGCGCACCGCAAGCCGGGCGACGACTCCAAGGACTTACTGCCCCTTTTTGAGGCCATCGTAAAGCATATTCCTGCTCCCCCAGGCGACCCTGAAGGCGTTTTGCAAATTCAGGTGATGAACCTGGACTACAGCGAATTTCTGGGGCGCATCGCCATCGGGCGGGTGTTCAACGGCACGCTGAAACGCGGCGCGGATGTGGGTATCAGCAAGCTCGACGGCCAGCTGATCCCGACGCGCATCACTAAGCTGTATACCTTCCGCGGCTTGGAGCGGGATGAGGCGCAAGCCGTCCCGGCTGGGGATCTGGTGGCGATTGCGGGCGTCGAGGGCATCAACATCGGGGAAAGCATCACCGATTTGGCAAACCCCATGCCGCTCGAGCCGCTGCTAATCGACGAGCCCACGCTGGCGATGATTTTTACCGTCAACAGCAGTCCACTTTCCGGCAAAGAGGGTTCCTTTCTTACTTCGCGCGACCTTCGCGACCGTCTGCAAAAGGAACTTCTCACCAACGTTTCGATCCGCGTGGAAGACACGGAAACGCCGGAATCGTTTCGCGTGTTGGGGCGCGGGGAATTGCAGCTGGCGATTTTGATTGAAACCATGCGGCGCGAAGGCTTTGAGTTGATGGTGGGCAAACCGGAAATTGTGGTCCGCACGGAGAACGGCAAGAGACTCGAACCGCTCGAGCGGCTGGTGATCGACGTGCCGGAGAGTTTCATCGGCATCATCATGGAAACCATCGGCAGCCGGCGCGGCGAGATGATCAAAATGAGCAATCACGGCTCCGGCCGCGTGCGTATGGATTTCAAGATTCCTTCGCGCGGATTGATCGGGTTGCGCAGCCAGTTGCTGACGGATACGCGCGGCACGGCGCTGATCCATTCGATTTTCGAAGGCTGGATGGCCTATGGCGGAGAGATGGCGCTGCGTCCTACCGGGGCACTGGTGGCGGACCGTGGCGGGCCATCGACCGCATTTGCGCTGTGGAATATTCAGGAGCGCGGTGAGTTATTTATCGGGCCGGCGATTGAAGTGTATGAGGGTATGATCGTGGGGGAAAATTCGCGCGAGCAGGACATGGACGTCAACGTCACGAAGGAAAAGAAGCAGACGAACATGCGCTCGTCCAGCGCTGACGAAGCGATTCGCTTGATCCCTCACCGTGAATTGAGCCTCGAGCAAGCCATTGAATTTATTGCCGACGACGAATTTGTGGAAATCACGCCGAAGTCCATACGGCTGCGCAAGAAGGTTTTGCAAGCCAACAAGCGCCCGCGCCGCTGGCAAGAAATCCGCGCCAGCCAGGCCACGACTAGCTAACCGGGCACTCAGGGCGCTGATTTTTCCAGAAGCTCGGCCAGGTTTTGCTTCCACACGACGGCGCGGGTGTGCGTGCCGTGGCCCCGCGTTTCGTCGCTAATGGGAAGCAAAATGAAGCGCGCGTGTTTCACTCTCTTGATTGCACGCTCGGCTATGCCTAGTTCGGGCGGATTGATGAAATCGTCCGCGGAATTGATGTACGTAACGGGCGCGGTGATTTTCTCGAGACCCGGCGACGGATCATAATTGCGCGAAGCGTTGACGTGGTACAGGGTATCGTTGGCGTCCAGCCCGGGCATTCTGGCCTTGAAGTACTCCTCAAGATATTTGTCCGCCGCTTCCCGCGTGGGCAAAGTCTTCTGCATATAAACAGGTGCGCTGCCGGCAATGAGCAGCAAGTCGAGCACCGTACGCAATGCTTGCTGGGGCTCCGCCGCGTATTCTCCGCCTTTCCATTCGGGATCGTTGCGAATCGCGTCCATCAACATTTTGCGCCAAACGCGGTTGCGCCCGGCAATCTCGACCGGCTGGCAAGCCATGGGCATCAGTGCGTCCATGAAATCCGGATACGTTTCTCCCCAAACGAAAGAATGCATGCAGCCCATAGAAGTGCCAAAAAGTAGCCGCAAATGATTGACGCCCAGGCCTTCCGTCAACAAGCGATAGTGGCCTAGCACCATGTCGTCGTAATCGTATTGCGGAAAATGCGCGTGTAGGCCGTCACTGGGCTTTGAGGATTTTCCGTGGCCGATGCCGTCGGGAAGAATAATGAAGTAGCGCGCGGCGTCTAGGAGCTGTCCCGGACCGAACAATTCGCCGGCAAAGATGGGCTGCAGGAATTGCTGGCCGGAACCGCCCGTGCCGTGAAGAATCAGAACCGCGTTGGTGACGCGGCCCTCGGCATCGTGCGCCGGTTTGCCGAGGGTCGTGTAGTGCAGGCGCAATTCCGGGAGAGTTTCGCCGGAGCGGAACTTGAAATCCTTGGCGACGTAATCGCCTTCCGTCGTCCCGGGCCACTTGGCCTGCTGGCCGCGCGCCGGCAAGCTTACGATCAGCTGGACGGTAACGGCCAGCATATAGAAACGCAATGCAGCTCTCTCCATTGGAGCACCTCACAGAGCAAAGAATCTACCATGCCCTAGCCATGAAATTTCGACGCCAAGCCCCGGGAATAAATTCCCGGCGCGGCCAGTCTTTACAGAGCCGTGGTCGGAAACAACGGACATGCAGGCGCGACCGGTGCGAGCCGCAAAGCGACTTCGCGCGAGTTTCCGATCACGGTCTTCTCTTCGCTTGGCGCCTCGGGCAACCTCTTCTAAACTGTTCGCTCCCGGCCAAGAATTGATGTAAAGTCAGTGGCTCGAATACAGCCCGTTCCGAAAACGCTGCATTCAAAAGGCTTACGCCGCACGGGGACCGCTGGCGCCGGCCTTGTGCCCAAGGAGACTGATGGAATCCGCGAGTAACCAACTTAGAGAAGCTGCCAAAGCTTCCTATCCCACAATCGCCGCGACCGCCACTGCCCTGCCTCCCTACACCATCACGCGCGAGGACGTAAAGGTCTACATGGGACGGGTGTTTGATATCCCCGAGCGGCGCCTCGAAGCCATGATGAGCATCGTGGATAACGCCCAGGTTCACAACCGCTATTCCATTTTTCCGCTTGACTACACCATCGAGCCGCGCCCCCTTTCGCAAACGAACAACGAATACATCGAGCATGCCGTGAGGCTCGGCCGGGAAGCCGCGGAGAAATGCCTCGAGCGCGCTGGATTGCAACCCGATCAAATCGACATGATCATTACGGTGTCCTGCACGGGCTTCATGATCCCGTCGCTGGACGCTCATCTGATCAACTTGATGGGATTCCGATCCAATGTGCGCCGCATGCCGTTCACGGAGTTGGGCTGCGCCGCGGGAGCCATGGCGCTAGGGCGTGCGGCCGATTACTTGAAAGCCGAACCTGGCGGCAACGTTCTGATTATCGCCGTGGAACTGCCTTCGCTCACCTTTCAGCGCAAGGATATTTCGCAAGCCAACTTGATTTCTTCGATCCTTTTTGGCGACGGCGCTGCGGCCGTAGTGGTCAGCGGTAAAAAGATGCCGGGACCAAAAATTCTCAAAACAGAAACCTATACGTTTCCCGATTCCCTGGGCGCCATGGGATTCGATCTTCGCGATTCCGGATTCCACATCTTGCTGGCGAAAGATGTTCCGGAAATGATCGGGGGAAAGATTGCCGCATTGGTCGAGGGCTTCCTCGATCGCAACGGCAGGAAGCGCGAGGAAATCAAGGGCTGGATTCTGCATCCCGGGGGAGCCAGGTTGCTCGGAAATATAGAGACGGAACTCGGTTTGTGCAAGTGCGACACGCAGCCATCCTGGGACATCCTCGGAAACGTGGGAAATCTTTCCAGCGCGACGATCCTCTTCATTCTGCAGGAGTGGCTGGAAAAAAGACCGCTTCAGCCCGGCGAATATGCAATGGCGGCGGCGTTTGGCCCAGGCTTCAGCGCGGAATTTTTGTTACTGCAATGGACGTAAGCGTTTATTCGTTCCTCGGTTTGCTTCTGGCCGTGGGATTGCTGCGTGTGGTCGAATTGCGCATCTCCAAACGGCATCAGAGGGAGATGGCCGCTCGTGGCGCCGCCAAAGTTGATGAACCGCGATTCCGCTGGATGGTGCTGCTGCACACCGGCGTGTTGATCGGCGCTGCTTTGGAAGTAGTCTTCCTTCAGCGTCCTTTCATTTCTTGGCTGGCCGCCCCGATGTTTGCCATTTTCCTGGCCGCCAATGCCGTGCGTTGGTGGGTCATACGCTCCCTAGGGGAGCATTGGAATGTTCAAGTCGTGGATTCCACGCGACTCGGGGTGGTAACGTCTGGCCCTTTTCGCTACGTTCGGCATCCTAACTATGCGGCGGTTTTTGCGGAGATGCTGGCGCTCCCGCTTATTCACACGGCGTGGATTACCGCGGTGGTTGGAACCGTTGCGCACGCCGGAGTCCTGGCGCAGCGGTTGTCCACTGAGGAGCGCGTGCTCTTCGCCAATCCCGACTATCGCGCGGCCATGACCGGCAAGCCGCGGTTCTTGCCCGGGCTGTTCTAAAAAGAAGGTCTCGAATGCGCTGGCGAATCTGCGCTGCGGCATCCTTCATCTTGTTCTTAACGGCCGTTTGCGGTGCGGGGCCCAGGCTGGATGGTCCCGCGTTTACCAAGGTTCCGGAACTCGCTTCCGGATTTCATTCGCTGTACCTCCAAAACTTCACAGAAGCCCGCGAACAATTTGCCGCTTGGGAAATACAACATCCCGAAGAGCCATTTGGCGAAGTAGCGGTCGCGGCCAGTTACCTATTTGAGGAGCTTTACCGCCAAAATGTTCTTTCGAGCGACTTCTTTCTGAACGAAAAGAGATTCCTGAAAGGCATTGAAGGCAAGCCCGATGCGGCGCGTATGAAGAGTTTTCAAGAAGCCGTCCAGCAAGCAAGAAAACTAGCTCACCAGCGTCTGGAGAAGGATCCACGTGACGCGGAAGGGCTTTTTGCTCTCGCGCTCTCGGCGGGAATGGAATCCGATGCCGCTATGATTCTCAAGAAGGAGCACATCGAGGCCTTGAAGCGCCTTAAGGAAGCCAACGAGCACGCGAAGCTGCTACTGGCGGAGCAACCCGACGCCGATGATGCCTACGTGGCGTTGGGAACGGCCAACTACATTATCGGAAGCCTCTCCGGTGGAGCGCGCTTCATGTTGCGGTTCGGCGGAATTCACGGTGACAAGAAACTTGGCATGGAGCAACTTGGAAACACCATTGAAAAAGGACTGTACCTTCAGCCCTACGCCAAGATTCTGCTGGCTTTGGCGGCTCGCCGGGAAAAACAAAATCCCCTGGCGCAGAAACTTCTTCGCGAATTGACTGAGGAATTTCCAGAAAGCCCGCTTTACGCCGCCGAGTATGCCAAGGCCATGGGGAAGCCCCTTCCGGCGCAGATAGGTCCCTAGCTTGTAGGCAAGCCTTTTGCTTCCGGGCACGTTCCCTTCCGAATAAATCGTCAATATCCTCTCGGATGGATTAGAATCGCGCTCGCGCGGTCGATGCGCGGTCGATCATTCCAGAAAAAAGGGCGGTGACGGGTGTTCCAGAAGAACCTATTGAAAGGCCGCGCAGCGTTCCTTACTGGCGGGGGAACAGGACTCGGCAGGTCGATGGCTTTGCGGTTTGCAGAACTCGGCGCGCGTATCTTTGTCGTTGGGCGGCGTGAAGAGCCGTTGCGCGAGACGTGCGAAGAGATTCACCGCACCGGGGGCGCCGCCGCCTACGCGACTTGTGACGTGCGCGACTATGGCGCCGTTGAATTCGCGGCGGCAAAAGCCGAGGAACAGTTCGGCGAAATCAACACGCTGGTCAACAACGCGGCTGGGAATTTCATGGCGCGCACCGAAAAACTCACTCCCAACGCTTTCAACGCCGTCGTCGGCATCGTGCTGAATGGTTCATTTCATTGCACGCAGGTTTTTGCCAAGCGCTGGATTTCCCGGAAACTTGGCGGCAACGTTTTGAACATCGTTACCACTTATGCGGCCGCCAACTGCGGCTCGGGGTTTGTGGTGCCTTCGGCTTGTGCCAAAGCCGGGGTTTTAGCGATGACCACTTCGCTGGCCGTGGAGTGGGCGAAGTATCACATCCGGTTGAATGCCATTGCGCCGGGCCCCTTTCCCACCGAGGGTGCCTGGTCGCGGCTGATGCCCTCGAAAACGTTCGAAGAGCATGCCAAAGACAAGAATCCCATGAAGCGCTTCGGGCGCCACGAGGAACTCACCAGTCTCGCGGCGTTTCTCATCAGCGACATGGCGGAGTACATCAACGGTGAATGCGTGGTGATTGACGGTGCGCAATGGCTGCGGGGCGCCGGCGAGTTCAATGACTTGCTGATGCTGCCCGAAGCGGCGTGGGAGCAGATGGAAGCCGCCCGCGCGAAAAAATCCTAAAATGCGTTATTGGGGCAGCGCCCGTTTACGAAGTTCGACGCGAAGCTTGATCTCACCGAGGTTTTGCCCATTGGAATCCGCTCGAACGGTGACTTCCTGAGGCTCGGGCTTCTTCGTTTCGTTTTCGGGAACCCCTGGGAGCAGGATTTCCATCCTCGTGGCTGCCACTTGTTTCGCTGCCACGGTGAATTTACCTGAGCCGCTCTCGACCGTCCAACCCGCCGGCAAAGAGGCTGCCAGCGAGATTTCCTGCATCTTGGACGTCCGGTTGCGCACCCACAATGGAATCACCATGGTGGTGGACCCTTCGAGGGCGATCTCCGGGGGCTCCGGATGCGGGAGATGGGTAAGTCCGTGGGCGCGCCGGAACTCCGCGTAAAAACTGTAAGGGCCGGCGAGTTCAACCGACAGTTCCGGTCGCACTGGTTCAGGAGAAACTTCGGGCCGGGCGAAGGCTAGCGCCCCCGGAGTGAGGCCTTCAAAAATATCTCCGGTCACGCTGCCGCCAACCAGCGATTTTCCAAGCACGAAATGCAAGGCCTCCGTCCAGAAACTATCCGAGGTGGCCATCTTTTCGATTTGCGCCTCGTCCATCTGTGCGAGTCTATCGAGAAACGACTTGGCTTGCGTCTGGTGCGCCCGAAACGAATCGAGTGCGATCCGCCAGTAGGGCAGTTTGCTCGATTTGGAAATCTCCTTCACCGAATACTCCGGGCCCTTCCCTCGAAAAATGCCTTCGCGGTCCGCATCCGGAAAGTAATAGATCTTTTTCGTCTGCCAGGGGCGTAAATTCTCGAGCAAGGGTTCCAGGCGTTTGCTCGGCCCGGCAACTTGCTCGGGGAATGAGGCTGGATCGCCCGCCAGATCGAATGCTTCCGTCGCCAGCACCCCGGACGCTTGATGGTCTCCGTGGTCTTCGCCGATAAATGTCCCCGGCAAAAAAGTCAGGATCACTTCCGGGCGCGTGAGCCGCACCAGCCGCACCAGCTGTTCCAAGGATTCTCCATGATCCCAGTTCGCCAGCGACTGCAACACATTTTGCGACGCCGTGTCCTTGCCCGCGAGAAACCAGACGTTGGTAATGCCCAGCGTCGTTAAAGCGTTTCGCGCTTCCATTTCGCGGACCTCGCCAAGTGCCGCCGCCTGCTCCGCCCCGGCTTCATTCGCGCCGCTGCTGCCGCGCGTGCCAAAGACGACGGCCACACGCTTGTGCTCGTCTAGCGCCCGCGCCAGATACGGCGTCGCCGCGCCCTCGTCATCGGGATGCGCCACCACAAGTAGGATGTCCGCCTTATAGCGCTCGTCGGGCAAGGGAAGCGCCTGCGGTTCCTGCGCCGCTTTTCCTGTCGTCGGATAGAGTAGAATGAGAGAGAAAAGTAGCTGTGTCGCGAGTCGTTTCATCCGCAGACCCCTTGAGTCTTCGACTGCCGCCGAAGTGAGCCATGAGTTTACCTCGCAAGAGAACACGGACGAAATGCAAACCGGTGCCGTCTCGGGAATCGGTGAAAGTTTCCGGATGTCCATGCGTATAGAAAGGAGCAGGGACTCGCTAATGCTTTTACCGAAGAGTGTTCGTCTCATCCTTCTTCTAGGGGCATACCTCGCGCTGCCCTTGGTGGCTCCGGCAGCGGCTAGTCCTGTTCCGACAGTGAATGAAGCGCTCGGCGCGGCCATGGAAGCCGCCAGGAAAACTCGCGATGAGAAGCAATTACAATCCCTGAAGACGCAACTCGAACAGAAAATCCGAGAGAACCCCAGCGATGCTGTCCTCAATCTCGATTTAGCGAAGGTTCAGGGATATTTCGCGGACGCCGAGGAGATGCATAAGGACAAGAAGGCCGCGGCGGAAGCCGTGGACAAAGCGATTGAAGCGGCTCAAAAATCGATCCAACTCAATGACCAGTCGGCAGATGCGCACAGCTTGCTCGCTGACCTCAATGGCAGAAAGATTTCATTGGGGAACGGGATGTTTCTGGGCCCGAAGTTTGGCCCGAAAGTGAAAGAGGAGAACGCCAAAGCCATGGCGCTGGACGACAAGAATCCGCGTGTCTGGGCCAGCCTCGGCCGTCAGTACCTGATGGCCCCGAAGCTGTTCGGCGGCGATGTCACCAAAGCCATTGAGAGCCTGGAAAAGTCCGTGGCACTTGATGGGAAGCAAGAAGAAACTTTTGTCTGGCTCGCCAGAGCTTACAAGAAGCACGGCGACAAGAGCAAAGCCCAAGATGCCATCCAACATGCGCTAACCTTGAATCCTGATTCTCCTTGGATAAAGAACGCCGCAAACTCACTGAATTAGAATGCCTTATTTCGCTAGGGTGGTCTTCTATCCTACAGGTTCGGTATCGATCGACCGTGACCACACCGAGCGGTTCTCCGGAACGTCGTGGATTCCTCGGGATGGGTTGCCTACCCGGGCGGTGGACCTAAAGCAGGCGCTTTCAGAAAGTATCCGGAAAATCCGGAGACCTTGCGCCTCCCCAGCATGATAGTTCATGAGGTCCAGAAAAAAGATGCTTCGTGAGGGAGGCCACGAACAGGCAGAAAGGTTTCTTTCGACCGCTGGTGTAAGCTTGCGCTCAGATATGGTGACCGCCGCGAGGGAGGTTTCTTTGCTGAAGAACCGAGCAGCGATTCGTGCAGTGCTTTGGGCGGACTTGGCCTCGGGCGCCTTGGACATTACTGCGGCGTTCGTCGTCTACGGCTACTTTGGCGCCAAGCCTGTGCCCCTGCTGCAAGGAATCGCCAGCACTTCATCGTGCGCGCGGTACACGACACCCATGCCGCCTTCGCCAATCTGCGCCAGGATTCGGTAGTGATCCAGCGTTTGTCCGATCATGGTTGCCGTCAGGCGGCCATCCTAACACGTCCTCAGGTGCAAATCGGACCCTGGCACCGTGTGCCGTCATTGCCCAAGTCGCCCAAGGAGCCGCCTTGACCCAACGGGGACCCGCCGATAAGCTTAGAGTTTCTCCTTCCAGGTGCACACGTACATGGAGCAGATTCACATCACGTTGCCGGATGGCAGCATCAAGGACGTTCCCAAGGGCACCACCCCCGCCGATGTAGCGCGGAGCATTTCTCCGCGCCTGGCTGATGCTGCGCTGGTGGCGCGAGTGGCGGCGCCGAACGATGGCGAAGGCGAGTTAGTCGATCTACGCAAGCCGCTGGAGCAGGACGTCAAGCTACAAATCCTCACCGAAAAAGACCCCGACGCGCTCTTTGTCTTTCGGCATTCCGCGGCTCACCTGCTCGCGGCGGCGGTAGTGGAACTTTTTCCCAACGTGAAGCTCGGCATCGGTCCGCCGATTGATACCGGCTTCTTCTACGAATTCCTGCGCGAGGAGCCGTTCACTCAGGAAGACCTCGCCAAAATCGAAAAAAAGATGCGCGAGCTGGCCGCCCAGGATTTGCCCAACGAGCGCAAACTCATCCCCAAGCCGGAAGCTCTCGACCTCTACAAAAAGTCTAACCAGATTTTCAAATGCGAGCTCGTGGAGGAAAAAGCCACCGAGCCGATGGTTTCCTTCTACACCACCGGAAAATTCATCGACTTCTGCCGCGGCCCGCACATCCCTTCCACCAAGCGCATCCAAGCGTTCAAGCTTATGAACGTCGCCGGCGCTTACTGGAAGGGCCAAGAAGGCAATCCGCAGCTCCAACGCATTTATGCTGTGGCTTTCTTCACGCAAAAAGAGCTAGACGCCCATTTGCATCGCCTCGAAGAAGCCAAGCGCCGCGATCATCGCAAGCTTGGCACCGAACTCGACCTTTTCAGCATCGAGGAAGACGCCGGTCCCGGCCTGATTTTCTGGCACCCCAAAGGCGGCCTCGTTCGCAACATCATCGAGACTTGGCTGCGCGACGAGTTGTTCAAGCGCGGCTACGACCTCGTTTACACTCCGCACATCATGCGCCGCGAACTCTGGAACACCAGCGGCCATACCGGCTTTTACAAGGACAACATGTTCGGGCCCGTGGAAGTCGAAAAAGCCGACTACCAGCTCAAGCCCATGAATTGCCCTGGCCACATTCTGATTTACAAGTCGAAGCTGCACAGCTACCGCGATCTGCCCGTCCGCCTGGCCGAACTCGGCACCGTTTATCGCTATGAACGCAGCGGAGTGCTCCACGGTTTGCTGCGTGTCCGCGGCTTCACACAGGACGACGCGCACATCTTCTGCATGCCCTCACAAATCGAATCCGAAGTCGAAGCTTGCGTGGACTTCGCTTTCGCGGTCATGAAAAATTTTGGCTTCGACAAATTCGAAGTCGAACTTTCCGATTGGGACCCCGCTCATCCGGAGAATTACGCCGGCAAGCCCGAAGACTGGCATCGCGCCACCGCCGCTCTCGCTGACACCATGAAGCGCATGAACATCCCCTACAAGAAAATGGAAGGCGAAGCCGCTTTTTACGGTCCGAAGATCGACGTCAAACTCATCGATGCCATCGGTCGTTCCTGGCAGCTCACCACCGTGCAGTTCGATTTCAATCTGCCCGCGCGCTTCGGCTTGCAATACGTCGGTGAAGACGGCGCCAAACATCAGCCTTTGATGGTCCACCGCGCCCTGCTCGGTTCCGTCGAACGCTTCTTCGGCATCTTGATCGAGCACTACGCCGGGGCGTTTCCGTTGTGGCTCGCGCCGGTGCAAGTGGAAATCTGCCCGGTCAGCGAAAAAGTCGCCGACTACGCCAAGCACGTCACCGAAACTCTCAAGCGCCACAACCTCCGCGCCCATCTCGACGACCGCAATGAAAAGCTGCCTGCCAAAATCCGCGACGCGCAGCTAGAGAAGATTCCCTACATGCTCGTCGTCGGCCCCAAGGAAGCTGAAGCCGGCACCGTCTCCGTACGCCATCGCAGTAAAGGTGACCTCGGCCCCCAGCCCCTGGCTGAACTCGTCGAAGCGCTGCGCCGAGAAGTCGATTCCCGCGCCGCAAGCTAAAATGACCGCCGCAAATTGCAGGCGAGATCTAGAAGCAGACCTTGCGTCTCCATCCAACATCTAAAGTGGCGAGGTGCCCGGAATGATCTCTCGCAGGAGCTTTCTGGCTTTGACGGGAGGCGCGATTTTATCGCCATCCGTCGCCTGGGCCGCACCGGTGAAAGACGCCGACGAGGACGACGACGTGCCCGCTTTGCTCGACCACATCCTTCTCGGCTGCAGCGATCTCGATAAAGGCATCGACTTTGTGCACGACGGCACTGGCGTGCGCGCCGCAATTGGCGGAGTCCATCCCGGCCGCGGCACCCGCAACGCGCTTCTCTCGCTCGGAGAGCGCCGCTACCTGGAAATCATCGCCCCCGACCCTGAGCAGCGCGAAATCGTCCACTACCCGCAATTGCGCGGAATGGCCGATCCGCGCCTCATCGGCTGGGCCGTCCATCCTCCAGACATCGCTGCCGTCGTCAAGCAACTCCGTGCAAATAACATCGCCTTCGAGGGCCCTGACGACGGCTCCAGAAAACGCCCCGATGGCGTCCTCCTCAACTGGAGGACCATCAATCTCGCCGACGACCGGCACGGATTCCTGCCCTTCTTCATCGAGTGGGGCGCCGGCTCAGCCCATCCTTCAAAGGACGCCTCGGCAAAATGCACCTTGGACTATTTTGAAATCCTAAGCCCCGACCCGCAGGAGCTGGCCGCCACTCTAAAACGTCTCGGCATCGACTTCCCGGTCCAGCGCAGCGACAAAGCCCGCCTGAAAGCCGTAATTACCGGCCCCCAAGGAGACCTCCAGCTGAACAGTTAATCCCCGGCGTTTGCTCCCTGCTCCACACCTTTTGCTAGTGGGTCACTTTCCGGTAACCGCGTTTTACCAGGACCTGGCGGGTTGCCGAGTTAGGTGTTCGAGCCTCTTACTTCGGTGGCTGTGCGGGCTGGTTTTCACTTGTCGGCGGCACGATCCCCTTCAGTCGCAGATAGGTCACCATGTTCCCATAGTGCTCATCCGTGTGCGCTGTATTGATCGAGAACAGCGTCAGCTTCGCTATGTCGAAGTTGAACAATTTCACCATCTGGCTGCCTTTGGCATCGGTCATGCTGTCGAATGCTTTGTTGCAGTATGCCACTCCGTCCTTGACCGCAGCCACGAGGTCGGCCTTTGACGTCTTCGTTTTTTCGATGTCCTTTGCTGGGTTTGATTCACCGATGGCTTGCGAGCAGAACATGTAGGAAGCGTCGGCCACATGGCCAACGAGCTGGCCAAAAGTGCGAACCTCCGGTGTCGGCTTGAAGGAGTAGTTTTCTTCCGGCATTTTCTGCGCCGCACCGACGACCGCGCTGCTCACAAAAGAGTAAAAACCCTTTTCGCTCGCCGTAATCGGGTTCGCGGGCGGAGCCGTTTGCGCTGGTGGAGCGGACGCCGCCGCAGGCTTTTCCTGCCCCAACAGAGCAACGGGAACTGCCGTCAATGCAATAAACACAAAACCGAGTCTTTTGTTCATAAAACTCCTTTGGGAAATCGTGCCACCTTGCGGGTCGTAAAGGACCTTCCTTTCGAACACCCGCAATCTACTATACGCACGAAGTGCCAAATCGTTTCGCGCCAGACAGCTATCTGGTGAGGTCGCCCAATGGGTAAAGTTCCCAGCGCCAAAATCAACTTGGGCGATTTCCGCGCTTACCGGGCGCTCGTTCCTTTGGCTTGAAAACCAGTTTTTTGAGTGTTATCAGTAAACGCCAGGCGGGACAAGGAAGAGCACAATCTCCGTGGCGCCTTGACCGTCCGCGCTCCGCGAAAGGCGCGGTGATACTTTAGTCAGGAAGAAATCATGTGTACTCTAGAACCCAAGTCTGTTGGGCCCGTTACTCGCCGGAAGGGCCACGATTTGATGACGATCTCGTCTTGCATCTCATCAAGCGACTTGTACCGCAAACGGTTAACTCCAAAGGCGCGGGGCAAACTGCACGCTGACTCCTGGAATAGTCGGCCTCGCCCGGCGAGTGCCAGTGGCTTTCTGGGGACAAATTCCACGTTTCCGGTAACGGCGTTAACAAAGTACTGGCCAACTAGTTGGTGCGGGCACTGTTATCAATACCTGGGCTGTGACATACTGCGTAAGATAGCGAGGCTTCCCTCAGGGACAGGGGGGAGAGTCACCTAGCTCCACGATTGCATGTTGCCGCTCGCCGATCTGACGCTCTGGTTACTCACGACCTTGGTTGAAATCTTGGTGGTGTATCTCTTCATAATTCAGGGACTATTCCGCAAGTTCCTTTTCCTCAGTTTCTATTTTCTGCTCTCGGCCACGGTCAGCTTTGGTCGGTACGTCCTCTACGATTTTAGATTCATCCCCTATGTTTATTTCTATTATCTTAGCGACGTTCTTTTGACGGTTTTTCTATTCCTCAGCCTATGCGAGCTGAGTGTGTGTCTCGCCGGAAACAAGATGCCTCGCGAGAGAGTTATGTTGTGGAGCACGGCCGCACTTCTTGCAACGGCCTTGTTCAGTTTCTCAGTCGCGTCCTCTTCCGTCTCTGGGTTGACGAAGCACTTGGCTTTCGAGTTGTCTCAGAATATTTATCTCGCATGTTGTCTCGTTATTGTCCTGCTGTGGGCCTGGAGGCTGCGCAACGATCCGCAGGATCGGATTGCGGCCCGATTCGTTAGTGTGCTGACTGTCTATTTCTCGCTATTCTTGCTGATCCACGGAGCGCGTCAATTAGCTCCGCACGCCTCCAGCTTCAACAGTCTGAACGCCATGATCGGCGCGTGGCTGCCGCTCGGCTGCGGCTTTGCCCTTGTGTCCTACGAGCGGCCGTGAAGAACAGAGCACTGAGACGAGGACGATCCTTGTTTCACCGAAGGACACCAATGGTGCGACGTAGCTCCGAATTAGTCGCGTTTCCAGACAACTGAGACCACACATTATAAAAGGGCATTCCTCTGGAGTAGGTTTTGAGTGCTTGGCACATTCCCTACAAGAAAGGAACACCTTCTATGACTAGCACTAAATATCTTGCACCACAGAGCTTATCTAAACCGAATTTCTCGCCGAAAAATCGCTGGCTTCTAACGCTGCATTAATTTGGGTTTCGGTATTGGTTTGGGTTTCGGCGGATAACTGGCGCTCGGATTGCCAAGCAATCCTAAGGAGGCTACCAATCCCACCTTGGCGAGTCTCGATGGGTCGACGCTCCGTATTGCCAGTTCACTTGTTCCGCTCTCTCTAGCTCGATAGCCTTCGTCACTGTGTTTATTTCTTCTGAGCGGACCGCGAACCACGCTGTCTGGTAGCCGAACGGGTCCGCAGTGGTAACTAGGCGAGGATTCAGCAGACCGGGCGGCACAATGGAACCCATCTATTCTCTCCCCCAGCCCAAGTCATCGTTCTTCCACACAAACGAATTGACGGCGAGCTTAGTTCAACTAGCGATTCACTGGCAGGCTATAGTGCGATGCGATGAGCTGCCATTTTCCACCTATCTTCATCCATACGTCGGTTAGCCGATCGCGATAGTCGTAATACTTTCCGCCAAGCTCGCCGCTTTCGTGATAAGCCGCTGTCACCACCGCTATGTTTTCACGCATGTGAATCTTGACGTCCGCCAATTCGGCGATATCTACGCGCAACGGTCCGGCGTTATAGCTGAGGAAGCCAACCTTGCCGTACGTGCTGCCGTCTTCCAAAGTGATGACGTAGTCCTCTGCGAGCAGCGCAGCAACAGCAGCGATTTGCCGCTGCTTATATGCATCCACCCATTTCAACTCCAGGGCCCGAATGCTCGCCGCGTCCGATTTTTCTTGCGCCAGGTCACGAACAGCGGAAAACGCAAGCAGGCAGAGAACTAAGGTCGAGAATCGTAGAGCACGCATATGTTTTACGGAATTCGCCTTTTGACCTCATGAATTTTAGGAAGTATACGCTGATGCCCCTGGGTTTGCACTTGTCCGGTATGCGCTGTTTCAGTTGTCCGATTAGCGCTTAATCGGGCGCTAACCACTTAGGTTACGGGAAGCGGAGTTGGCCGAGAGAGTTACTCGGACCAATCGGCGAGGAAGAGATTGGTCTCATGCGGAGCTTTGCCGTGGCGATTAGAGGCCCAGACGAGCCGCTTGCCGTCGGAAGTGAACATGGGGAAGGCGTCGAAATCCGGTGCGTAGGTGATGCGTTCGAGGCCGGTGCCGTCTTCGTTGATGATGTAGAGATCGAAATCGCGGCCGTTTTTGGGATCGGCGACGTTCGAAGCGAAGACGATGCGTTTTCCGTCGGGATGCCAGTAGGGCCCGAAATTCGCAGCGCCATTGCGGGTCACCTGGTGCTTGTTCGAACCATCCGCATTCATTACCCAGATTTCCAGATTGCCCGGACGGATCAAACCCTTCGAAAGCAGATCCTTGTAGTCGGCGATTTCCTCAGGTGTTTTGGGATGCTGAGCGCGGTAAACGATTTTCTTGCCATCGTAAGACCAGAAGGGACCGCCGTCGTAACCGAGTTCGTGGGTAAGCTGCTTCACGTTAGAACCATCGGCATTCATGGTGTAGATGTCGAGGTCGCCGTTGCGCGTGGAAGTGAAGACAATGTGCTTGCCGTCGCGGGTGATAGTGGACTCCGCGTTGTAGCCGTGCGCGTTCGTCAGCTGCTTCAAATCGCTGCCATCCGGCTTGGCTGTAAAAATTTGATAAGTATCATAGATCGGCCAAACGTAGCCGCGAGAGTAATCGGGCTTCGGCGGACAATCTGGGCTAGAAGCGTGAGTGGAAGAGAAAAGGACGCGATCTCCGGAGGGAAAGTAATAGGCGCAAGTGGTGCGCCCTGTGCCGGTGCTGATCAGCTTGGGCACGGCGGGCTTTCCGTCCGGCGTGTCCACGGGGATCGAGTAAATCTGGTCGCAAGGAACGCCTTCCCCTTGATGCTGAAAAATCAGGTATTTGTCCTCGGCGGAAAAATAGGCTTCGGCGTTTTGGCCGCCGAACGTAAGCTGCCTCACGTTCTTCAGGTGCTTTTCCTCTCCCGGGACCGTCAACGCGGCGGGAGCCGCGGTCGACGGTGGACCTTGCGGAAACAGGTCACTCATCACCCAACCACGGAGCAGAGAAGCACAAGCAACGACCACAAGTGACAAGGCCAACGCAACCACGCTTCTTCGGACGATGGAACCTTTCATTCGGTCTCCTGCTTATTTCCGCTGCTCCAGAGTAACAGAGGCGGTGATGGGCTTGCCATCACGCAAGACCGTAACTTGCACGACGTCGCCAATTTTGCTGCGGCGCAGGGCGTCGGTGAAATCGTAAAGATTCTTGATGGGCTTGTTGCCGAACTGAACGAGGACATCTCCGGCTTGGAAGCCAGCTTTAGCAGCGGGAGAACCGGGCTTTACATCAGAAAAACGGACGCCATTTTCAGTTTGGCCGAAGTCTGGGATGGAGCCAAAGTACGGGCCGTAGCCGCCTCCGCCACTGCTGGGCGTTCCTGCATGGGGATTGGAATCCTCCACAACGGCGACGAAAGCAGGGCGATCGGAAGCGGTGTCGATGCGCAGCGCGATGTTTGAGACCAGGTCGAGCAGGTGCGCGGCAGAATCGGCGTTGATTTTTTCCCAGGTGTCCGAAGGTTTGTGATAGTCGCTATGAAGACCAGAAAAAAAGAAAAGAACGGGAATGCGTTTGGTAACGAACGATGTGTGATCGCTGGAGGAGTAGCCCCCGGGGGAGTTTTCGTACTTGAAGGTAGTATTAGATTCGGCTTGCTCCAGGATGGATTGAAAGCTGCTGCCGGTGCCAAGGCTGCCGATGTAAACCTTGTCGTCTTTGATGCGGCCGATCATATCCATGTTGAGCATGGCGACGGCTTTGTCGAGTGGTAACGTGGGATTCTTGACCCAAGCTGCAGAACCAAGCAGACCAAGCTCTTCGCCAGCGAAGTTCGCAAATAGAATGCCGCGCTGGAGCTCCCCTTTGAGAGGAGCGAAGAGCCGGGCGAGTTCCAAAACTCCTGCGGTTCCGGAAGCGTTGTCATCCGCCCCCGGATGGATTTGGCCAATCTGCGAAGGGGCCAGCGAATGGGATTGGCCGCGGCCCAGATGGTCGTAGTGCGCGCCAAGAATCACATACTCATCGGTCTTTCCCGGCAGATAAGCGAGCACGTTGTTGACGGTGGCGTGGATCGTTTCGATATTGACCGTGGCAGAGAGGCTGAGCGCCACTCTACCGCCGGTGAGAGCGGCGCTGGGTTGTGCCGAATCGTCGATCTGTCTTTGCACCTCGAGCAAAGACTTTCCACGATTCCTAAGCCAGGCATCAGCAACGGCATTCTTCACTTGCAGGCAGAGGATTCCCACATCTTCGGGTCCTTCCGCATCGCCAAACCGCGGGAGAAAATCTTCCTCTCCCTTGGCAAGTTTCCCATTGACGAGGATCACGCCAGCGGCACCGTGATTCTTGGCGTTGATGGCCTTGGAAATGACCGACTCGTGCGGCGTGTGGCCGCGCTCGGGAGATCTTGCGGATAGAGAGGGAAGCTCCCCGCGAAGAACGAGCACGATTTTGCCTTTGGTGTCGAGCCCCTGGTATTCATCATAGGAAAACTCAGGAGCAGAAATCCCATAGCCCACAAAAACCAGCGGAGCATTCACCGAACCATTTGCGGAAAAACTCAGCGGAACAAAATCTTCCAGAAGCTTGAAAGATCCATGCTCCATGGCCGCATCTTGCATGTGAGGAGCCCCTTGAAGGCGGTTCCCCGAGCGGAGACGCCGGCCGGTGATCACGTCAAAGGGCTGGAAGAACCCATTCTTGCCGGCCGGTTGGAGGCCGAGAGATTTGTAGCGCTGCTCGATCAGGCGCGCGGCTCTCCTGAGGCCCTTGGTGCCATCGCCGCGGCCTTCCATTTTCGGAACGGTCAGCGTTTTGATGTCGGTCAGAAAACGTTGCTGGTCAGCGGTGCCAACTGTAGTTGGCGCATCGGCGGCGATCAGCGACAGCGCAAAAAGCCAAAGAACCACCAAGGCGCGAGACCAGCTCCTGCGCAAATCACCTTGTTCTTTGGTCGAGTCATAGTTGATAAGCACGCGATTTCTCCGCTGGAAAATCGTAGGGTTCTGCAGCAAGTCTGTCAAATCATCTCGGTTCCGTTCTTTCCTGATTCCGCTGCGTGCGTGCTCGGCTCGACGCCCCTGGTCACAAGAAGCCTGAACTCGCCTTAAGTGCACGATAAGTCTCCTCGGAAACCGACCCACTACCCACCTTTTTGTCTCTTGCCGCCGAGGCGCGGCCACGTGCTATACTTTGAAGCCCGTCCCTAAGCGGCTTTCGGCCGTGTGGGGGGTGGGGTGGGTTTATCAGCGCTTTGTGGCGGTGTGCGGGTCAGCCGCTTCGCAGCCGCGATGGGCAAAGCGTCTAAGGGGGATTTATCGCAGAACGCAGCTTCCGGCAGAGCGACCGCATTCGCGTCAACGAGCGAATCCGCGCTCGCGAAATCCGGGTGATTGATGAAGAAGGCGGCCAGCTGGGCGTCATGCAGCCGTTTGAAGCCTTGAAACTGGCCAAGGAACGAGGACTCGACCTGGTGGAAATCTCGCCTACGGCTGACCCACCGGTTTGCAAGATCACCGATTACGGCAAGTATCTTTACCAGGCCAACAAGAAAGCCCACGAGCAGCGCAAGAGCAGCCGCGGCTCGCAGTTGAAGGAAGTCAAGTTTCGGCCTGCCACCGCGGAACACGACTATCAGGTTCGCAAGAACCAGATCCTGCGGTTCCTCGGCGAAGGCCACAAAGTGCGCGCGATGATTTTCCATCGCGGGCGCGAAATGGCTCACCAGGAAGTGGGGCGCGCCAAGATGAACCGCTTGCTCGTGGAGATTGGCGACCAGGGCCAGATCGAAACCATGCCGCGCATGGAAGGCAACGTCCTCGTGGCTTTGCTTGCTCCGAAAAAGGGCGTGAGCGTCGCCAAGCCCGCGGGCCAGCCATCGTCCAGTGCCCAGCAGTCGCAGTAATCAGCGCCGTCAAAAGCGCAAGGTTCTAGGGGTGAGCATGCTGCGCCCCAGTTAGCATCCAAGTTTAATTGCCGTAGCGGAGGGCAAGCCCTCCCGCCGCAGCCAGCGGCGCAATATTATCGTCGAGAGGATTTCCAGCAATGCCGAGAAACGCATCGAAGCCAAAATTGAAATTGAAGACCCACCGCGGCGCCAGGAAGCGCTTCAAGATTACCGCCAACGGCAAGATCAAGCGTATGCACTCCGGCAAGCGCCATTTGATGGGCACCAAAGCCCCCGGCCGCATGCGCAAGCTCAAGAAGCTGACGCTGGTCAACAAAGCCGATGTTGCCAGCGTCAAGCAAATGCTTCCCTACGGCTAGATTTCTTTCGAAACGTTAGGACCTTCGGAGTTCCAACGTTTAGACCACGCTTTCGTGCCAGGCAGCGCTTCACGGGTGCCTGCCGGCCGATGAGCCCCGATTCATTCGGGGCAACTGTAGCGGCGGCTTTATGCCGCCATCTTCGGGTCCAACCGAAAATGTTCGCCGCAAGGCAATCGCTGCAAACGCTTCACCACCGGAAACAAACCCGTTGCGTAACGCCATTTTTTCGCGTTCATGCAACCGGTCTTGTTTCCCATAAAAAAAGGAGAAACCCATGGCACGCGTAAAACGCGGTACCAAGCGCCGGGCTCGGCGCAAGAAGTACCTGAAAAGGACCAAAGGCTTTTTTCTCACCAAGAGCAAGCTCTACCAATCCGCGCAGGAGGCCGCCAATCGCGCCGACCGCTACGCCAAGCGCGATCGCCGCGTCAAAAAGCGCGAGTATCGCAAGCTCTGGATTCAGCGCGTAGGCGCCGCCGCTCGCAACAACGGCCTCACCTACGGGCAGTTGATTCACGGCCTGAAAGTGGCCGGCGTAAGTCTGGACCGCAAGGTCCTGGCGGACATCGCGGTGAAAGATGCCGCGACTTTCACATCGCTGGTAGCAACAGCCAAAGCCGCCGCCCCGCCGCTCGCAAAAGCAAAAAGGGCCTAGCGCTGTAGCTCACCCCTTTGGGGGGTGAGGCTTTTCCCGGCATTCGCGAACCGCTGATTTTCTTTTTGTAGGGGCCGGCGGGGCTTGTTTACCCTGAGCGAGGCCGCCGGGCCTTGGCCACTCGTTGCGTCTGGGCTTTCTCCGAACGCGTGATACGCTCTTTGCGCAAGGGCCGGTGGCATTGTGCCCTGGGCTTTCAAACGTGATGACGAAACACGAAAACAAAACGGCAAAACCTCTCCTCCATCTGGGCATTACGCGGCCCGAGGAACTCTCCGCGCTCTTCGCTGACCTTCGCGGGCGCTTCGACGCCGATTGCGCTTGCGCGCACGACGAATCTTCCTGGAAGCAATTCCGTGATGCTTGGCTCGGGCGCAAGTCCGGCGTGCTCGCGCAAATCACGGACAATTGGCTGAAACCCGCTACGGTTGAACTGAAACGAGCTGTCGGAGCTTCTCTCAACGAACTGCGCGCCCATGTGGAATCCCAAATCGAAGCGCGCCGCGCCGCCATCGAGTCGGGTGCCGAACAATCCGCGCTCCTCCGCGAACGCATCGATCTCTCCCTTCCCGGCGTGCGCCGTCCTAGCGGCTCACATCACCTGATCCGCCAAGTCTTCCAGGAAATCGAAGACATCTTCTTCTCCATCGGCTTCTCCGTCGTCGAAGGCCCGGAAATCGAAACGCCTTACTACAACTTTGAAGCCCTCAACATCCCCGAATTCCATCCCGTCCGCGACGATATGGACACGTTCTATCTGGAATTGCCGAAAGGCGCAAGCACGCCACTCCTTCTCCGCACCCACACTTCGCCCATGCAGATTCGCACCATGGAAAAGCAGAAGCCGCCCGTGCGGGTCATCGTTCCCGGCAAGGTCTATCGTCGCGACAATCCCGACGCCACCCATTCCTTCGCCTTCCACCAAATCGAAGGTCTCGCTGTTGACACCGACATTACCTTCTGCGATTTCACCGGCACCATCGAATATTTCGTAAAACAGTTTTTCGGCCCCAGCGTCAAAACCCGTTTCCGCCCCAGCTATTTCCCGTTCACCGAGCCAAGCGTCGAGTTCGACGTCTCTTGCCCCTTCTGCGGAGGAACCGGCACGGCCGCCGGCGGGGGCACCTGCTCCAAGTGCAAAGGCGCGGCCTGGATCGAACTCTTCGGCGCCGGCATGGTCGACCCCGCCGTCTACGGCTTCCTGCATCCTGCCCACGGGGGTGGGTACGACGCCAAAAGAGTCAGCGGCTTCGCTTTCGGCATCGGCATCGACCGCCTCGCCATGCTCAAATACGGCATCGACGACATCCAAGTCTTTTTCCAGAACGACGTGCGCTTCCTCCGCCAGTTTCCTTAGGAAGCATTCCTAGAGGCGGGCTTTAACCCGGCTCTTTTTTTGACTTACTGGCAACTCTAAAACTGAGGTACTCACGACTTCTTCCATGACTTTTGCCGACGCCAAACAACGCTTCTCCAATCGCGCAGCCGACTACGTCCGCTACCGCCCGGGTTATCCCCCCGCCGTAGTCGAGCGTCTGCGAGCGGACTGTGGTCTCTGTCCCGGCCAGGTCATCGCCGACATCGGCTCAGGCACGGGTTTGTTGAGCGAGCTCTTTTTGAAAAACGGCAATCGTGTTTACGGAGTCGAGCCCAATCCCGAAATGCGCCAGGCCGGCGAAGAATATCTAGCTTCCTACGACGGCTTCTCGAGTATCCCAGGCTCGGCCGAATCCACAACGCTCGGCGAGTCCAGCTTCGACTTTGTCACAGCTGGCCAGGCGTTCCACTGGTTCGAACCGGAAAAAACGCGAGCGGAGTTCCGGCGCATTCTGCGGCCGCAAGGCTGGATCGTGGCCATCTGGAACTTCCGGGAAATGCAGACGCCCTTCGCCAGAGCTTACGAAGACATTCTCGTTGAATATGGGACAGACTATACGCGCGTGCGTGATTCCTACCCCCAGGGCCACGACGTGCAACGCTTTTTTCTCGGCGCCGATTTCCTGCATCACACGTTGCCGAATAGGCAGTTCCTGGACTGGGAAGGGCTCGCCGGGCTGCTACGCAGCGGTTCGTACGCTCCGCAGGAAGGCCACGTGAATTTCGCACCGATGATGGATGCGCTGCGCGAACTCTTTCGCGCTTATCAGGAAAATGACCGCGTGCGATTGGAGTACGCCACGAACCTGTATGCCGGGCAGTTGCCAAACGAGCGGAATAATCGATGAAAGTTGTCTACAACTGGCTGAAAGATTTTGTCGACGTGGCGGCTTCCCCGCAAGATCTCGCTTCCCGCCTGGCCCTCTCCGGCACCAACATAGGCGGTGTCGAAAACGGCCCGCACGGAGCGGTCTTCGAAGCGGAAGTCAGCTCGAATCGTCCCGATTGCCTCGGCCATTACGGCATGGCTCGCGAAGTCGCCGCCATTTACAAGCTGCCCCTGAAGCTGGTCTCGCCCAAGCCGGTCGAGAGCCCGGCGAAAGCCAGCGACGCCGTAAAAGTCGAAATTCATGCCCCCGAACTCTGCGGCCGCTTCACCGCCCGCGTCATTCGCAACGTGAAGATGCAACCTTCTCCAAAATGGCTCAAAGACCGCCTCGAAGCCTCCGGCGTCGCCAGCATCAGCAACGTCGTGGACATTTCGAATTACGTGATGCTCGAGCTTGGCCACGCGCTGCACACCTTCGACTACGACAAAGTCCGCGACCGCCAGATCGTCGTCCGCCAAGCCAAGCCCGGCGAAAAAATGCGCACGCTGGATGGAATCGAGCGTCAGTTCGATCCGCACATGTGCATCATCAGCGATGGCGACGGCTCGCGCCCCATCGGCATTGGCGGTGTCATGGGCGGCGCCGAAACCGAAATTTCCTTTTCCACGAAAAATGTTTTGATCGAATGCGCCTGGTTCGAACCGGTCGCCATTCGCCGCGCCGCGCGTTTTCTGAAATTACACACCGAAGCTTCCACGCGCTTTGGACGCGGCGCCGATCCGGAAATGGCAGAACTGGCGTCGCGCCGCGCCGCTGAATTGATCCTGCAATTGGCCGGCGGCGAGTTGCTTTCCGGCGTTGTTGATATTTATCCTGGCAAGCGCGCCAAGAAAGAAATCCGCGTCACCCGCGCCGAAATTCTCCGCGTCATGGGCGCCGACGTCCCGGACAAGGAAGTAGAAGCAAGTCTCAGTGCGCTGGGCTTCGCCCCCGTTCGCATCGACCAAAATCGCGGCGCGAACGGTTCCCTTCTCGCGGGTTGGGAATGCCCGCAGCCTTCGTGGCGCGCCGAAGTCGAACGCGAAATCGACCTCATCGAAGAAATCGCGCGCATTTACGGCCTAGACAAATTTCCGCCTCGGTTGCCTGCGGCCCGGCAAGGCGCCGCGCGCCTCCCGCACTACGAAGCGGAAACTCGTTTGCGCGAGCGCCTCATTGGTCTGGGTTATCGCGAGATTCTGACGATTCCGCATGTGGCCGAAGAGCGCGACGCGCTTTTCCGTCCGGAAGGCGTATGGCCCGCGCGGCTTTCCAATCCACTCTCGGAAGAAGCCAAGGTCCTGCGTTCGAACGGCACCGTGACCATGGCCGCCGCCCTCGAATGGAATTTGAACCACGGCCAGCGCGACGCTCGTGTCTTCGAAATTGGCCGCCACTACCGCCTGAACGGCAGCGAACCTGTGGAGACTCGCGTCCTCACTATCGGCGCGACCGGCGAAGCCCGCGAAAAAGGTCTCTACGATGCCGCGCGCGACTTTTCTTTCGCCGACCTTAAAGGCGATCTCGATTCGATCGGCGAACTCTGCGGCGGCTTCCGCTGGGAAGAGGGCGGCGCGGATTGGCTGCACGCCGCGCGTCGCGGCTCCATCCACCTGAACAATGTCATTTCGAGCGAAGCGAGAAATCTCTTTTCGCTGGGCGTCGCGGGACAGCTAGCGCGGCGGGTCGCGGAAAAATTGAAACTGCGCCAAGATGTTTTCCTTGCGGAGTTGCAGCTCGATCCGGTTTACACCGCGATGCATGCGGCGAAAGAAGCGCGGCGGTACGAAGTGCTGCCCAGATTTCCGAGTGTCGAGCGCGACTTTTCTTTTTTGCTTGCCGATGGCACGAAATTTTCCGATGTGAAGAAAACGATCCAGTCTCTCGGCATCAAGGAAATTTCCGCCATCGAAGCGAGCGATCTTTTCCGCGGCGCCAATGTTCCCGCCGGAAAATATTCATTGCTCGTGCGCGTTACATTTCAGAGCCGCGAAGCCACACTGACCGATGCGCAGACCACTGATTTCAGCGGCAAAATTATTACCGCCCTCGAAAAGCAACTCGGCGCGCAGCTCCGCGCCAGTTGAAGAAACATTCCCGCAAACTGCGCTTTGCGCTACAATCCTGGCAAATGAGCGCGCCGGTGAAAGTGCTGATTTTCGGGCAGACCTACTCCATTCGCGGAGAGCTTGACGAGAAGTACGTCCAGAAGCTCGCGAAATACGTGGACGAAAAGATGCACGCCATTGCTGGTGCGACCGCCACCGTAGACACGCAAAAAGTCGCCGTACTGGCGGCGCTGGCGTTTGCCGACGAACTCCACAGCATCCAGCGCGATCGCGGCGATCATGAACAGCTAATGCGCGAACAAGCCGAGCGTTGCCTTACCCTCGTCGAACGTGCATTGAAGCAAACCGCGTAATCGTTTTTCTTTTCGAATCATGAAAATTTCATTGGCTCCAGCTGGTGGGGTTACGGTCCCAGCGGTGGCCGCGGAGCTGTTTGTGGAGGGAGGCGGGGAGAGGGCCCTGGGCGCTGGCGGCGATGTTGGCTTCGACGTTCGGGCGTTTGCGCATGCCGGGAATGATGGTGCTGACGTCGGGATTATTCAGGATGAAGCGCAGCGCCATTTGCGCCATGGAGTTGCCGGGGGGAACGAGTGGGCGCAAGGCTTCGGCGCGGGCCACGCTGCTTTTGAGATTTTCCGGGACGAAGTACGTGTTGCGCCAATCTCCCGGGGGCCAGGTGCTATCCACGGTCAGAGTGCCAGTGAGCGTACCTTCATCGAAGGGCACGCGGGCGATCACGGCGACGTTTTTCATGCGGCAGATGGGAAAAAGCGCGTCCTCGGGATTCTGATCGAAAATGTTGTAGATGACTTGGACGGCGTCAGCGACGCCTTCGAGGACGGCGCGAATGCCGTTGCACGGTTCCCAGCGATTGACGCTGACGCCGATGGCTTCGGCTTTGCCGCTGGTGCGCAACTTCTCGACGGCGCGCGGGAGGCGGTCGTCGCTGAGCCAGCGGTCTTCCCAAGTGTGAAACTGGAGGAGGTCAAGTTTTTCCACGCCGAGATTGCCGAGGCTCTTGTTGACGTACTCTTCGATGTGCTCGGGCGGGTAGCAATCGTCGAGGGTGAAATCGCGGCGGCTGGGCCACTTTTGGTTTTTGGGGGGAATTTTCGTGGCGACGTAAAGTTTTTTGGCGGAGTTGTCGCGGAGAACTTTGCCCAGGATCTGTTCGCTGCGGCCGGCGCCGTAAGCCCACGCGGTGTCAAAGAACGTGCAGCCAAGATCGACGGCGCGCTGCAGGGCGTCGAGCGACTCGGCGTCGTCGGAGCCGGTCCAGCCAGCCAGTCCCCACATGCCGTAACCAATTTCACTGACATTCCATCCGGTGCGGCCAAACTTGCGATCGTGCATGGTGTGCTCTCCTGAAGTGGAGGGCCCATTATACGCGGGGCCCGGGTTAGCAGGTGATCCGTGGCTGATGGAAGGATTCCACCGGACTTAAAATCGAGTTTCTAGGCAGGAAGCTCGGAAGAACGAGAAGATGGCGACGTAAAGTCGCCGCTACGGAGGCCAAGAGAGGAGAGATTCCTTACTACGGCAGCCCGAAGCCGCCGTTCCTTAGTCGTCTTTGTCGCGATACTCGCCGGGAACATCCTCTTGGGGAATTTCGTGAGTATGAACTTCGCCGGCGTCCCCGGCGTCTTCGACACCCTTGACGACTTCGGCCTCGAACGCGTTTCCTTCTTCGAGCAACTCGTCCACACTTTCAGAATTCGCGGCTGCCAGGTTGGGCAGTCCCTGCAAATCTCCCGATTGCCCGGCAGAGCGTGCCGCCAGTCCCTCGGGGGTATAAGCCACGTTACCCACGGTTTGACTCTTTTCACGAACCCGTTTCTTGGCCGCCGGCGCAGTTTTTCCGGCGGCTTTCTTAGGAGTTGCGCCTTTGTTGGCCAGCTTCGCCGAAAGCACTTTTTTGATCGGCTTCGGTTTCTTGCCCGCGGCTTTCTTGGTCTGTTTCTTCCTGGTTTTCTTCTTCCTGGTTTTCTTTTTGGCGGCCATACGCGCAGTGTACCACCAGCCGGTCATTTTTAGCGCTTGGGCCTCCAGCCGATAGACGCGAGTGGCTCCGGTCGCTAACTTCTTCGGCAGCGCGGAAACGTCAAGAAGAAACCTCAGGTCTCCAGGTTTCGCCGAGCGAGTTGCAGCCGCTCCTTAGCGATGTGCGCGTTGGGAAGACCGGGGCTAGAGTTTATCGCGTTAGAATGAGCGCGACACTTCGAGGGAGACTTACATGCGGAGTGCGTTGATGTTTGGGACTGCGCTTCAGGCGCTTGCGGTGGCGGAAGTGCGTGGCGACGAGGGCCGAGCATGCTGCGCCCCCGCAAGCGCGGCGCGGGACTTTTGATGGGTAATTCGGCGCAAGGGGCTGCACTATCGATAGCGGCGCGGGTGGAGCGGCTGCCGCTGGGGAGCTTTCATCGGCGGTTTATTGCGCTGGTATCGCTGGGAAACTTTTTTGATCTCTACGATATTTTCATTGTGGCTTACCTGGGGGCGGCGCTGCAGCAGTCTGGTTTTCTCTCCTTGAAGCAATTCAGCGTTTTTGTCGCGGCCGGATTCCTGGGCATGTTCTTTGGAACGGTGGTTTTTGGCATGGGCAGCGACCGCATGGGGAGGCGGAGCGCGTTCCTCTTGTTGCTGCTGATCTATTCGGTGTTTACCTTTGTAGGAGCGTTCTCGCCTTCGGCGGGGTGGCTGATCGCGTTGAGATTCTGCGCGGGGATTGGCATCGGCGCGGAAATTGTGGTGATCGATACCTACGTGACGGAAGTCGTGCCTAGCTACGCGCGGGGACGATACGTGGCGATTACACAGATGGCGGGATTCTGCGCCGTGCCTGTCGCGGCGGTGTTTTCGCGGCTGCTTGTGCCGACGCATTTTCTCATAAGCGGGTGGCGGTGGGTGATGGTCATCGGCGCGTCCGGGGCGTTGCTGACGTGGTGGTTTCGGCGACGCTTGCCGGAATCGCCGCGGTGGCTGGAGAGCCGTGAGCGTGTCGCGGAAGCTGAAGCGGTCATGGCCGCGCTTGAACGGGAGTCCTTTTCGGCGACCGGAGGAGGTGGCCCCTCGACTGCGCTCGGGCTAAACGAGTGGCGAGTGACCCCGCGAAGCGCGGGGCAAGCGAGTGGCGAGCAGAGAACTAAACAAGGACAGAGAATGGGGGAAGCCGAACGCGCATCGTTTGCGGAGCTTTGGCGGCCGCCGTATCTTTCGCGGACGGTGATGCTCGTTCTGTTTCAAGCGCTACAGACCATCGGGTTCTACGGATTTGCCAATTGGGCGCCCACGTTTTTGCTGAAGCGCGGCGTGTCTCTGCTCCATTCGCTGGAGTACACGCTGCTGATTGCCATGGTTTCGCCATTGGGGCCACTGCTGGCGGTGTGGACGTCGGACCGCTTTGAACGCAAGTGGACCATCGTGATTCTAGCGGTGCTGGTCGCGGGATTCGGGCTGGGCTTTGGCAACTCCAGCGCGCCGGCGGCCGTCATCGCTTTCGGAGCGCTCCTGACACTGGCGAATTACTGGTTCTCCGCGGCCTTCCATGCTTATCAATCGGAATTGTTTCCCACTCGGCTGCGTGCTACGGGCGTCGGTTTTACATATAGCTGGAGCCGGCTGAGCGCGGCGTTCACTTCGTTGCTGATCGGGGCGGTTCTGGTTTACGGCGTGCCGACGGTGTTTGCATTGCTTGCGGCGGCGATGGGTCTGGTGGCCGCGGTAGTGGGTTTTCTGGGGCCGCGGACCAATGGAATGGTTCTCGAAGAATTGTCCCGGTGAAAAAAAGTGCCAGGTTAAGGCCAAGCCACAAAAACAAAGAACGCAAAACGGAAGAATTCACGCGCGAAGAAGCGGTGTGCTAGCATCGAAGATTGTGCGTTGAACGGGAGTCCGGCTAGATGGCAGCGACGATGAAGGCGTTGCGGAAGATGCGCGCGGCGAAGGGCTTGCAGATGGATACGGTGGCGGTGCCTTTGCTGGGGTCGACGGACGTGCTGGTGCGAGTGAAGACGGCGTCGATTTGCGGGACTGATTTGCACATTTACGGATGGGACCGCTGGTCGCAGGGACGCATCAAGCCGCCCGTGACGCTGGGGCATGAATTTTGCGGCACCGTGGAGCGGGTGGGCGATGAGGTGCGCGCGGTAATGGCGGGGGATTTTGTCAGCGCGGAGATGCACCTCAATTGCGGGCATTGCCGCCAGTGCCGGCTGGGGCAGGCACACATTTGCCAGAACTTGCGGATTATTGGGATCGATCAAGACGGGGCGTTCGCGGAATTCGTTAAGATTCCGGCATCGAATATCTGGAAGCTGGATGCGGAAATTCCGGAGCATTACGGGGCCATCCTCGATCCGCTGGGGAACGCCGTCCATACGGTGTTGGCGGGGCCGATCGAGGGGCAGACGGTCTTGGTTACCGGCTGCGGGCCGATTGGGTTGATGGCGATTGCGGTGGCTAAGGCTTGCGGAAGCTCGACGGTTTTCGCGACGGAAACCAACGAAAAGCGCCGGGCGCTGGCGAAGAAAATGGGCGCGGACGCGGTTCTTAATCCGGCCGCGGAAGATGCCGTCGGGAAAATTCTGGCGGAGACTAATGGCACGGGAGTGGATGTGCTGCTGGAAATGTCCGGGAATCCCACGGCGATTCAGCAGGGTTTCAAAGCGCTGCGAGCCGGAGGGCGCGCTTCGCTGCTGGGGATTCCCACCGAGAATGTGCCGCTGGACCTGGTGAACGACGTGATTTTCAAGGGCGCGACGGTGCAGGGGATTTACGGGCGGCGCATGTATGAGACGTGGGTGCAAATGACGGCGCTGCTTAAGGCCGGGCGGCTTAATCTGGATCCGCTGTTCGGGGAGCGCGCTTCGCTGGAAAAGTTTGAGGGCGCGTTTACGTTGCTGCAGGGCGGGTTGGCGGGAAAAATTCTGCTGTACCCGAACGGAATGCCGCGCTAAGGTAGTGATCCCAATCGCCTAGCCCTTAAGTTTGTTTGCGCTGAGCCGCCCGCTGACGCAAAATAGCTTCTTCCCCCCGGCCGAGCCTAAGTCAGGAGTGCAACCATGTCTGATGCCGCAACGATCGCAACGAAGCAGAACCCGCTGCAGTATGTCACCGACGAACTGAAGGAATTACGCGCCAAGGGGGTAGCGCCGAAGTTGCGCTTGCTCGAAGGGGAACAGAAGCCTGTTTCTATATTTGATGGGAAGGAAGTGATCAACCTCGCTTCGAACAATTATCTGGGATTTACGACCCACAAGGCGCTGCGCAAAGCCGCGCTGGATGCGGTGAAAAGGTACGGAGCCGGAGCGGGGGCAGTGCGAACGATTGCGGGAACCATGAAGATACACATGGAGCTGGAGGAGCAAATCGCCACGTTCAAGAACACGGAAGCTTGCGTGGTGTTTCAATCGGGTTTTACGGCCAACGCTGGTACGGTTTCCGCGGTACTTGGAAAAGACGACTTGATCATTTCTGACGAATTGAATCATGCGTCGATCATTGATGGGGCGCGGCTTTCGAAAGCGACCATCAAGGTTTTCAAGCACAAGGATTTGACGGAATGCGAACGCCTCCTGCAGGAGAACGCAAATTTCCCGGGGAAGAAGCTGATCATTACTGACGGCGTATTTTCGATGGATGGCGACATCGCGCCGCTGCCGGAACTGTGCGGCCTGGCCGAAAAATACAATTGCATCATGATGGTGGACGACGCGCATGCGTCGGGGGTGCTGGGACGAAACGGGCGCGGAAGCGTGGACCACCACCAGTGCCACGGGCGGGTACACATTCAGGTGGGGACGCTCAGCAAAGCGATCGGCGCGATGGGGGGATACGTCTGCGGATCGCGCGACTTGATTGATTTCTTGTACTTGCGCGCCCGGCCTTTTCTTTTTTCGACTTCGCATCCTCCGGCTACGGCAGCGGCATGCCAAGCGGCGTTCACGCTGCTGGATTCGCCTGAAGGCGAAAAGCTGGTGAAGAAACTGTGGGCCAACACGAAAATGTTCAAGCGCGAATTGAAAAAGCGCGGGTTTCAATTCAAGGTTAGCGAGACGCCGATTATCCCGATTCATGTGGGGGAAGCGGCGAAGGCGTTCGAATTTTCGAAAAAACTTTTTGAAGCCGGAGTGTTCGCGCCGGCGGTCGGGTACCCGACGGTGGCGGAAGGCAAAGCGCGGTTGCGCGTGATCGTGAGCGCGACGCACAAGCGGGAACAATTGCTGCGCGCGGCGGACCTTCTGGCGGAAGTGGCGAAGCCGCTCGGGATCATTCCCTAGTTAACAAGTCGCCGTTTAAAGTTCCGAGTGAAAAAGTCCAGCGGAGTAGGTGCTGCTGGGATTCGCTGGGGCCCCGCGCCATCCTGTAAATCCTTCGCAGTACTCGGTCATTTTTCCTTGATTTCGACGCGCCCCCCGTTTGCCTAACTACCTCGAAACAATAAGCTTATTTATGGCATAGCCCTTGCCAGTATCAAACGGTCCCATGGATAGCTTTATGTTTAAAGCAGAACCAATTCATTTCCCAAAATTGCACCAGGAGGCTATACGACCATGAATGGCAGAAGGATGGCAATGATTGTGGGAGTTTTTCTGAGCTTGAGCGCTCGGGCACAAGCGCAGACGGGTGCGCCAGCCGGTGCACAAGGAAGCGGTCAGACATCGCTAGAAGCCGGTCATACGCAGGCGCAAGCATCGGGCAGCGCATCGGCATCAGGCGCGGCGTCAATCGAGAACGGCCAGGCAAATGGTTCACTGGCAAGCGGCACGGCGTTAAACGCGGCGCTGAGTTCGCCAATCGATTCGAAGAAGTGTAAGCCGGGCGATGCGGTCAACGCGCAGACGACGGAAGCGGTGAAGTCGGAAGGAAAGACCGTAATTCCCAAGGGAGCGAAACTGGTGGGACACGTGACGCAGGCTTCGGCGCGCGCGAAAGGTGAATCAGAATCCTCGCTGGGGATGGTGTTTGACAAGGCCATACTCAAAAATGGCCAGGAGATTCCGCTAAGCGCGGGGATCCAGGCGCTCGCCGCGGCGCAAAGTAACGCCTCGGCCGCAGGATCGGACCTGGACACGATGGGCGGCATGGGCGCTTCGGCGGCGGGGTCTGGCGCGGCTGGCGGGCGTAGCGCACTTGGGGGAGTGACTTCCCGAGCGGGAGGTGCTGTAGGCACCGTGACCAACACCGCGGCAAACGCCGGCGGAAGTGTCGCAGGGGCCTCAAAGGGAGCAGTCGGCGGATGGAATGCCGCGGGCCAGCTCAGTTCCAACAGCCAAGGCGTTTTTGGTCTGAACGGTTTATATCTAAGCGCGGCGGGTTCGCTTGCCACGCAGGGTTCGGTGATTACGTCAGCGGGGAAGAACATACACCTGGACAGGGGCACGAGGATGCTGCTTGTTTCGCAGGCCTCGGCTGGTTCGCAAAGCGAAATGAAACAACCGGCGAGCAAGGGGGAAACAAAATCCGAGCCGAAGTCCGAACCGAACAAACCGAACAAGCAATAAAGAATGACTGATGATTCCGAGGCCGCGCGCGGATTCTTTCTTGCGCGGCCTTTTTATTTCCTGGCTCGGCTTTTAGGAGAAAGAGAAAGCGGGCGCAAGCTCCCGGCACTCCACATTTGGCTTTGCTATACTCGCCGGGCATGTCTGGCGAGCCCAAGAAACTTTTTCTTGTTGATGCGATGGCGCATGTCTACCGCGCGTTCTTTGCGCCCATGCCGCGGCGGCTCACCGGTCCCGGCGGCGTTCCCACGAACGTTCCCTTTCTGTTCGGAAACATTTTGCGGCGGCTGATCAAGGACTACCAGCCGGACTACCTTGGAATTGTGTTTGATCCTCCGGGAGCGACTTTCCGCGACAAGCTTTTCGAGAAATACAAAGCGCAGCGGCAGCCCATGCCGGACGAAATGCGCGTGCAACTGCCGTTTGTTCGCCGGTTGTGCGAAGCGATGCGGCTGCCGATTCTCGAAGTGCAAGGTTACGAAGCGGACGACGTTATCGGGACCATGGCGGTTAAAGCCGGGAAGCACAATCTGGCAGTGCTGATTGTGTCCAACGACAAAGACATGATGCAGCTTGTCGGCAAGAGCGTGCGAACGCTACGCACCGGCTCCGGCGGCCTCAAGGGCGACATCATCGTGGATGAAATGAAGGTTGAAGAATTATTGGGAGTGCCGCCGCAAAAGGTGGTGGACTACATGGCGCTGCTGGGAGACACCATCGATAACATTCCCGGGGCCAAGGGAATCGGCGAAAAGGGCGCAGCGGAGTTGATCAAGAAGTACGGGAGCGTGGAAAACGCGCTGGATCACGCGGATGAAGTGCCGAACAAGCGGTACCGCGAGGCTCTGCAGCAGCAGCGTGAACAAGTGCTGATGTCCAAACAACTGGCGGAGATTGCGAAGGACGCGCCGATCGAGGTCAACCTCGAGGAACTGGAACTACGTCCGCCAAACGGCTTGGCGCTCGCGGAACTCTATCGGGAGCTTGGTTTCAGTTCGCTGTTGAAGGAATTGGGGGAGGGAGCGGTGGCCTCGTCCGCGCCCGCGAGCGCCGAGCCGGCTGTGAAAGCGGATTATCGACAGCTCGCCAGCGTCGTGGAGTTCCGCGACTATCTGGCGAAACTCCCCGCGAAGCAGCCGCTGGCGGTGTGGCTGAATGTGGAAGCCGGAGACCGTGAATCGGAAGGATTCGGGACGCGCATCGCTGCGATCGAGGTTTCCGCGAAGACCGCGGAAGGGCGCTCGGTGTGGCGGGACGAAAAAGGCGAAGCCATGAAAGCGCTTGCGCCGCTGCTGGCCGATGCGAAAAGGCCGAAAATCGTGCACGACGCAAAACTTTTTCTGCTGCTGACGGGCCGGGCCGCGAACATTCGCCACGCAACGCAGATTTATTCCTACTTGCTGCGGCCTACCACGGCGAATCACAATTTCACGGACGTGATCGTCCGGCAATTCAACGTGATGATGGGCGGCGGGCCCGGCGAGCGCGCCGATTATCTGCAGCGGCTCGCGCCGGCACTCCAAGCGCAAGTCCAGGAGCAAAAGCTCGAAGACGTCTACGAAAAAATAGACCTGCCGCTGGCCCCGGTGCTCGCGGAACTCGAGCGGACTGGCATCCGCGTCGATCCCAAAGAGCTGGGAAAAATGTCACAGACGATGGAGAAAGAAATCCGGCGCCTGGAGAAAGAGATCTGGAAGCTGGCAGGCTTGGAATTCAACGTCAACTCGCCGACGCAACTCGCGGAAATCCTTTTTGACAAACTGAACCTTCAACCGAACGCCCGGCGGGGAAAAGCGAAAGCCCGCTCAACCGCCGCCGACGTTCTTGAGGAATTGTCCGCGCAGCACCCGCTTCCTGCGAAGATCGTCGAGTACCGCGAAATCGCCAAACTGAAATCAACGTATGTGGACGCGCTTCCGAAACTGATCCATCCGGAAACCGGACGCTTGCACACCAGTTTTTCGCAAACCGGCACAGCCACGGGGCGGCTTAGCTCAAGCGATCCCAACTTGCAAAATATTCCCATCCGCACCGAGCTGGGACGCGAGATTCGCGCTGCCTTCGTCGCGGAAAGAGGAAAAATCCTGCTGTCCGCGGACTACTCGCAGATCGAGCTGCGCATCATGGCGCATTTTTCGAGAGATGCTGTGCTCGTCCAGGCGTTCCGCAACGGAGAAGACATTCACGCGCGGACAGCGCAAGAAGTGTTCGGCGTGGGACCGCTGGCGCAAAATGCGGAGCACCGCCGCGCCGCCAAAGCCATCAACTTCGGCATCATTTATGGACTCTCGCCATTCGGTCTGGCGCAGCAACTGGGCATCGAGCAGAAAGAAGCCGCGAAATTCATCAACGCCTATTTCACGCGCTATCGCGGGGTGAAGGAATACCTGGACAATATTCTTGCGGAGACGCGAAAGACCGGCATGACGAAGACGTTGTTTGGGAGAATTCGCCCGATTCCTGAAATTAATTCACCGCAAATGCAGCTACGCAATTTCGCCGAACGCACCGCGCTCAATTCGCCGCTGCAGGGGACCGCGGCTGATTTGATCAAGCTGGCGATGATCAACATCGACCGCCGGCTGGCGGACGAAAAGTTCGAAGCCAAGATGATCCTGCAAGTGCACGACGAGCTGCTCTTCGAGGCTCCGGCGAAGGAACGCGCCAAGCTGGCAAAACTTGTGAAAGAGGAAATGGAGGGCGTCCACAAATTGGTGGTGCCCATTGTCGTGGAAATCGGCACGGGGCCGAATTGGCGGGACCTCGAATAGTTCTATTCCGGCAGCGCGAAACCCTTCATTTATATTTTTTTTTAATCCTTTTCATCCGCTTTCCCGGGGCGTAGAATCCGCTCAAAATCAAGCCGACGCACTGTTTCGGCCGCCCTATCCAGTAAGGAGGAAATTATGCGCAGGACAGTTCTCGTCCTGAGTGCCTCGCTGCTCGCTGGTTTCGGAATTCTGTCCGCGAAGCAAGCCGCTACCCAGGAGAAATCGGGTTCCAGCGAACCTACGATGACGCCCGAAGATGTCGCCAAGAAAAATCCCATCACGCCTACTTCGGAAGGCGTCGCGGAGGCCCGCAAGCTGTACGGTTATCATTGCGCCATGTGCCACGGCAAGGAAGGCGACGGCAAGGGTGACCTGGCCACGGAGATGAAGCTCGAATTGCACGATTGGCGGGATGCTTCCTCGATCGAGAAGATGACCGATGGGGAAATGTTCTTCATCATCAGCAATGGCAAGGGGAAAATGCTGGGGGGCGAAGGGGATCGAACTCCGGACAAGATGCGCTGGAATCTGGTGCATTTGGTCCGCTCGTTTGGCAAGAAAGGCGCCGGAGATAAGCCAAAAGCGGCGGCGCCACCGAGCTAGCTGGACACAACGCAACACTCTTTTCGACCTAGCGATTGTGAGCAGACCCGCTGGGGATGAGCAGTAAAACGCCCTGTGTTATGCTTCCCTTCGAAATATTCCAGGAAGGAGTTTTCCGATGGCCCACGCAGCACAATTCCTGAAATTGGTGAACGAAGCCAAAAAAAAGATCAAAGAAACCAATGTTGCGGACGTGAAACGGCGTAGCGACGCGGGCGAGAAGTTTCTACTAGTTGATGTTCGAGAAGACAACGAATGGGCCAAAGGACATCTTCCCGGCGCCGTTCACCTGGGCCGGGGGATCATCGAGCGGGACATCGAGCAGCGCGTTCCGGACACCCATACCAAACTCATCTTGTACTGCGGCGGGGGATTCCGCTCCGCGCTAGTGGCGGAGAATCTCGAGAAAATGGGCTATCGGGACGTCGAATCGATGGACGGCGGATGGAAGGGCTGGCTGGATGCGGGCTTGCCGATCGCCAAAGACGAGTAGCGCCACCGGCAATTGGAGGGGAGCCCAAGCCTCACGCGCTCTTGCTCCGAACGAAGCAGGTAGCCATGTGCATTTCCGGCGGTGTCCGTCCACAGACCCGCTAGCAAACAACGCTTCCTCGAACTGTCGTGACTGGCATGGGCCTGCCGCCTCGCCCCTCGGAGGCATCCAATAGGCGAGGCGGCAAGACCTCCCGGGAACTCAATTCTTAATGAACTTGTAGATTGTTACCCCCGGCCAGTATTGCTCCACGGTGCTTTGTTATCACCTGCCTCCTGAAACCTTCCCTTACTCTTCTAAATCGTAAAACCACGCCAAACTGGCTCACGCCCGAATGAATCAATCTTGGTCCGGGGCCGCGAAGCAAACCTGCCCGCTGTACCGGAATACCGTCCCTTTGACCAAATCGACTTCCCCGATCGCGGTCATATCTCCGGTCGCTCCAGCGAATCTTCCCGTGCCACCTGTCAGGTGCACGGGATAAGTGACGATCGCAAATAGGGTTTGCGAGAGTGGAACCGTCGTAGCCGTCGCCGGATCGAAGTTGAGCGTGTCCCCCGACTCCGTAACCCAGTGATGTTGTACGTGGAACACCACGGTGCCCCCCGCGCCCGGTTGAGGGGTGCCCAGGAGGGTTCCGCTCACGGCCCCCCGCAAGTCTCCCGTTGCCGTCCCCATAGTGGTGTTCTGATCGATGGCGCCAAAGTTGGTCAAGATCGTGCCGCCAACCGCCTTGCAGTGTGGTTGGGAAGATGTGGATTGTGGAGGAACGGCTCCAGCGTGGTGGCCCCCACTGCTAGCGATAAACGCCGACAGAAGAACGACGCTGAAAACTAAGAATGCAATCCGAGTGATTCTTCCAAGTGTCATGGTCATTTCCTTTCTTGTTGCACTAAAAACAAACTGCTTGAGGCGCATGATTGCCAGAAGCCCGCGAAAGGATCAAGAACCTTGCTGGTGGTTTGTTGGTTCCTTCGTAAGTTGTTGATTCCCCACGTCTAGTTGCGGCTGGTTCCGGTAGCCGACTTCATGCTGGTCAGCTTTGAACCGTGATAAACTCCGTTCAGTCCCGACCAAAGCAGGCCCAATGGTCACCAAGCCCAGTCCGCCACGGGTAGCAAAGTTCGGGGTTTTCGAAGTTGATCTGCGAGCTGGTGAAATTCGCAAGGCTGGGGTGAGGCAAAAGCTCGCCGGCCAGCCCTTCCAAGTGTTGCAAGCCCTGCTCGAGCATCCCCAGGAAATCGTGACACGCGAAGAACTGCGCGAACGCCTGTGGCCAGGGAATACGTTCGTTGACTACGAACTGGCGCTCAAGAAAGCCGTCAACCGGTTGCGCGAAGTGCTGGGAGACTCGGCTGAGAGTCCCCGTTTCATCGAGACCGTCCCGCGGCATGGCTACCGCTTCCTGGGTGCCGTCGAAGCAGCGGAACGGCCAAGCGCCGTGCCGGCAATCGCGGCTTCTCCTACCGGGATGAAAATCGCGCGGACTTTGACGGCCGGTTTGGCGCTGGCGCTTTTCGCTGCGTTGGTGTTGGGATTTAACATCGCTAAGCTTCGCACCCGTATCTTTGCCAAGTCCCGCTCACTAGAGATTCGCTCCATCGCCGTGCTTCCCCTGGAGAATCTGTCCAAGGACCCGAACCAAGATTATTTCAGTGACGGAATCACAGACGCCTTAACCACGGAGCTCGCGCAGATCGGTTCTCTGCGGGTCATTTCGCGAACTTCGGCCGAACACTTCAAGGGTAGAAAGGAGACGCTACCTCAGATTGGCCGCGAGTTAAATGTGGACGCTGTAGTAGAAGGCTCCATCACGCGCTCGGAGAACCGTGTGCGCATTACTGCCCAGTTGATCGAAGCGCCGGGCGACCGCCATTTGTGGGCCAAGAGATAAGAGCGAGATTTGAAAGATGTTCTGACCCTGCAAGATGAAGTGGCTCAGGACATCGCCGAGGAAATCCGCGTTAAGCTTACGCCAGAGGAGCGTACGCGCCTCGCTGGCGCCCACCCCGTCGATCCTGCCGCGCACGACGCTTACCTGAGGGGCCGCTATTTCTGGAACCGGCGCACCGAAGCAGATTTGTACAAAGCCAAAACCTACTTCGACCAGGCCATCGCCGAAGATCCGCAATATCCCGCAGCCTACTCCGGTCTGGCAGACACGTATTTCTATCTCGGATACGCCTGGGGGCATCTGCTACCTCGCGAAGCGATGCCCATGTCCAAAGAAGCGGCCCTGAAAGCTCTGCAACTGGACGATAACTCCGCGGAAGGCCACACCTCACTTGGAATAGTGAAGATGTTCTATGACTGGGACTTCCCGGGAGCAAAACGGGAGTTCCAGCGCGCCGTGGCATTAAACCCGAACTATGCGACGGCTCATCACACTTATGCTGTCTTGCTGTCCGCGATCGGACGATTCGACGAATCCATAGCAGAAGCGCGCAAGGCAGTGGAAGTTGATCCTCTATCCCTGCCCGTGAACTATATCTTGGCCACACTGTTACAAGCTGCGGGCCGCTGCGAAGAAGCTATTGCCCAGGACCGCAAGACCCAGGATCTCGATCCAAGTCCAACGCATCTGATGGTGGCCCACACGAGATTGGCGGATTGCGACGAAATCATGGGACGGCAGAAAGAAGCTCTAGAAGAGCGAGTGCAGGCTCGAATTGCTAGCGGATCGACACCGAGCGAAATTGCAGAATTCCGCAAGACTTACGCCACTTCAGGCAAAAGGGGAATTCTAGAGAAGGATTTGAAAGCCGCGTTGCAGCGCTGGAATAAAGACCGTTGGCACGAAGACGCCTTTCAAATCTCGGGTTTTTACGCAGACTTAGGAGACAAAGACCAAGCCTTTGCCTGGATCGACAAAGCCATTGAGCTCCGCTCCGGAGCCTTGATCTGGCTCTTTGTCGGACCTTCTCCATTAAGCTCCGATCCCCGCTTTAGCGAAGTCAAACGCAAGATGGGCGTCCAGAACTGAAATTGACTTTGATAATGCGTTTTAGGTCGAACGCGACATCGGAATTAAGGTAGCGCAATCGGTATTAGAACCTGCCAAACGCGCAATAGCACATTTCTAGAGGGAAAGATTGGCTGGTGCGGAAGGATTCGAAAGCTAACCGCGGCCCAATCCAATGTTTCCAACACCGTAGAAGACTTAGGTCCTACGCACCTTTAAGTTGTCTTAAGCCGTATTATGCCCCTAATACCGATTGCAAAGGTATTACAGCTCACCGAAACTGAAGTGCCCACCGAGATGCATTTCGGAGTTATACTCACGTGATTTGTGACCGCCCATCTGCCGAGTGGTTGTGGAGGGTTCCGTGAGGAAAATCCTTGTCTCCACGCTGGCTTTCTTCCTTCTGGCGTCATCTCTAACTGGCCAACGAAACTCTGCCACAAAACAGCGGCCGCTGGTCTTCATGCACGTTACGGTCATCGACGTGACGGGAGGACCAACCCAGCCGGATCGCACAGTGGTGATCGCGGACGGACATATTACAGAGATCAGCGATAGTGCGAAGGCCGTTGTGCCCAAAGATTCGCAAGTTGTTGAAGCGAAAGGTAAATTCTTGATTCCGGGTCTCTGGGACATGCACGTCCACTGGTTTGACAAAGATTATCTCCCGCTCTTCATCGCCAACGGCGTCACGGGCGTCCGGCAAATGTTGGGCAACCCGGAGCTCCAACAGCAGCGCAAGGAAATCGAGAAGACAGCCTTGCTAGGGCCGCGAATGATCATCGCCAGCGCACTAGTAGATGGACCGAAACCACTTTGGTCAGGATCGATTTCCGTTGCCACGGAAGCCGAAGGCCGCCTCGCCGTGACCCAGGTCAAACAGGATGGCGCCGATTTTGTAAAGGTCTATTCCTTCCTCCCTCGAGAGGCCTACTTTGCCATCGCTGATGAAGCAAGGAAGCAGGCTATCCCCTTTGCGGGTCATGTTCCCTTTGGAGTTTCCGTGGACGAGGCTTCAGACGCTGGACAGAAAAGCATCGAGCATCTCGCAGGCATGTTCGAATCTTGTTCGTCGCGCGCAGAAGAGTTGCACAAAATGGCCAACGAAGATCTCGCGGACATGATTGCCATGGGCAAGCCCGACTTAACCGGGGGACCTCGTTACCATGCGGCGGGACACTTGCTGTTGGACAGTTACAGTGCGGAGAAATGCGCCGCCGTATTTGCACACTTGAAAAAGAATGCCACGTGGATATGTCCGACGCTCGTGTTGTTCCGCACGATGGCGCTTGTTGACGACCCCAGTCTCCTAAAGGATCCGCGCGCGAAGTACATGCCGCGCCAGGTCAGGGAATCGTGGGACCCCAAGACCAATTTCTTGTTGAAGATGGGCGCTAGCAACGTGGCTTATGCAAAGGAACAGTTTCGAAGGGACCTCGAAATTGTCGCGGGGCTGGACCATGCCGGTGTCGGCATTATTGCTGGAACAGACATGTTGATTCCTTACGGGCTGCCCGGCTTTGGTCTGCACGACGAGCTAGCCCTCTACGTGCAAGCCGGATTGACGCCTTTGGCCGCTCTGCAAACGGCGACCTACAATCCAGCGCGGTTCTTGGGGAAAGAAAAGGAAATGGGGACCATCGAAAAGGGGAAGATCGCGGATTTGGTCCTCCTTGACGCGAATCCTCTCGAAGACATCAAGAACACCACCAAAATTGCCGCGGTTGTATTCGGCGGAACACTCTTCCCCAAGACCTCGATTGTCGCAATGCTGGCCAAAGCTCAGGCCCTGGCTAGCAGGAAGTCCATCGCCGAAACACTTTCGAAAACGATCAACGAAAAAGATGTGCAATCGGCAATACAGCAGTACCACGAATTGCGCGCCACCCAGCCCAACAAATATGATTTCAGCGAAGACGAACTGAATACACTTGGCTATCAATTTCTTGGCTTGAAACAAATCGAGGCGGCGATCCAGATTTTCCAATTGAACGTCACGGCCTTCCCGGAGTCGTACAACACGTATGACAGCCTGGGAGAGGCATACATGACGAGTGGTGACAAGGAATTGGCCAGTAAGAATTACAAAAAATCTCTGGAACTGAATCCCAAAAACACAAACGCTGTTGAGATGCTGAAGAAACTAACCGCCCAATGAACGGCAAAGCGACCAATCGGTATTAGCCCCCCAGAGCGCAATAACATCATTGTTCAGTGGGGAAAATTGGCTGGGGCGGAAGGATTCGAACCTTCACCGTCCTCATTAACAGTGAGGTGTCCTACCAGTTGGACCACGCCCCAGCAGGCGCTCGCGCGAACGGTGTTAACAGCGCGAATGGAGCTAGCTTCGCGGAAAAACGGGTGCGAAGTATCTGCCTAGAATACCACGGCGGTTGCGTTCGCCAAACGACGCGCCGGGCTGGATTGCAGAGATTACCGAGTCGCTGGCAATGCGGTCAGGGTAGTGCGGCGATTCAAAATAGGATGTTTCAAATCGGATGAATGATGCAAAGAAAAATACGTTCAACAAAGAAATAAATTTGCCGGCTCGCGGTGTTGCAATTCCAAAAGATTTGATAGACACTATCGCGTCGTAAACGACCCGGGCACGCGCTCGCCCGGTGACTGAGGGGTGGATTCTCCAAGGTGCCCGTCCTTTCCCGGAGACCCGCCAGAGCGCAACGCGAAAATGGCCCAGATTTTTCACCGCAGTACGAATTTTATCGCCCGGTTTAGTCTGTTTTCAGGAATATTCCTGGCGGGACTCGCTCTTACGGGCGTGCTGGGGCTTGCGCGTTCGCCATATTTTACGCGGCAGAATATCGTGCGCTCGCAGCCGGTGCAATTCAGCCACAAACACCATGTGGGCGATGATGGGATTGATTGCCGCTACTGCCACACCTCGGCAGAGAGTTCCGCCACCGCCGGGATCCCTCCAACAAAAACCTGCATGAGCTGCCATTCGGTTCTCTTTAACAATGTGGGATATCTGGAGCCGATTCGCGAAAGCTTCCGCACGGACACTTCGATTGAGTGGGTGAAAGTGCACCGGCTGGCGGATTATGTGTATTTCAACCACAGCATTCATATCAGCAAGGGCGTGGGCTGCTCGACGTGCCACGGGCGAGTGGACGAGATGCCGCTGATGTTCCAAGCCAATTCGCTGCTAATGGAGTGGTGCCTGGATTGCCACCGCAACACGGAAAAGGCCTTGCGGCCGCTGGACAAGGTTTACGACATGGCGTGGCAGGCGCCGTCGAATCAGGCCGAGCTTGGCAAACAATTTCACGCAGAACGCAATATCCGGAGCGCGACCGAGCTGACCAGCTGCTCGACGTGCCATCGTTAGTGGACGGTATGAGCGATCACGAGCACAAGCCCGACCTTGACAATCACCCACCGACCGCGGAGGAGCGCGAACTGCGCGAGCGCCCGCTGGATTTGACGGCGGTGCGGCAGAAGCTGAACGGGCAGCAGGGTAAAAAGTATTGGCGGACGCTGGAAGAGCTGGCGGCTGACCCTCATTTTGAAGAAATGCTGCACCGGGAATACCCGCGCGGCGCTTCGGAGTGGGACGAATCGGTGGATCGCCGGGATTTCATGAAATTGATGGGAGCGTCCCTGGCGTTGGCGGGCATGGCGGGATGCGGGTTGCCGTCGGAAGAGCACGTCGTTCCGTATGTAAAGCAGCCCGAGGGAATGATTTTGGGCAAGCCGCTGCATTATGCGACGGTGATGCCGTTTGGCGGCGATGCGCTGGGTTTGCTGGTGGAAAGCCACGAAGGGCGCCCGACAAAAATTGAAGGGAATCCGGAACATCCGTCGAGTTTGGGAGCGACGGACGCGTTCGCCCAGGCCGCTGTGTTGGATTTGTACGATCCTGACCGCGCGAAGACGACCACTAGCCTCGGCGAGCTGAGTACTTGGGAAGCGTTCCAGACAGCCGCACAGGGGCTGGCGACTTCGCAGAAAGCCGTGAGCGGCGCGGGCCTGCGGATTTTAACCGGTACGGTCAACTCGCCGGCGCTGATTGGGCAGATTGAAACGTTGCAGAAGCTTTTCCCGCAGGCTAAGTGGCATGTGTGGGAACCGGCGGTTGGCGATGGCGCGCGGGAAGGCGCGAAGCTGGCGTTCGGTAGGGTGCTGAATACAGTTTATCGGCTGGACAAAGCAGACGTGATCGTTTCGCTGGATGCTGATTTTCTGGCCAGCGGGCCGGGGCACGTCCGTTACATGAAGGATTTTTATCGGAAGCGCCATCTGACCGGTCCCGACGGCGAGATGAACCGGCTGTATGTGGCCGAGCCTTCGCCTACGGTAACGGGCGCGACCGCGGACAATCGACTCCCGCTGAAGGCAAACGATGTGCAGCTGTTTGCGCGGGCGCTGGCGGCGAAAATTGCCGGTGCCGGATCGGCAGCGCCTCCCGCGGGGAGCGAGAAGTTCCTGGAAGCGGTCGCATCAGACCTGAGCAAACACCGCGGAGCGGGTTTAGTGGTTGCGGGCGAGCAGCAGTCCGCGGAAGTGCACGCGCTGGCGCATCATCTGAATGCTGCGCTGGGTAACGGCGGGACCACGGTGTACTACACCGAGCCAGTGGAAGGAACGGTCAATCACGCGGATTCTCTGCGCGATCTTTGCGCGGACATGGCCAAGGGAAAAGTGGATTTGCTGCTGATTCTGGGCGGCAATCCGGTGTATGACGCTCCGCACGATTGGGATTTTGTCGCTAAGCTCAAAAAAGTCGCGACCATCGTTCACCTGACTTCGCACTACAACGAAACCAGCGAATATGCGCAGTGGCACATTCCCGAAACACATTTTCTGGAAATGTGGGGCGACGCGCGCGCGTTTGACGGAACCTACAGTGTGATCCAGCCGCTGATTGCGCCGCTGTATCGTGCACATTCCGCATTTGAGGTGTTGGGCGCGTTCTCCGACAAGCCCGGCATCACGGCCTACGACACCATCCGCGAGCGGATGAAGAGCATGCCGGGCGGCGCGGACGCGGATAAATTCTGGCGTAAATCGCTGAACGACGGTTTTGTAGCCGGCTCTGCATTGCCTCCGGTGAATGCCGCTGCGAAGGTTAATGTGGCGGGTTTGGCGGCGGCCAGGCCCTCCGC
>DATKHV010000025.1:0-7845 GCA_035510055.1 Candidatus Cybelea sp. | reverse complement strand
AGCTCTGCTCGCGGAAGACTTCGACATGGTCATCGAGCGCGTGGCGTGGGCCGAGAGTGGATGGGCTCGCGCGGCCAGCACGCTTCGGCATCGCGCACGGGAGTGGCGCGGCGCCTGGGTGCTTGTGCAATATACGGCGTTGGCATGGTCCGCGCGGGGCTTTCCGCTACGATTTCCCCAAGTCCTTAAGATTCTTAGAGCCGCTGGTGTGCGCGTGGGCGTGATCTTTCACGACGTTGAGCCCTACGGCGGAAAGCGCGTGATTGACGCGCTGCGCCGCGTCGCCCAATTGCGAGTCATGCTCAAGTCGTTGCGCCTTTCTGAAGCCGCCGTTTTTACGGTTCCGCTGCAAAGTATTTCCTGGGTCAAACGCGAAGCCAGCAAAGGATGGTTCATTCCCGTTGGCGCAAATCTGCCCACTTCGGGGAAGGCCAACTCGAGAAAAGGCATTTCTACTGGCGGAAAATTAAGCATTGCGGTGTTCGGCATTACCGGAGGCGAAGCGGGACGACGGGAAATCCAGAATATTGTCGAAGCCGTCCGATTTGCTGCCGAGCGTTTTGCTAACCTGCGACTAATCGTCCTTGGGCGCAATGCGCAGAATGCCGAAGCCGAGCTGAAGAAACATTTCCGCGATAGCACGGTCGAACTGCACATGCTGGGAGTTTTGCCCGGAGAAGATGTGGTGCGCTGTCTCTCGGTCTCCGACGTCATGCTTTTTGTGCGCGGGCCCATTTCCACGCGGCGAGGCAGCGCGATCGCAGGGATCGCTTGCGGCTTGCCGGTGATTGCCTTCGAGGGCCCGGAAACAGCGCCGCCGATCACCGAAGCGGGGTTGGCGCTTTTTTCGCCGCAGAGGAAAGGCGACTTGGGAGACGTGCTGCTGCGCGTCTTGCAGGATGAACATTATCGCGCATCACTGGCGCAACGAAGCTTGGCGGCCCAGGGGCAATATTTTTCCTGGCACGCGATTGCCGCGCGTTATTCGGAATTCATGCGGCGAGAGAAATAACGATTCCGGCGTTGCTTGCGCTACTCGCAACATTAATGATCAGCGACACAAGGCTTCCATCAAGACTTCCTTTTTCTTCTCGGCAAGTTTATGCAATGCGTCCAGCGACGCGAAATAGCCGCCCACCGCCGCCACCGCCAGAAAGACGAAAACTTGGGCGGGAAGCCAGAGATTGCCGGTCCAGTTTCCCGTGAAGAGAATCACCGCGGAAATCCCGCCCATCAAAATCTGCGCGCCAAACGCAACCAATACCGCCATGCCGGATTGCCGCTGACCGCGCATCTGACCGAATTCCAGCTTGCGCGGAAAGGTGATCGAGGACCAGTTGGCGATGGTGAGCTGACCCACGATAGTGAAAATGATGGCAGCGCAGGTGGCTACAAACGTGTGGGCTGAAGGAAGCCCAACGCGCCACGCGAGCATCGCCATGGAAAGCCCGAGTTCTAGCGAGAGCACGGAAACGAGCATCAGATTCTTCCCAAGCAATACATCGCGGAAGCGCAGCGGCGCGGTGAAGTAGGTCTGAACGCCGCGCCCTTCGTAGGCAAAGCTGTTGTAGGCCGGGGCCATCAAAATCAAAATGAGGTAGGCCATCATGCCGGGAAAAAACACATCAGAGGAAACGCCTTTACCGCCCACGGTCGGATGACTCCCGGCAAAATTCATGCTGAAAATCAGAATCAGTAGCGGGGGCAGAAGCAGGGTGAAATACGCAAAACCGTTGCGAGTGAGATAGTGGAACTCTTTGCGAACGATGGCCGCTACCTGAGGCGCAAGCAAACTCAATCGATCGGGACCATCGTCGCTTGCCGGGAGCGGCCGAATGGCGGCCCGCCCCGGCGCCGCACTGTCACTGAGTTCTTCGCCACGATATTGCGCGGCGAACCGGCCCCACAAAAGAACGCTGAACAAAACCAAATAAGACAAAAGAAGCACGAAGTTCAGCAGAAACGCCGCGGGCTGCATGCGAATCACTGCCGCGAGGGCGCGTCCCGCAAGGGATGGCGGAAGCCACACAAAGTATGGCAGGAGGCGAAAAAATACGGGCCGCGCCGATGCACCGTAACGCTGCATCAAGGGCGAGAGAAAATTCAACGAAACCATCGAAAGAACGAAAAGCCCCAGGAAAATTTCCCGGGTCCGGCGGCGGGCGAGCAAGCGCTCGAGCCAGGAGCCGATGAGCCGCTCCATCGTTGCGTTGAGCAGCATGAACACGGCGACGATCAGCAGCATGGCCGGCAGCACGCCTGGTTTGGCGACTGTCGCTCCGGTGGTCATGGCTAGAAGCCAGCAAACCGATGCGAGGGCTGAAAAATCAGCGAATCCATATGCTAAGCCTATGGCATAGAACGCCCGGAGGCTCAGCGGAAAGCGCAGTAGCGTGCGGAATTCAAAATTGGCGCCGAAACCCGCCACGAAGACCGGGAAAATCTGCCAGAAAAGAAAAATGCCCCAGAAAAGCAGAGCCATCCATTCCATCCGGCCTTGGGATAGGAAGGCATAGGCCCCGGCATAGAAGGCAAAACTCAATCCGAAGACAAAGATGCCGCTAAGAACGCCGGCAAGGATCAGACCGATCAAATCGAGCCGATTGTTTTTCTTGCGCAGGCTGTTGCGCAGAATGCGCCAGCGCAGTCCCGCCACCAGGCGGATCTGCTCGAAGACGCTGACGGAGTGTGTCACATCAGCCATGAAAGCTCCTCGAGCTGCGGGCGTTCCGTGCCGTCCTGTCCGACGATGGAGAGAAAAATCTGTTCGAGCGTGGTTTTGCTTCCGGCCTCACCCGCAACCCCCGCGCGCAATTCTTCCAGTGAGCCCTGCGCGACCAGTTGGCCCTTATGAATGATGGCCACGTGGCTGCACAACCGTTCAACAATTTCCAAAACGTGAGATGTCAGGAAAATAGTCGTGCCACGTTCCGTCATGCGTCCCAGAAGCGCCTTGAGCGCACCAGCCGCAAGCGCGTCCACACCTTCAAACGGTTCATCGAGGAACAGAATGCGCGGCCCGTGAATCACTGCCGCGGCAAGGGCCAGCTTCTTCTGCATCCCGTGGGAGTAGTCGGCAATCATGGTCTTGGGTCGGTCGGCGAGCTGCATGAATTCCAGCAGTTCCGAGGAGCGGCGTTGCGTTGTCGGGCGATCCAGACCGTACATCCGTCCGACGAACTTCAGATACTCGGCACCCGTCAGACGCTCGAAAAGCCCCATGCCTTCGGGAACAACGCCAATCTGGCGTTTTACTTCGACTGGATTCATAGCGAAGTCCAGCCCAAGAAGCTGGATGCTTCCGGAGGTTGCAGCAAGCAGACCGGTCAAAATTTTGATGGTCGTCGATTTTCCCGCGCCATTCGGTCCGAGAAAACCGAAGAATTGACCAGCCGTCACCTGTAGATCGATGGCCTCGACGGCGGTGAGATTCCCGAATCTGCGCGTCAGTTTCTGGGTCTGAATGGCTATTTCGGGCATGGTGACTCCCTTGCGCCGCCGCGAGAGTAGGATGCAAGACTCTAACATGAGTCTTGTGGATCGCCGGGCGAGGGAGTAATAGATACAAAAGTGCCGCCGGGCGGTCAGGACGGTTTTTGCGTGGATCTCGAGGCCGTGGTGTGCTGCAATTCCCTGGCCGGCAGTGCTGCCAGGACCGCGGGCAGTTCGACGCGGAAGACGGCTCCGCCTTCCTGCCGGTTGTAGGAAAGAATTTTTCCGCCGTGCTCCTGGACGATGCCGAAGCAAATGCTCAAGCCCAAGCCAGTGCCTTTTCCCACCGGCTTGGTGGTATAGAAAGGATCGAACACGCGTTGGGGGTCCTTGAGTCCGGGGCCGGTGTCGGAAAACAGGATTACGACGTTGCCGCGGTCGCGGATCGTTTTGATGGTCAGCACTCCACCGCTGGCTGCTTCCATCGCTTCCAGGGCGTTGCTGATGATGTTAAAGAAAACCTGCATCAACTGATTTCCATCGCCGCGAACGCCGGGCAGCACGGCCGCAGGCTGCAACTCGATGCGCGTGGTCCCCGAGCGCAAGTCGAGCGCGCGAAGTTGCACTGCGTTGCTCACTACTGTGTTGATGTCGAGGAGCGTGCGCTCCGCCGGGACCTGGCGAGCGAAACTCAGAAGATTGCCAACCAGCGCTTTTGTGCGGCGCGCTTGATCGCGGATTTTTGATGCCGTCACTCGCGCTTTCTCCGGAATCGCCGGATCATCGGCAAGCAGATCGGAAAAGCCGAGGATAGCCGCGAGTGGATTGTTGATTTCATGCGCCGCTCCGGCGGCCAACTGGCCCAGAGAAACCAGTTTTTCCGACTGGACGATTTGCGCTTGCAGCCGTTTCAGATTCTCGATGGACTGTTCTGACTGTGCGAGAAGACGCGAGCGGTCCCGGTCGGCCAACCGCGTACGCAGAAAGATCAAGAAAGCGAGCGGGACGGAAGCAATCAAGGTGGTCATCAGACGAAACTCGCGGACTTCAGGATTCTCATGACTGAACCGCACCGTGTAGATCGCAAACAGCGGAAGAGAAATCACCGCCGCCATCGCCAAACGAGCCGGCCAGACGTTTTCTTCCGAGGTTGAACCGGGATCCGAATCGTAGGCATTTTCGCTGAGAGCATCCAACCTGTCTCGATACTGAAAGGCGACGACACCGGCCAAGGCTAACCACAGGAAGTGCGAAACGAGCGGAAGATCGTAGAGACTCCCGGTGTAGTACCGGCCATTGGCGATCGCGACGTTTACGGCTAAGGAAGAGAGCAGATACGTGGCGGAAGCGCCAAAGAGATTGGCGTAAATGACCCGCCAGACCCCGTTCGAAGCCAGCCACAGGGCCGCCAACCCCCCGACGATGACCATGTTCTGAATGTTGGCCAGCAGATCGTAGTTGTGATTGTATTGAGCGACCATCGGTGAAGCATAAATCCACGGCAAGACGGCGAAGGCATAGAGGAAAGTCCACCAGATAAACAGCGACACAAAATCCAGATAGCCAAAACGTAATTGGATTTCGCCGCGTCTTCGATGCGGCTGCAGCGTGAGCGCCGCCATCAACGGAATGCCGCGCAAAAAGAAAAGGATATCTCCTCCGTTTAGAGCGGGTACCGGCGTGTGAAGATAGACCTCGTGATAGGTCCACTGGAACTGGCCGATCATCCAAAGAGTGCAACTCATGGCGATCAGCATCCAGAAGAAGTTTCGCCGCCAATGCGGCGTGCCTGCATTTAGAAGCAGGCCGGCGTTGGCCAGGAGCGGCACGACGCACTGCACGAGATTCCCCAACGTGTTAAGGGACTCCGAGTTTCGCTGGAGCGACAGCGACACGGCTGAATAGATCACTAGGAAGAGAATCCAAGTCCCAACCAGCCACACGATTCTGCGGGAAGAAGACATACTTTAGATGTTCCAGTTTAGACGCGCAGGGCAGGGGTGCGTGCCGGCAATAACTCCGGCATAACCTAAAGATAAACGAAAAGGAGCCGCAACCACTCGACTGGCTTGGGTGTGGCGGAGGAGGGTTCGAACCCCCGAGACCACTTCAGAGCCTAACAGTCTTCAAGACGGATGATTGCGCTCCGGCTCGCTCCAAACCATCGATAAGTATAGACCACATTCAGCAAGCGCTGGCCCGGTTTGGGCAGGTAAACAGAAAGTGCAAAGGCTTCTTGGGGATTCTATCTGGGAACTGTTCCATTTAAACGAGATAAGCGCGTTGCCAACCGGAACTAACCGGATTCCGTGCCCGGTAGTTCACTCCTCGCGCAGCAGGATCGCGGGATCGACGGACAGCGCGCGTTGCGCCGGAATCCACGTGGCTACTAGACCCAGTAACGACATGGCCAGAACGGTACCGACCAATACCAGAGGGTCGCGGGGAGATGCTTGATACACGATAAAGGCGAGCACCCGGCCGGCCAGAATGCCCAGGACCAATCCGGCAACTGAACCGTAGGCTAGCAATTTGAATGCGCGTCCCAATGCGGCCTTTAACACTTCCTTGCGCTGTGCTCCGAGTGCCATACGGATTCCTAACTCCCGCAGGCGTTTGCTGACGGAATACGCAGCCAATCCAAAAATGCCAGTTACCGACAAGATCGCTCCCATGGCGCCCAATACGCCAAGGGAAAGGGCCGCCATGCGTGAAGGAAACAGAGCTCCGTCCATGGCTTCGTTCCATGTTTGGACGAAAGTCGGCAGCCCCGCGTCTAGGTCGCGGAGTTTAGTTCTTATGGCTGCGGCCAGTTGGCGGGAATTGGCGCTCGAGCGGACAACCAGCCACGTCTCAGCGGAGGGTGATTGCAAAATAGGGAGAAACATCGCGGGGCGAGGATCTTCGGTGATGTTCGGCCTATATTTTCCGTCTTCGACGATACCCACCACCTGGATGCGCGTTCCATCGTCCAGTTTGTAATATCCGCCGAGCGCGTTTGTGGCGGAGCCGAACATTCTGCTAGCAAATAGCCGGTTCACCACGGCGACGCGCGGCGCAGTCTTGTCATCGTGCCATGTCAGGTCTCTGCCGGCCAATAAAGGCGTGCCCGCCACCTGGAGATATTCGGGAGAGATGCTGAACACAATCACGTGAGCTGCGGCATTGGTTGGCCTGAGATCAGCTGTTTTGTCGTTAAAGATATTCGCTTCGCTGCAACAGGCGGGTTGTAATGGAGGTTGGTTGACCAAGCCTACGGACGTTACGCCAGAAATCGAGGCCATGGCGTCGAGCATACGCTTTTGCATTGCGGGCACGCGATCGGGTTTATAACCGGCCATATTCAAATCGATGTCAACGAGCATCGCGTCGCGCGGCTCAAAACCGAAATTGCTGTGCAGCGAGCGAGCCAGTCCGCGGACGGCAACCATGGAAGAGGTGACCAGCATCGCGCAGATCGCGATCTGTGCGGCGAGCAACAGGTCGCGGACGGTAAGCCGGCGCCCCAGGGAGCCGGTGGATCCCGACTTGATGACCTGATAAGGATCGGTGCGAAGCACTTGCTTGACGGGAACCGCGCCGAAGAGAAATCCGCTGACTACACTCAAGAGCAAGGCGACTCCATAAACGGTTGCGTCCGGATTCACCGGCATACTGATTGAGTATTGGGGAAACGGCTGCCACACGGCCAACCAGCGCAGAAGCCCTACGCTGCCCCAAAGTCCGGCAGCGCCTCCCATAAGTGAAATCAGCAGAGCTTCGGTGAATAGCTGCCGCAGAATGCGCGTGCGGCCTGCGCCTAGGGCGAGGCGCAGAGCGACTTCGCGTGAGCGGTCCGCAGCGCGCGCGGCAAAGAGGCTGCCCAGATTGGCGCAGGCGGCCAGGAGAATCAGTCCCGCGAGCAGCAACAATCCGCCGAGGAACGCCTGAATGGCGGCGCCAAAACCGCCACCGGGAAGGCCTGAACGCTCCAAACTGAAGCTCATCTGGGCATCCTCTTTGGGATAGCTCTTTTCGAGAGCAGAACCAATCGAGTTGAGGTCGGCAACCGCCTGCGCTGGAGTGACTCCCGCCTTCACGTGTCCAAGCACTTCGCCAATCCAGCGATTTCCGCGCGCTTTCGCTAGATCCGCTGCGTCGTCCTGTTGCTGGTTGACGATGGGCACAAAAAAATCGGCCGAGAAGATCAACACAGTTCCGCGAAACCCCGGCGGGGTTACACCGACGACGGTATAAGGATGGCTGTTGAGACGGAGGACGCGGCCCACGACGCTGCGATCGTCCTGAAAGTGGGTGTGCCAATACGCGTAGGTAAGCACGATATATGCAGCATGCTCGTCGGAGGGGTGGATAAGACGGCCAAGGTAGGGCTGAACGCCTAATGCATCGAAATAATTGGCGCTCACTTCGTAA
>DATKHV010000024.1:0-23285 GCA_035510055.1 Candidatus Cybelea sp. | reverse complement strand
TTTATTTTCTGTTTTCGAGGCTCGATTCAATGAGCCGCGCCAGCCGTATAATTCTTCGACCAATCGGCGGACATACCTTGGAACTGCAATCCCACGGCAAAGTGTCCATCGGGAAGCCGCTGACAGTACACCACGCGAGCGAGAGTTCGCAGGTTGCCCATGAGCGAACTTACCATCAACCGCTCGTTGAGCTGTCTAGCCCGCTCGGAGACGACGCGCATCCCCAGCGAGCACACGTTTTGCGAAGTCGTCCGCTCGGAAGTGGCGGGGTCCAAGACGCTGGAAATCTGCAAGGGCACCGCCAGCGGAATGCGCTTTTCAAGTCTTCCAGACCGCGCAGGCATTTTTGAAATGACCTTCCCCATTAGGTTCTTTTAGTCTGCACCGGGCCAGACGGTGCAAACTAAATCGCAAACGGCCACAAAACTTCTCTGGCGATACTTCCCTCCGAACTCCTAGCGCCTATCCAGATCAAGCACTGCGCCGTCCTTCCGGAATGGTTGCCGATCGCCGGCGTTTCTGCTCGTACATCGCAAGGTCGGCTTTAGCCATCAATTCTTCAATTGAAGTGCAGTTGCGCGGATCGAATCGCGCAACGCCCAAGCTAAGCGATATCTCATACCGCGGCAGTCCGGCGTTGATGGACCTCAAACTCTCGTATAGCCGAGTCTTCATGGTAGGTTCGCTGTGTCCGGCCGCTTCCAGCGCGAGAACGGCGAATTCGTCTCCTGCAAAGCGAGCGACAACATCGGAATCGCGAAAGGTTTCTTCCAGGACCTTCGCCGTGCGCTTTAGCACTAGGTCGCCCTCGAGATGGCCAAAGGAATCGTTAATCTGCTTCAAGCCGTTGACGTCCATCATGAAGAGCAACATGCCTCGGCCGGTCCGGCGCCCGACTTTTAATTGGCGTTCGGCCAGGGCCATAAAACCGCGCCGGTTATACAAACATGTGAGTTCGTCAGTGATAGCAAGATTGCTTAGTTCCGCCTGCAACATGTACTGCTTGGCGGCACAGCGGACCGCACGCATCAGAAGCTCGCTGACCTGCTGGCCTTGAGCTTCGCGGAACACGACGCCGGGAGATCCCGTGCGCACGTCACGCAATAAACTGGCAAGTTCTCGATTGGCATCGGAAAGGAGCACGGTGAAAACATCGTTCATGGCTTTGTTTTCGTTGCTTGAAGACAAGCTCGGGGCTCTTCGGCGAAACGACGCTTGGGAATCCACCGCCATATTCAGGATGGCGAGATCAGCGGCATTGCTTTCTAGTCCCGCCATGGCTTGTTGCTTCCGCGTGCCGCCATTCAATCTGAGTCGATTTGATCCCATTGGCATCAGCGTTCATCCCCGATTTATGGATGGTTCTCCCCGATGGTCGCAATCTCTTTTCGCCTTACTTTTTTCCACGTCAGGCGCTCCCGTGGAACGCCGAAGCTTCAGTTCATCCAGCAAAAGGCGCCCGTCTCCCAAGAACGAGAGCCGGCGCGCGATATTCCCCAAATCATAAAGACCGCTCACAGCTCCGCGCCTTTGCAGTCCTCTCCAAACAATGGAAGTCACAGGCAGGGGAGCGCGTCCATGCTTCATCGCCAGAAGAACGACTTGATGACGGAGCAAATGAAACTCTGCCAATGGCCGCTCGGTTCGGCTCGGCAGACCATCAAGGGCCGCACTGCCGGTCGCTAACCTGGTCTGCTCCGACCCTTTTCCCACATTTCCTCCGTAAGTTCGGCCCGCCTCCCTGTCAGTGCGGTTCGGTATTCGGGGTGCTAGAGAGGTGGGGGCACTTTCCAAGGAGGCGGCCCGCTCTCTTTTGAGTAAGATAACCTCTTGCCAAATCGATGCAATCCGGTGAATTCCCCATTTCAGCCAAGTGAAATAACCGAGAATACTGTCCGCCGAAGAGTGTTTGCTGGCGCGTTCAGGGTTCGATCAAACCGGACCGAATGGCGTAACGGACCAAACTCGCGGTCTCGTGGATATCGAGCTTTTTCATGAGTCTTGCTCTATGCGACTCAGCGGTTTTTACGCTGATTCCCAAATGCATAGCGACGTCTTTGGTCGACTTTCCTTCACTGACCAATTGCAGGACCTGCCGCTCGCGCCCGGAAAGGGGATCGGCCGGAACATTCGCCTTAGATAAGTAAGCATCGACCACGGCGCGCGAAATGTTCGGGCTAAGATAGACCGACCCGCGACAGACTTCTTGGATCGCGTGCACCAGATCGCTGGCCGCCTGGCTCTTCAACACATAGCCTCTAACTCCTGCCCGCAGAGACTCTGTGACATACTGATCTTCGTCGTGCTGCGTGAGAAGTATGACCCTCGTCTTGGGAGAGGATTTCTTCAGCTCGCGAGCTGCCTCGACACCATTGAGGATGGGCATACTGATATCGACGATCGCTATGTCCGGTTGCGTCTTCTCCACAGAACGCAGTGTTTCTTGGCCGTCCGCAGCTTCACCCACAACTTGAAATCCTTGTTGTTTTTCGAGCAATGCCTTCAATCCTTGGCGGATCAGGGCATGGTCGTCTGCTAATAAAATCTTTGTGGGCATCTTACCGGGGCAGCTTAGGATACTGAAAAGGCCAGGCAATCGGGTGGACTCCTCTATTTCTCACAGGTGAACACCCGAGCCTATAAAAACGATCGGGGAAAAACTCCTTTTATTTACCGTTATGTCGCTGAATCTAAATGGCTTATCGTGATCCGTGGCATCGCCTCGATGACCGTCGAGCAAGACCCTTCGAAAAAAAGAGGGAGGCCGCGCAGATTGAGTTGTAGAATGCCATCATGGCGCCGTCTATTTCTGCGGCACGCGATTTAGCTGTGTCCAGACGCCACCTTCACCTTTGAGCCCACCCTCAATGAAAAACAAGAGCAAGGAGTCTCTAAACATCGATGGAACCCGAACGGCGGCGCACTCGAAGAACGACGCCCGCAGAGCTATCCTACTTGCAGTTTGAACCGGGAGGAGGCGGAATTGTCTTGAACGCCTCGGAAGAAGGTCTCGCGTTTCACGCCGCGGCTGCGGTTAACCTACTAGGCCCCATCCGGCTTTGCCTATCGCCTCATCCCGGGCAGCGGATAAAACTAAACGCAGAAATCGTGTGGATGGATGACCGAAGAAAATCAGGCGGCCTGCACTTAAAAGAAGTGCCAGCAGAGACTCGCGAACAAATCCGCCAGTGGCTATCACCATCGCTCGGCTTGCACACCGAACACTCGGACTTCCTACCTCCAAGCAAGGTGGTTGATCCACTAGACGGGATGTCCCCCTTTGCGGGAAGTGAAAGTCATGACACCTTCCCGTCTCTTCCCGCGGCTGCGGTGGGTGCTACCGCCCGAACGGCTGCGGCTGCAATTGCTGCACCTCGAGTTGCACGCGCGCCGACAAGTTCTCTTTTCTTAGAGCCGCTCTCAGGAGAGGACGCGCATGGTTTGTCTCGTCCGCGCTGGCTGCGGGGTTTCGCGACGGCATTCCTGGCCCTGATTCTCGTTTCGATGCCCATCCTGCTGGTGCAAAACTTTCGTCTGGAAGTCGGCAACGCGCTGATCCGCATGGGAGAGAAACTCAAAAGCGCGGGCGACACCCAGCCGGAGCCATCATTTCCTTCAACTCCTTCAACGCCCCCCAAAAGCGAGATCCCGAGTTCGGGGGAAGAATCAAGTTCTCCCGCGGCCGATATAAAGGATTCTGCCACGCAGGTCCCCGCTCCGGCCGAGGCGGCAGCAGCCGCTCCAACGGAACCTGAAAAAGTGATTCGAGAGAAAGCCAGCCCAAAAGGGCGGCTAGCTTCCGCACTACCTAGCCAGAAGGTACATCCCAAGCCACCTCGCGGCGCATCCGCAAGCCAACTCTGGTCCGCAGTCGAGGCGGGCGACACCCAGGCAGAAGTCGCGCTTGCGGGGCTCTACTTGAAGGGTGAAGGCGTGCCGAGAAACTGTGAGCAGGCTCGAGTGCTCTTGGAAGCGGCATCGAAAAAGGGCGACGCGGAAGCGCTGCGGCAATACCGGGAACTCAGCTCTAGCGGCTGCAGCTCACGGTAAATACCCAGAAACTGGCGGCGTGCCGGGCATCCGAAGACCAGCCAGCGAACTTTGCTCAGGGCTGAATCAATCCGCGGCGCACGGCGTAGCGCACCAGACTCGCTGTCTCATGGATATCCAACTTCTGCATGAGGCGCATGCGATGTGATTCCGCGGTCTTCACGCTGATGCCTAGGACGGAAGCCGTGTCTTTTGTGGATTTTCCTTCGGCAATCAACTGCAGCACTTGGCGCTCGCGAATCGTCAAGGGGTCCGAGGGCTTATCGGATTTAGTCCGGTAAGCCTCCATCACCGCGCGTGAAATCCCCGGGCTAAGATAGAACGCTCCCCGGGAGACTTGCTGAATCGCATTAATCAGGTCGCTGGCGACCTGATTCTTTAAGACGTAGCCTTTCACGCCTGCTTCCAGCGCTTCGTGGATGTATTGTTCTTCTTCATGCTGGGTGAGAAGAATGACTTTGGTCTTAGGGCAGGAGCGGCCTAGTTCGCGAGCAGCATCAATGCCATTGAGCGTCGGCATACTTATATCCAGCACGGCGATATCCGGATGATGCGCTTCCGCCAAGCGGACGGCGTCCTGCCCGTCGGATGCTTCCGCTAGAACGGAAAATTTTTCGCGCTCCAGCAAGGACCTTAGTCCTTGCCGAACCAGCACGTGGTCATCTGCGAGTACGATTCGAATTGGCATGATTAACCTCCAAAGGAAGACGAAGAGAAAGCTCTGTTCCGTGGCCCGGGCGCGATTCCATTTGCAGCGTTCCACCGATGGCACTGACACGCTCGCGCATGGCGATAAGGCCCAACCCTTTCCGCAGGGACGCTCTTTGGCACAGAGCGATATCGAATCCCACGCCGTCGTCCCGAATCGAGCAGCACAGCACAAGATTTTCTTTCCAGGCGCGAATCCAGAGATTGCTGGCCTGGGAATGTTTGACGGCATTTGTCAACGCTTCTTGAACGATGCGATAGAGGGTGGTTTCAATGGCGGTGGGCAGGCGTTCTGAAAATGTCGCATCAATGTGTATGGGGATGTTGGAGCGCTTGGAAACACCGTCGGCGAGGAAACGGATCGCCGGAACCCAGCCAAGATCATCCAGAATCGTTGGCCGAAGTTCATGAGAATACCTTCTCAGATGTTTTTCAACTTCCGTCAGCATTTCCTTAATGCGCGTGAACTGGGCTTGTTGCGGCTCGGGCAATTCCGTAGCGACTTCCGCAAGCGCGAGATGCACGGCGACGAGGAGTTGCCCGGCCTCGTCATGCACCGCATACGCGATGCGCTTGATTTCTTCCTCGAGCGTCTCGTTCAGGTGCCGCAAGGCGTTCACGGCATCTTGAAAGCCGCGGTGGGCCATTTCATAGGGCGAGAGGCACTCCCCGAGAAATTGCGAGCTGGCGCGGAGCAGTTCTTCCCGCTGTTTTTCATTTTCCGATGAGCGCGCTAAATCAATTACGGCCTGGTGGTGCAGCGCGGCCATCTCCACCAGACTCTTTTTCTCTGTCAGCGCCCGGCGGCCCAGTTCATAGGCTTGGCCCAAGGCCTGTTCGCCTCCCCCGGCGGCATACTCAAGCAAGCGAGAGCGGTACTGTTCTTCAAAGGTTTCCAGCGGTTTCCCCTTTCGCCGAGTCGCGGATTTCACAGTTCTACTCCCGTCAGCCGAGCGACCAAAACGAGCGCGTCGTCATTCCCACGTTGGTACTGATTGAGAATTCTGTCCGCGGCCCTTTGGGGGTTTTCGCGAACGGAGAGGTCGGCGGAAAAATCACTTCGAATTCCATCGGTGGCAAAAATAAGGGTGTCTCCCCGCGAGATGGGAAGCACGGTGGCCTGCAACGAGGGCAACTGCGCACCGACTACTCCGCCCCGGAGCAGAAGGGATTCCTGCCCATTTCCTCTCTTGGTATTCGCGCGCATCAATACACCTTGGACATTGCCGATGCCGATCCAGGTCATCATCTGTTTATCGGTGGCAATGAAAGCGAGGCTCAGGACGGCCCCGCGGGTTCCCTTGAGTTCCTGGTGGCACCGTTCCACCAATGAAATAACCGGTTCGTCGAGCGAGTTTTTGAGCAGTGCGGCCGCAGTTCGAGCGGCGTCGGCGGCTTCTTCACCGTGGCCGAGGCCATCAATCGCCGCGACCAAGACTCCGTTTTGGCTGCAACAAACCAGATGAAGATCGCCTGACTCGCCCTGTCCTCGTAGGACGTGCTTGGCTACGCCGTACTCCACCATCGGCTCTTTTATTGTCTCCACTTCTTCACCGCCACAACTGTTCCCTGACCGGGCTGGGAAGCGATTTCAAATTCGTCCATCAAGCGACGCACTCCGGGCAGGCCAAGTCCCAAGCTGCCCGACGTGGAAAAACCGTCGCGCAGGGCTTGGCGAACATCGGCGATTCCCGGGCCGCGATCGGTTGCCACAACCAGAATCCCGGCTCGGCTGGAAGAATTTATACCTTTGAGCTTGATTTCGCCCTTGCTGGCGTAAGACACGATGTTGCGCGCCAGCTCGGAGATGGCGGTGGCAATGAGTGTGGCGTCGCCGGAGGAAAAACCTAGCTCACTGGCCATCACGCGGCCCCTCTGACGAGCCACGACGATATCCTGGTCGGAGTTGATTTCCACCCGAATTTCCCCAACCGTCACTATGGCTCACTCTCAGTTCGTGACTTTGAACTTTTCGTTCAAGTAGGCCAAACCTTCTTCCAGGTCCAGCGCGGTTGCGACGCCTTCCAGGGTCAAGCCCAGCTGTACCATTGCAAAAGCCACTTCGGGTTGAATCCCTACGATTACCGTTTCCGCGCCGCGCAGCCGAATCATGTGCGCAATCTCACGCAACGTGCGAGACGCAAAGGAGTCCATTACGTCCATGGCGGTAACGTCGACGATCACCGCCCGCGAGCGGAACCGCACCACCTGCTGTACCAAGCCCATCCGCAGTTGATTGAGATCCGCGTCGGAAAGAGCGGCTTGAAAAGTTGCAATCAGGAACGCTCCCTGTTTGAGGATGGGGACTTCCACTGGGTTTCCTCCTCTGGCTTAACGAGGCTCCGCGAGTGACGCAACCTTGTAACCCAAGAGTCTTTCGGCTTGTTCAATTCCGCCTTGCAAGTCGCCGACGGTATTCATCTTTCCCAGGTCGACGCCGATGGTGACCAGCGTTTGCGCGATCTCTGGGGAAAGGCCGGTGACGATGACCGTCGCGCCCAGCAGCCGCGAAGCTTCAACCGTTTGCACCAAGTGGTTTGCCACCGTGACGTCCATGGCGGCCACGCCAGTGATATCGATGACCACGACCTTCGCGCGGTTGGTGCGAATCCCGCGAAGAAGCTGCTCCGTCAATTGCCGGGCGCGTTGCGGGTCAATCACGCCGATGATCGGCAGAATCAGCAGCCGCTCGCGAACCTGCAATACCGGAGTGGAAAGTTCGCGGATAGCTTCTTGCTGCTGGCGGATGACGCGCTCGCGCTCTTGCACGAAGCCAACCGCCACGGTGTTGGCGATGCGGTTTGCCGCTGGCTCGTAGGCGTCTAAAATACGATTCAACTTCTTGAAATCAGTCTGATATTTCGCGAAAAGAGAGCGCGCCAGCACGTCGCGCAGCAGCAACACGATCCCGACGACTTCGTGCGTTTCAACGCCGCGCGGGATGATGCGTTCGGAAAGGTTTCGCGCATAAGCTTGCAGCGCTTCAAAGGCCTCGGTCTCCAGGGCTTCCACGTAGCTGTCGTATACCGACGTCGCTTCCGCGAAGATCTCTTCTTTGGTCATCGCGGTGAGCAGGCGCGTCTCCGAAATGCGCACGACCCATTCTTCGCGCAGCTGCGTTCGATTCTGACGCAAGTGCGCCACCAATTCTCGTAGAAGTTCCGAGGGTTCTTCAGCACGCTTCTGGTCTGGGGCCGTGATTGTGGCATCTCGCTTCGACATTAAGATTATCTCCTGGGCGCGCACAGCCCGGCTGGGGACCAAGCTGCCGCGGAGAGTGCGTAAAGAGCTTGATATTCAATACCATCCGAGACCCACTTCCTCAATCAAGTAAACCCCTGAACGGGCCTCAGGTAAACACCTTAGTTGGGTGGGCTCGCAACCTGGCTCGGAGGGTGCCTGGAGTAAGCTTTTCCCATTCTGGGACGCTCATTCTACCCTTTGGGCCTGGGGCTAGGCCAATAGCTTTCAATAGGGTCCTTACCCGGTCCAAATTTCCATGGTTTGCCTACTTTTTTCCTCATCACTTTCCCATCTTAATGATGCGCCAGTAGGAATGGTATACCCGCCGCGCTTCCCTCCGCTGGGGGCGCGCACCGGGTGTCCCCCTTGAAGTTGTTGACGGCAAGCGACTAGCTGCCACCAAAGGAAAGGGAAGGCCCCGGTTGATGTTCATTCGCAAGGATGATTCCCGGAAGAAAACCAAGAAATAAGGACTGAATTTCGAGGTTTGAACCCGTCGGAACCATAACGCTAGAGACAGAACTGCCAAGAGGGAATAGAAAGGAGTAGTGAGTAATGAAGCGCCGAATGCGGTTTGCAGCTATGTTGCTGGCCTTGCTCTGGTCAACGCCTGCAATGGCGAACAATCGGTTTATCGTCCGGACCACGCTAGCCTCTAGTACGCTCGAACTGTTTTGCGATCTCCTTGACTGCAACGTGGTGGGCGCCATTGATGGAACGCTGAACCACACCTTCCTGCTAACGACTCCGAGCACCATCAACCCAACCACCTTCCTGAATCTCCTCAACGAACTCCCAGGAACCTTGAGTGCTGAGGTCGATCAGCTGATAAACCTAGTCAACGGTGGGCTGAACGTAGTGACGACTCCGCCTCCCAGTCTAACCAACCATGCTCCAGTAAAATACTTCGGGACGACAGTGTGGAACGGTTATGTCAACCAGCCGGCTTCGCAGATCGTGCATGTGCAATCCGCGCAGCACACGTTTCACGTGACGGGGGCAGGTATCGTCGCAGACATCGATACCGGCGTGGATCCCAACCATCCGGCATTGAAAAGCGTTCTGCTGCCAGGTTACGACTTTACGCGCAACCAGCCGGGTGGTTCTGAACTGAGGGATTTTGCCGGGCCCGCCCCGCGGCCTTGCCCGAATTGTCAGCCAGCCGTCGTGAATCAATCCAGTGCCGCGGTTCTGGACCAGTCTTCGGCGGCAGTTCTTGACGGGAATCCGCAATACGCGGCGTTCGGGCATGGCACCATGGTGATGGGCGTTATCCACCTGGTGGCCCCGACCGCCCGTCTGTTGCCCTTGAAGACCTTTCATTCGAATGGCACGGGATACCTCTCCGATATTCTGCGGGCCATTTATTACGCTGTCGAGAACAACGCCAACGTGATCAACATGAGTTTCGACTTCAGTACCAGTTCACCAGGGCTCCAGCATGCTCTCGATTACGCCAACAAGCACGATGTGGTTTGTGCTGCGTCGGCGGGAAATGAGGGCCAGGGACCTCCTATGATGGTTTACCCGGCGGGGATGCAAAACGACGTGATGGGTGTGGCGTCCACGGACGATCTGGATAACCGCTCGACGTTTTCGAACTACGGTGATGCCATCGTGTGGGTGACGGCCCCTGGCGAGGCGATTGTTACTACCTATCCCTTCAGCACTTACGCCGCCGGATGGGGAACCTCCTTCAGTGCGCCATTTGTTTCAGGTTCCGCTGCATTGATGCACAGTATGCGAAGCGAAATCGATGAGTCCATGGCTGCCTCCGCCGTGGCCCATGCCCAATATGTGGGCGAGGGTTTGGGCAACGGGCGCCTGGACTTACTCATGGCCCTTGCCGCGTTGTCGACACACTGACCGTTGTATTCGATATTCGAGCGACTCTCTAGGTGACTATCTAGAGATCCCTTGCGCAGCCCGGTAGCGCTAAGCACTATCGCTGGGCTCTCTCGAATCAGGTGCTAGGCCGTAGGCGCATTCCTGCGGCGCTACTTTACATCCCGAAAGCGACAAAATCCGTGACCGCGAAAGTGACGGAGGTCACCTGAAAGCGTGCCCGGAATCACGGAAAGTCTCGAGTCCAGCAAGGCAAACTGAACGGTGGAGGGCGGCATGTCCATCGTACCAGCCAACAAACTAATCCCGCTCGAGAACATTCTGTTCTTGACCGATTTTTCCGAAGCTTCCGTAAGCGCGCTTCCATTCGCGACCATGATCGCCCGTTCGTACGGGTCAAAGTTGACTACCTTGCATGTCCTCTTGCCGCCCGTGGCTGCGTACCTTGCCGCGGATATGTCTCTGTCGCTGCTCGACAATGAAGAAGATGTAGCAAGAGCAGAGATGGAAAAAGTGGACGCACAACTCGCGGGCCTGCCGAGTGAAACCCTTATCGAACGCGGCGTCGGAGTTTGGCCCGTGCTTTCGACAACACTGACAGAGCGCGAGTTCGACCTGATCGTGATGGGAACTCACGGACGAACTGGCCTGAAAAAGGCGGTGCTCGGTTCGGCAGCGGAGGAAGTCTTCCGCCAGACGGATGTTCCGGTGCTGACGATTGGTCCGGCGGTGCGGAGTGGCGCTCACAATGGCGGGCGATTTCGTTGTGTGCTTTTCGCGACTGATTTCAACACCGTATCCGGAGTGGCCGCGCCGTACGCGGTGTCGCTGGCCCAAGAAAATCAGGCGCGACTAGTTCTCCTGCATGTGCTTCCGACACCCAAGACAGGAAAACAAATCCGGCCGGGCGGACTTTCCGTTGCCGAGGCACTCCACGGGCTCGAGGAATTGGTGCCCACGGACGCGGAACTGCGGTGCCGGCCAGAACCAAAGGTAGAGCATGGCGAACCGGCCGATCAGATCCTCGCGCAAGCAGAATGGTGCGACGCGGACTTGATCGTCCTGGGTGTCCGCGGCGTGGACACCTTGCCGGGATTTGCGACTCGCGTCGAACGCGGCATCGCCTACGACGTGGTCGCGCATGCCCCCTGTCCAGTCCTTACGGTCCGCGGCTAAGAACTGCCATGTTCGCTGGTGGCAGATCCGCGAAGGATGGGAGATTGCCATGATCAAGAGAGTGAAAGGCGGATACCAAGCCCTTTCGCGGCAAGGGCAAGAATCTGGGAGGTCCGTACAAGACTCTAGATTTGGCGAAGAAACCCTTGCGCCAAGTGGAGTTCTTCAAGCACCAGACGCAATAACGCAGGACCGGGTGATCGCGAAGGCGAAAAAGGGAGCGCGCATCACCGGGAAAAGTGATGTTCGTCCTAGTGAACCGGACCGTGCCGCGACAAACTTCATAATGCAAGGGGTGGGTCTCATGGTTATTGAGCCGCGGGACCGGTTGGAAGTCATGAAGGCGGAATTGGAGTTTCTCCTAAAGGGCGGTTATCACGGCTCCGCGCGCGCCCCTTGGCGTCCGCAGTTGATGTTTCAGGATTCGCCGACCTGTTTGAACTTCGGCACTCAAGAGCGAAAGCCATGCAACGAATGCGTCTTGATGCAGTTCGTGCCGGAGGATTTTCAGGCTGAGAAAATTCCTTGCCGCCACATTCACCTGAACGAGCAAAAGGAAACGGTCGATTTCTTCTACAAATACGGCACGAGAGAAGAATTGGAAACTGCCGTGGCGCAATGGTTGAAGACCACGATCGCCGGGCTGGAACGTGACCAGGCAGAACGCCTCAGGGACCCTGAACATCCCAAGGTCCACGTGCGTGCGAAGTTCGTAAGCGGTCGCTGACCTCCAGCGGGATGCGGCCTTGAGGGGTTTCATGTTTTCGGTTTGTGGCAACCCGAATGGTCGCGCGCCTTTCGACTATCGGCGGGGCCGTTTTTTTTCTTGCTTCCATAAGGACCATCCACCCGGCCAAAAGCTTCCCAACACGCATTCCGTCCAGTATTTCTGGATGTGCGGCGCTTGCTGTCGCTTCTATATGCTGGAGTACCAGAATGGGCGCGGTGTTTTGCTTGGGGGCCGCCAAGGAAACCTCGGAAAAGCAAGACTTGTCGCGATTGATCGCTGCTGCTTGATGGAATGAGCGCGAGATCTTCAACCTGCGGTGTGCCATCTCGGTCGGCCTAGTGTCGGACGGTCAGGACTGGGCAAGTTGCGCGAGCAAGTATCAAGCGGGATGGACAAGGCGAAATGACTGCAGGCAGCGTCGCGCGGTTTCCAGTTCAGGGAACCGGCTGCCTTCTTGCTCAATGAGATAGTACTCGGCTCCGCCGGCGCTTTCCGCCGCTTCAAAAATGTCTTTCCATTTGGCAGCGCCCTCTCCAAACAAGACCTTGTAACCCTTCTCCGGGTCGGGCGACCAATCCTTCAGATGCAGAGAGCGGATTCTGCCCGGATTGGCGCGAATCCACGCCACCGGATCGGAACCGGCCTCCACGCAAGTGCCCACATCGAGTTGCAGCATGATCGATGGCTTTGTATTCTTGGCGAGGATTTCGATGGGGCGCTGGTTTTCGAGGGGCGTAAACTCCCTCTGGTGATTGTGATACCCGGCTTTCAGGCCCGATGATTCAAGCTCATCGGCCGCCACATTCAGCGCTTCGGCGACAGCTTTCCAGCCGTCCAGACCGGGCTTCGGATTCGAAGAAGCCATCACCAAGTACTTGCTCGCTAAAATCAGGTTCCAGTCGCGCGCCCGGCCGATTTTTTCCGGGCTCAGATAGGAACTATCGTTGTGCGTCGAAAAGCAGCGGATTCCCAGATCGTCCAGAAGCTTTCTCATCTGCTTTGTTTGGCTCTCGGTCCATTCGAAATAGGGCGCATAGAACTCGACGCCTTGATAGCCCATCTGGGCTACAGCCCGCACCGTGCCCTCGGGATCTTTTTTCAGCGCATCGCGCACGGAGTAAAGTTCCAACCCGGTGGGAATGGATTTCGTTGCGCGTGCCGAAAGAGCCCATGGCATCACTGCCGAAAAGGCCAGAAACGATCGTCGCGATAAAACGTGTGGCGCCATGGGTGAATCCTACTTGAGATTCAGCGGGAATTCATTCCATTTTTATTACTGCGGGTCGTTTGCCAGAGGTGGTCTAGTAGAAATCGCGGGAATTAATTCTTCTTCCGGAAAGGCCGAGTTGCAGGACGTCCATCTGCTCCGGCCGGTCAAACACTTTGCCGGGGAAAAAGACTTTCGTCAACAATCGCACACCGCCAAACGCCGCCCCCAGCACCACTGCAATGACCATAAATATGCCCGTGGCGATGAAAATCTTGGCGATCGTTGACAGCAACGGCGGATCGGTCACCGTTTGGTGCGGTTCGTTCCAGGTCATTTCGGTCTCATAATTCAGAGCGCTCCGCAGCACTTTCGCGTAGCCTGCCGAGGTAGGCCGCAGCACCAGCGACAGCAGCGTGGCTTTGCGCTCAATGCTTGTTCCCGCCTGCTTCGCGGCCGGCGAGATCGCCTCTTCCAAGTGCCGCAAGTGTTGCTCCGCTAGCTGCGGCGTGGGGTAGTCAATCAGCAGCAGTACCGCCTCATTTTTTCCTTGACGGTAATGCGCAAACATCGCCTCGGCATCCAAATTAAATCCCGTCTCCTCGGCTAGGTTTGCAAATTCGTCCTGCTGCAACGCCGCAATCGCGTTACGGAACCCCGCCGGCCCACGCGCATATCTTTGCGTGCCGTCCGTGAACCCTGTCGGCAAGTAAGCGCGGATCGGCGGCAGCGGAGTCTGGTCGGCTTCGCCGCTCACGGATTTTACCAGCGCCGCCAAGTCCGCATCGGAAATCGCCGGCGTCGGGCGCACCTCCAGAATGAATCCCCCTAGCAGCGCAAACAATCTGTCGCCATCTACGGCGGAAGTCCGGCCCAGCGTCGATGGATGCATATCGGGACGAATCAACGCGGTGTACATTTCGTACGCGCTGCTGGGATCGCGATATTTCTCTAAGCCCACATAAATCTTGGTTGCCCCAGTCCCAGAAAGGTAATCGCAGGATTCACTGCCGGCGTAACCAGCTTCCTTCGATAAATCAGAGAAGTTCCGAGTCTTAGAGAAATCCGCTTCTCCGGCGTCAGGTTGGCAAGTCCAGGTACCGAACTGGCGGGGAAGCACTTGTTTTTGGGCAAACGCATAGGGCGCCTCGGCGAGGGCCAGAATCACAACGCCAATGAAGTAAAGCTTTCGCATCCCGGCTTCTATTAGACACCCATAAGCTAGTTTTGGTTGCGAGATTGTTGCACGGCCGGCGGCGCGGGGTGTCCGGCGCCGGGCTTCAGAGGTTCGTTCATGGTGACGCTGTTCATGCTCTCCAGGTAGCTGGCCATGCCCTGATACAGCCCTTCGGCCACCTTTTGCCGTTGCTCGGGCTTTTTCAACAGTTGCTCGTCGGCCGGATTGCTCAAGAACGAAATCTCGGTAAGGATCGAAGGCATGTCCGCGCCGATCAGCACCACAAAAGGCGCTCTCCGCACACCGCGATTCTTCACCGGCTTGCTGGTCTTTTCGATCCGCTTGGAGAGGGAGTCCTGGATGTCTTCGGCAAGTTCCTTGGATTCGTCGAGCTTTTCCGTCCGTGCGATTTTCATCACCATGTCTTGCAACTCGTGAACGCCTTCTTGCGAGGAAGCGTTCTCTCGCGCCGCTACTTCCATCGCTTCCGCCGAGCCCTTCACGTTCAGGTAATACGTCTCAATGCCGCGAGCCGCATGGTCCCGGCTCGAATTGGCATGAATGGAAATAAACAAGTCGGCTTTGGCTTGGTTCGCAATGTTGGTGCGTTCCTCCAGCGGAACGAACGTGTCGTCCGATCGCGTGTACACCACGTCCGCGCCGGGCAGCCGCTGCTCGATGATTTTTCCCAGCCGCAGCGCCACATCCAGGCACAGATCCTTCTCCATCAACCCCGTCGGGCCAATCGTTCCGGTGTCGTGGCCGCCGTGACCCGGATCGATCACGATCCTGCCAATTTTTAGGCCCAGCACGCGCGTCAAGGTGGATTGTCCGTCGCGGGTGGGCAACGGCACGCTCGCAGGTTTGATCAAATCTGGCTTGGCGTTCGTGGCCGTGGCTTTGGTAGAACTTGATTTGGAGCTCTTTGCGCCGGGAAGGGAATTGCGCGGCGCCGCTGGAGAAGTTCCCGTTGCGCTCATTCCGCCAATGGTGTTGTCGATGGCGCTCTTTGAGGTTTCCGCGGGTTGCTCTGAACTGGAGTCCGCGTCCTCTGCTGATTTTATTCCTGCCGCACGCGTTCCGCTTGCCGCAGCGCTGTCATTCACAACGCTCGTCGCTGGCGGCTGCGTCTTTGTTTCCTTGGCGGTTCGCACCGGTGTCGCTGCCGGATCGTTTCCGTAGAGATCGATCAGCAGTTGCGGCGGATTGTTCGTCAGCGAGGCGGTGTAATCCCTCACGCCATTCACGTCCAGCACCACGCGCACCACGCCATTATGATTCTGCGCCACGCGTACCGCTGTCAACAAGCTGCCGTCCACATGAATATTTCCGTGTGCTACTTCCGGCGTCAGCCGCGCCACATGCAAATCGAAAAAGATGCGGTCCGGATTGGCGATGCGTCCGGAAACATATTGCACGCTGTCGTCAAGATCGATGGTCACACGCGTCGCATCGCCGTTGGCGGCCGCGCGAATCCGCCGCACCCACGGCCGATCCCCTGATGGCGTTCGGCCAGCGGACTTTCCCCCGGAGTGCACGGGAGCAGCGAAATGCATTTCCTCGGCGGCTGGTGGAGCTGCATTCGAATTTGCCGCCGCGCTCGTCGTGGCGGCAGGAGCGTCGCTGTTCTGCAACAGCGCCAGTTCCGCCAGCGCTTCTTGCGCTTCGCGTTTCCGCGGTGAACGCGGATACTTCTTCAGGAAATTTTCGTAGGTCTTTTTGGCTAGCGCGGAATCCCCCAGTTGGTCGCGCTGCAGCTTCGCCATGCGCAGGATGGCATCTTGGCAATACTTGCTCGTCGGATATTCGTGCACCAGGAATTGGTAGGAATCGGCCGCCGACTGGTAGTAGCTTCGCCCAAAACGCTCGCCCATCTCGGCGTAAAGTTCCGCAATGGCCAGCAGGGAATCAGCCACTTCGGGGGCCCGCGCCGTAATCAGAGCGACTCGCCGATAGCCGGCGACTGCTTGTTTGTAATCCGCGAGCGTGCGTTTCTCCGGGGGTTTGCTGTTCAGGGCCGCGCGCTGTTCTTCGGCGCGCGCGAATTGCGTAGACGCGGATTGCCGCCGCACTGACGCGGTACCCGCGTTCGCAGCTCCCGCATTCGCTATAGCGGGCGTAGCCGAGGCCAACAGCAACGCTGCGCCCGCCACCGCAAAAACCGGCGAAAGACGGGCGAAGCTCTTGTGCAAAATTTTTTGCGCCCCCAACATCAACTACTTCCCCCAAACGCCACTCTATCGTAGCCGGAAACGTAAACTCACTTCAAAAATACAATCAAAAATTTCGAGGCCTGCAATAGCGGCCCCGAAAACTAACAAGCAAAAACGAACAGCTTAAAACGGCTTCTATTCGTTCGTAAATATGATGCGGCCATCCGGGGTAACGTCGCGGTGGATCGCATGGGGATTGATGAAGGCATCGGGAAGGCGTCCCGATCCCGGCCGGAAGTAGGCGTTCTGTACTCGCTGCACATAATTCTGCGTTTCTCGAAACGCGGGGACGCCGTGGGCCCGGTCGACCGCGCCCTCTCCCGCATTGTACGCCGCCAGCGCCAAGTCGAGGTTGCCATTGTATCGTTCTAGCAACCTCTTCAAATGACTAACCCCGGCGTCGATATTTTGTTGTGGGTTGAATACGTCGTAGGCGCCATAGCGCTGGGCCGTCGTGGGAATTAACTGCATCAATCCGCCGGCTCCCTTGCGCGAATACGCTTTGGGATTCCAGTTGGATTCTGTTTCGATTACCGCGCGGACCAGCGCGGGATCCACGCTGTGGCGGTCCGATGCCTCGCGAACGAGCTTTTCCACGCCGTCGCGGCCGATTTCCATCGCTGGGCGGCTGTGTCCGGTAAAGGAAGATTCCGCAGGCAAATAGATATTAGGGCGCGCTTTAGTGGCGTTCAGATTGGGTTTTACGGGCGGTTCCGCGTTTACAAAAAACTGCCGTCCCGAATCGTCAACGACTCGAGCGATCTGGGCGCTGGCGCTGGCTGCAAAGAGCGATGTGAAAAACGCCGCGCCAAGAGCCGCGCAGGCAGCTAGCGTCGTAGCATTCAGCCATCCCCGGTTTGTCTCGCGTCTAAGCATCATGCCCTTGCGGTAAGGTATACGAGATATTCGCATCACGCCTCCACCATTATTCGATAGTGATTCGGTGGGGTCAATGCGACTTCCGTACTATGCACCCGGACCTGTCCTACCGGCCATGGTGCTGAAGCCCTTGGGGTTACTGCCGCCTTGCCAGGTGGCGACAAGTCGGAGCGCAACGATCCTGCCCGTACGGCCCACCTTCCTGAAGGCGGGCCGTTCCTCACCAGATTATAACAAGGCCTCCACCAGGGAGGGGACGTTCTCTAAGGCCGATCTTAGGCCAGTTGTGTCTTTTCCGCCAGCTTCGGCGAGGTCAGGCCGGCCACCCCCTTTGCCGCCTACCATGGGTGCCAAGGTTTGCATCAGCTTGCCAGCATGGACTTTAGCGGTCAGATCCTTGGTGACGCCGACGATCAGGGCTACCTTGCCGTCCTCGGGCATGCCCAAAGCTACCACTCCGGAGCCTATTTTCTGCCGCAAAGCATCGACGAGCTGCCTAAGTCCTTCGCGGTCAACATTTTGTACTTCCGCGGCGATAACCTTAATCCCTTTAACAAGTTGCACCCGCCCTGCCAGCTCATCAATCTGGCTGAGCGCACCCTCGCGCTTCTGAGCTTCCAGCTCCTTTTCAAGGTGCTTGGCAGTCTCGGACAGCTTCTCGACTTGGGCGAGGACGCTGTCCTCCCCCACGTTGAGCTGGCTTGCCATTTGCCGCAGGATGTCGGCTTGCTTTTGAAAATGCTCTAAGGCGCCGATGCCGGTGACGGCTTCGATGCGGCGGACGCCGGCGGCTACGGATTCTTCGCTGACGATTTTGAGCACGCCGATGTCGCCCACGCGCTGGACATGCGTGCCGCCACAAAGTTCTTTCGAGTAGAAGCCGCGAGCCGCGCGCGGGTCGGGAATGGTTACCACCCGAACGTTGTGCTCCGGATACTTGTCGCCGAAAAACGCCAGGGCCCCCGAAGCCAGTGCTGCTTCAAGCGAAGTGACATTCGTTTCGATTACTGTGTTAAGGCGAATCTCGTCGTTCACTTGCTGCTCGATGTCGCGCAACTGTTCCGCATCCACGTGCGCGAAATGCGAAAAATCAAAGCGCAGCCGCTCGGGAGCATTCAGCGAGCCGGACTGTTTTACATGCGTCCCCAGAATATTTCGCAGCGCCGCATTCACTAGATGTGTTCCCGTGTGATTGCGGATAATTCGCGCCCGCCGCTCCGCATCCGCAACGACGGCCAGGCGATCTCCGACGCGAAGCGTCTCCTTCGCCAGAACTTTGTGCGCCACCAGCCCTGCGACGGGATAAAACGCGCCCTGCACTTCCGCGAGCAGTTGCGATTCCGAGTTATCGTAGAACGCCCCAGTGTCCGCCAGCTGCCCGCCGGACTCCGCATAAATCGCCGTGCGGTCCAGAACAATTTCTCCGCTCTCGCCGGCCTTCAACTCGGCGACCGCTCCGCTCTTGGTGACAATCGCCTCGATGCGGCAATCCTTCGTACTCGTCCCCTGGTAGAAATCCGGCTCCGTCTTAAACGTCTCCGCCAATTTCGCATAAGCCGGATTCGCCGCTTCCTTCGCCCCACCCTTCCACGAGGCCCGCGCCCGTTTCTTTTGCTCCTCCATCGCGCGGTCAAAGCCCTTCCAGTCGACCGGGATTCCTGCGTCTCGGCTGACATCTTCGATGAAGTCGCGCGGTAGTCCATAAGTGTCATAGAGCCTGAAAGCGGACTCGCCTGGGTATAGCAAGCCCCCCGAAGCTAGGGACGTGAAAGCCTTAGTCTCTGTTGCGGTTTGCTCACAAGCTTCAGGTGCTGCGGCAATGGACTTGGTCAGCTTGTAGTCGTACTTTAGCTGGTCGATTTCAGCCCGAAGTTTTCGCAATCCCACAGAAATTGTGTGACCGAATCTCTTCTCTTCGCTTTCCATGACCTGCACGACTCGAGTCCAGTTTTCTTTCAGGTCGGGGTAGGCGACTTCCATTACTCCAAGTACGGCCGTAGCCATGGGGAAGAAGAACGCGTCGCTTCCAAGATTGCGTATGTGCTGGATGGCGCGCCGCATAATCTTTCGGAGGACGTAGCCCCGACCCTCATTCGATGGCAAAACACCATCCGCGATGAGGAAAGTCGTTGCCCGAGCGTGATCGGCGATTACTCGCAACGACGCGGCGCCGCCTTTTCCGGCTTCAGCGCGGATCTCCTTTTCATAATCGACACGGCATAGTTCAGCCGCGTGCTTCAACAGCGGCACAAAAAGGTCCGTGTCGTAATTGGAGATGACGCCTTGGAGGACCGCGGCGACGCGTTCGAGGCCCAAGCCTGTATCGACGCACGGTTTTGGAAGCGGAGTAAGCGTGCCGCTGGCATCGCGGTTGAATTGCATGAACACCAAGTTCCAGATTTCGACGTAGCGGCCGCAGTCGCAGGGAAATTTGCAATCGGTGTGGCCTTCGTCAGAGGCGCCGGGGCCCATGTCGTAATGAATTTCGCTGCAGGGGCCGCAGGGGCCGGTATCGCCCATGGCCCAGAAGTTTTCCTTCAGACCCGGAATGGCGAAAATGCGGCCAGCGGGAACGTTTTGCGTCTGCCAAAGATGCTTCGCTTCTTCATCCACACCCAAAATATTCCCGGGCGAAACTTCCGCGCCGCCAAAAACGGTTACGTACAATTTTTCTTTCGCGATGCCGAACCATTGAGGAGACGCGATCAATTCCCAGGCATAGGCAATCGCGTCCTTCTTGAAATAATCGCCGAAGGAAAAATTGCCGAGCATCTCGAAAAAGGTGTGGTGGCGCTTGGTGAAGCCGACATTTTCAAGGTCGTTGTGCTTGCCGCCGGCGCGCACGCATTTCTGTGCCGTGGTCGCGCGCGTGTAATCGCGCTTTTCGAGGCCCAGGAAAACGTCCTTGAACTGGTTCATCCCGGCGTTCGTAAACAGCAGGGTCGCGTCCCCATGCGGTACCAGCGACGAGCTGCGCACCCGCCGGTGGCCCTTGCTTTCAAAGAAGCGCAAGAAGGCTTCGCGGATGTCGTTGCCGCTCCAGAACTTTTCTTTTGTGTCTGCGCCGGTCACGTAAGCCTCAGTTCGAGCACCAAGGGAAGTGCAGCTATTATCGCAGAGGGGGCGAGATAGCACCATTGGGTGCGCGAAAGGGCCGCCACGCAAGCAAGTTAGGATTCTTGAAGCAATGAAGTGGCGTTTGAGGAGCTGGGGCAATGGAAAGTAAACCAATTCCTCAACGCCCGACCTCTTGCTAACTCGCGTTGGCTTTATCGAGCCGGGCCCCTGGGAATCGGCGGGCTCTTCGGTGACCCGTTTCTGCTCTGAGGCGGAGTTCAGACAAAAGCCCAGCCCTTGTCATAACATAACGCTTGGAAACTATATTGACCGGAGGGCATCATGGGTGAAATGTTGCAGTTCAAACGGCCGGACGGAAAAACGTGTCCCGGCTATCTGGCGACTCCCCAGGCGGGAGCGGGCGCCGACGGATTTGTGTGCATTCAGGAGTGGTGGGGGCTAAACGAGCAAATCAAGAAGACCGCCGACCGGCTCGCCGAAGCAGGGTACCGGGCGATTGTGCCGGACCTCTACCGGGGCAAGGTTGCCAAAGCCTCCGACGAAGCCAGCCATAGGATGGCCAACCTCAACTTTTCCGATGCCGCCGAGCAGGACATTCGCGGCGCCGTACAGTACCTGAAGCAAAGCTCGAAGAAAGTTGTTGTTGGCGGCTTCTGCATGGGCGGTGTCCTGACCGTCCTTGCCGCGGTGCGAGTTCCGGAGATGGATGCGGGCGCTTGCTTCTACGGACTGCCAGATCTCCCTGCCAGCGAGATAAAGAAGATCAAAATTCCCCTGGCCTGCCATTTCGCGAACAAGGATGGCTGGATTACGCCGGCCAAGGTGAACGAATTCGAGGCGGCCATCAAGCAATCTAGATCACAATTCGAGATTTATCGCTACGAGGCGCAACATGCTTTTATGAACGAAGCTCGCCCGGAAGTCTACGACGCGGTTATCGCCAAGTTGGCCTGGGAACGGACGCTGAAGTTTCTGAAGAATGCTTTGGCGTGAGCGCCTGGCTGGCATTCTGATGTATGGGAAAAACATTTCTTGTCAAAGCTCATTAGAAATGTCCCCTCCTTGCCGCGATTGAAACGTCACCTCCAGGGTCTCGATTCCCACGCGGGGGCCTTTTGACAGCGTCTATTCGGAACCTTCTTCGACATCCGGGACTTCTTCTTTCGTCATGGCCTTCAGTTCGCGGCGGACGACGTCGGAGGAGAAGCCGGCGCGGAGGAGGCTGCTGTAGAGGGAAGCCATTTTCTTCTCGCTGATTGCGCCTCGGTAGGAGCGGAGTTTGCGTTCGATGCGCTGGCGGACCATGGCGGATTCATCGGTGGTTTCCGATGCTTCTTTCAGGGCGGCGTCAATGTGGCGGTCGGGGACGCCACGTGCGCGCAAGTCTCGTGAAATGCGAAATTTTCCCTGCTTGCGGCCTTCGGTGCGCTGGCGGGTGAATTGTTTGGCGTAGCGAGCATCATCGATGTAACCGTTTTGCTTGAGGCGAGCGATGACTTTTTGAATGAGGTCGTCGTCGGCGGTTCGGCGGATCAGAGCTTTTTTCATTTCGGAGACGGAATGCGCGCGCCGCATGAGGATTTTGATGGCGGCATCGTACAAGGCGGGCTCCGTGTCGATCTGACGGGGCTTGGAGAACACCCAGGAAGAGTGAAGTAAGGAAGTAGGGAAGTAAAGAGGTAAGGATGGAGGAGTAGGAGAGCGATTACGAAAATGAAATGCGTTATCTTTATTCCTCTGAAATTGCGCATCCGGTTTGCTCGCCGGCCGGAAAGCGACGTCGAGCCGCCGCGCTAGAAATTACTTCCGGGCGAAGCGCTCGAAGTCGGCCATTTGGCGTTCCATTTCCTCGCGAGCGGAGTCGGAGGCGGAACGGATGCCCTGGATGCGGAGCTTGAATTCGTCGGGGTTGGAGGCGCGGGCGAGGGCTTCGTCGAGGGTGATGAGCTGCTTGGAATAAAGGTCGAAGAGCGATTGATCGAAGGTCTGCATGCCGTATTGGCTGGTGCCGGCGGCGATAGCGTCGTGAATCAAGCGCGTTTTGTCCGCGTTGATGATGCAATCGCGAATGTAGCCGGTGGCGATCATGATTTCGCAAGCGGGGACGCGGCCTTTGTCATCGGCGCGGCGAACGAGGCGCTGGGAGACGACAGCTTTCAACGTGGCGGCCAGCTGCAAACGAATCTGTTTCTGCTCGGGCGGCGGGAAGACGGCGATAATACGCTGAATGGTTTCCGTGGCGTCGAGAGTATGCAAGGTGGATAGAACCAAATGGCCGGTTTCAGCGGCGAGCAAGGCGGTGGAAATGGTTTCGAGGTCGCGCATTTCGCCGACGAGGATGACGTCCGGATCCTGGCGAAGCGCGGCGCGCAGCGCTGTGGAAAACGAGGAGGTGTCCACCTCGACTTCGCGCTGATTGATGAAGCCTTTTTTGTCGCGGTGGAGGTATTCGATTGGATCTTCGATGGTGATGATGTGCTCGGCGCGCAGGGAATTGACGCGGTCGATCATCGCCGCCAGCGTGGTGGATTTGCCCGAACCGGTCGTTCCCGTGCAGAGGATGAGGCCGCGCTGCTCCTCGCAAACCTGGCTGAGAATGCGCGGTAGCTCCAGTTCCTCAATGGTGCGAATTTTCGTGGGAATCACGCGCAAAACCATGCCGACGTTGCCGCGCTGTTGGAATACGTTGACGCGGAAGCGTCCAAGGCCCGCCACGCCGTAGGCCATATCCAGTTCCGCCGTCTCCTTGAACTTTTGCTTTTGGCGGTTGGTCATCATGCTGAAGGCCATGGAAAGCATTTCTTCGGGCGTGATTCGGGGGACGTCGCTGAGGCCGTTGAGAAGCCCGTCGATGCGGAGATACGGGTGGTTGCCGACTTTCAGATGCAGGTCCGACGCCCTGCTATCGACTGCGCGGCGCAAAAGATCGTCAATATTGATGGCCATAGCGATAACCCCACTGGAATGGCTGCTAAAAGC